>NZ_JBNPTW010000009.1:0-259959 GCF_051167855.1 Bradyrhizobium sp. HKCCYLRH3099
CTCTTCCCGCGCGTCGTTGCCTAACCCACGGAATCAGCAATCAAAACACTTGGCAAGATCTGTGAATAGGACAGCCGCAAGGGGGAGGGGAGCAGACCGTCAGCGCGGCGAGATCGAGAACTGCAACGAGGTGGTGCAACGAGATGATGTCATGGCTCGAATGGAGCTTACGGCGAAAGCCGCCAGTGCGAGACGAAGCGTCTGCGACCCACGGAATGCGTGGTCCCGCGTCGTCGGCAGCTACAGCGATGTCAGGGGAAAATTCACAATCCGAGCCTCAGCTCGGCGGCGCCACGCGGAGCTCGAAGAGCGAAGCGTGGTGCCCAGGAAAGGACTCGAACCTTCACGGCCGTTAAGCCACTGGCACCTGAAGCCAGCGCGTCTACCAATTCCGCCACCTGGGCATGTGGAGGCGGTGTGTACGGATCGAACGGCGGCTTGTCAAACCACTCCGAGCCCAAGATGACAATTTTTCTCACCCCAGGCGCAAAAACACGGCTCCCTTTTCCGCGATGCGGGCGATGGGCTATACAGCGGTCCAAGATGGCGGGCCGCGGGGTGCGAATCGCCGCTGACAGGCTTCTCGTCCGGGGCGGATCGACCGCCCGGCTATCCCAGGAATGATCCCAATGGCATCGAATCTGGACACCCTCGTCACCGTGTTCGGCGGCTCCGGCTTCGTCGGCCGCAACGTGGTCCGGGCGCTGGCCAAGCGCGACTATCGCATCCGCGTCGCGGTGCGCCGGCCGGAGCTCGCCGGCCACCTGCAGCCGCTCGGCCGCGTCGGCCAGATCCACACCGTGCAGGCCAATCTGCGCTATCCCGACTCGGTGGCTGCCGCGTTGCGCGACAGCCATGTCGCGATCAACCTCGTCGGCATCCTGACCGAGAGCGGCGCGCAGACCTTCGACGCCGTGCAGGCGGAAGGCGCCGCCACCGTCGCCAAGGCCGCGGCCGCCGCGGGCGCCCGGCTGGTGCACGTGTCGGCGATCGGCGCCGATGCCGAGTCGGCCTCGGCTTACGCGCGCGCCAAGGCCGCCGGCGAAGCCGCCGCGCTGGCCGCGGTGCCGGAGGCCGTGATCATGCGGCCGTCGGTGGTGTTCGGCCCCGAGGACCAGTTCACCAACCGCTTCGCGGGACTCGCCCGCATCGCGCCGTTCCTGCCGCTGGTCGGCGGCGGCGAGACCAAGATGCAGCCGGTCTATGTCGGCGACGTCGCGAATGCCGTGGCCGACGCTGTCGACGGCAAGGCGCAGGCCGGCGCAACCTATGAGCTTGGCGGACCGGAGGTGCTGAGCTTCCGCGAGATCCTCAAGATCATCCTCGACATCACCGACCGCGATCGCATGCTGCTGCCGCTGCCGTTCGGGCTGGCGAAGCTGCAGGCCGCGTTCCTGCAGTTCGCGCCGGGCCCGCTGAAGCTGACGCCGGACCAGGTCGAGCTGCTGCGTCGTGACAACGTCGTGTCGGAGGCCGCGAAGGCGGCCGGACTCACGCTTCAGGGCCTCGGTATCACGCCGGATTCGCTGGAAGCCGTCGGCCCGCAATATCTCTGGCGCTTCCGCCCCGCGGGGCAGTTTCAGCGCAAGAATGCGTGAGAGGCACAACTGTTAACCGCCGTCATTGCGAGCGTAGCGAAGCAATCCAGGGCGTCACGTGCGATTCTGGATTGCTTCGCTTACGCTCGCAATGACGAGCGGATAGAGCGGCGGACTACTTCCCCAGCGCCAGCGCGATCAGGCCGAGTGTGCCGACGACGACGCGCCACCAGGCGAACAGCACGAAGCCGTGGCGGGTGACGTAGCCGAGGAAGGCCTTCACCACGATCATCGCGGTGATGAAGGAGACGACGAAGCCGATCGCGATGAGGCCGAGATGATCGGACGTCATCTCGGCGCGGCTCTTGTAGAAGTCGTAGACGAAGGCGCCGACCATGGTCGGGATCGCCAGGAAGAAGGAGAACTCCGCGGCCGAGCGCTTGTCGCCGCCGAGCAGCATCGCCGCCACGATGGTGGCGCCGGAGCGCGACACGCCGGGGATCATCGCCATGCACTGCGCGACGCCGATCCAGAGATACATCAGCAGCGGATAGCGCGTGGCGTCATGCTCCCGCGGCTTCAGGTCGATCTGGTCGACCCACAGCAGGATGGCGCCGCCGACGATCAGCGAGAAGCAGACGACCCAGGGGTCGAACAGGAGCGCCTTGATGTATTTGCCGGCGATGAGTCCGATAATGACGGCGGGCAGAAAGGCGATCAGCACGCCGATGATGAAGCGGCGGTCGTCGGGGTTGGTAAGGGCGCCCACGGCGACGCGCGACAGCTTGAAGAAGTACAGCGCCACGATCGCGAGGATGGCGCCGAGCTGGATGAGGATCGCAAAGCTCTTCCAGAAGCCCTCGTCGCCGAGGCCGAAGAAGCGCTCCGCGAGCAGCAGATGGCCGGTCGAGGAGACCGGGAGGAATTCGGTGACGCCTTCGATGATCCCGAGAATCACCGCCCGCAGCGTGTCTGACATCATTGATCCGATCCAACCTTGCCGGCAAAACGCCGCCCTTCTCGCCTATTCGGCCCACGCCCGCAATTGCAAAAAGCGCTGCGAGCGGCCACATCGGAAGAATGAACCGGTGCGTGATCGGCCATACGAATCAAGAGGGCGCACGGCCGGGCGGCGGATCTGGCGCGTTGTTCCCCGGAGCGTCGTTTCCAGCATGCCGGCCCGCAGCCCTACTGCTTACACTTTCGCCGACCATGCGCTAATGGTCCGATTCGCGAGGGCCACCGCCCGGCGGTATCGGGACGATGCATCGGCGCAAGCCGGTGGTTGATCGTTCGTTAAGCGCAGTGGCTGCGGAATCGTCGAAAGGCTTCATGTACACGCTCTACCACCATCCCTTCTGCCCGCATTCGCGTTTCGTCCGCCTGGTGCTCGGCGAATACGGGCTCGATCTGCGCCTGGTGGAGGAACGCGCCTGGGAACGTCGCGAGGCGTTCCTCGTGCTCAATCCGGCGGCCACGACGCCGGTGCTGTCGGTCGACGATATGCCGCCGGTGCCCGGCGTCGGCGTGATCGCCGAATTCCTCGACGAGACCTGCGGGCCGGACGCCGGCGACCGCCGGCTGATGCCATCATCGCCGGCCGAGCGCGTCGAGGTGCGCCGTCTGATGGACTGGTTCAACACCAAGTTCTTCGAGGAGGCCTCGAACCTGCTGGTCACGGAGCGCATCTACAAGCGCTTCATGAGCGAGGAGGATGGCGGCGGGCCGCCGTCGACCGACGTGATTCGCGCCGCCAAGACCAATGTGCGCTATCACCTCGCCTATATCGGCTGGCTGGCGCAGCGGCGCAATTTCCTCGCCGGCGACCGCCTGACCTATGCCGACCTTGCCGCCGCCGCGCATCTCTCGGCGATCGACTATCTCGGCGACGTGCCGTGGATCGAGGACGATGCCGCGAAGGCGTGGTATGCGCGGGTGAAGTCGCGGCCGTCGTTCCGGCCGCTGCTGTCCGACTGGCTGGCCGGCGTGCCGGCGTCGCGGACCTACGTGGATCTCGACTTCTGAGCGCCAACGCGCCAGACGCCCTCAAGGCGGCGCTGGCAGCCGAGGCGCTTAAGCTCGGCTTCGATTGCATCGGCATCACCGTGCCGGTGGTGAGCGCTGAGCGAATCGCCGCCTTCGAGCGCTTCCTCGCCGAGGGCCGGCACGGCGACATGGACTGGCTCGCCCGCGAGCCGTCGCGACGCACCGATCCACTGGTGCTGTGGAGCGAGGTCCGCAGCGTCATCATGCTTGGCGTCAATTACGGGCCCGACGAGGACCCGCTCACGATTCTCGACCAGCGCAGCCGTGCCGCGATCTCGGTCTATGCGCGGGGCGACGACTATCACGACGTCATCAAGAAGAACCTCAAGACGCTGGCGCGCTGGCTGGTCGCCAACGCAGGTGGCGACGTGAAGGTGTTCGTCGATACCGCCGCCGTGATGGAGAAGCCGCTTGCGGAAGCGGCGGGCCTGGGATGGCAGGGCAAGCACACCAACCTGGTGTCATCAGGCTTCGGCTCCTGGCTGTTCCTCGGCGCGATCTACACCACGCTCGCGCTGCCGATGGACACGCCGGAGCGCGATCATTGCGGCTCGTGCCGGGCCTGCCTCGACAGCTGTCCCACCGCGGCGTTCCCGGCGCCCTACAGCCTCGATGCGCGGCGCTGCATCTCGTATCTGACCATCGAGAGCAAGGGTCCGATCCCGCGCGAATTCCGCAAGGCCATGGGCAACCGCGTCTATGGCTGCGACGACTGCCTCGCCGCCTGTCCCTGGAACAAGTTCGCGCAGGAGGGGCGCGAGGCGAAGCTGGCGGCGCGAGACGCGCTACGCGCGCCTGAGCTGGCCGAGTTGGCTGGCCTCGACGACGCCGCCTTCCGCGCACTGTTCACGAAGTCACCGATCAAGCGCATCGGCCGCGACCGCTTCCTGCGCAACGTGCTGATCGCCATCGGCAACTCCGGCGAAGCCGCGCTGATCCCGGGGGCCGAACGGCTCGCCCGTGATCCGAATCCACTGGTGCGGGGCGCGGCGGCCTGGGCGCTCGGAGAACTGCTCGACCCGCAGACCTTCACGAAAACGGCCGAGGCCGCGCTCGCCACCGAAACCGACGACAACGTCCGCGCGGAGTGGCAAACCCGATGCTGACGCGGCCGGCGTCAACCCATCTCGCCGACGGCGGCCAGCATCCGCGCGATGTCCTGCGGCCGCGACAGCCGGTGATCGCCGTCCTGGATCATGGTCAGCACGACGTCCTCCGCCGGCAGCCGGTGCGCCAACGCGAAGGCGTGCTGCCAGGGCACGTCGGGATCCTGCGCGCCCTGCAGGATGCGGACGGGGCAGCCGACATTGATGGCGCTGCCGAGCAGCAGGTGATTCCGTCCGTCCTCGATCAGCGCCCGCGTGATCGGATAGGGCTCGCCATATTCCGACGGACGCATCCAGACGCCGTTGGTCTCGATCTCCCGGCGGATATCAGCCGAAAAACCCTTCCACATCAGCTCCTCGGTGAAATCGGGCGCCGGCGCGATCAGCACCAGACCCGCCAGCGAAGCCTCGCCGGGCTGCTTCAGCAGTTCGCGCGCCAGCAGCAGCGCCATCCAGCCGCCCATCGACGAGCCGATGACCACCTGCGGCCCGCGGCAGAACTGCCGGAACACGGCCACGCTCTCCTCGAGCCAGCGGCCGATGGTGCCGTCGACGAAGCGCCCGCCGGATTCGCCGTGGCCGGAATAGTCGAACCGAACGCAGGCGCGGTCGCGTTCGGCCGCCCAGGCCTCGAGCGCCACCGCCTTGGTGCCCTTCATGTCGGAATTGAAGCCGCCGAGCCAGAACAGCCCCGGCGCAGTCCCCGGGCGGGCCCGTACAGCGATCTGGCGTGCGGCATCGCCGGCGCCGACAGAGATGAAGGCTGGGAGGTCGGTCGATTCGATTGGTTGGTTCATGGATCGTTACCCAATGGCGGACGTTGTGTGGGGGAGCCGGCCGTGTCCGTCAATCGGCTTGGAGCGACGCTGCCGCTTGCGAAAGCGTGTCGCGCACTCTATGTCCGCGGGCGGAACCACAAGGCTGGACCCGCGCGTTCGCGCCCGCCTGGCCAGTTGGTCTCCTTTGGGGGAATACGCCGCCACGCCGACATCCTGCGCGTGCGACGCAAGTGCCGCAATTGCCGGGCGGAATTTCGACGCACCGGGCCTGCGCGACCTTGCCCGCAAAGGCATCTTCCTTCAAACTAGCCGCCTTCTTCCACAACCTTGGAGAACTACCCATTCGCCGCCCTAATCGAGCCCCGCCCGCTGCCGTCAAAGACGGGCCGCGCACCAATGATGAGATTCGCAATGCGCAGATCCAGCTGATCGACGCCGAAGGCACCAACCGTGGTGTCGTCGAGACCGTTGTCGCGATCAAGATGGCGGCCGAGGCCGGCATGGACCTGGTCGAGATTTCGCCGAACAATTCGCCTCCCGTCTGTAAGATCATGGACTACGGGAAGTACAAATATTCGGCGCAGAAGAAGGCCGCCGAGGCCCGCAAGAAGCAGAAGGTCGTCGAGATCAAGGAGATCAAGCTCCGTCCGATGATCGATGACCACGACTACGACGTGAAGATGCGGGCGATGCAGCGCTTCTTCGAAGAGGGCGACAAGGTCAAGATCACCCTGCGCTATCGCGGCCGCGAAATGGCGCACCAGGAGATCGGCACCAAGCTGCTCGACAAGGTGAAGTCCGACGTGGCGGCGTTCGCCAAGGTCGAGCAGGACGCCAAGTTCGAGGGCCGTCAGGTCGTCATGGTTCTGGCCCCGCGCTGAGAGGCGAGGGACCACGCTTCAAACCGGGCCCGCCACGCGTTGGCGGGCTTTTCTCTTGAGGGGACGGATCACGGCCGTTCTTTTGGACGGTATCAGGACCGCGTCGCCTGCCACCGCCCGCTGCAGGTGCCGGCGGAGCCTTTGCCGCTCCAGCGGCCGAAGCCCGAGGTCGCGCCCAACCGCCCATTACCACTGGCCGACGAGCCGCCCTGCGAGACCCGCACCGTGACGGCACCGCCGCGGCCGACCGTGCCGGTGATATTGGCGGAGCCGGCCGAGGTCACCCGCCCGCCGCTGATCTGCACCGGGAAGCTGTAGCCCTGATCGCAACTGCCGGCCTCGGTGATGATCAGGACGGTCCAGGGACCATCGAAGCCGACGGCTTGCGCCGGGGCGGACGTGGACATCGCGGTCACGACGGCGGCGGCGGTCAGAAGGAAACGGACCATGGCGGACCTCGGCTTGGTTAACGAAAGCTGATCATGGGTCGGAATAGCTGATTCCATGGTTCGACGTTGCCAAGGCCCTTTGTCTCTGGCATAAGCGCGGCCTTCGTCGCCCGGCTGATCAAGGGCTGCCGTGGCGATGTCCCTGTGCGGGTGGGTCCTCGTTTGGACCCGAAACCTGAGCACAACCAACGCTCTAACGAGCATTTTCGCCGGATGGCGCCGCTTTCGCGGGCGGCTTGCCGTTGGCATCAAGGAGAGCCAAATGCCCAAGCTGAAGACCAAATCCGGCGCTAAAAAGCGCTTCAAGGTGACGGGGACCGGCAAGGTGATGCACGCTCAGCGCGGTAAGCGCCACGGCATGATCAAGCGGACCAAGAAGCAGATCCGGCAGCTGCGCGGCACCCGCGTGCTGTTCAAGACCGACGGCGACAACGTCAAGAAGTACTTCTTGCCGAACGCCTGACCGGCCTCTCGCTTCCGAACCCTCGGCCGCGCGCGACGCGGCTCTTCATCACCTCTGATCAAGGATTTCCGTCATGTCTCGCGTCAAACGCGGTGTGACCGCCCACGCCAAGCACAAGAAGGTCTACAAGGCCGCCAAGGGTTTCTACGGCCGCCGCAAGAATACCATCCGCGCCGCCAAGGCCGCCGTCGAGAAGGCCGGCCAGTATGCGTTCCGCGATCGCAAGCGCAAGAAGCGCACCTTCCGCGCGCTCTGGATCCAGCGCCTGAACGCCGCCGTGCGTCCATTCGAGCTGACCTACAGCCGCTTTATCGACGGCCTGTCCAAGTCCGGCATCACCGTCGACCGCAAGGTGCTGTCGGATCTCGCGATCAACGAGCCCGCCGCGTTCGAGGCGATCGTTGTGAAGGCCAAGGCCGCGCTCGCCGCCTGATCGCCTTCCTCATCGTGAGGACTTCAAAAGCGGCCGACGCTCTCGGCCGCTTTTTGCTGTCCGGTGCCATCGCTGCTTTCGCTTGACCCCTGTCGCCGGCGCGGCGACAACCCAGCCGCCTTTGCCCTGCGGAGATTTTGCCCGTGTCCGATCTCGCTTCGCTCGAAACCTCGATCCTCGACCAGATCGCCGCCGCCGGCGATGAAGCTGCGCTGGAAGCCGTCCGCGTCGCCGCGCTCGGCAAGAAGGGCTCGATCTCGGCGTTGCTGGCCACGCTCGGCAAAATGTCGCCGGACGAGCGCAAGACGCAAGGCGCCGCGATCAACCTCGCCAAGGACAAGGTCACGCAGGCGCTGACCACGCGCCGCGACGTGCTGAAGGCCGCAGCCCTCGATGCGCGCCTCGCCGCCGAGACCATCGACGTCACCCTGCCGCTGCAGGATGCGCCGGCCGACAGCGGCCGCATTCATCCGCTCAGCCAGGTGATGGACGAGCTGACCACGATCTTCGCCGATATGGGCTTCTCGATCGCGGAAGGCCCCGATGTCGAGACCGACGACTACAACTTCACCAAGCTGAACTTCCCCGAAGGCCATCCGGCGCGCGAGATGCACGACACCTTCTTCTTCAACCCGAAGGAGGACGGCTCGCGCATGCTGCTGCGGACCCATACCTCGCCGGTGCAGGTTCGGACGATGCTGACCCAGAAGCCGCCGATCCGCGTGATCTGCCCGGGCCGCACCTACCGCATCGATTCGGATGCGACCCATACGCCGCAATTCCACCAGGTCGAGGGCCTCGTCATCGACAAGGGCTCGCATCTCGGCCACCTCAAATGGATCCTGCACGAGTTCTGCAAGGCGTTCTTCGAGGTCGACCACATCAACATGAAGTTCCGGCCGTCGTTCTTCCCGTTCACCGAACCGTCGCTCGAGGTCGACATCCAGTGCCGCCGCGACAAGGGCGAGATCCGCTTCGGCGAGGGCGAGGACTGGCTGGAGATTCTCGGTTGCGGCATGGTGCATCCGAACGTGCTGCGCGCCTGCGGCATCGATCCCGACGAGTACCAGGGTTTTGCCTGGGGCATGGGCATCGACCGCATCGCCATGCTGAAATACGGCATGAGCGATTTGCGCCAGCTGTTCGAAGGCGACGTCCGCTGGCTGTCCCACTACGGCTTCAAGCCGCTGGAGGTGCCGACCCTCGCGGGAGGATTGAGCACGTGAGCCTGATGAGCCCCGATCTCTCGACTCGGACAGTCGGACTCCCTCTCCCGCCTGCGGGGGAGGGCTGGCTCCTCCGTATGCTTGGTTCAACAGGAACCGGTCTTTCCGTTCCCTCCCCCCTTGTGGGGGAGGGTCAGGGAGGGGGGTAGCCCAGGATGCCGCACGCAGACGTCAGCGAGCGCCAGCGCAACAGAGCGAAGCAACTTCGCCATGCGATGACGCACGCTGAGACGCTGCTGTGGCGCTATATCAAGGCAAACCGGATCGATGACGCCGGCTTTCGGCGCCAAGTCCCGATTCAGAACTACATCGCAGACTTCGTCTGCTTTTCGGCAAAGCTCGTGATCGAACTAGACGGCGAGTCGCATGACTTTGACGAACGGCAAGCAAAAGACGCCAAACGCGATGCGTTTTTCGCTACCGAAGGGTTTGAAGTCCTCCGTTTCACCAACGAGCAGGTGACGTCAAACTTGGAAGGCGTTGTTGAAGCCATCCGCCAAGTCCTCAACGACCGCGCCCGCGGCTTACCCCCCTCCCCGACCCTCCCCCACAAGGGGGGAGGGAGCAGAGAGAGCGGTGCAAGCGGCCAAGACAATTCGCACGATACGAACAACAGCAAGATCCGAGGCATGCAGCCATGAAATTCACGCTGTCCTGGCTGAAGGACCATCTCGACACCGATGAGCCGGTGGAGAAGCTCGCCGACAAGCTCACGATGATCGGCCTCGAGGTCGAGCATCTCGAGGACAAGGCGAAGCTGCTCGCGCCGTATAAAATCGCGCGCGTCGTCTCCGCCGAGCAGCATCCGAATGCGGACCGGCTGCGGGTCTGCATGGTCGACACCGGCGACGGTGGCGCACCGGTGCAGGTCGTCTGCGGCGCGCCGAATGCCCGCGCGGGGCTGGTGTCGGTGTTCTCGCCGCCGGGCACCTACATTCCCGGCAAGAACATCACGCTGTCGGTCGGCACGATCCGCGGCGTCGAGAGCCGCGGCATGCTGTGCTCGGCGGCCGAACTGCAGATCTCCGACGATCACGACGGCATCATGGAGCTGCCGGCGGATGCGCCGATCGGCAAGCCCTATGCGGAATGGGCAGGCCTCGGCGATCCCATGATCGAGATCAACCTGACGCCGAATCGCCAGGACTGCACCGGGGTTCACGGCATCGCGCGCGATCTCGCCGCCGCCGACATGGGCAAGCTGAAAGATCCCGCCATCAAGCCGATCAAGGGCGAATTCGCCTGCCCCGTGAAGGTCGCGGTGGAGGACGAGAAGCTGTGTCCGGGCTTCGCGCTGCGGCTGGTGCGTGGCGTCAAGAACGGTCCGTCACCGAAATGGCTGCAGCAGCGGCTGACCTCGATCGGGCTGCGCCCGATCAACGCGCTGGTCGACATCACCAACTACATGACATTCGACCGCGCGCGGCCGCTGCACGTGTTCGACGCCAAGAAGGTCAAGCGCAATCTGGTCGTCCGCCGCGCCCGCGATGGCGAGACCCTGCTGGCGCTCGACGGCCGCACCTACACGCTCGACAATTCGATGTGCGTGATCGCCGACGACGCCGGCGTCGAATCGCTCGCCGGCATCATGGGCGGCGAGGCGTCGGGCTGCGACGAAGGCACCACTGACGTGCTGATCGAATCGGCGCTGTGGAACGAGATCAACATCGCCCAGACCGGCCGCAAGCTCGGCATCAATTCCGACGCGCGCTACCGCTTCGAGCGCGGCGTCGATCCGGCCTTCATGGTGCCGGGCCTGGAGATGGCGACCAAGCTGGTGCTTGAGCTCTGCGGCGGCACGCCGTCCGACAACGTCGTCGTCGGCAACGCCTATGGCGACGACCGCATCATCGACTTCCCCGTCACCGAGGTGAAGCGCCTCGCCGGCATCGAGGTGCCTTTCCCCGAGATGCGCCGCATCCTCACCCATCTCGGCTTCACCCTGGCCGGCACCGGCCCGGTCGTGAAGGTCGCGGTGCCCTCGTGGCGCAGCGACGTCCATGGCAAGGCTGATATCGTCGAGGAGATCGTCCGCATCGTCGGCGTCGACAAGGTGCCGATGACGCCGTTCGAGCGTGGCGATGCGCCGCGCAAGCCGGTGCTGACGCCGCTGCAACTGCGCACCCGCCGCGCCAAGCGCGCGCTGGCGGCGCGCGGCATGGTCGAGGCCGTCACCTGGTCGTTCATCTCCAAGCCGGCCGCCGAGCTGTTCGGCGGCGGCAAGCCCGAGCTCGCGCTCGCCAATCCGATCGCCGCCGATCTCTCCGACATGCGCCCGAGCCTGCTGCCCGGCCTGATCGCCACCGTGCAGACCAACGCCGATCGCGGCTTCGGCGATGCCGCGATCTTCGAAGTCGGACAGGTCTTCAAGGGCGACCGTCCGGAGGACCAATTCGTCGCCGCCAGCGGCATCCGCCGTGGCATCGCCTCGTCGAAGGGTCTCGGCCGGCACTGGACGGGTTCGCAGACGGCCAACGCCTATGATGCCAAAGCTGATGCCCTCGCCGTGCTCGCGGCCGCCGGCGCGCCGATGGCCTCGGTGCAGATCGTCGCCGGCGGACCTGCCTGGATGCATCCGGGACGCTCCGGCACGATCCAGATGGGACCGCAGAACGTGCTCGGACATTTCGGCGAGCTGCATCCGCGCACGCTGGAAGTGCTCAAGGCCGACGGTCCACTGGTTGCGTTCGAGGTCATCCTCGATCGCGTCCCGGCTGCCAAGGCAAAGCCCACTCGCGCCAAGCCGGTGCTGGAGCTCTCCGCGTTCCAGCCGGTGTCGCGTGACTTCGCCTTCATCGTCGACCGCAAGGTCAAGGCCGGCGACATCGTGAAGGCAGCGCAGGGCGTCGACAAGAAGCTGATCACCGACGTCACCGTCTTCGACATCTACGAGGGCAAGGGCATCGAGGACGGCAAGAAGTCGGTCGCGATCGCCGTCACCCTGCAGCCGCGCGACAAGACCATGACGGATGAAGAGATCGACGCCGTCGCGGCCAAGATCACCGCCGACGTGGCCAAGAAGACCGGCGGCACGTTGCGCGGATGAGCCTCTCCGGGCTCATCCCTGCCGAACTCAGCCTGTTCGCGACGATCGCTGTGGCGGTCGTTGCCTTCATCGCAGCGACCGCGCGCGGCTTCTCCGGCTTCGGCGCGGCGCTCATCTTCATGCCGCTGGCCAGCAGCTTTGCCGCGCCACGGCTCGTCGCGCCGCTGCTGCTGGTGATCGACTTCGTGGCGATGGCGCCGACGGTGCCCAACGCCTGGCGCGATGCCGACCGCAAGGCGACGGCGGTGATCGTTGCCGGCGCGCTGGTCGGGGTGCCGCTCGGCACCTACTTCCTCTCCCGGCTCGATCCCGTCACCGTGCGCTGGATCATCACGAGCTTCGTCGTCGCACTCCTTGCGCTGCTGATCTCCGGCTGGCGCTATCGCGGCAAGGACTACACGGCGCTGTCGGTCGCCGTCGGCGCCGTGTCCGGCTTCTGCAGCGGCGTGGCGCAGACCGGTGGGCCGCCGATCGTCGGCTACTGGCTGGGACGCCCGATCGAGCCGAAGGTCGCGCGGGCGAACATCGTGCTGTTCTTTGGTGCCTCTGACGGCTTCGCGATGGTCAGCTACGCCGCCAGCAGCCTGATCACCTGGGACTCGCTCAAGCTCTCCTTGCTCATCGGGCCGGTCTACGCGATCGGCGTCGCTTTCGGCGCCTCACTGTTCGGCCGCGCCAGCGAGCGCGTGTTCCGCATCATCTGCTATGCGCTGATCGCGATCGCCGTGATCTTCGGGCTTCCGGCCCTCGACGGCGTGCTCGGCCGGGGCTAGCTTCCGCGCAACGAGACCCGCGGGAGGACGCCATGATCAATCGTCGAACGATGCTGTCGCTTGCGTTGGGCTCAGCCGGGGCCATCGCGGCGCCATCGGCGTTCGCGCAAGGCGCCAAGGCCGGAACACGCATCGTGTTCCTCGGCACCAAGGGCGGGCCTCGCGTCGGTGTCGGCGCCTCGAACCCCGCCAATCTCGTCGTCGTCAACGGCACGCCGTTCGTGATCGATTGCGGCATGGGAGTCAGCCGACAGCTGGTCAGCGCCGGCGTGCCGATCCCGTCGATCAAATACATCCTGATCAGCCACCATCATTCCGATCACAATCTGGAATACGGCAACCTGTTCTACAACGCCTGGGCCGCAGGGCTGTCAACGCCGATCCAGTCGTTCGGGCCGAAAGGCCTGGAGGCGATGACGCGGAGCTTCTGGGAGACCAACAAGCTCGACGTCGACACCCGCATCGATGACGAGGGCCGGCCAGATCCGAGGCCGCTGCTGATTGCCAAGGATATCGATACTGACGGCGTCGTCGTGAAGACGGCCGACGTGACGGTGACCGCGTTCCGCACGCCGCATCCGCCGATCACCGATAATTTCGCCTACAAGTTCGAGACGCCGGACGGCACCATCGTGTTCTCCAGCGACACCGCCTACAACCCGAAGCTTGCGGAGTTCGCCAAGGGCGCTGACGTGCTGGTGCACGAATGTCTCTACGTGCCGGCGGTCGATCGTCTCGTCCTCAAGACCAAGAACGGATCGACGTTGAAGAAGCATCTGCTGGAAAGCCACACCACGACGGAGGACGTGGGCCGCGTCGCGGCTGCGGCCGGTGTGAAGGTGCTTGTGCTCAGTCACTTCGTGCCGGGCGACGATCCCGAGGTGACCGACGAGGATTGGACCCGCGACGTCAAGAAGAACTACACGGGCCGCATCGTGGTCGCGAAGGATCTGATGGAGCTGAAGCTGCCGGTGTAGTTGACTTTGGAACTACAAATTTCTCAATCGAAGCACGGCTCAAGATGCCGGTGCGATGGTCATGAATGCGCCCTCTCCCCTTGTGGGAGAGGGCATCGACGGCCTATCCGCGAATGCGGTTGGGTGAGGGGTACTCTCAGCCAGTGACATTCGCGGTGAGATACCCCTCACCCAACCGAGCCTGCTGAACTTTCCTACATGCCCTGTCCCACAAGGGGAGAGGGCGCAGTCAATCCCACCGCATCTTGTTGCGATCTTAGCGATGCGTTCGAGATCAATCCTCCGGCGAGGCCGACCGCACCTTGCGACGACGACCACGCTGGCGCTCGCTCGTCGGCTCCGGCTCGGGATCCTTCAACGCACCGATGCGGCGAAGCGCGGCTTCCGCAGCGCGCTCGCCGGACTCCCAGGCGCCATCGACCGTGCCCCACAGCGTCTCATGCGTCGCTTCACCAGCGAGAAACAACGGTCCCAGCGGCTCGCCGAGGATCTTGCGCGCGCCCTGGCCACCGGGTGCGGCCGCGGACATCGCCCCAAGCACGCCCGGCACCTGATTCCAGCGGGTGGCCGACGACGACTTCACTGCGGCGGCCGCTTCGCTGCCGAACAGCTTGCCGATCCACTCCTTGCCGAAAGCGGTCATCGCCGCCTCGCCCTGCGCGGAGAGATCCCGGCCGAAGCTGCCGGCAACGTCGACGGTGCACAGTGAGGAGCCGCCGATATTGGCAAGCAACAGACCGGTGCGGTTCGAATTGCTCTGCTCGACGATGACCTCGTCGCGAGACAGGCCGAGCGGATTGCCGGACAGCATCAGTGCGATGTGATCGAGGCTGCCCAGGCTCAGCTTCGCGGCGGCGTCGAGCTGTCGCTTCGGCAGTTCCGGAGCAAACTTGATGGCGCCCGATGCGAGCACGTTGGTCGACACCGTGAGAATGACGGCACGCGTCGCAATGCGGCCGGCCGGGGTTTCCACGGCCACGTCACGGTTGCCCCACACAATCCGCGTGGCCGGCGTCGCCAGCGCCACCGGCAGGGACTCGCCAAGCTTGCTGACGAGCGTGCCCAGCCCCTGGCGGCAAGCGAGCGGCGCGCTGCGATCCTGGCCGCGGGCCTTGTCGATTGCGGAGAGATCGGCGAGGTCCTTGCCGGTGGCGCTGGCGCCGAGCACGAAGGCGGTTGTCCCGGCCCAGTCGCCGAGATCCTTGGGCAAAGCTGCGGCGCAGGAGGTGTCGAGCTTGCCGCGAGAGGCCTCGTCGATGGCGCGGTTGGCGCGAACGAGGCCGGCGAGGAACTGCTCGGTTTCACCCGGCCGCGCATTGCGCCGACCGACGCGGATCTTCTGGCCGACCGGCGCGGCGATCACGTCGAGACCGACGCCGCGGGCCAGCTTGCCGATCGCATTCGTCTCGGCATTAAGCAGCCAGCGCGCGCCGCGGTCGAACGGCACGCCGAAAGTGGCAGCATCCGTGCTGCAGCGGCCGCCGATCTGCAACGCCGCTTCGAGCAGCACGACCTTGCGATTGGCGGCCGCGATGCGGCGCGCCGCGGCAATGCCTGCCGCGCCCGCCCCGATCACGACGATGTCAGCATCGCGCGGAACCGCGGCTCGGCCCGAGCGGCTGAAGACGGGCAGCGCGGCCAGCGCCGCGGAAGCGGTCAGGAAGCCGCGGCGCGTAAAGCTCATGACATGGTTTCCGAAAGCTTTGAAAGAACGCGTTCGGTCGGAATTTGCCGCATCTGCCGCGCTGCGGCAACCGGGTGGTGAATCCCATACCGTCTAAATCAGTTCGACTATGAACCAAATTGCAACCGCAATCGACCATCATGGAAGAAGGGAAAAGCAGGCGGCCGGACAAGGCCGACCGGGGAGCGTCATGGGTATCGTGCTCGACCAGATCGGCAAGCTGATTGCCGCCTATCTCCAGAAGGAGATACCGGGCTATGAGCCGTTCACCCCAAGCGATCCGGATTACCTGCGCAAGGACATGCAGCCGGGCGACGTGCTGCTGGTCGAAGGAAACAGCCGCATCTCCGGCATCATCAAATATCTCACGCAGTCGACCTGGTCGCATGCGGCGCTCTATGTCGGCCCGATCGATGGCGCCGTCGAGCCCGACGGCGAGCCGCATGTGCTGGTGGAGGCCTATGTCGGCGACGGCGTGATCTCGGCGCCGCTGTCGAAATACTTCTCCTATCACACACGGGTGTGCCGCCCCGTGGGGCTGACCTTCGAGGATCGCCATACGGTGTGCCGCTATGCCATCAACCGGATCGGCTTCGGCTACGACACCAAGAACATCATCGACCTGATGCGCTATTTGATCCCGATGCCGATCCCGCAACGCTGGCGGCGGCGCATGATCGCGCTGGGCTCGGGCGATCCGACCAAGATGATCTGCTCGGCCTTGATCGCGCAGGCGTTCGACGCGGTGCGCTATCCGATCCTGCCGAAGATCACGCGGGCGCCGTCGCGACGCGCCAAGCGCGAGATCCTCCACATCCGCGATTCGTCGCTGTACATGCCGCGCGACTTCGACATCTCGCCGTATTTCGAGATCGTCAAGCCGACCATCGTCAACGGCTTCGACTACACGACCTTGCACTGGGCCGACAAGCAGAAGCCGCTCGCGGAGGTAGCGGGCGAGTTCGCCGTGTTTCCAGGATCTGTCGTTGCGCCGCCGCTCGTTCCTGAGACGGCTGACGAAGAAACGGCGCAGCAGGTTGCGGCTGAGGAAGTGATTGCCGAGAAGGTGATCGAGCGGCTCGTGGTCAACGAGCATTTTCTCGTCGCCGAGCCTGTGCGGACGCTGGCTGCCCGTCCGGCCGTACGCCGCCGCAACAAGGTTGCGGTCTAAGTTCGCACTGACTCAATATTAGTTGGATTCGAGCACGCGCCCATTAGGCAGTGTGCTCCCTCTCCCCGTTCTTACGGGGAGAGGGTTGGGGTGAGGGGCAGCCACAAGCACCGGACTCGCGGAGAGCCCCCTCACCCGGATGGCATCTGCAGATGCCATCCGACCTCTCCCCGCAAGCGGGGCGAGGTAAGCTGCCAGCGCCGCCGGCAGCCGGGACTACGTATTCAAGTCACCGATCCGACCGGCTGATCACATCCATCAGCTCCGCGATCTTCTGCCGCTGATCGGCTTTGTCGCCGGACGCGATCGCGTGTTCGACGCAATGCGAGACGTGATCGCGCAGGATCTCCTCCTCGACGCGGCGGAGCGCCGCGCGCACCGCGGAGATCTGAGTCACAATGTCGATGCAGTAGCGGTTGTCCTCGACCATCTTGGACAGGCCCCGGACCTGCCCTTCGATCCGGCTCAAACGTTTCTGGCAGGAAGTCTTGATGTCGTCGCGCATGGGCTTTATATACCCCTATAGGGTATAGGTTTCAAGAGGCGAGGCTGGCATGTCGGAAACCGAACACGGGCATGGTGCCGCAGCGGTGCAATCGGGTGGATGCGGCTGCGGATCGCGCGCGAGCGCGGTGGAAACCAGACAAAGCGAGGCGCCCGTAGAGGCGTGTTGCAGCGATCGTGCCGGTCCCGAGCCTGAGAGCGCCCATGCCTGCTGCGGCGGCCAGGATCACGTCGCGGCCAAGACGATGAAGGTGACGGACCCCGTCTGCGGCATGTCGGTCGATCCGGCGACGTCGAAGCATCATTTCGAGCATGGCGGCGAGACCTTCCACTTCTGCTCCGCGGGCTGCCGGTCCAAGTTCGCGGCCGATCCCGCCAAATACCTCGCAGTGGCGGCTGCGGACTCGTGCTGTGGTGGACACGATCACCACTCCCATCAGCACGACCACGCCAAGGTCATCGATCCCGTCTGCGGGATGAGCGTCGATCCCGCGACGTCGAAGCATCGCTTCGATCATCAGGGTCACACCTTCCACTTCTGCTCCGCCGGCTGCCGCACCAAATTCGCAGCTGAGCCCGACAAATATCTCGGCGAGCGCGCGCCGCCGGCGGAGATGCCGGCGGGCACGATCTACACCTGCCCGATGCATCCGGAGATTAGGCAAGAGGGGCCTGGCACCTGTCCGATCTGCGGCATGGCGCTGGAGCCTGATGTCATCAGTCTCGACGACGCACCCAATCCCGAACTCGCCGACATGACCAGGCGGTTCTGGATCGGCGCGGTGCTCGCCGCGCCCGTGGTGGTGCTGGAGATGGGCGGCCATCTCGTCGGCGGTCACGGGCTGATCGACCCCATGCTATCAAACTGGATTCAGTTCGCGCTGGCGACGCCGGTGGTGCTGTGGGCCGGCTGGCCGTTCTTCGTGCGCGGCTGGCAGTCGGTCCAGACCCGCAATCTCAACATGTTCACTTTGATCGCGATGGGCACGGGTGTCGCCTATGTCTACAGCGTGATCGCGACCTTGATGCCGCAGGCGTTCCCGCCGGCCTTCCGCGGGCATGGCGGCACTGTCGCGGTGTATTTCGAGGCGGCGTCGGTGATCACCATCCTCGTGCTGCTCGGCCAGGTGCTGGAGTTGCGCGCACGCGAGGCCACGTCAGGCGCGATCAAGGCGCTGTTGCAGCTCGCGCCGAAGACGGCGCGGCGGCTCGATGCCGACGGCAACGATCATGAGGTCGAAATCGCCGAGCTCGCGGCCGGCGACCGGTTGCGCGTGCGTCCCGGCGAGAAGGTGCCGGTCGACGGCATCATTCTCGAGGGCCGTTCGTCACTCGACGAATCGCTGGTCACCGGTGAATCGATGCCGGTCACCAAGGACGAAGGCGAGCGCGTCATCGCCGGCACCTTGAACCAGACCGGCAGTTTCGTGATGCGCGCCGACAAGGTCGGACGCGAGACGCTGCTGTCGCAGATCGTGCAGATGGTCGCCGATGCGCAGCGCTCGCGCGCGCCGATCCAACGGCTCGCCGACCAGGTCGCGGGCTGGTTCGTGCCGACGGTGATCGCCGCCGCGATCACCGCATTCGTCGCGTGGTACGCATTCGGCCCCGAGCCGCGCTTCGCGTTCGGCCTCGTCGCCGCCGTGAGTGTGCTGATCATCGCCTGCCCGTGCGCGCTGGGCCTGGCGACGCCGATGTCGATCATGGTCGGCGTCGGGCGCGGTGCGCAGGCCGGCGTGCTGATCAAGAGCGCCGAGGCGCTGGAGCGCATGGAGAAGGTCGATACGCTGGTGGTCGACAAGACCGGCACGCTCACCGAAGGCAAGCCGAAAGTCACTTCGATCGTCACCGCTCAAGGCGTCGACGAGGCCGAGGCGCTCAGGCTCGCCGCCAGCGTCGAGCGCGCCAGCGAGCATCCGCTCGCCGAGGCGATCGTCCGTCACGCCAGCGAGCGCAAGCTCAGGCTGGCCGACGTCAAGTGCTTCGACGCGCCGACCGGCAAGGGCGCGCGTGGCGAGGTCGAGGGCAAGGCGGTCGTGCTCGGCAACCCGACCTATCTCGCCTCGCTCGGTATCATTACCGACACCTTGGGCGTCGCGAGCAAGCGGCTGCGCGAGGATGGTGCGACTGTCATCACGATGGCCGTCGACGGCAGGCCGGCAGCGCTGTTCGCGATCGCTGATCCGGTGAAGGCATCGACGTCGGAGGCGCTGAAGGCGTTGGCGGCCGACGGCATCAAGGTGATCATGCTGACCGGCGACAACCGCACCACGGCGACCGCGGTGGCGCGGAAAATCGGCATCACCGAGGTCGAGGCTGAGGTGCTGCCGGAGCAGAAGAGCGCAGTGGTCGCGCGTCTCCGCGCCAGCGGCAAGGTGGTGGCGATGGCCGGCGACGGCGTCAACGACGCGCCGGCGCTGGCGGCGGCCGATGTCGGCATCGCCATGGGCACCGGCACCGATGTGGCGATGGAGAGCGCCGGCGTCACCCTGCTGCAGGGCGATCTCGGCGGCATCGCGCGGGCGCGAAAACTGTCGGCCGCCGTGATGAGCAACATCCGCCAGAACCTGTTCTTCGCGTTCATCTACAACGCGGCCGGCATCCCGATCGCGGCGGGTATTCTCTACCCGGTGTTCGGCATCCTGCTGTCGCCGATCATCGCCGCCGCCGCGATGTCGCTGTCGTCAGTGAGCGTTGTCGGCAATGCGCTGCGGCTGCGGGCGACGCGGCTGTGAGACAGCATCGGGGCCTCATGGTTCGAGACGCGCGCCAAGCGGCGCGCTCCTCACCATGAGGGTTTAGCTTCGCAAATGGTCTCTCCACGTCATTGCGAGCGCAGCGAAGCAATCCAGAGTCCCGCCCGCCACCCTGGATTGCTTCGCTGCGCTCGCAATGACGGGGAAGCAGCTGGGGCGCGTCCGCGGTGGGTGGGGAGGATGGGCTTGCCGAAGCCCGCCGGCATCTCTAACTCCTGTCGCGTGTCTCGCAGAGAGGTTCCACCGCCATGATCGACGCCGCCATCAAGGCGCTTTCGCAGATTCTGTCGCCGCCGATGCGCTCGATCCTGTGGCGCTCGATCGGGCTGGCGCTGGTGCTGGTCACGGTGCTGGCGATCGGCTTGCAGCGGCTCTTGAGCTGGCTCGCCACCGCGGGCGAGGGCTGGGCCGAGGCGATGCTCGGGCCGGGCTCGCACGGCACGCTCGAAGTGCTGACCTGGATCATCTCGATCGCGGCCGGCTTCGGCGTCGTGTTCGGCGGCATCATGCTGATGCCCGCGATCACCTCGCTGATCGCCAGTCTCTTCGTCGACGACGTCGCCGATCTGGTCGAGCGCGAGCATTATCCGGCCGAGCGGCCCGGCGTCGCGCTGCCGTTCGGCATCGCCATTCTCGAGGGCCTCAAGGCCGCCGGCCTCACCATCCTGGTCTATCTGGTCGCCCTGCCCTTCGTGTTCCTGGCCGGCGCCGGCCTCGTGATCTTCTTCATCGCCACGGCGTGGCTGCTCGGCCGCGAATATTTCGAGCTCGCCGCGATGCGCTTCCGTCCGCCCGCCGAGGCCAAGGCGATGCGGCGCGACAATGCGGTCACGGTGTTCACCGCGGGGCTGATCATCGCCGCCTTCGTCACCATTCCGATCGTGAACCTGGCGACGCCGCTGTTCGGCATGGCCTTCATGGTCCACCTGCACAAGCGGCTATCGGGGCCGCGGCCCGAGCTGATCGAGCCGTCGCCGGAGCGCCGGCTGCGCAGCCTCTAGCGCCATCAGCTGCGGCGACACGCTCGCCGCCGGCTTGCTGCGCGCGAACGGGATCAGCACGAAGCCGAGCAGCGCAACGGCGGCGAGCAGCGCCCAGGCCTCATTGACGCACAGCGCCAGCGACGCCTTCTCGACCAGCGGCCGCACATAGGCGATCGCCTGCTCCTCCGAGATGTTGCGGGGCCGGTTGCGCAGCAGTTCCGGCGCCAGCCCGATCGCCTTGGCGGCGGCGCTGTCGCCGGCCATCAACCGGTCGCGAAACGCCTGGGCGTGGAGCGTCACGCGGCCATAGATGATGGTGTCGATCAGCGCGATGCCGATCGCGCCGCCGAGATTGCGCATCAGATTGAACAGGCCGCTGGCGTCGGCGACCTCGGCCTGCGGCAGGTCGCCGAGCGCGATCCGCGTCGGCGGCAGCAGGCAGAACATGATGCCGACGCCGCGTACCACCTGCGGCCAGAACATCTCCTGAAAATCCGCGGTCGGCGGCTGGAAGGCGCTGGCGGCGAGGCCCACGCTGAACAGCGCGAAGCCGAACGCGGTCAGCGCGCGTGCATCCACCTTGCCGTCGAGCGCGGTCACGACCGGCGCGGCGACCAGTTGCGCGACGCCCGTCACCAGCATGATCTTGCCGATCTCGAACGCGTCGTGGCCGCGCACGAAGGCGAGGAACACCGGCATCAGATAGACCGAACCGAACAGGCCGATGCCGAGGCAGAAGCTCGACAGGCAGCCGAGCGTGAACGAGCGGCGCTGGAAGCTGCCGATGCGCAGGATCGGATCGGATGACGCCAGCAGGCGCTGGATCAGCAGGGTGAGACAGGACGCGCTGAGCACCAGCAGCGCGATGCAGTTCGACGACAGCCAGCCGCCCTTCGGCGCCTCCTTGAGCCCGAGCTCGAGGCTTGCGAGCGACACCGCGAGCAGCAGCAGCGCCAGCAGGTCGAGCTTGTCGAGCTCCTCGAGCTCCATGTCCTGCGCCGGCAGCAGGCTCGGCGTCATCAGCGCGGCGATGATGCCGGGCACGATGTTGATCAGGAACAGCCAGGGCCACGACCAGGTGTTGGTGATGAAGCCGCCGACCACGGGACCGATGGTCGGCGCGAGCACCGCGACAACGCCGCCGATCGTCGTCGCCACCGCATGCAGCCGCGCCGGAAACAGCAGGAACACCGCGGAGAACACCACGGGAATCAGGAGCCCGCCGAAGAAGCCCTGCAGCACGCGGAACGCCAGCAGCATGTGGAAGCTGACACTGAACGCGCAGCCGAGCGACGCCAGTGTGAACACGCTGACGGCGCCGACGAACAGCCAGCGCAGGGTCAACACGCGCGTCAGCAGGCCGGTCAGCGGAATGGCGATGATCTCGGCGATCAGATACGCGGTCTGGATCCAGCTCATTGCGTCCGGCGTGATGCCGAGCGCTTCCTGGATGGTCGGCAGCGACGTCGCCACCACCTGGATGTCCAGGATCGCCATGAACATGCCGACGCACATCAGGACGAAGCCGAGCCAGGTGGCGAGGCTGGGCTTATCCTCCGGCGCGGCGGCTGCGCTCATGCGGTCTGGCCGCCACCGATGCCGCCGCCGGAGACGCCGGACAGCGCCTCGGATTCGGCGCGGATGCGGATGAACAGCACGGCCGCATTGAGGCCGGAGAAGATCAGCGCGATCAGCGGCAGATGCAGAGCCAGCGGCAGCAGCGCGATCTCGGCGGTCACCACCAGGTAGTTCGGATGCGAGATGTAGCGATAGGGTCCGTCGGTGACGAGCGGCGCGCCCGGCAGGATGATGATGCGCGTGGTCCAGCGCGGGCCGAGCGTCGCCAGCACCCACCAGCGCAGGCCCTGCAAAGCCACGAAGCCCGTGAGCAGCCAGGGATCGACCTCCTGGTCGATGCCGAGCAGCCACAACGATACCAGCCAGGCCGCATGCATCGAGATCATCAGCGGATAATGATCGGCGCCGACCTCGACCGCGCCCATGGCGCGCAGGCGGCGGGTATTGTGGCGGGCGAGCACGAGCTCGCCGAGCCGTTGCATGGTGACGAGGGCGAGGACGAAAGCGGCGAAGGTCATGCGGCGTGCCTCAGTGAAACGCAGCTTGCGGTGAAACCCGGTCCGAGCGCGGTGAGCAGCGAGCGCGCCGGCAAGCCTTTCGCCCGCGCGCGCTCCAGCACGAACAGCACGGTCGGCGCCGACATGTTGCCGTAATCGGCGATGATCTCGCGCTCATGATCGAGCGTGCCCTGCCCGATCGACAGCGCGCGCTCCAGCGCCGTGATCACCTTGGCGCCGCCGGGATGGCAGACGAAGCGATCGACGTCAGCGGGCGCGAGCTTCATGTTGCCGAGGATCTCGTTGACGGCCGGGCCCATGTTCTCGGTGACGAAGTCCGGAATGGTGCGCTGGAAGATCACGCCAAAGCCTTCGGGATCGACGCTCCAGCCCATGATGTCGAGCGTATCCGGCCACAGCTTCTCGCCGGTCGCTTCGACGCGCGTTTGGCCGCCGTCGCCGGCGCGCAGGATCGCCGCCGCCGCGCCATCGCCGAACAAACTCAGCGCGACGATGTTCGCTTTGCTCAGCTCGTCATGGCGCACGGCGAGGGTGCACAATTCGAACGTCACGAACAGCACATTGGTGCCGGGCCGCGCCTGCGCCAGCCGTGCCGCAATCGACAGGCCGGAGACGCCGCCGGCGCAGCCGAGCCCGAACACCGGCACGCGCGAGACGTCGGAGCGAAACCCCATGCGGCCGGCGACACGCGCTTCTAGGGTCGGCGTCGCGATGCCGGTCGAGCTCACGCTGACGATGGTGTCGATCTCATCAGCTCTGAGATCGGCCTGCGCCAGCGCCTTGTTGGTCGCTTCGACGAACAGCGCCTCCGCGCCGTCGAGGTACGCCTCGGTGCGCTCCGGCCAGCCCCGTCGCTCCATGTACCATTCGATCGGCTTGACGCCGTAGCGGGCGCGGATGCCGGTGTTGGCGAACAGGCTGGCCATCGTGTCGAACTGCGGAAAGCGCGGCGACAGCACGACGCGTGCGGCCTCCATCACCTCGTTCTGGCGAAACTGATGCGGCGGCACAGCGGTCGCGAGCGACACGAGCGCGGCGGTATTGTCCATGCAACTGATCCTTCCCCACGTCCCGGCGCAGCAGACGTCCGAGAACGCGGGGTTCAGTCACGCGCCACTCACTTCGCCCGGATGACGGGTTTCATCTTATGACCAATGCGGGCGGCGATGTGGCCCGGCCATGGTGAGACGGCGTCGCGGCGTGACGCTAAAGTGACTGTCAAATGCGATTTGGAGCTGCAACCTGAAAGGGAGATTCACGTAGGCCCCGCTGTCATCGTCCGCCACCCGGTCCGGCCTTCGGCCGGCCGGATGAGAGGCTCCGGCGGACGATCCAGTACGCCGTGACATCACGGTTCAATCTCGTCCGCCGCGGCGTACATGTGCGATCGCCGTTTTGTGCTCGTCTCTCTCCACGTCGTCATGGCCGGGCTAGTCCCGGCCATCCACGTCGGTCGGCATGCTGAGAACGACGTGGATGCCCGGGACAAGCCCGGGCATGACGGAGCAACTAACTTGCAGGATCGTTCGTCGCGACAGCCCGGAATTTCCACATGCAATCGCCCTCCCCGTCCAAGGGAGGGTGGCAGCGGGGCCGGCCTAACAGCTGCGCGCCACGTCAGGCCGTCTTCTCCGGCCAGCGGCAGAGGTCCTTGATCAGGCACAGCTCGCAGCGCGGCTTGCGGGCGAGGCAGGTGTAGCGGCCGTGCAGGATCAGCCAGTGATGGGCGTGCAGCATGAACTCCGCCGGGATCACCTTCTCCAGCCCTAGCTCGACCTCCAGCGGCGTCTTGCCGGGCGCCAGCCCGGTGCGGTTGCCGACGCGGAACACGTGGGTGTCGACGGCCATCGTGTGCTCGCCAAACGCCATGTTGAGCACGACATTCGCGGTCTTGCGCCCCGCGCCCGGCAACGACTCCAGTTCGGGCCGCGTGCGCGGCACCTCGCCGCCGAAGTCCGTGATCAGCTTCTGCGACAGCGCGATCACGTTCTTGGCCTTGGTGCGGAACAGGCCGACGGTCTTGATGTAATCGCGCACCGCGTCCTCGCCGAGCGCGAGCATCTTCTGCGGCGTGTCGGCGACCGCGAACAGCGGCCGCGTCGCCTTGTTGACCCCGGCGTCGGTCGCCTGCGCCGACAGCACCACGGCGACCAGCAAGGTGTAGGGGTTGACGTGTTCGAGCTCGCCCTTCGGCTCCGGATTGGCCTGCGCGAACCGGCTGAAGGCCTCGCGGATTTCGGCGGGTGTCCAAGGTTTTGTCGCCTTCAACGCTTTCTTGACCGGCTTGACCGAGCCTGCCTTCAGCTTGGCCGCCGGGCTGATCTTGGCAGCCTTTTTCGCCGTTTTGGATGCGGATTTGGACGCTGCTCCTGGCGCGGCCTTGGCCGCCTTTTTGGCGGGACTGCGAACCGGGACCGGCTTGGCGCGTTGGGGGCGGGTGATTTTGGCCATGATCCGGGTATACTGAGGCCCCATGACGCCAGGCAATGCTTTTGCGTATCAGGAGACCGGCAACGCCGCCGCTGATCCCGAGCTGTTCTCGGCCCGGCTGACGCCGCATCGCTCGCTCGGCCGCACCGGCTTCATCGTGCTGATGGCCGTGGTCTGCGCCATCAGCTTCATCGGCGGGATCGCCTCGGTCATGATGGGCGCCTGGCCGGTGCTCGGCTTCTTCGGCCTCGACGCGCTGGCGATCTACTGGGCCTTCCGCGTCAACTTCCGCCGCGCCAACGCCTATGAGGACGTGACGATCACGCTGACCGAGCTGCGCCTGCGCCGCGTCAGCCACAAGGGCCACGTCATGGAATGGCGCTTCAACCCGCTCTGGGTCCGCCTCGACCAGGAAACCCACGAGGAGTTCGGCATCGAGCACCTCTACCTGGTCGCCCGCGGCCAGCGCGTGTCGATCGCGAGCTTCCTGGGGCCGGAGGAGAAGGCGAGCTTCGCGAAGGCGCTGACGGCGGGGTTGCAGGCCGCAAAACGCGGCCCGGTGCTCAATCCGCTGTAACTAACTGGGGTCGACCCGCCACACCCACCGTCATTCCGGGGCAAGGCCGCAGGCCTTGAACCCGGAATCCCGAGCTTGCCTTGCGTTCTTTTCCAACCACCTCGAGATTCCGGGTTCAATCGCCAATGCGCTGCCGCGCATTGCCGATTGTCCCGGAATGACGACGAGGATGTCGACCGCAGTGCTCGCCCCAACACCGGTGCGCTCCCTCTCCCTGTCCTTCACGGGGAGAGGGTCGGGGTGAGGGGCGCCCCACCCACCGACCGTGCCGAGAGCCCCCCTCACCCGGATTGCATCTTCGATGCAATCCGACCTCTCCCCGCGCGCGGCGAGAGGTCCATCGCCGCCGCCCAGGCGGAAGCAGCGGCATCATCTCCGCCGTCGTTCCGGGGCGCGCGCAGCGCGAACCCGGAACCCATACCCACAGGACGTCGTGTAGCGCACGCGGTTGGTGGGCATCTCGCCTCACACATCATCCTGTGGTTATGGATTCCGGGCTCATTCGCGCTTGCGCGCGAATGCCCCGGAATGACGGAGCAAACCAACCACGGGCACGGGTCGAGACCACTCACATCCACCCCCTAGCCCCCCGATCAGAAATCGGGTGGAGTGCCCTCCCCGGCCGCCCTACATCCGGACTCATGATGACCCTCGCCATTCAAAATTCCGCCCTGGCCAAGCCGGGCCCGCAACAATCCGCAGCCCTGCGCGATTACGACGCCGTGCGCCGCGCGATCGCGTTCATCTCCGAGCATTGGCGCCGGCAGCCGACCATCGAGGACATGGCCGACGCCGCCAGCCTGACGCCGGACGAGCTGCACCATCTGTTCCGGCGCTGGGCCGGGCTGACGCCGAAGGCGTTCATGCAGGCGCTGACGCTCGACCACGCCAAGGGCCTGCTGAAGGGCTCAGCGAGCGTGCTCGACGCCGCGCTTGACTCCGGCCTGTCGGGCCCCGGCCGCCTGCACGATCTGTTCGTCACCCACGAGGCGATGTCGCCCGGCGAATGGAAGACCGGCGGCTCCGGCACCACGCTGCGCTATGGCTTCCACCCCTGCCCGTTCGGCATGGCCCTGGTGATGGCCACCCCGCGCGGTCTCGCCGGCCTCGCCTTCGCCGACCCCGGCGAGGAGGCTGGCGCGCTCGCCGACATGAAGAGCCGCTGGCCCCGCGCCACCTACGTCGAGGACGTCCCCGGCACCGCGGCGCTGGCGCAGCGCATCTTCGACAAGAACCACTGGCGCCCCGAGCAACCCTTACGCGTCGTCCTGATCGGCACCGATTTCGAGGTCCGCGTCTGGGAAGCCCTGCTCAAGATCCCCATGGGCCGCGCCGTCTGCTACTCCGACATCGCGACAAGGCTGGAGTCGCCGAAGGCCTCGCGCGCGGTCGGCGCGGCGGTGGGCAAGAACCCGATCTCGTTCGTGGTGCCGTGCCATCGCGCGCTGGGGAAGACCGGCGCGCTGACGGGGTATCATTGGGGGCTGACGCGCAAGCAGGCGATGATCGGGTGGGAGGCGGGGCAGGTGGGGATGGGGTAGGATCTCCCACCTGCTGCCCTCAAAGGCGATCATGCCTAAGCGTCAGCGCCGGCTGAGCCAGACCGCAACAGCCAACAGCGCAAGAAACGCGGCGAGTGTCCAACCGTTCTGAACGGCGGGAAGGACGTTGAGCCATGGAGTGAGTCGCATTGGATTGCCTCTGTAGTGAGTGAGGCCTCCCATTCATACGACGCCAGATCTGCTTGCAACGCACCCAGCAGCTCGGAGCAGCAAGCACGAGGCACGGCCACTTTCGGAGTCTCCCAAGAGACCTCGACGGGCGAACATTCACGGTTCAAACAGCACGGAACATGCTTGCGCGATCTCGCGGCGAATAGCGCCCGAGGTCTGCATCTAACGTGTCCCTCCGAGGTCGAGAGGGCGCAGGGAATGCCGGATGCTGGCCGCACCCATGGCCCGCCTGCAGCAAGAAAAGCAGGCGGCAGTCACCACAGGTTCAGCCGAGAACAACCGGCATTCCCTGCGCGATGGTCTTCACGCTTATACGCAGTCTCCCTGGTGCGCCGGCTTGTTGGCCACCATGGCGCACGATGCTTGCGCATCGGCGCGTGATACCAGCTTCGGGGTATCAGGACCCTGCGACTTCACGTCCGCAGCAAGCCGTTCGTCGGCGTAGCAAGCTACGCTGCGGCAACACCGCGGCCATCGCATCCCCGCCTCGCGTGTCGTGACGATCGCGCGCTACGCCCCACTCGGTGAGACGGGATGCGGGGGAGATAATCATGGATTCGGAAATTTAGCAAGGCGTATTTTTAATTTTCCGAATTCAAAGATGCAGCCGGCCAGCGTTCGTCTCACGGGTGCGTCATGGCCGGGCTTGACCCGGCCATCCAGCTTCTTGGAAAGAGTCTCGCGAAGGGGATGGATGCCCGGGTCAAGCCCGGGCATGACGAGTAGCTGATTAGCTGGGTCGTTTGAGGACGTGGTTAGGAGGTACTGCCCGTGGGGCGGCCCCTCACCCCAACCCTCTCCCCGTAAGAACGGGGCGAGGGGGCGCACCGGTGGTGGGGCGCGAGTGGGGCTTCAACTCACAAAGGGCGCCGTGACTCACAAGGGGCGCCGTCCACTGCTGGGCTGGTCGCGGCGTGCGACGACTAGCCCGCCAGGTCCAGCTTGGACTCCACCGTCGAATCCGCCTTCAGCCGGTAGATGATCGGCACGCCCGTCGCCAGCTCGCGCTTCAAAATGCCTTCCGGCGTCAGCTTCTCCAGCACCATGATCAAAGCGCGGAGCGAATTGCCGTGGGCCGCCACCAGGGTGCGCTGGCCGTTGAGGACGCCGGGGAGGATCTCCTGCACGTAGTAGGGCAGCGCGCGGGCGAGGGTGTCCTTGAGGCTTTCGCCGCCGGGCGGTGGGACGTCGTAGGAGCGGCGCCAGACGTGGACCTGCTCCTCGCCCCATTTGGCGCGGGCGTCGTCCTTGTTGAGGCCGGAGAGGTCGCCATAGTCGCGCTCGTTGAGCGCGAGGTTCTTCGACGTCGGCAGGCCGGGCTGGCCGAGCTCGTCGAGGATCAGCTTCAAGGTGTGCTGGGCGCGGGTCAGCTCGGAGGTGAAGGCGACGTCGAACGACAGGCCATGTGCCTTCAGCTTGCGGCCGGCGTCCTTGGCTTCGCTGACGCCCTGCTCGGTGAGGTCAGGATCCTTCCAGCCGGTGAACAGGTTCTTCAGGTTCCACTCGCTCTGGCCGTGGCGCACCAGCACCAGGAGACGTTCGCTCATTGCTATGAGATCCACTTGGTTTGATTAGAACAGGTCCTTGAGGCCGAGCACGTCGTCCATCGTGTAGTAGCCCGGCGGCTTGCCATGCGCCCACAGCGCCGCCTTCAGCGCGCCATGGGCGAAGATCATGCGGTCCTCGGCCTGGTGCGACAGCACGAGGCGCTCGGAAGGACCCGCGAAGATGACGCTGTGATCGCCGGCCGCGGTGCCGCCGCGCAGCGAGGCGAAGCCGATGTCGCCGCTGCGGCGCGCGCCGGTGATGCCGTCGCGGCCGCGGGCGGAGTGATCCTCCAGCGAGATGCCGCGACCGTCGGCGGCGGCGCGTCCGAGCATCAAGGCGGTGCCGGAGGGCGCGTCAACCTTGTGCTTGTGGTGCATCTCGAGGATCTCGATGTCGAAATTCGCGTCGAGCGACTTCGCGACCTGCCTGACCAGGGCCGCCAGCAGATTGACGCCGAGGCTCATATTGCCGGACTGCACCACGATGGCGCGCTTGGTGACGCTCTTGATCACGGCGTCGTCCGACGCCGACAGGCCGGTGGTGCCGACGACATGGACGATGCCACGCTCGGCGGCGATGGCGACATTGGCGATGGTGGCGGCCGGCACGGTGAAATCGAGGATGCCGTCGGCCTCGGCCGACATCGTCCAGAGGTCGCCCGACAGCTTGATGTTGTTGGCGGGGAGACCTGCGAGCAGGCCGGAATCCTTGCCGATCAGCTCGGAGCCCGGGGCTTCGAGCGCGCCGGCAAGCACAGCGCCGTCGCTGTCGGCGATGGCGCGCACCAGCGCCCGGCCCATGCGGCCGCCGGCTCCTGCAACGATCAAGCGCATCTTCGACATCTCTGCTCCTCCGCCCCGTCAGGGGCTATAGCCGGGGGCGCTGGTGCCGGCAACCGAGGCTGCAGCGGGGCCGGCCTGCGCGTCACGGCTGCGGGCCGTCATAGCCCTCGATGATGACCAGGTCGCCTTCCGAATGCGGCGACCGCATCGCGACCAGGCGCTGGTACTCCGGGGAATTGTAGCATGCGAGCGCGGTGGCGTAGTCCTTGAACTCGATCACGACGTTGCGCGAGCGCGAGGTGCCTTCGCGGGTCTCGTACTGGCCGCCGCGGACCAGGAACTTGGCGCCGTACTGATGGAACACCGCGCCGTTCTGCGCGACGTATTCCTTGTAGCCGTCCATGTTGTGCACGTCGATGCGGGCGATCCAATAGGCCTTGGGCATCCCTGGGGTCTCCTTGGTGTGATCAGCTGTTGCTTAAGCGCGGTTGGTCTTGCCGACCAGCGCGACGGCCGCGGCGATGTCGGCGACGATGGCCTCCGCAGCGGCGGCGGGATCGGCGGCGCCGGTGATCGGGCGGCCGACGACGAGACGGTCGGCACCGCCGGCGATGGCGAGCGCAGGCGTCATGATACGCTTCTGGTCGCCAACGTCCGAGCCCGCCGGACGGATCCCGGGAGTGACGAGCTGCATGCCGGGGCCGACCAGCGGGCGGACCAGCTGCGTCTCCTCGGGCGACAGGATCAGGCCGTGGATGCCGATGTCCCTGGCCTGCACGGCGCGGTGGGCGACGAGCTCCTTGACGGTCATCGCGTAGCCGGCGGCGGCGAGGTCGGCATCGTCGTAGGAGGTCATGACAGTGACTGCGAGCAGCTCGAGAGAGGAGCCGGCGGCGCCGGCGAGCGCGGCCTTCATGCTCTGCGAGAAGCCGTGCACGGTGAGGAAGCGGGCGCCGAGCCTGGCGATCTGGCGGGTGGCGCGTTCGACGGTGTTGGGGATGTCGTGCAGCTTGAGGTCCATGAAGACGTGCTTGCCATCCGCGGCGAGGCGCTCGGCGAGGCCGAGGCCGCCGGCATAGGTCAGCTCCATACCGATCTTGTAGAACGTCACGCTGTCGCCGAGCGTTGTGATCATCGCCTCGGCGTCCGCCACGCTGGGAAGGTCGAGGGCGACGATCAGGCGGTCGCGGGCAGCAATCTCGGTCGGCATGTCACCTCACGTGGTCTGTTGGGCGGTTTCGATCAACTGCTCGACCAGCGCATCGAGCGCGGCCACATCGGCCGGCAGCCTCAGCCGGTCCATGTCGTTGAACGCCTTGTCGGCAAAGCCGAGCGCGAGCTGGCTCGGGATGACCGTGGCGTTGCAGGCCGTCAGCATCAGGCGCAGCGCCGCGAGCGCGCGCTCGCCGCCGAAGCGGTTTTCGGAGGCGGCGGCGATCGCGAACGGCCTGTTGCGAAACACCGCGCCGCGGCCCTCCAGCGGCAGGTCGAGCCGCGACAGCCAGGCGATGGCGTTGCTCAGCAACGGCGGCACGGAGGCGTTGTATTCCGGCGTCACCAGCAGCACCGCGTCATGCCCGCCGATCATGCGCGCCAGATTGACGGCCGCGCGCGGCACGCCGGATTGGGCTTCGAGGTCGGCGTCGTAGATCGGCAGCGGAAAATCGGCGAGCGAGATGCGGGTGATGTCGGCGTCGGCCTGCACGAACTGATAGGCGGCGGCCGCGGCAAGCCGCGCATTGTGCGAGCCGGCCCGGGTCGAGCCGGGGATGATGAGGATCTTCAGCGCGGACATCGGGCGGACGGGTGTGCGACCCGCCGCGCAAACCGCGGCTGCCGGTCAGGGCTTGCGATACACCCAGACGCGGGCCGGCGGAAGGTTCATCCAGATCCGCTCGGACGCCTCGGTGGTGACGCCGGGCAGCGACTTCGGAATCGGCGGAACAACGGAATAGGTGAACTGCACGAACGGCGCGTTGGGCGCCATCGCCGCGAAGGCATCGCGCACCAGCTTCATGCGGGTGAGCATCGGCTTGGTCACGAGCGGCAGGCCCGAGACGACGGCCGAGGCCGGCCCGCCCAGCACGTTCCACAGCGTGTCGCGCAGGCGGTAGGCATCGCCCTGGACGACCTTGGCCTGCGGGTAGCGGTCGCGCAGCAGCGCGCAGAAGCTCGGATTGTATTCGACCAGGACGAGCCGCTTCTGATCGACGCCATGCTCGACCAGCGCATTGGTGATGGCGCCGGTGCCGGGCCCGAGCTCGATCACCGGGCCGGTGCCATGAGGATCGACATACTGTGCCATGGTGCGCGCGAGCAGCCGTCCCGACGGCATGACGGCGCCCATATGCAGCGGTTTCTCGATCCATGAGCGGAGGAATCGCACCTCATCGTCGAGACGAAGAGGTTTTTTCGACGCACGCACGGACGTTTGCAAGGGCATCTCAGTACCGGACGGGACCGTTTTCACGGCGATGTCAGAAAAGAGTCACAAAGACGTATAGGTCGCAGGCGGGGCGGTCAAGCCGAACCGTAACTCACGATTAAGGCTGCCGGGTCCGTGGACTTACAGTTGAATGTAATAATTTTTTGCATGTGCGGAGCAGCAAAATCGCGGCATCCGCACAACGCTGGCCGCCCGGCCAAAATGGCCGAGCGCGCCGCGCTCAACTCGCGGCCTTGCCGAAGAAATCCTTGACCTTGGTGAAGAAGCCCGCGGCCTCCGGCTGGGTGGCGCCGGACGACAGCTTCTCGAACTCGGCCAGCAGCTCCTGCTGCTTCTTGGTGAGGTTCTGCGGCGTCTCGACCACGACCTGGACATACATGTCGCCGGTCTGGCGCGAGCGCAGCACCGGCATGCCCTTGGCGGCGATCCGGAAGCGGCGGCCGGACTGGGTGCCGGCGGGAATCTTCACCTTGGTCTTGCCGCTGTCGATCGTCGGCACCTCGAACTCGCCACCGAGCGCCGCGGTCACCATCGAGATCGGTACCCGGCAATGCAGGTCGGCGCCGTCGCGCTGGAAAAACTCGTGGCCGGTCAGCGACAGGAAGATGTAGAGATCGCCGGGCGGGCCGCCGCGCAGGCCGGCCTCGCCCTCGCCGGCGAGACGAATGCGGGTGCCGTCCTCGACGCCCTGGGGAATGTTGACCGACAGCGTGCGGTCGCGCGTCACCCGGCCGGTGCCGGAGCAGGACGGACAGGGATCCTCGATCATCTGGCCGCGGCCATGGCAGCCGGGGCAGGTGCGCTCCAAGGTGAAGAAGCCCTGCGCCTGGCGGACCCGGCCGGCGCCGCCGCACATCGCGCAGGTCTTCGGCTTGGTGCCGGCCTTGGCGCCGGTGCCGGAGCAAGGCTCGCAGGTGACCGAAACCGGGATCTCGATCTGCGCGGTCTTGCCGAGGAACGCCTCCTCGAGCGTGATCTCCATATTGTAGCGCAGGTCGGCGCCGCGCTCGCGCCCCGTCCCGCCGCGCCGCTGTCCGGCCATGCCGAACAGGTCTTCGAAAATGTCGGAGAAGGACGAGGCGAAACCGGCGCCGAAGCCGTGCGGGCCACCGCCGCCGCCCTGCTCGAACGCGGCATGGCCGTAGCGGTCGTAGGCGGCGCGCTTGTCGGCGTCGCGCAGCACCTCATAGGCCTCGTTGATCTCCTTGAACTTGACCTCGCTGGAGGCATCGCCCGGATTCTTGTCCGGATGCCATTTCATCGCGAGCTTGCGGAAGGCCGACTTCAGCTTGGTCTCGTCGGCGTCGCGCTCGACTTCCAGGGTCTCGTAGTAGCAGCGCTTGGTGGACATCAATCAAACCCGCCCGAACATCGTCAGACCTCAACGGCTCGCGCGCACGCCGCGCGCCGGTTCAAAGAAAATGACCCCCATCCAACGAGACGCTGGCTGCGCTCTTTGGCATGGGGGTCATGGCTATCAGCCTCTACCGTCGATTAAGCAGATTTCTTCTTGTCGTCGTCGACCTCGGTGAACTCCGCGTCGACCACATCATCCTTGGCGGCGTCGCGGGCCGCATCGCTCTCGGCCTGCTGCTTGTACATGGCCTCGCCGAGCTTCATCGAGGCCTGGGCCAGGGTGTTGGTCTTGGCCTTGATCGCCTCGGCATCGTCGCCCTTCAGCGCTTCCTTCAGATCGCTGACGGCGTCTTCGATGGCGCGGCGCTCGGTATCGGCGACCTTCGAGCCATGCTCGGCCAGCGCCTTCTCGGTGGAGTGCACCAGCGCGTCGGCATGGTTCTTGGCATCGACCGCCTCGCGGCGCTTCTTGTCGGCCGCGGCGTTCGCCTCGGCGTCCTTGACCATCTTGTCGATGTCGGCCTCCGACAGACCGCCCGAGGCCTGGATGCGGATCTGCTGCTCCTTGCCGGTGGCCTTGTCCTTGGCCGACACGTTGACGATGCCGTTGGCGTCGATGTCGAACGTCACCTCGATCTGCGGCATGCCGCGCGGGGCCGGCGGAATGCCCATCAGGTCGAACTGGCCGAGCATCTTGTTGTCGGCCGCCATCTCGCGCTCACCCTGGAAGACCCGGATGGTGACCGCGTTCTGATTGTCCTCGGCGGTCGAGAACACCTGGCTCTTCTTGGTCGGGATCGTGGTGTTGCGGTCGATGATGCGGGTGAACACGCCGCCCAGGGTCTCGATGCCCAGCGACAGCGGGGTCACGTCGAGCAACAGCACGTCCTTGACGTCGCCCTGCAGCACGCCGGCCTGAATCGCGGCACCGATCGCCACCACCTCGTCGGGGTTGACGCCCTTGTGCGGCTCCTTGCCGAAGAACTGCTTCACCATCTCCTGGATCTTCGGCATGCGGGTCATGCCGCCGACCAGCACCACTTCGCCGATCTCGCCGGCGGTGAGGCCGGCATCCTTCAGCGCCTTGCGGCACGGCTCGATGGTCTTCTCGACGAGGTCGGCCACCAGCGCCTCGAACTTGGCGCGGGTCAGCTTCATCGTCAGATGCTTCGGACCGGACTGGTCCGCGGTGATGAAGGGCAGGTTGATCTCGGTCTGCGTGGTCGACGACAGCTCGATCTTGGCCTTCTCGGCAGCTTCCTTGAGGCGCTGCAGAGCGAGCTTGTCGTTGCGCAGGTTGATGCCCTGCTCCTTCTGGAATTCGTCGGCGAGGTAGCTGACCAGACGCATGTCGAAGTCTTCACCGCCGAGGAAGGTGTCGCCATTGGTCGACTTCACCTCGAACACGCCGTCGCCGATCTCCAGGATCGAGACGTCGAAGGTGCCGCCGCCAAGGTCGTACACGGCGATCGTGCCGGCCTTGGTCTTGTCGAGGCCATAGGCGAGCGCCGCTGCGGTCGGCTCGTTGATGATGCGCAGCACTTCGAGGCCAGCGATCTTGCCGGCGTCCTTGGTGGCCTGGCGCTGGGCGTCGTTGAAGTAGGCGGGGACGGTGATGACGGCCTGGTCGACCTTCTGGCCGAGATGGGCCTCAGCGGTCTCCTTCATCTTCTGCAGGATGAAGGCGGAGACCTGCGAGGGCGAATAGGTCTTACCGTCGGCCTCGACCCAGGCGTCGCCGTTGCCGGCCTTGACGATCTTGTAGGGGACGAGCTTCTTGTCCTTCTCGACCATCGGGTCGTCGTAGCGGCGGCCGATCAGGCGCTTGACTGCGAAGAAGGTGCGCTCGGGGTTGGTGACGGCCTGGCGCTTGGCCGGCTGGCCGACGAGGCGCTCGCCATCGTCACTGAAGGCGACGATCGACGGCGTCGTGCGCATGCCCTCGGCGTTCTCGATGACTTTCGACGATTTGCCGTCCATGACGGCCACGCACGAATTCGTGGTGCCGAGATCGATCCCGATGACCTTTCCCATGGTCTCATATCCTTCTTTTTGCGGCAGGTTGGGTGGGGCCCTGACGGCGCCCCCATCCAAAACCCCCTCAGATCAAATGCTCGCGATATTGCGACGATGAGCGTCATATAGGAGGGGGGGAGGCACCCGCAAGGACCGGAGGAGGCTCGGGCGCGCGGAAAAAACCGCGGATTCTCCCGCGTCCGGATCGTCGCCACCGGCGGAGGTCAGACGACGGGCCCAAGACTTCCATGCAAGACTTCCAGGCAGGCTGGCGGATGGCCCGGACGTGCCGCGAAATGATGCGCCAGACACCAATCGCGGCCGCCAAGCCGCCGGCCTCCGGCACCGTCAAACATCCTTAGCAAAGCCATAATCGAGCGCGGATCGATCACGATGCTAGGCCGGAACTTCACGTCGCACCCTGCCGACCTGTCCCCGGCGCGGCAAACCCGCTAAAAGGCGTCTCTTTCGAGGATGGTCGTGACCGGGGGATGGCGGCCGTCGAACTGGTCCATTGAACGAGGCAGTTTCCTCATGACGCTCTTCCGACTTCTCGCCGTGGCGCTGGTCTCGATCTCGCTGCTGCGACCGGCGCTGGCTGCGGATGCCATCTTCCCGCCCGGTGTGCGCATCGGGCTTGCGCCGCTGGTCGGCCTCGGCAAGGCCAAGAATTTTTCCGGCTTCGAAACCGAGGACCAGAGCGTGAAGGTGCTGCTGACCGAGTTGCCGGCGGCCGCCTATGGCGAGGTGAAGAACGCCTTTACCGCCAATCCCGGCGGCACTGGCAACATCAAGCCGGAGAGCATCGAGACATCGGCGGGCACCGCCTACTACACGGTCGAGAACGGGCGCGACGGCGCGACGCCGGTGCGGCGCTATTCGATGATCCTGCCCGGCAGCGGCTTCTCCGGCTATGTCGCGGTGCAGGTGCCGGAAACGGCGAGCAAGATCTACACCGACGACGCCGTGCGCCAGATGTTTGCCTCGGCCGTGGTCCGCAAGGACGTGCCGGTCGACGAGCAGCTTGGGATCATGCCGTTCAAGGTCACCGAGCTCTCCGGCTTCAAGACCGTTCGCACGCTCGGACCGGGCGCGCTGATCCTCGGCGACAGCGACGAGGAGAAGGGTTTCGAGGCCGCGCCCTTCGTGGTGATCGGGCTGGTCGCCGGCGTCGCGCCCGAAGCGGGCGACCGCGCCCGCGTCGCGCAGCAGGCGGCCACCACGATTCCCGGCGTCCGTGAGGCGCGAATCACGATGTCCGAGCCGATCCGCATCGACGGCCTGCCGGCCTATGAGACCCGTATCGATGCGGTCAGCGGCAAGGACAATACGCCGGTGACCGTGGTGCAGTGGCTGCGCTTCAGCGGCCCGAGCACCTTGCGGATCATCGGCAGCGCGCCGCGCGACCAGTGGTCGGCCGCCTTCCCGCGCTTCCGCGCCGTGCGCGACGGCATCCAGCCGAGGGGCTGAGCGGGTCCAAGCTCATCGGAGCTCCAGTAAACGAAAAAGCCACCGGTACCGCCGGTGGCTTTTTTGCGTTTTTGCATGGAGCAGTCCGCGCGTGGACCGCTCGTTCAAACTCAGGCTGCGCTATTCGACTGATCGTTGCTCGCCGCGGGCGCGGCCTTCGCGCCGCCCTTGGACACGCCGACCAGGGCCGGGCGCAGCACGCGCTCGCCGATCATGAAGCCGGCCTGCACGACCTGCACCACGGTGCCCGACGGCACGGATGGATCCGGCACCTCGTACATCGCCTGCTGGAAGTTCGGGTCGAACTTCTGGCCCGTCGGGTCGAACTTCTTGACGCCGTTCTTCTCCAGCGTGTTGAGCAGCGAGCGCTCGGTGAGCTCGACGCCCTCGATCAGTGCCTTCAGGCCCGCATCGGCATTTTCGCGGGTCTCGGCCGGCACGGCATCGAGCGCACGCTGCAGATTGTCGGCGATATCGAGCACGTCGCGCGCGAAGCCGGTGATGCCGTACATGCGCGCGTCGGCGACCTCACGTGCGGTGCGCTTGCGCAGATTTTCCATCTCCGCCAGCGTGCGCAGCATCTTGTCCCGCGCGTCGGCGGCTTCCTTGGCGAGGGCCTCGGCCGAGCCGGTCTCGGGATCGTCGGGCATGATGTAGGGTTTCGAGACGACGGGTTCGCTGGCCTGCGCCGGGTTTTCCGGATCATTCTTGTGCAGGTCGGGATCGGTCATGGACAGACTTCTCGCAAGTTCGGCGGTTTGGGGATGTCGGGCGGGATATCGTGCTTTGAGCCGCGAAAATCAAGCGCGGGGTCGAGCGGCGGGGTCTTGCGCCGCGCCGGACGGGTTAACCATGTTACGTTTCAACCACCGAACAGGCGACTGACGAGCCGCGCCGCATAATCGACGGTCGGAATCACGCGGGCGTAGTTCAGCCGGGTCGGACCGATGACGCCGAGTACGCCGACGATACGGCCCGTTGCATCCGAATAGGGCGAGACGATCGTGGACGAGCCCGACAGCGAGAACAGCTTGTTCTCCGAACCGATGAAGATGCGGACGCCGTCGGCGCTTTCTGCGCGCCCGAGCAGATCGACGACACCGCGCTTGGTCTCGAGATCGTCGAACAGCCTGCGCACACGCTCGAGATCATCGAGCGCATGCAGATCCTCGAGCAGATTGGCATGACCGCGCACGATGAGCTGGCGTTCGTCGCTGTCGCCGCCGGACCAGCTCGCGACACCGGCCGCGATCACCTTCTGCGTCAGCTGATCGAGTTCGGCGCGATCGGCCGCCAGTGCCGTCTCGAGTTCGAGACGGGCCTCGGCCAGCGTGCGCCCGCGGATCCGCGCATTGAGGAAGTTCGACGCCTCGGTCAGCGCCGACGACGGCACGCCGGGGGGCAGCGCCAGCACGCGGTTCTCGACCTGCCCATCCTCGCCGACCAGCACGACCAGCGCGCGCTCGGGCTCCAGGCGCACGAACTCGATGTGCTTGAGCCGGGTGTTGGATTTTGCGGTGAGCACCACGGCGGCAGCACGCGTGAGGCCCGACAGCCGCGTCAGCGCCTCGTCCAGCGCCGCCTCGACCGATTGCGCCCGGCCGACGGCGGCGAGCTGACTCTGGATCGACTGCCGCTCGGCCTCGGTCATGTCGCCGACCTGCATCAGGGCGTCGACGAAGAAGCGCAGCCCCGCTTCCGTCGGCAGCCGCCCGGCCGAGGTATGCGGGGCATAGATCAGGCCGAGCTGTTCGAGATCGGCCATCACGTTGCGCACGGAGGCCGGCGACAGGGGAACGGCGATCAGCCGCGAGATGTTGCGCGAGCCGACCGGCTCGCCGGTCGCCAGATAGCTCTCGACGATCTGCTTGAAGATCTCGCGCGAGCGCTCGTTGAGCTGCGCCAGGCCGGCGGGCGGTGTCATCAGGTTGATCGGATCGTGGTGGGCCACCAGAAGCTCTCCTCCCAGCTCGCTCTAATGTGTCGATGCGGCGGCTCGGTGGCAAGCGGGTCATGGGTCGCGCCCCGCGGCCCGATAAGCCCTTGCCGCGTCCCGCCCCGGCTCCTACAAGGCCGATCAACACCCCTTGCGCCTTCCATTCACGGAGAGAACCCATGCGGCCGAGCCGCCGTGCACCGGATGAATTGCGGCCCGTGAGCCTGGAACGCGGCGTCGTCAAATACGCCGAAGGCTCCTGCCTGGTGAAATTCGGCGACACCCATGTGCTGGTCACCGCCACCCTGGAGGACCGGCTGCCGCCGTGGCTCAAGGGGCAGGGCCGGGGCTGGATCACGGCCGAATACGGCATGCTGCCGCGCGCCACCTCCGAACGGACCCGCCGCGAGGCCTCGGCCGGCAAGCAGACCGGCCGCACCGTGGAGATCCAGCGCCTGATCGGCCGCTCGCTGCGCACCGCGATCGACCTGGAGGCCCTCGGCGAACGCCAGATCACGGTCGATTGCGACGTGCTGCAGGCCGACGGCGGCACCCGCACCGCCTCGATCACCGGCGCCTGGGTGGCGCTGGCCGACTGCATCAAATGGATGAAGACGCGGAACATGCTCAAGGCCGAGGTGCTGCGCGCCAACGTCGCCGCGATCTCCTGTGGCATCTACAACGGCACGCCGGTGCTCGACCTCGACTATGCCGAGGATTCCGAGGCCGAGACCGACGCCAATTTCGTCATGACCGGCGACGGCCGCATCATCGAGGTGCAGGGCACGGCCGAGAAGACCCCGTTCACGGAAGCCGAGTTCCTGGCGCTGATGGCGCTGGCCCGCAAGGGCGTCGCCCGCCTGGTCGACCTGCAGAAGATGGCGGTCGCGTGAGCAGCCCACACCGCCCGATCACTGGCCGCATCGTCATTGCGACCCATAATTCCGGCAAGCTCGTCGAGATGCGCGAGTTGCTGGCGCCCTATGGCGTGGAGGCCGTCTCGGCGGGCGAACTCGGGCTCGGCGAACCCGAGGAGACTGGCGACACCTTCCAGGCGAACGCCCGCATCAAGGCGGTGGCCGCGGCCGAGGCCGCCCAGCTGCCGGCCTTCGCCGACGATTCCGGGATCGTCGTCCATGGGCTCGACGGCGCGCCGGGCATCTATTCCGCGCGCTGGGCCGGACCGACCAAGGATTTCGCCGCGGCGATGGCGCAGATCGAGCGCCTGCTGCAGGAGCGCGGCGCTGTCACCGCCGACAAGCGCACCGCGCATTTCGTCTCGGCGCTGTGCGTCGCCTGGCCGGACGGACACGTCGAGGAGGTCGAGGCGCGGGTGGACGGCACCCTGGTCTGGCCGCCCCGCGGCACTGCCGGTTTCGGCTATGACCCGATGTTCCTGCCCGAAGGACATGACCGGACCTTCGGCGAGATGACGAGCATCGAGAAGCACGGCCTGCCGCCGCTGGGCCTTGGCCTGTCGCACCGTGCCCGCGCCTTCGTGAAACTCGCGGAGATCTGTCTTGAGCAGCGCTGACAGCGAAGCGTTCGGCGTCTATGTGCACTGGCCGTTCTGCCTGTCGAAATGTCCGTATTGCGACTTCAACAGCCACGTCCGGCATGCCGCCATCGACCAGGACCGCTTCGCGCGCGCCTTCGCCCGGGAGATCGCGACCACGGCGGCGCGGACCGGACCACGCACCGTCACCTCGATCTTTCTCGGCGGCGGCACGCCGTCGCTGATGCAGCCGCAGACGGTCGGCGCCATTCTCGATGCGATCGGCAAGCACTGGCGCGTCGCCGCTGACGTCGAGGTGTCGCTGGAGGCCAACCCGACCAGCGTCGAGGCGACGCGCTTTGCGGGCTACCGCGCAGCCGGCGTCAACCGCGTCTCGCTCGGCGTCCAGGCGATGGACGATGCGTCGCTGAAGATGCTGGGACGCCTGCACACGGCCGAAGAGGCGATGAAGGCCGTCGCCATCGCACGCGGCGCGTTCGACCGCTATTCGTTCGATCTCATCTACGCGCGGCCTGACCAGACGCCAGCGATGTGGACCGAGGAGCTGAACCGCGCGATCGGCGAGGCGGCCGAGCATCTGTCGCTCTATCAGCTCACGATCGAAGAGGGCACGCCGTTCTTCGGGCTGCACGCCGCCGGCAAGCTGAAGACGCCGGACGAAGGGCTCGCGCGGACGCTGTATGACGTCACGCAGGAGGTCTGCGCGCGCCATGGGCTGCCGGCCTACGAGATCTCTAATCACGCGCGGCCTGGCGCGGAGTGCCGGCACAATTTGGTCTACTGGCGCGGCCAGGAATATGCCGGCATCGGCCCGGGCGCGCATGGGCGGCTCGACATCGACGGTCTGAGGCACGCGACCGCGACCGACAAGCGGCCGGAGGCCTGGCTGATGCGGGTCGAATCCAACGGGCACGGCGTGATGACCGACGACCTCCTCAACAGCGAGGAGCGCGCCGACGAATTCCTGCTGATGGGGCTGCGCCTGCGCGAAGGTATCGATCCCCAGCGCTATGCCGCGATCTCAGGCCGCACACTCGATCCGCGCCGCATTGCGCTGCTGCGCGAGGAGGGCGCCATCGCGGTCGAGCCGGACGGACGGCTGCGCGTCACCCAGGACGGCTTCCCGGTGCTCGACGCCGTCGTCGCCGATCTCGCGGCCTGACGGCGCACTCTCTCAAGTGGCGCTGAAGCTCTTGGGTGCGCCGGCGATGGCCTGACCACCACCCGAGGCGACGCGCATCACGGCGAGTCCGCGCTCATTGGTGCCGTCGCTGCGGAAGCGAAACAGCCCGTCGATGCCGGCGAAGCCGGAGGCATTGGTCAGCACATCCGGTGCGAAACGCTGCGCGCCTTGGGTGCGGGCCAGCGCGGCGACCAGCGCCACCGCGTCATAGGCCAATGTCGCCGTGCGCACGGGGTCGCCGCCGAAGCGCGTGCGGTATCGCCCGGCGAAGGCGCGGAATCCGGACGGGTCCGGCGCGGCATAGAGGCCGCCTTGCAGACTGGCGCTGGCATAGACGCGCGGATTGTCCCACAGCCCGGTGCCGAGCAGCTGAATGTTGCGCAGGTTCGCGCCGGCCGCGGTCAGCGCATCGGCGGTGGCCGCAACCGATTCGCCGTCATCGGCGAGCAGCAACGCATCGGCGCCGCCGAGCGCCTGTGCGACGGTGCGCGCCGGCCCGGTCCGATCGCCGGAATACTTCTCGAACGCCACGATGCGTCCGCCGCGCCGGCTGACGGCGGTCTTGAACGCGCCTTCGACCACGGTGCCATAGGCATTGTCGGGCAGCAGCGCCGCGAAGGAGCGCTTGCCCACGCCGGCGGAGTAGTCGACGATCCGCGTCGCATCGGATTCCGGCAGGAAGCTGAGCAGATAGACGCCCCGCCCGGCGACGCTCGAATCGGTCGAGAAGGCGATCACGGAGATGTTGCGGGTTCGCGCCACCTGGGCCACCGCGGGGACTGATCCGGCGAACAGCGGACCCAGGATGATTTCGGCGCCCTCGTCGGAGGCCTGCTGGGCGCCTTGCTGCGCACCCGGCTGGCTGCCGGCATCGTCCTTGATCAGAAGCTGGATGTTGGGATTCTGAAACTCGGCGAGCGCCATCTCGGCGGCGTTCTTCATCGACTGCGCCGCGACGCCGGCATTGCCGGACGCCGACAGCGGCAGGATCAGACCGACCTTGACCTGACCGTTGCCGGCCACCGCCGGCTGCTGCGGCGGGCCGGCGGGCGCCGTCGCCTGCTCGAAGGGGTTCTGCACGCTCGAGCACGCCGACAGGATCGGCGCGCCCAGGATCAGACCCAGCGCCGTTCGCCGGGCAACCCCATGGGGTCCCGGACGGAGAGAGTTGGGATCACGCGGGCCCACCATGGCATCTCTTCGTTCGGCCTGTTACGGCCAGAAGTTCCCCAAACGCACGCCCCCCAGGCCGTGCTGATTCACTCATATTGTCGACGAATAGTTAAGCAAAACAAAAGGCTGTCAGCGCCACACGGCGGATCAATTCGGCGTTTTGCACGCGCTATCCCCTGCTCTCACGCAACACCGGATTTGTGCGGGTTCGAACTTGAAGCTGCGATGAACGGCATGCGCGGCCGGGAACTTCGACCCGCCCGCCCGATCGTTCCCTTATGGCATTCCCGCGACGCGCCCTTTAAATTACCGCGATGGGCGCCAACGCAATCCCGAACACGCCGCCGGGTGACGGCAAATCTTCCAGCACGCCGACCTATCTGGTGGCGGGGCAGGCCGTTGCGGCGGCCAGGGCACGTCCGGGGCTGCATCTCGTGGCAACCCCGATCGGCAATCTCGGCGATATCACCCTGCGCGCGCTGGACACGCTCGCCGGCGCCGACATGATCTTCTGCGAGGACACGCGAATCACCCGGCGTCTCGCCGAGCGCTACGGCCTGTCCGCGGAGCTCGCCGCCTATCACGAGCACAATGCCGAGGCCGTCAGGCCGAAGATCTTGCAGCGGCTGGCCGAGGGCGCGGCGATCGCGCTGGTGTCCGACGCCGGAACCCCGCTGATCTCCGATCCCGGCTACAAGCTGGTGCGCGCGGCCTGTGACGCGGGCCACTCGGTCACGGCACTGCCCGGACCCTCCGCCGTGCTCGCCGCGCTCACCGTGGCCGCGTTGCCGACCGACCGCTTCTTCTTCGAGGGCTTCCTGCCGGCCAAGCAGCAGGCGCGGCGGACGCGGCTGTCGGAGCTCGCGCGCATCGAAGCGACGGTGGTGGTGTTCGAGGCGGGCAGCCGTGTTCAGGACACGCTGGCTGATCTCGCCGACGCGATGAAGGGACGCAACGCCGCGATCTGCCGCGAGCTGACCAAGCTGCACGAGGAAGTTCTGCGCGGACCCGTCGGCGAGCTCGCGGCCGGGGCCGCTGAGCTCGAGACGCGCGGCGAGTTCGTGCTGGTCATCGGCCCGCCGCCGCGCGATGCCGAGGTGTTGACGCAGGATGCGCTGGATGCGGTCCTGAGAGACCTGCTGCAGCGGTCAAGCGTCAAGGACGCCGTGATGCATGCCGTCGAACTCTCGGGCCGCCCACGGCGCGAAGTCTACGCACGCGCGCTGGAGCTCGCCAAGGACACGGCCGATGGCGAAGACTGAGCCTGCGGCCGGCAAGCCCGCCAAGACGGCCGCCCCCGAGCGCGTCGCCGCCTTCCGCACCGGCCTGTCGGCGGAGGCGCGCGCGGCGGCGCTGCTGATCGCCAAGGGCTATCGCATCCTCGCCAAACGCTTCCGCACGCCGCATGGCGAGATCGACATCATCGCGCGCAAGCGCGGCCTGGTTGCCTTCGTCGAGGTCAAGGCCCGCGCCTCGCTCGACGATGCCGCCTACGCGGTGACGCCGCGCCAGCAGCAGCGCATCATCGCTGCCGCGCAGGCCTGGCTGGCGGCGCATCCCGACCATGCCGAATTGGAGCTGCGGTTCGACGCGATTCTGGTTGCGCCGCGCAGCCTGCCGCGCCATCTGATCGCAGCCTTCGACGCCAGCACCTGACATGAGCCATACGACCAGAACTCACACGACAGAGACCGGGACCTGCCCATGAAACTGAATGTCGCCGTCCAGATGGACCCGATCGCGCGCATCAACATCCGCGGCGACTCGACGTTTGCGATGCTGCTCGAAGCGCAGCGGCGCGGCCACGGGCTGTGCTACTACACGCCGGACAAGCTGTCGCTGCGCGGCGACGAGCTGTACGCGCCGGTGCAGGCGCTGACGGTGCGCGACGAGGTCGGCGATCACTTCACGCTCGGCGAGCCGAAGCCGACCGCGCTCACCTCGTTCGACGTCGTGCTGCTGCGGCAGGATCCGCCGTTCGATCTCGCCTACATCACCTCGACGCATTTCCTCGAGCGCATCCATCCGAAGACGCTGGTGGTCAACGATCCCGCCAGCGTGCGCAATGCGCCGGAAAAGCTGTTCGTGATGAATTTTCCGCAGCTGATGCCGCCGACCTTGATCTCGCGGGATATCGACGAGATCAACGCCTTCCGCGACCAGCACGGCGCCGTGGTGATGAAGCCGCTGCATGGCCATGGCGGCGCGGCGGTCTTCCGCGTGATGCCGCAGGACATGAATTTCGGCTCGCTGTTCGACATGTTCTCGGTGACGTTCAAGGAGCCCTGGGTGATCCAGCGCTTCCTTCCCGAGGTGAAGCACGGCGACAAGCGCATCATCCTGGTCGACGGCGAGTTCGCCGGCGCCGTCAACCGCGTGCCGGCCGCCGATGACCTCCGCTCCAACATGGTGCGCGGCGGCGCCGCGCAGGCGACCGAGCTCAGCCCGCGCGAGCGCGAGATCTGCGACACGCTCGGACCGGAGCTGCGCGCCCGCGGCCTGCTGCTGGTCGGCATCGACGTCATCGACGGCAATCTCACCGAGATCAACGTGACCTCGCCGACCGGCATCCGCGCGATCTCGCGGCTCGGCGGCCCCGACATCGCGGCGCGCGTGTGGGACGTGATCGAGGCCAAGCGGCGTTGAACACGCAATCCAGTTAGTTGGGGAAAAGCCCTCGTGGTGCAGTCAATCGGCCGCGCCACGGCCCAGGCTCGGGCGCTGACGGCAGTGCAATCCATGCTATCGCAGATCTCATGCGTCTCGTCCTGACCACCTGGAACATCAATTCGGTGCGCCTGCGCATCGATCTCGTCGCCAAGCTCATCAAGCAGGTCCGGCCCGATGTGCTGTGCCTGCAGGAGACCAAGTGCATCGATGATGCCTTCCCGCTGAAGCGCTTCAAGCGGCTCGGCTATGAGCACATCGCGCTGAACGGGCAGAAGGGCTATCACGGCGTCGCCGTGATCTCGAAATGGCCGTTCGAGACGACGAACGTCCGGACCTTCTGCGACAAGGTGGATTCGCGTCACATCAGCGTGGCGTTCGGCGAGAAGGCGCAGCTCGCGCAGCCGCTGGTGCTGCATAATTTCTACGTGCCGGCCGGCGGCGACATTCCCGATCCCGCGCTCAATCCGAAATTCGAGCACAAGCTGCAATTCCTCGACGAGATGAAGGCGTGCGAGCCGCTGCATCCGCGCGGCGACGACCGCCACATCCTGGTCGGCGATCTCAACGTCGCGCCGCATGAGCACGACGTGTGGTCGCACAAGCAACTCCTGAAGGTGGTGTCGCACACACCGATCGAGACCGAGAAGCTGCTGGCGGCGCAGAGCCATGGCGAATGGGTCGATGTCGCGCGCGAGCGCATCCCGATGTCGGAGAAGGTCTACACGTGGTGGAGCTACCGCGCCGCCGACTGGACCGTCGGCGACCGCGGCCGACGGCTCGACCACATCTGGGTATCGCGGGCGCTGAAGGACCGCGTCAGCGACTTCAAGATCCTGCGCGATGCGCGGAGCTGGGAGCGGCCATCGGACCATGTGCCGGTGACGGTGACGCTGGACGTGTAGTTAGCCGCTTCGGTGTGAGCTGACTCGTGGCGCCTTCGCCGTCATTCCGGGGCAATCGACAAGGCGCAGTCGCAAAGCGACGGCGCTTTGGCGATTGAACCCGGAATCTCGAGCTTGTTGAAATGGGCGCAAGACAAGCTCGGGATTCCGGGTTCAAGGCCTGCGGCCTTGCCCCGGAATGACGGGGGATCAGATGTGCAACCGCTCTCTCAGCCGTGCGCTCACGACATCAGCTTCGCGCCGGCCATCATGATGTCGTTGGCGATCCGGCTGGCGCGGTGGGCGAACTCGTCGCGGAGCCGCCGGGCGGCCATCGCATCGCTTTCGAGCACGCGTTGGAACAGGCTGCGCGAGATGCGCACCACGGTCGAATATTCCAAGGCGGTCGCGGTGGCCGGGCGCCGCATCTCGACCAGCAGCGCGAGTTCGCCGATCAGCATCGTCGGCGTGGCGACGATCTCGGCACCGGCTTCGTCATTGATGCGCAGCGCGCCGCGCTGGACGACATAGCCGCAATCGGCGGTGTCGCCCTCGCGGAACAGCGTTTCGCCGCTCTGGACGTTACGCTGCTCGGAGCCGATCGCGATCATGCGCAGTGAGTCGCTTCCCAAAAGGCGCAAGGTTGGGACGCGCTCCAATAGCGCAATATCGTCTTCGATCGACATCTAGGGCCCGGGGAAGGCGGAATGGAACCAATAACATAAATGGCGAAACCGCCATCCCCGAACCTATCACGGTACCAACTTGTATCCACCGGCCTCGGTGACGAGAATCTCGGGATTCGCGGCATCTTTCTCGATCTTCTGCCGCAGACGGTAAATATGCGTTTCCAGCGTATGGGTTGTAACGCCGGAATTGTAGCCCCAGACCTCCTGCAGCAGGGTCTCGCGCGACACCGGCTGCTGGCCGGCGCGGTAGAGGAAGCGAAGGATCGCGGTTTCCTTTTCCGTCAGGCGGACCTTCCGGGCGTTGGCGCCGGTCAGCATCTTCGAGCCCGGGCGGAAGCTGTAGGGGCCGACCGAGAACACCGCGTCCTCGCTGGCCTCGTGCTGGCGAAGCTGGGCGCGGATGCGGGCGAGCAGCACGGCGAAGCGGAACGGCTTGGCGACGTAGTCATTGGCGCCGGACTCGAGCCCGAGGATCGTATCCGAGTCGGTGTCATGCCCGGTCAGCATGATGATCGGGGCCTTGAAGCCGCCTTTTCGCAAGCTGCGCACCACCTCGCGGCCGTCGGTGTCGGGCAGGCCGACGTCCATCAGCACCAGATCGGGAGAATTGGCCTTTGCGGCGCTGGCACCCTTGGCACCGGTATCGACGGCCTGAGCCTCGAATTCATCATGCAGCGAGAGCTGCTCCATCAGGGTGTCGCGCAGATCGGTGTCGTCATCCACGATCAGGATCTTGCGGGCATTGGCCATTGTACAATCCTCTAGGTGGCGCCGGCGGGATCAGGTGGGTGGCGCCTTCAACGGTGGGCAAACAGGCTCATCAGCCCTGTTCCGTCTTGAAGTAGGGGGCTGTTATCGATTCACAAGCGCCCAGCACTGTACTCCAGAATTGGGCAGGGAATGAGATGAATGTCCTGTTCGACTCGCGGAGCGGACCATTTGCCGACAATAAGGCAATTCACGGGCAATGCATGGCAATGAAAAGGCACGTTGTTTCATGACATTAGCAAATTCGCCGCGTGGCATGCCAGCAGCCCTTGTGTCGATTCGGACCGCCGCGGGCTCCCGCCAGCGCGGCTGGCTGACAATCTGGGGCCATATCATTCCGGTGGCGCTCGGCCGCGGCGGCGTCCTCGCCAACAAGCGCGAGGGCGATGGCGGTACCCCGCGCGGCACATTCTACCCCCGCCGTCTCTGGTGGCGGGCGGACCGGCATGCCCGCCCGCGGACCTTTCTGCCGGTCCGGCTGATCGGACCCGAGGACGCCTGGTGCGAGGACACCGCCGACCGGCACTATAACCAGCCGGTGAAGCTGTGCGGAGACCAGCCCGGAGACCGCCTCGCGCGGCAGGACCATTTGTACGATTTCATCATCGAGATCGACCACAACACCCGTCCGCGGATTGCGGGGCGGGGCAGCGCGGTGTTCCTGCACCTCGCACGGCCGAATTTCGGGCCGACGGCCGGCTGCGTGGCGATGACCCGGCCGGCGATGCTGCGGCTGTTGCAAAGGATCGGTCCGCGCACCAGGATCGTCATTCAATAAAAGAAGGGTCAGAGACGGGGAGGACATCATGCGCGCAGCGGACAGGCTTGCCGGCGCTTCCGGCATTCTGAACGACCACTGGACATCAGGCCGCAAGCTGGCGGCATTGCCGCCGGATCTTCGTCCCCACGACCGTGCCGAGGGCTACGCCATCCAGGCCGAGATCGAGCGCCAATCGCGCCAGCCGCTGTTCGGCTGGAAGATCGCGGCCACCAGCGAAGCGGGACAGCGCCATATCAATGTCGCCGGTCCGATGGCCGGCCGCATCCTGGCCGAGACCGTGCTGCCGGTCGGCGGCATCGCGTCCATGGCAGGCAACGAGATGCGGGTCGCGGAGCCGGAATTCGCGTTTCGCCTGGGACGGGACCTGCCGCCACGACCGACACCTTATGATGCCGCCGAGGTGCTCGCGGCCGTCGACACGCTGCACCCGGCGATCGAGATTCCGGATTCGCGATTCGCTGATTTCGTCAGCGCAGGGGAGGCGCAGCTGATCGCCGACAACGCCTGCGCCCATCTGTTCGTGCTGGGAGCGCCGACCTCAGCCGACTGGCGCGGCCGCGACCTGGTCGACGAGCGGCCGCGCATCACGTTGCGCGGCGACACCTTCACCGGCCATGGCCGCAACGTGCTTGGCGATCCCCGGATCGCCCTGGCCTGGCTGGTCAACGAGCTGCGCCAGCTCGGCATCACCGCGCGGGCAGGGCAGGTGGTCACCACCGGCACCTGCCATCCGCCGCTGCCGATCGGGCCGGGGGACGTGATGGAAGCGGATTTCGGCGACCTCGGGCGGGTGTCCGTCAGGTTCGAATAACGGAGCCTGACATTGATGCACCGTCAGCGGTGCCCGAAGATCGCCGAGCCGACGCGCACATGGGTGGCGCCGAACTGGATCGCGGTGGCGAAATCGGCGCTCATGCCCATCGAAAGATTCGACAGTCCGTTGCGGGCGGCAATCTTGGCGGTCAGCGCGAAATGCGGTCCCGGCGCCTGGTCGACCGGCGGAATGCACATCAGGCCGGAAATCTCCAGCCCGTAATCCTTGCGACAGGCCGCGAGGAAGGCGTCGGCGTCGCCGGGCGCGATGCCGGCCTTCTGCGGCTCCTCGCCGGTGTTGATCTGGACGAAGAGCTGGGGATGCCGGCCCTGAGCCGCGATTTCCTTGGCCAGCGCCGTGCAGAGACTCGGCCGATCGACGGAGTGAATGGCGTCGAACAGCGCCACCGCCTCCTTTGCCTTGTTGGACTGCAACGGCCCGATCAGGTGCAGCGACAGGCCGGGATGCGCAGTCATCAGCGCCGGCCACTTGCCCTTGGCCTCCTGAACCCGGTTCTCTCCGAACACGCGCTGCCCGGCCGTGATCACCGGCTCGATCGCCTCGGCCGCGAACGTCTTCGACACCGCGATCAGGGTCACCGAGTCACGCGCGCGCTGGGCGTCGCTGCAGGCGCGCTGGATCTGCTGCTCGACGGCGGCGAGCGCGGTCTGTGATGACGAAGACAGGGCGTTGGGGGCATCGGTCACGATCAGGGGTCCGCGGGTCCGGTAGATTTACGGGTTTAGCTGCAATTTTACGGAGTTCGAGAAAGGGTTCTTGAGCCCTTCTCCTTACCCTGCACAGCCGGGGGTAGGGGGAAGAAATGCCAAGCATCCGCTTCAATCGCAATAGAGTGAAGCTGAACCGGCTGATGGGGATTCGCGCCCGGCTGGCGCTGCTCGCCCTGATCCTGGTCGCGCCGCTGATGCTGGAACGCGCCCGCTCCCTGGAAGGCGCCCGGACCCGCCAGATCGCGCTCGCGTCCGAGGAGTTCTTTGCGCTCGCTCGGCAAAGCGCCGACATGCAGCGCGAAGTCATCATGTCGGTCGAGACCGTGCTGAAGTCGACCGCCTATGTCCGCGCGTCCGCGGCCGGCATCAGCCGCAGCTGCGACATGATGCGCGCCAGCCTGCCGGCGACCTTGCCCTGGATCCGCACGCTGATGATCGCCGGCCGCGACGGCCGCATCCAGTGCTCGACCAACAATCAGTATGTGGGGCTGGATTTCAGCGACCGGCCCTATTTCCGCGGCGCCCAGGAAGCGCGCGACTTCGTCTTCTCCGATTATTTGCTGTCGAAGCCGACGCATGTGCCGATCGTGATGGCCGCCTATCCGGTCGCCGCGTTCACCGGCGAGCCCGACGCCGTCATGCTCGCGAGCGTGAACCTGGAATGGATGTCCAAGATCATGAGCAATCTTGGCAACCGTCCAGGCATCACCGCGGTGCTGATCGACAGCGAGGGAACCGTGCTGGCCGCGCCGGCCGGGTATGCGGAACTGATCGGCCGACCGCTCGACAGCGTGCCGCTGTTGTCGGCGGTGACGGAGACCGCCCTGAGCTCCAGCAAGCCGACCGAGACGTTGAGCTTCACGGCAGCGGATGGATCGAAGCGGGCCATCACCTTCACCCGCATCGCCGATACCGGCTCGCGTCTGATCGTCAGCATCGACGAGACCCGCGTCACCGCGGCGATCGACCGCGAGATCCACAATGCCTATGTGCAGGCCGGCCTGGTGTGCCTGATCGTGCTGCTCGGCGCGCTGATCGCCGCCGAAAAGCTGATCGTCAAGCCGGTCAACATGCTCGCCGCGACGGCCAAGCGCTTCGGCCTGGGTCACTGGTCGGCCCGCGTCGCCACCAAGAATCTCCCTTCGGAATTCGTGCCGCTGGCAAGATCGTTCAATGCAATGGCGGCGAAACTCGGCCAGCGCGAGCGTGAGCTGGTCGCCGCCAACGACCGGCTGACGGTGATGGCGTCGATCGACATGCTGTCTGGGCTCGCCAACCGGCGCGGCTTCCAGAACCGCATCGATATCGAATGGGCGCGGGCGCAGCAGACCGGCAGCGAGCTGTCGTTGCTGATGATCGATGTCGATCATTTCAAGCTCTACAACGATACCTACGGTCATCCCGAAGGCGACGCCTGCCTGTCACGGCTGGGCGAGACGCTGGCGGAGATCGCGGGCTCGACCATGGCCTTTGCCGGCCGCTATGGCGGCGAGGAATTCTGCCTGCTGCTGCCGGGAATGAACGCGAGGCAGGCGCTCGAAATCGGCGAGCGGGTGCGCGCCGCCGTGCTGGAGCTCGAACTGCCGCACGCAACGTCGGCGCATCGTTGTGTCACGGTCAGCGTGGGCGTGGCGTGCACACTGCCCAATGATTCGCTGACTCCTGCGGATCTGATCGAGGCGGCTGATGCCGCGCTGTATGCCGCCAAGCATCGCGGACGCAACACGGTCGTCGGACACGGCTTCGGCGACGTCGCAAATGCGAGCAGGGACGTGGCGCGCACCGGCTGAGCCGCAGCCTTGAACCGATCAGCTCGAGCTGATCAGCCGACGGCCAGTTTGCGGTCGAGCTCGAGCTCGGTGACGACGCGATTGCGGCCGAGCTTCTTGGCGAGATACAGCGCACGATCGCAGCGATCGATCAGATCAGCCATCGACTCGCCGAACTGGAATTGACCGACGCCGATCGACACCGTGATCTGCGGCAGCACTTCGCCGGTCGAGCGCCGCGTGAACTGGCAATCGGCGATCGTGCGGCGGATGCGTTCGGCGATGGCCGTGCAGCCCTCGAGATCGGTCTGCGGCAGCACCGCGATCAGTTCCTCGCCGCCGTAGCGCGCCGGCAGATCGTTGTCGCGGACGCGCTCGCGCAACGCCTTGGCCACGAGCCGCAGCACCTGGTCGCCGACGCCGTGACCGTAACTGTCGTTGAACCGCTTGAAGTGATCGACATCGATCAGGAGAATGGCGAGCGGCTCGTCGCGCTCCATCGCCTCGATCTGCGCATGGCGGAAGAACTCTTCGAGCGCGCGGCGGTTCGGCAGACCCGTGAGGGTGTCGGTGCGCGCGCGCTGCTCCGATTTGTTGAGCGAGTCCCTGATGGTGTCGAGCTCACGCGACTTTTCGGCGAAGTTCGCTTCCAGCTTCGCCGCGCGCGCGGTGGCCTGCGCCAGCTCGCTGACCAGACTCTCGATCAGGATCTTCGGATCGACGCCCTGCTCGTTCTGCTCGGCGACGCCGTCGATCGCCGCCATGTGCGTGCGGTTGTCGGCGATGGCGGCGGTCAGATACTGCTTGGCGGAGTCCATGACGCCATGCAACTGCTGCGAGACTTTGTGGACGACGGCCGCTTCCGTTCCCTGCTGACCGATATAGGTATCGAACAGCGCCTGATTGGTCGTCTTGTCGAACTTGCGCTTGTTGCTGACGAGAATGTCGACAGCTCGCTTCAGGTCCGACGCCGACCCCAGCGAGTACTTGAACCACAGATGGAAGTTGTTCGGCGTGGGGGGTACGCGCTGCTGGGCCATGGAACGCATGGCCTTCTCTGCGACTGTCGTCGCATACTCGAAGTCGAGCTCGTCGAACGTAGCGCCGGACACGATGCGGAGTGATCCAAGGATGCGGGCTGAAGACTTGAATATGCACTCAGTCTCCCATTCAAGTCTTAACCGTGCCTCAATCCCACCTCCGACAGTGCGGCCGGAGCCTGCAAAATAACTTGCGATTAGCGCCAGTTAGCAGCTGCACGGAATGGTATCATCATCTGCCGCCCCATTGACCCGCGTGCTGCTTTTGTGGCCTAGTCCGCCGTCGAAAACGACGCGAATCCTCGAAAATTACAAGCGATTTTCATGACAACCGAACGCTACAACGCCCGTGAAGCCGAGCCGCGCTGGCAGCGCCAGTGGGACGAGAAGGCGATTTTCGCCACCAAGAACGAAGATCCGCGTCCGAAATACTACGTACTCGAGATGTTTCCCTACCCGTCGGGACGCATCCATATCGGCCATGTCCGTAATTATACGCTGGGCGACGTGCTGGCGCGCTTCATGCGCGCCAAGGGCTTCAACGTGCTGCATCCGATGGGCTGGGACGCGTTCGGCCTGCCGGCGGAGAACGCCGCGATCGAGCGCAAGGTCGCGCCGAAGGCGTGGACCTACGACAACATCGCAGCGATGAAGAAGCAGCTGCGCTCGATCGGCCTGTCGCTCGACTGGGCCCGCGAGTTCGCGACCTGCGATCCGTCCTACTACAAGCACCAGCAGAAGATGTTCCTCGACTTCATGCAGGCGGGGCTGGTCGAGCGCGAGAAGCGCAAGGTGAATTGGGATCCGGTCGACATGACCGTGCTCGCCAACGAGCAGGTGATCGACGGCCGCGGCTGGCGTTCAGGTGCGGTGGTCGAACAGCGTGAGATGAACCAGTGGGTGTTCAAGATCACGAAGTACTCGCAGGAGCTGCTGGACGCGCTCGACGGGCTGGACCGTTGGCCGGACAAGGTGCGGCTGATGCAGCGGAACTGGATCGGCCGCTCCGAGGGTCTGCTGATCCGCTTCGCGCTGGATGCGGCGACCACGCCCGCCGGCGAGACCGAGCTGAAGATCTTCACGACGCGGCCGGACACACTGTTCGGCGCCAAGTTCATGGCGATATCGGCGGACCATCCGCTGGCGCAGGCGGCCGCCGCCAAGAACCCCGAGCTCGCCGCGTTCATCGCCGAGATCAAGCGCATCGGCACCGCGCAGGAGGCGATCGACACCGCGGAGAAGCAGGGCTTCGATACCGGCATCCGCGCCGTGCATCCGTTCGACCCGAGCTGGACCCTGCCGGTCTATGTCGCGAACTTCGTGCTGATGGAATACGGCACCGGCGCCATCTTCGGCTGTCCGGCGCATGACCAGCGCGACCTCGACTTCGTCAACAAATACGGCCTCGGCAACACGCCGGTGGTCTGCCCGGAAGGACAGGACCCGGCGAGCTTCGTCATCACCGACACCGCCTTCGACGGCGACGGCCGCCTGATCAATTCGCGCTTCCTCGACGGCATGACGATCGCGCAGGCCAAGGACGAGGTCGCGAAGCGGCTGGAGACCGAACAGCGCGGCGGTGCCGCCGTCGGCGAGCGCCAGGTCAATTTCCGCCTGCGCGACTGGGGCATCTCGCGGCAGCGCTATTGGGGCTGCCCGATCCCGGTGATCCACTGCGCCAAGTGCGATGTCGTGCCTGTGCCGGCCAAGGACCTGCCCGTGGTGCTGCCGGATGACGTCACCTTCGACAAGCCGGGCAACGCGCTGGACCATCATCCGACCTGGAAGCACGTCACCTGTCCGACATGCGGCGGCAAGGCCACGCGCGAAACCGACACCATGGACACCTTCGTGGATTCGTCCTGGTACTTCGCGCGCTTCACCGATCCGTGGAACGAGAGCGCGCCGACGACGCCTGAGGTCGCCAACCGGATGATGCCGGTCGACCAGTATATCGGCGGCGTCGAGCACGCGATCCTGCACCTGCTGTACAGCCGCTTCTTCACCCGCGCGATGAAGGCGACCGGGCATGTCGCGATGGACGAGCCGTTCGCCGGCATGTTCACGCAGGGCATGGTGGTGCACGAGACCTACCAGAAGGCCGATGGCACCTTCGTCAACCCGGCCGAGGTCAAGATCGAGATCGGCGGCAATGGCCGCCGCGCGGTGCTGACTGCGACCGGCGAAGACATCACGATCGGCCCGATCGAGAAGATGTCGAAGTCGAAGAAGAACACGGTCGACCCCGACGACATCATCGAGAGCTACGGCGCCGACGTCGCCCGCTGGTTCATGCTGTCGGACTCGCCGCCGGATCGCGACGTGATCTGGAGCGACGAGCGCGTTCAGGGCGCGGCGCGTTTCGTCCAGCGCCTGTGGCGGCTGGTCAACGAATCGGTTGCGGCGGCGGCGGAGGCCCCCTCCTCCCGTCCGGCGACCTTTGGCCCCGACGCGCTGGCGCTGCGCAAGGCCGCGCATGGCGCGCTGGACAAGGTGACCGGCGGCATCGAGCGGCTGCACTTCAATGTCTGCCTGGCGCATATCCGCGAATTCGCCAATGCGCTGGCCGACGTGCTGGCGAAGGCGGCCAAGCCGGCGCCGGACCTGGCGTTCGCGATTCGCGAGGCGGCGGGCATCCTGGTGCAGCTGTTCTCGCCGATGATGCCGCATCTGGCCGAGGAATGCTGGCAGGTGCTGGGCCAGAAAGGGCTGATCTCGGAGGCCTCCTGGCCGCAAATCGAACGAGATTTGCTGGTTGAGGACAGCATGACCCTGGTCGTGCAGGTCAACGGCAAGAAGCGCGGAGAAGTCACAGTCGCCAGCAACGCGCAGAATCCGGAAATTGAGTCTGCCGTTTTGGCCCTTGATGCAGTAAAACTCGCGCTGGATGGCAAGCCCGTCCGCAAGGTGATCATTGTTCCCAAGAGGATCGTGAATGTCGTCGGCTAGGTTTCGGATCGCTGCACGCCTTCTCGCCGTGGCCGCGTTGGCTGGGCTGACGGCTGGCTGCTTCCAGCCGATGTATGCCGAGCATGCCGACGGCACCCCTGCCCTGCGCGACAAGCTGATGGGCATCGAGCTGCCGCCGGTCGACAAGCCGAACGCCTCGCCCGAGGCGCGCATCGGCGTGGGCATCCGCAACGCGCTTGCCTTCAAGCTCTATGGCACTGCCACGGGGACGGCGCCGACGCACAAGCTGGTGCTGAAGTTCCAGACCAGCCGGTCGTCGCTGATCGTGTCGCAGACGACCGGCCTGCCAACCACGGAAAATGTCGGCATCGACGCGCAGTACAATCTGGTCGATCTCGCCACCAACAAGTCGGTGATGACCGGAACGACCTTCGCCCGGACGTCCTACGACATCCCCGGCTCTTACCAGCGCTTCGCCCGCCAGCGCGCGTTCAACGACGCCGAGGACCGGGCGGCCGAGCAGATTGCCGAGAACATCAAGACCCGGCTCGCGGCCTTCTTCACCGCGGGCACCTGACGCACGGCTGACACCGCCGTGGTCGCGCTGCGCGGACGAGACATCGACGCCTTCCTCGCCAGGCCGGACGCGGCCCGTCCGCTGATCCTGCTGTATGGCCCGGATGCCGGCTTGGTCCGCGAGCGGGCCGAGGCGCTGATCGCCTCCGCCGTCGACAATCCCGACGATCCGTTTTCCGTGGTCCGGCTCGACGGCGACGAGCTCGCCGCCGAGCCGTCGCGGCTGGTCGACGAGGCCATGACCGTGCCGCTGTTCGGCGGCCGCCGCGCCATTCGGGTGCGGGCCGGCTCTCGGACCTTTGCCAGCGGGGTCGAGACGCTCACGCAGATGAGCGTGCGCGACTGCCGTATCGTCATCGAGGCCGGCGACATACGGCCGGATTCGCCCTTGCGCAAGATTTGCGAAAAGGCCGCGAGTGCGGTGGCGATCGGCTGCTATCCGGACACCGAGCGTGATCTCGCCAAGCTGATCGATGACGAATTGCGCATCGCGAGCTTGCGCATCTCGCAGGACGCGCGCGCCTATCTGATGGCGCTGCTCGGCGGCGACCGCCAGGCGTCCCGCAACGAAGTGCGCAAGCTGACCTTGTTCGCACATGGCGAAGGCGAGGTGACGCTCGACCACGTCATGGCCGTGGTCGCCGACGCCTCGGAGATGAAGCTCGACCCGATCGTCGACGGCGCCTTCGGTGGCAAGCCCGATGTGGTCGAGACCGAGTTCGGTAAGGCGATGATCGCCGGCACCTATCCCGGGGTCATCATCTCCGCGGCGCAGCGGCATGCTGCATGGCTGCACAAATCAGCCCTGGCCGTCGCCTCGGGCGCATCGATCTCCAGCATTCTGGAAGGCGGCTTCCCGCGGCTGCACTTCTCGCGCAAGCCGAGCGCAGAAACCGCGCTGCGCAACTTCTCCCCTGCCCGGCTGCTGCCGATCATCGACCAGCTCGCGACGGCCGCGCTCGACATGCGCAAGCAGCCGGGATTGGCGGCGGCGATCGCGCAGCGGACGCTGCTGTCGATCGCGGTGGCGGCGCGGCGCAAGGGGTGATGGGGTTCGGGACGCTGACGCGCTCAAGCGGCGCCGACAATCGCAGTCCCAGTGGACACCAGAGATCGCACTATTATCTCCGCGGTCATTCCGGGGCGCCCGAAGGGCGAGCCCGGAATCCATCGGGCCACAGCATCCGCCGAAAAATGGATTCCGGGCTCGTGCTGCGCACGCCCCGGAATGACGGAGGAGAGAGCGAGGCTCACCTTGAACAGTCGCGACCAGGACAGACGTTCGCACACGTGTCGTTAGTTGAGTAGCTCTTCCCCGCTATTTGCTCGTCATGCCCGGGCTTGACCCGGGCATCCATCCTCTTCGCCGAGGTCGCCTCAAAAAATGGATGGCCGGGTCAAGTCCGGCCATGACGAGAGGTGAGAGTGGAGCAACAAACTAACAGAGGATGACGCGGGTGCTAGGCGCGGCTACGGCAGCGCGCGCGGCACCACTGACCTCACACCTAACCCTGCTCCAACCTGCGCATCACCTCGTCGAGCTGTTCGAGGCTGCGGTAGGTGATTTGCACAGTGCCGCCGGGATCGCGGTGGCTGATCGAGAGGGTGAGGCCGAGCGCGTCACCGACGCGCTTCTCCAGGGCCAGCGTGTCGGCGTCCTTCTTCTCCGGCGCTTCACCACCGCCGCTGCTGCGCGGCTTCTGCGGCTTGCGTTCCGGCACGCCCTCCTCATGGGCCAGCGCCTCGGTCTGCCGGACGTTCAGCCCTTCCGCGATGATCTTCTTCGCCGCGCTCAGCGGATCGGGCAGGTTGATCAGCGCGCGCGCGTGGCCGGCCGAGATCGCGCCGGTCGCGATGAAGCCCTGCACCTCGGCCGGCAGCTTGGTCAGCCGCATCATGTTGGCGACGTGGCTGCGGCTCTTGCCGACGATCTTGGCGATCTCTTCCTGATTGCGTTTGAACTCGTTGGCGAGCGCGTGATAGCCCTGCGCCTCCTCCATCGGGTTCAAGTCCTCGCGCTGCACGTTCTCGATGATCGCGAGCTCCAGCGCATCGCTGTCGCTGACGTCGACCGGGACGATCGGCACCTCGTGCAGGCCGGCGGCCTGCGAGGCGCGCCAGCGCCGCTCGCCGGCGATGATCTCGTAGCGGTCCTGCTGGCCCTTGATCGGACGCACCACGATCGGCTGGATCACGCCGTGCTGCTTGATCGAAGCCGAGAGCTCGGCGAGCTCGCCGTCGGAGAACGTCTTGCGCGGGTTGCGCGGGTTCGGCTTGAGAAACTCGATCGGCACCTTGCGCTGATTGCGCGGCCGCTCCGGCGGCGCGCCCGCCTCGCGGCCGACGTCACCGATCAGACTAGCAAGACCCCGGCCCAACCGCGATCGCGACTCGTCCGCCATCGCCTTCTCCTTTGGATTCACATCAAGCTCCGCTCGCGGCCTGCTGCCGATCCGCAGCTTCGGCGCAATATAAAGGGATCGCGAATTCCGCCGCCGGAAGTCGCCGTGATCCTTGAATGAAGACCGGCTGACGCGAGGTCAGCCGGAGACATGGCAACTGATCAGTTGGCGCGCAGATCGCGCTCGCGCTGGATGACCTCGGTCGCGAGCTTCAGATAGGCTTCGCTGCCGACGCACTTGAGGTCATAGACCAGCACCGGCTTGCCGTAGGACGGCGCCTCCGAGATGCGCACATTGCGCGGGATCATCGTGTTGTAGACCTTCGAGCCCATGAACTGGCGAACGTCGGCGACGACCTGGTTGGACAGATTGTTGCGCGAGTCGAACATGGTCAGCACGATGCCGTGGATCGACAGGTTCGGATTCAGGGTCGAACGCACCTGTTCCACGGTCTGCAAGAGTTGCGACAGACCTTCGAGCGCGAAGAACTCGCACTGCAGCGGCACCAGGATCGCGTCCGACGCGGCCATCGCGTTGACGGTGAGCAGGTTCAGCGACGGCGGGCAATCGACCAGCACATAGGTGTAGTCGCTCTCCGGCGAGACGTTGTTGTTGAGGCCGGCGATCGCGTCGCGCAGACGGAAGGCGCGGTTGGCGCTGTTGCCGAGTTCGAGCTCGAGGCCCGACAGGTCCATCGTCGAGGACGCGATGTGCAGCCGCGGCACGGCGGTCGCGACCACGGCGTCGCGCAACGAGGCTTCACCAATGAGCACGTCATAGGTCGAGCAGTTGCGGCTGCCGCGATCGATGCCGAGGCCGGTCGAGGCGTTGCCCTGGGGATCGAGATCGACGATCAGCACGCGCTCGCCGATGGCGGCCAGCGCCGTTCCCAGGTTGATCGCGGTCGTGGTCTTGCCGACCCCGCCCTTCTGGTTGGCGAGCGCCAGGATGCGCGGATGCCCGTCCGGGTGAGGGGCTCTATCTTCTTGATAAATTTGATCAATTACGGACATGCGCGATCGCCATGGTTGTTGTGCGGGAGTTCAGCCTTGTCGCTCGATGCAATCGATTGCGACGATCCAGCCCTGCCCGCCCGTCCGGCTGGAATGAAGTTTCGGCTCAATTTTCCAATACTTGGTAGATTCGGTCAATTCCGCATCTACATCTTGACCCTTGAGAAACAGCGCTTTCGCGCCTTTTTTCACCAGGGGCTCCGCAAAGCCGATGAGTTGGTGTAGCGGAGCCAGCGCGCGTGCGGTCACGCAATCGACTCGCCCGCTCCACTTCTCCACGATATCCCCGATCTCTGACAAATGCACGATCCCAGGTGCGCCGGTGACGCGAATTGCTTCGCGCAAGAACGCCGCCTTCTTGGCGATGCGCTCGACCAGATGCACCTGCGCGCCCGGCCGCTCAGCCAGGGCGCAAGCGAGAACGACGCCGGGGAAGCCGCCTCCGCTGCCGAGATCGACCCAGATCTTGGCGTCGGGCGCGAGATCGAGGAGCTGCAGTGAATCCGAAATGTGTCGCGTCCAGAGATGCGCCAGCGTCGACGGCGCGACCAGGTTGGTCTTGGCCTGCCACTCCAACAGCAGCGCGACATAGCGGTCCAGGCGCTGCTCTGTTTCACGTGAAACGGGCGTGAGCGCGAGCGCCGCTGCCTTGTCGGCCTCGACGATGTTTGGAGCGACCGTCATCGATGTCCGTTTCACGTGAAACGCCTCAGCCCGCCTTGTGACGTCGCGCCTCACGGCGGAGGTAGGCTGCGAGGATACCGAGCGCCGCAGGTGTCATGCCGTCGATCCGGCCCGCCTGCCCGATCGTCCACGGCTTCGTCGCGGTCAGCTTCGCCCTCGCCTCATTCGACAGACCGGGGACCACGGCGTAGTCGATGTCTCCTAGCACGAGACCCTCATCGCGCCGGAAGGCATCGACGTCATCGCTCTGGCGGCGGACGTAGACATCGTATTTGGCATCGATCTCGAGATGCGTAGCGATGGTCGCGTCGATCGTACCCAGCTCCGGCCAGATCGCCCGCACTTCGGCGAAGCTGATCTCCGGATAGGCCATCAGCTCGAACGCCGAACGGCGCTGGCCGTCCCGGTTCAGCGTCAGCCCATGCTTGGCTGCTTCATTCGGCGTGATCGACAGCGACCGGGCCAGCCCACGCGCCGCTTCAAGCGCATCCATCTTGGCACGATGGAAACGTGCGCGATGGGTCCCGACACAGCCCAGGGCGATACCCTTGTCAGTCAGCCGCTGGTCGGCATTGTCCGCACGCAAGGTCAGCCGATACTCGGCGCGGGAGGTGAACATCCGGTACGGTTCTGTAATCCCGCGGGTCACGAGATCATCGATCATCACGCCGAGATAACCGTCTGCCCGGTCGAACACGATCGGCTCCCCGCCTCCCGCCGCCAACGCGGCATTCAGCCCGGCCACCAGCCCCTGCGCGGCTGCCTCTTCATATCCCGTCGTACCGTTGATCTGGCCCGCCAGAAACAACCCTCGCATCCGCTTGGTCTGCAGCGTCGGCTCGAGCTCGCGGGGATCGACGTGGTCGTACTCGATCGCATAGCCCGGCCGGATCATCCGGACTCGTTCGAGGCCCGGAATGGTCGGCAGCAGCGCGAGCTGAACCTCCTCCGGCAGCGAGGTCGAGATGCCGTTGGGATAGACGGTCGTGTCGTCGAGGCCTTCCGGTTCCAGAAAGATCTGATGACCGTCGCGGTCTCCGAACCGGACGATCTTGTCCTCAACTGACGGGCAGTAACGCGGGCCGGTCGACTTGATCTGCCCGGAGTACATCGGCGAGCGATGGACATTGGCGCGGATCACGTCGTGGGTCGCGGTCGTCGTGCGGGTGATGCCGCATTGGATCTGGGGCGTGGTGATCCGGTCGGTCAGGACTGAGAACGGCTCAGGCGGATCGTCGCCCGGCTGCATCTCGACTGCGGACCAATCAATCGTCGTCCCATCGAGACGCGGAGGTGTGCCGGTCTTGAGGCGTCCGAGCTTGAAGCCAATGGCTTCGAGAGACTGCGAGAGCCCGAGCGCCGGCGCTTCATCGACTCGTCCCGCCGGCCAGGTCCTCTCGCCCAGATGGATCAGACCGCGCAGAAAGGTGCCGGTGGTGATCACCACCGCACCGCACGTGAAAGTCCGCCCGTCTGCCAGCTTCAGGCCGGCGATGCGGCCATTCGTGGTGACAAGTTCGTCCGCCTCGCCCTCGATCACGACGAGGTTCGCAGTGTCGCGGATCGCCGCTTGCATCGCCGTGGCGTAGAGCTTTCGATCGGCCTGAGCACGAGGACCGCGGACAGCCGGACCCTTCCGGCGGTTCAGGACACGAAACTGGATACCACCGGCGTCGGCGACGCGGCCCATGAGACCGTCGAGCGCATCGACTTCACGGACGAGATGCCCCTTGCCCAATCCGCCGATCGCCGGATTGCAGGACATCGCGCCGATGGTTGCGAACTGGTGGGTGACCAGAGCAGTGCGTGCGCCCATCCGCGCCGAGGCGGCGGCGCCTTCACAGCCGGCGTGGCCACCGCCGATGACGATGACGTCGAAGGATGTCAGGTGTTGGATCATCGTCGTTATGTAGCGTTTGCCCACGTCACCTGAAAGACGTTTCACGTGAAACACGGCCGTGGAGCAGCCGGAGCCGTTTCACGTGAAACAAAGCGCTCCGACCGACTCACTGTTTCACGTGAAACACTTCGGCGAAGTTCCCCGATCTTGTTTCACGTGAAACATTTGACGATCGGTTAACCAACTCACCTCTCATTAAGTATACTGGCGGAGTCTCCGATCGGGGTGCCCCTACTTTCCGATGCAGAACTCGCGAAAGATGACGTCGAGCAAATCCTCGACATCGACTCGCCCCAGCAGCCGCCCCAGTGCGAGCGCCGCAATGCGCAGCTCCTCGGCCACGAGCTCTTCGCCCCTCCCCACAGCGTTCAGACTCCGCCGCAGTGCCTCCGCGGTCTGCTGCAATGACTGCTTCTGGCGTTCCCGTGTGATCAGCCCGCTCTCGGTCGCGCCGAAATAGTCGCGAGCGAAGCCGACCAAGGCTTCCAGCAGAGCCGGCATCCCCGCCCCGCTCTGCGCCGAGATGCCAAACGCCCGGCTGACACCCCCGCCGGAGGTCGACATCTGGTCCGATGCGAGCAGATCGATCTTGTTGCGAACCAGCCAGACGGGCGTCTCCCCCCGCGGCATCGCTTGCGGCCGATCATCTTCGGACATCCACAACACGAGATCGGCCTGCGATGCGCGATCCCGCGCACGGCGGACACCCTCCTGCTCCACCGGATCCTCGGTCTCCCGGATGCCCGCCGTATCGATCAACGTCACCGGATAGCCGTCGAGGTCGAGCTGAACCTCAATGAGATCGCGCGTGGTGCCGGCATGCGGCGACACGATAGCGACCTCGCGGCGGGCGAGCTGGTTCATCAAGGTCGACTTGCCGGCATTCGGCGGACCCGCGATCACCACGGTCAGACCTTCGCGAAGCCGCTCGGCCCGGCCTTGCGCCGAGAGCACGGCCTCGATCTCGCCCAGGAGCTGTCTGATCCGCGCGAGCGCCGGCGCCATCAGCTCATCCGGCACATCGCCCTCATCCGAGAAGTTGATCCCGGCTTCGATCAGCGCGCCGGCCTCGATGATCTGCTCGCGCCAGCTCCGCGCCTTGTCGCCCAGCAGACCCTGGAGCTGCCGCAGCGCTTGGCGCCTCTGGCGGTCGGTGTCGGCATGGATGAGATCGTCGAGTCCCTCAGCCTCGGTCAGATCGATCTTGCCGTTCTCGAAGGCGCGCCGGGTGAACTCGCCCGGCTCCGCTGGACGCAGCTCCGGCATCGCCGAGAGCACCGCGAACAGCGTCGCGATCACCGCGCGGCTGCCATGGACATGCAGCTCGGCGACATCCTCGCCGGTGGCGCTGGCTGGGGCCTGAAACCACAGCACGACCGCGTCATCGATCGGATCGCCGCTGGCATCGCGAAGCAGCACCCGCGTCGCCACCCGCGGCGTCGGCATCTTGCCCGCCAACATCTGAAGAGCTGCGCCGGCGTGCGGACCAGACATCCGGACGATCGCAATCGCGCTTGGCAGCCGTCCCGAGGACAGTGCGAAGATGGTCTGGTCGTGCGGATGCATGATGTTCAATTGGGCTCGGCGATCCAGAAAGACAATCGGTTTACACCGGCATGCTTTACGCCAGATGGCGAGAGCCGCGTGACCAACCCGAGCATGATGCGATGACGGCGAAAGGCATGATGCTTTCATCGTCAACGTGTCGATGACGGCGACGGACGGCGCGGCGCTCTCAGTCTCACCCTCCCCTGAAGGCGGAGGGTCGATCGCGCGCGAAGCGGGCGAGCGGGGTTGGGTGATGTCTCCGCAGACACCGGTGCAAGTGGAGAGAACACCCCACCCCGGCTCACATGCACTTCGGCATATGACCGACCCTCCCCCTCCAGGCAGGGCAATCGCGTGTGGCGATCGCCGTTTTGGGCTCGTCTCTCTCCACGTCGTCATGGCCGGGCTTGTCCCGGCCATCCACGTCGGCCGGCATTCTGAGAACGACGTGGATGCCCGGGACAAGCCCGGGCATGACGGAGTTACTAGCTTGCAGGATCGTTCGTCGCGACAGCCCGGAATTTCCACATGCGATTGCCCTGCCCCTCCAGGGGAGGGTGATCCCGGCGTTGATCTCGAAGTGACGCCGCAAGGCATCAGATCCGTGCGACGCTCCCAAACAAAAAGGGCGCTCCGAAGAGCGCCCTTTCCAAACTGACTGATCGTATCCCGATCAGGTGTTCATCGACTCGAAGAACTCCGAGTTGCTCTTGGTGCTGCGGAGCTTGTCGAGCAGGAAGTCGATCGCGTCCATGGTGCCCATCGGATTGAGGATGCGGCGGAGGACGTACATCTTCTTGAGGTTCTGCGCCTCGGTGATGAGCTCTTCCTTGCGGGTGCCGGAGCGGGCGATGTCGATCGCCGGGAAAGTCCGCTTGTCGGCGACCTTGCGGTCGAGAATGAGCTCGGAGTTGCCGGTGCCCTTGAACTCTTCGAAGATGACTTCGTCCATGCGGCTGCCGGTGTCGACCAGAGCGGTGGCGATGATGGTCAGCGAGCCGCCTTCCTCGATGTTGCGGGCGGCACCGAAGAAGCGCTTCGGCCGCTGCAGCGCGTTCGCATCGACACCGCCGGTCAGCACCTTGCCGGAGGACGGCACGACGGTGTTGTAGGCGCGGCCGAGGCGGGTGATCGAGTCCAGCAGAATGACGACGTCGCGGCCGTGCTCGACCAGGCGCTTGGCCTTCTCGATCACCATCTCCGCGACCTGGACGTGACGGGCCGCCGGCTCGTCGAAGGTCGAGGACACCACCTCGCCCTTCACCGAGCGCTGCATGTCCGTGACTTCCTCGGGGCGCTCATCGATCAGCAGCACGATCAGATAGCACTCGGGATGATTGGCGGTGATCGAGTGCGCGATGTTCTGCATCAGCACGGTCTTGCCGGTGCGCGGCGGCGCGACGATCAGCGCGCGCTGGCCCTTGCCGATCGGGGCGACGATGTCGATGACGCGCGGCGACAGATCCTTGCGGGTCGGATCCTCGAGTTCGAGCCGGAAGCGCTCGTCCGGAAACAGCGGCGTCAAATTGTCGAAATTGACCTTGTGCTTGGACTTCTCGGGATCCTCGAAGTTCAGCGTGTTGACCTTGAGCAGCGCGAAATAGCGTTCGCCTTCCTTCGGGCTGCGGATGTGACCCTCGATCGTGTCACCGGTGCGCAGGCCGAAGCGGCGGATCTGCGACGGCGAAACGTAGATGTCATCCGGGCCGGGCAGGTAGTTGGCATCCGGCGACCGGAGGAAGCCGAAGCCGTCGGAGAGAACCTCGACGACACCCTCGCCGATGATGTCGGTCTCCTGGATCGCGAGCTGCTTGAGGATGGCGAACATCAGCTCCTGCTTGCGCATCGTGCTGGCGTTCTCGACCCCGTTTTCCTCCGCGAAGGAGACGAGCTCGGCCGGCGTCTTTGACTTGAGGTCCTGTAGTTTGATTTCCCGCATTGGGGGTGGTCCTGTGGAAGCGACTTGGGAGGGATGCGAGGTGGCTGTGGGAAGGCGGACGAAAATGAGGTCCGCAGGTCTAAGCAAGGTTGGCGCCAATAAGGCGCCAGACCTGATGCGGCGGCCGGTCAAGCCGGAACGCAACCACATCCGCCTGCGTGGGGTGGGATGTCCTTAATATAGAAAATCGCGCCGGCCTCTGCAAGGCATCTCGGACGGAGCGGTATTCTCATGGATCGGGTCAAAACGGCTTGACGATGACGAGAATCACGATGCCGATCATCAGCACCGTCGGTACCTCGTTGATATAACGGTAGAATTTTTGGGTGTGCGTATTCCGGTCAGCAGCAAAGTCCTTCACCCAGCGGGTAAAGAGCCCGTGCACGCCGGACAAAATGAGAACGAGGAGGAATTTGCCGTGAAACCAGCCACTGGCATACCAGTGACCCGCCCAGACCATGTACAGCCCGGCCAGCCAAGTCACGATCATCGCCGGATTGATGATCGCCTTCAGCAGCCGGCGCTCCATCACCTTGAAGGTCTCGGACTGTTTCGAGCCGATCTCGGCCTCGCAATGATAGACGAACAGGCGCGGCAGATAGAGCATGCCGGCCATCCACGCGATGACAGCGATGACGTGCAGCGCCTTGATCCACTCGTACATCGATGTCGCGATCCGTTAACCGGCTGGTGACTATTGGGAGGCGAGACATATCCGCTCGCTCGATCGCTTCCAAACCAAATAATTTTAGAATCTTAAGGTTTGAGTCTAGGTAGCGGTGGATTGGACTCATGCAATTCTGCCAGCCGATTTCCCGCAGCTTGTTCACATCCTTCAACAGGCCTGCCGAGGACGATTGGACTTTCGAGAGTCGAGTTTGATTCAATCGCTTGTCGGGCTGCATCGACAGCTTATCCCAAGACAAACGAACCTCGTCCCGATATCATCAGCCCTGTGACGTCGCGTTGTCCCGGACAGCGACCATGTGCAGAACAATCGGGGTTATCCAAAGGGGGCAGCGGGCGGCCGGATTTTGCGCCCGTCCTTCACAGGGATTCACAGATCGTTAAGGATTTGATGCCCACCACCGGCAATTACTTTCACCTCCATCTGGTTTCCGACTCGACGGGTGAAACCTTGATCACGGTCGCGCGAGCGGTTGCCGCGCAGTACACCAATGTGACGCCGGTGGAGCACGTCTATCCGCTGGTGCGCAGCCAGAAGCAGCTGGATCGCGTGCTCGACGAGATCGAGGAAGCGCCGGGCATCGTTCTCTTCACCTTGCTGGAGAAGGACCTGGTCTCCAGGCTCGAAGGCAAGTGCCAGCAGATCAACATCCCGAGCCTGTCGATCATCGGCCCGGTGATGCAGCTGTTCGAGGCCTATCTCGGCGCATCGACCGCCGGCCGCGTCGGCGCGCAGCACGTGCTCAACGCCGAATATTTCGCGCGCATCGACGCGCTGAACTACACGATGCTCCATGATGATGGCCAGATGGTCGACGGCCTCGAAGAAGCCGACGTCGTCCTGGTGGGTGTCAGCCGGACGTCGAAGACGCCGACCTCGATCTATCTCGCCAATCGCGGCGTGCGCACCGCGAACGTGCCGCTTGTGCCCGGTATCCCGATTCCGCACCAGCTGGAGACGCTGAAGAAGCCGCTGGTGGTCAGCCTGCACGCGACGCCGGAGCGGCTGATCCAGGTGCGGCAAAATCGTTTGCTCAGCATGGGTGCGGAATCCGGCAACGAGAACTATGTCGATAAGCAATCGGTGACCGACGAGGTCGCCTATGCGCGCAAGCTCAGTGCGAAGTTCAACTGGGTCATGCTCGACGTGACGCGCCGCTCGATCGAGGAGACGGCGGCCGCGATCCTGAAACTCTATACCGACCGGCAGCGGCAGCGCCTGCCGGACTAGTGAGCGAGCTGATGTCGATCTGGTGCAGTGAAGAGCCTTTGGTGTTGGCATCGCAAAGCCGTGCGCGGCGCGTGCTGCTCGCCAACGCCGGTCTGGCCTGCGAGGCGATCCCGGCCAAGGTCGACGAGCGGGCGATTCAGGCCGAGGCCGGCCTGGTGGCGCCGTACGAGATCGCGTTGCATCTCGCCAACGCCAAGGCCGCCGAGGTCTCCGCGCGCAACCCCAATGCCTATGTGGTCGGTGCGGACCAGACGCTGGCCCTGGGCGAGCGGATGTTCAACAAGCCGGCCGGCCGGCAGCAGGCGATGTATCAATTGCTGGCGCTGGCCGGACGCACTCATGCGCTGCATTCGGCGATCGCCGTGGTCCGCAATGGGGAGCTGCTGTTCTCGCATGTCGCCGTGGCCTGGATGACGATGCGCGCGCTGACCGAGAGCGAGGTCGCGGCCTATCTCGATGCCGCCGGCGAGGCCGTGACGACCAGCGTCGGCGCCTACCAGCTCGAAGGGCTCGGGGTGCATCTGTTCGATCGCATCGACGGCGATCATTTCACCATTCTTGGTCTGCCTCTGCTGCCGCTGCTCGCCTATTTCCGCGAGGCTCGGTTGCTCAGGATCTGATGACCGCAGCAGCCACGCGCCGGGAGATACGGATGAGAGTGCTGGGCCTGACCGGCTCGATGGGCATGGGCAAGTCGACGACGGCGAAGCTGTTCGCCGAAGCTGGCGTGCCGGTGTATGACGCGGACGCTACCGTCCATAAGGTCTATGAAGGCGAAGCCGCGCCGGCGATCGAGGCCGCATTTCCCGGGGCGACCGCTGGCGGCAAGGTCGATCGCGCCAAACTGTCGGCGAAGGTGGTTGGAGACCCCGCCGCCATCCGCCGGCTTGAGTCCATCGTGCACCCGATGCTGCGCTCCTATCACCAGGCGTTTCTCGATGAGGCCGAACGCTCCGGCGTGCCGGTCGCGGTCGTCGACGTGCCCTTGCTGTTTGAGACCGGCGGCGACAAGCGGGTCGATGCCGTGGTCGTGGTGTCGACCTCGCCGGAGATTCAGCGTGAGCGCATCCTTGCGCGCGGCACGATGACTGAAGAGGCGCTGGATGCGCTGTTGGCCCGGCAGATGCCCGACGCCGAGAAACGCGCGCGTGCCGATTTCGTCGTGGATACCTCGCACGGTCTCGATCCCGTACGGGAGCGCATCCGCGACATCCTCGCCGAGGTCGTTAAGATGCCGCAACGCCGCGGCTGATTCGCCAGCCCGGCCTGTGACGGGTTGGCGACGGATCAAGTCAGATGCGTGAGATCGTTCTCGATACCGAAACCACCGGCCTCGACGCGCTGCGCGGCGACCGTCTGGTCGAGATCGGCTGCGTCGAAATCATCAATCGCATGCCGACCGGTCAGGTCTTCCACGTCTACATCAATCCCGAGCGCGACATGCCGGCCGAGGCCTTCGCGGTCCACGGCCTGTCGAGCGAGTTCCTGGCGGACAAGCCGCTGTTTCAGGAGATCGTCGAGGACTTCCTGGCGTTCATCGGCGATGCGCCGCTGGTGATCCACAATGCGTCCTTCGACATCGGCTTCATCAATGCCGAGCTCGATCGGACGAAGCGGCCGCCGATTCCCCGCGAGCGCCTGGTCGACACCCTGCTGCTCGCTCGCCGGAAACATCCAGGCGTGTCGAACCGGCTCGACGATCTCTGCTCGCGCTATGCGATCGACAACTCACGGCGCACCAAGCACGGGGCGCTGCTCGACGCCGAGCTGCTGGCGGAGGTCTATGTCGATCTCGTGGGGGCGCGGCAGTCGCAGTTGATCCTGACGCAGGACAGCCAGGATATTCGGATCGGCGTGGCCGGGGATACGCCGCGCCGGCAGCGCGAGCAGCCTTTGGCGCCGCGCGTGACGGACGCCGAACGCGAGGCGCATCGCGCCTTCATCGCCACCCTCGGCGACAAGCCGATCTGGATGGAATTTCTGCCGGGAGCGTGATCCGCGCCAGCAAAGCCGCGGATCACCTACACCGACTTGGTCTGACGACGTTCTACGAAGCGATCAGCTCTGCAGGATCTGCCCGCCCTGGGCAGCTGCCTGACGCTCCATGTTCTGGCGGTACAGGCTGACGAAGTCGACGGGGTCGAGCATCAGCGGCGGGAAGCCGCCGTCACGCACCGAACTGGCGACGATCTCGCGGGCGAACGGGAACAGCAGCCGCGGGCATTCGATCAGCAGCATCGGCGAGAGGTGCTCCTGCGGAACGTTGACCAGCCGGAAGACGCCGCCATAGACCAGCTCGAAGCTGAACATGACCGTGCTGCCGCTCTCGGCCTTGCCCTCGATCGTCAAAGTCACTTCATATTCGGTCTCGGCGATGGCATTGGCACCGACATTGATCTGGATGTTGATCTGCGGCGGCTGGCCCTGCGGAGCCAGCGACTGCGGCGCGTTCGGGTTCTCGAACGACAGATCCTTGATGTATTGCGCCAGCACGTTCAGCTGGGGAGGGGGAGCCGCCTCGGAAGTGGCGCCGTTACCGTTGGTCATTGCAGTGTTCTCCAGGCACAAAGGGCGGGTCGTTGCGGCGCGTGGCTACCATAGGGCCAGCTTGTTCCACAAGGACGAGGCGGCAACGCCGTTAAGGCCCCGATAGGGCTATTCCGGCCGACGTGCCTCTATTTGTCGCATTGGACGAGCAAGGAACAGGGGACCTGCCTCACCCGTTCCCTGTCGCCTAGGATCGGATTTCCCCTAGGGCCGGAAAAGAGTTAGGATCGGCGTGCCACAATGTGCCATTGGCCGGGCCCAATTCGATGACTACATCCGGGCAGACCGAGGGATTCACCGGTCTTTACCTGGATCCTGTAGAACGGGGGCTCGGTGGCCGGGCTCCGCGTTCGGCTCGACAAGTCAGAAAGCGAACACGACGTGGACATTTATACCATCATCTTCCTGGCGTTGGCGGTCTTCATCTTCGTGCGCTTGCGCGCCGTGCTCGGGCAGCGCACCGGAAGTGAGCGGACGCCGTTCGACCATGCCGCCCGGAACGCCGTCCAGGGCGCCCCCGACAATCCGATCATGCCGGTTCCCGGCAAGCCGATCGATCCCGCGGCTCCCGCGCCCGGTGCCGAGATGCCGGCTCCTGGCGACCGCTGGCGCGGGCTGACCGAGCCGGGCACGCCGCTCGCCCGCGGTCTGGATGCGATCGTGGCCAATGATGCGTCGTTCGATCCGCGTCATTTCCTTACCGGCGCGCGCAGCGCCTATGAGATGATCGTTCTGGCCTTCGCCAATGGCGACCGCCGCGCGTTGCGCGACCTCCTGTCGGCCGAGGTCTATGAGAGCTTCGAGTCCGTCATCAAGGACCGCGAGAAGAACGAGCAGAAGACCGAGACGCGCTTCGTCTCGATCGACACCGCCGAACTGGTCGGCGCCGACCTGCGCGACCGCACGGCGCAGGTCACGGTGCGGTTCGTGTCGCAGATGATCTCGGTGACGCGCGACAAGATGGGCAACGTCGTCGACGGCAATCCGGATAAGGTGGCCGACATCACCGACATCTGGACCTTCGCCCGCGACACCGGTTCGCGTGACCCGAACTGGAAGCTGGTCGGCACCGGCAGTCATTAGTTCATCGAACACGAGCGGCATCCGCGTGGGGATGCCGCTCGGCACGAACCGGCGTCAGGAGGACGTCGCGCGCAAGCAGCAGCTTTGACATCGACCATACTTCAAACCGCGTTTTTTCCGAATTTCGCGTTGAGTGGTACTTTGACGGTGCAAGCATGGTTCGCGAAATTTGGAAGCGGGGTTTTTCGGCCCGAAGCCTCAGATACTGGACGGCGGCGCTCGCCCTTGGCGTCGCCGCGGTTGTGCTCGCGCCTTACGCGGCCGAGGCCGTGCGGGCGCGTCATCGGCAGCATGCCCCTGCCGCTCCGCCGATGCGCCACCTGCCCTACCCTCAGCTCGACTGGCCGCTGGAAATCACCAACAGCCAGTACCAGCCGCTGAACTGGAATGACGTGCCCGGCTGGAGCGACGATGATCAGCTCGCGGCCTACAGGACGTTCCGCGCCAGCTGCAAGCCGATTGCAGCGAAACCCGAGGGCTCGCCGGAGGACAAGGCGCTCGGCGATTCCTTGCGCGATCCCTGCCGCGATGCGCGGGCCAATGACCTCACGGACAACGCCGCGGCGCGCGCCTTTTTCGAGCGCAACTTCGAGCCGCTGAAGATCTCCAAGCTGGGCGATGCCGACGGTTTCGTCACCGGCTACTACGAACCCGTGATCGAGGGCTCGCGCACCCAGAACGAGGTCTACAACGTTCCGGTCTATCGCCGGCCCTCGAACCTGTTCGTGCGCGGCTTCAAGCAGGATGCGACCAGCCTGCCCAACAAGGGTCCGGTGTATCGCAAGATCGGCCGGCGCAAGCTGGTGCCCTATTACGACCGCGCGGAGATCGAGGACGGCGCGATCGAGGGCCGCGGGCTCGAGATTGCCTGGCTGCGCAATCAGACCGATCTGCTGTTCGCCCAGATCCAGGGCTCGGCGCGCATCAGCCTCGACGATGGCTCGACGGTGCGCATCAACTACGATGCCTACAATGGTCATCCCTACACGCCGGTCGGCCGCATCCTGATCGAGCGTGGCATCATTCCGCGCGAGCAAATGTCGATGCAGCGCATCCGCGACTGGATGGAGCAGAATCCGGAAGGCGCCAACGAACTTCGCCGGATGAACCGCTCCTACATCTTCTTCCGAGAGGTGCAGCTTTCGGAGAAGGACGAGGCCGTCGGCGCGCAGGGCATTCCGCTCACGCCGGGCCGCTCGATCGCCGTCGACAAGTCCTTGCACGTCTATGGCACGCCGTTCTTCATCACCGGCGAATTGCCGATCGAGTCGGAGAAGCAGAAGAATCCGTTCCACCGGCTGATGATCGCGCAGGACACGGGCTCGGCCATCGTCGGCCCGGCGCGCGCCGATCTCTATTTCGGCGCTGGACAGGAAGCGGGGAAAGTCTCCGGCCGGCTCAAGCACAGCATCCAGTTCGTGATGCTGGTGCCGCGGAGCCTCGATCCGGTCGCGCGCGGCCGCAAGATGCCGCTGCCGGATGCACGTCCCTCGGAGAAGATCGCAAAGCTGTTTCCGCAAGGCCTGCCGAAGGAGGCGGCGGCCAGTGAACCCGCCAAGGGGCTCGACAAGGGTGCCGATGCCGCGAAGCCGACCACGACTGCAGCTTCCGCCAGTGAGACGAAGGCCCCTGCCCCTGCCCCGAGCGCGAGCCCGGGAACGACGGTGGCGCAGAACGTCGCCGCCCCGCAGCCGGTGCCCTTGCCCGCGGCCCGGCCCCGCCTCGAAAGTGATCGCAATATCCGCCGATTGCGTTATGGCAGACGTCATCGCAATCACCCATGAACCGTCGTCTCCATGCCTGAAGATCCCGAGCCGCCGCGGACCCGACGCAGGCGCGGCCTTTCCGAGGACGAGCGCACGCTCTGGGAGACGGTGGCGCGACAGGTCAAGCCGCTGCGCAAGACGCCGCGTCCGGTGCGGCCGCATCCGCCGATGGCGACCGCCGAGCCGCAGCCGGACAAGCCGTTGACGACGCCGCGCCCGGTCGCGCCTGTCGTCATCCCCAAGCCGGCCAGGCCAGCGATCCCGCCGCTGGTGTCGCTCGGCCGCAAGGAGCGCTCGAAACTGTCGCGCGGCCGCAGCGAGATCGATGCCCGGCTCGACCTGCACGGCATGACCCAGAGCCGCGCGCACCAGGCGCTGCATCATTTTTTGCACCGGGCCCAGCATGACGGCCTGACCTTCGTGCTCGTCATCACCGGTAAAGGCACGATCGGCGCCGATCCCGAACGCGGCGTGCTCCGCCGCCAGGTGCCGCATTGGCTGAGCCTGCCGGAATTCAGGACCCTGATCGTCGGTTTCGAGGAGGCCCATGTCGGCCATGGCGGCGCCGGCGCGCTCTATGTCCGGATCCGGCGGCCGCGCGGCTGAGGCTCAGAACGGCCGGATGATGCCGACGCGCGGGATGACCGTGATGATCCAGCCGAGGATGGTGGTCTTGCGGTCATCGGCGTCGATGGCAGCGATCTGTTTGCTTGCGGGAAGCGTCTTCACTGCGTGCAGCATCAGCACCTGACAGACGACCCAGCTCGAGATCCAGCGCGAATAGTCGAACACCATCGCGAACATCACGAAATAGGCGAGGCTGATCACGCCAAGCGCAGTGATGACCATGTGCCGGTCGTGCGGTCGCTCGAGCGCACGGACGAGGTCGTGCAGGGTCCGCCATAGCGGCAGGTGCAGCAAGATCAGCAGCGCGTAGACGGGGACGCCAAGCAGATTCGATGGCAGCCGCGCCCAGGTGTCCTGCACTTCCTTCGACAATGGCTGATACCAGACATAAGCGAATTGCAGCAGCTCGGTGCGCGACGGATCGAGCATGCGCGTCTTCAAATAGGCGACGAAGTCCGCTTCGGGCAGCGGCATCGTGCCGAGGAATTGCGCCGCTAGAAAAAGTGCGCCGAGGCCGAACAACATAGTCACGCCCACGATGACATCGCGTCGCGTGGTGGCACGGGCGAGGTAGTAGCGCAGCACGACGATGGCGGTGATGGTCGGCACGTACATCAAGAGATGGATGTGGTGGATCAGCACAAGCACCGCCGAGATCACCGCCGCGAGCAGCACGTAAGCCAGCGAGCTCGCCGGCACCAGCAGCAGGATGATCGCGCCGAGGCAGCCATAGATGTCGAAATGACCGAGCGTGAACAGGAAATTCTTGAACACGAACGGCGAGCCGGCGGTAAACACGAGCAGCGGCAGCTGCGCGCGGTCGAAACCGAACGTCCGTCGAAACAGCTGAATGAACAACGCGAAGGTGATCAGCCAGACGCCGCCGGCCAGCGCGAACACCAGCCACACCGGCACTTTGGTCGTGAACAGTCCCACGACCGCGCCGATCAGCGCGCGCTTGATGAAGCCGAAGTGATAGTCGACCAGCAGATGGATGTAGGGAATGTAGGGCGGCAGCGTCAGCTTGTGCACGAACACGCCGAGCATGACGGCTGCGTTGACGGCGAGCATCAGGCGCCAGTGTCTCGCATATGCGCCGGTCATGCCGCGGCCGATCGAATGGCGACGTTGCGACGGCCGTCGCCACACCCACAGTCGTCGTCCCGGCCTTGAGCCGGGACCCATAGCCACCGCTGTTCGTGATGAGGCAGGGCTGGAGCCGCCATCGTGAGTGACAATCAGCTTCGGTGGTTATGGGTCCCGGCGTTCGCCGGGACGACGGCGGAGTTTGAGGTGACGCCGAAGCGAAGAAACCAGTCGGCTACGAGCGCGCAGCTTCTTACAGAATAAACCGGCTCAGATCCGCATTCTTCGCGAGGTCGCCGATGTGCTGCTGCACATAGGCGGCGTCGACGCGCATCGTCTCGCCTGATCGGTCCGAGGCGGTGAAGGAGATGTCGTCGAGGACGCGCTCCATCACCGTCTGCAGCCGGCGCGCGCCGATGTTCTCGACCGTCGAGTTGACCGCGACAGCGACGTCGGCGAGCGCATCGATCGCATCGTCGGTGATGTCGAGCGTGACGCCCTCGGTCTTCATCAGTGCCACATATTGCTTGATCAGCGACGCCTCCGGCTCGGTCAGGATACGGCGCATGTCGTCGCGGGTCAGCGCCTGCAGCTCCACGCGGATCGGCAGGCGGCCCTGCAGTTCCGGCAGCAGGTCGGACGGCTTGGCGATGTGGAATGCGCCCGACGCGATGAACAGGATGTGGTCGGTCTTGACAGCGCCGTGCTTGGTCGAGACCGTCGTGCCCTCGATCAGCGGCAGCAGATCGCGCTGCACGCCCTCGCGCGAGACGTCGCCGCCATGGCGGTTCTCGCGGACGCAGATCTTGTCGATCTCGTCGAGGAACACGATGCCGTTGTTCTCGACGACGGTGATCGCCTCCTGCACCAGCTGGTCGCTGTCGAGCAGCTTGTCGGATTCTTCCGCGATCAGGATATCGTGCGAGGCCTCGACGGTGACGCGCCGCGTCTTGGTGCGGCCGCCGAGCTTGCCGAAAATGTCGCCGATCGAGATCGCGCCCATCTGCGCGCCCGGCATGCCCGGGATTTCGAACATCGGCATGCCGCCGCCCGACGACTGCGTCTCGATCTCGATTTCCTTGTCGTTCAGCTCGCCGGCGCGCAGCTTGCGGCGGAACGAGTCGCGGGTCGCCGCGCTCGAATTGGCGCCGACCAGAGCATCGAGCACGCGCTCCTCGGCGGCGAGCTGGGCGCGCGCGGCGACGTCCTTGCGCTTGCGCTCGCGCACCTGGTGAATCGCGACCTCGACGAGATCGCGGATGATCTGCTCGACGTCGCGGCCGACATAGCCGACCTCGGTGAATTTGGTCGCCTCCACTTTGAGGAACGGCGCGCCCGCGAGCTTGGCCAGCCGCCGCGCGATTTCCGTCTTGCCGACGCCGGTCGGGCCGATCATCAGGATGTTCTTCGGCAGCACCTCCTCGCGCAGGCCCGTATCGAGCTGCAGCCGCCGCCAGCGGTTGCGGAGCGCGATGGAGACCGCGCGCTTGGCGTCGGCCTGGCCGACGATGAAGCGGTCGAGTTCGGAGACGATTTCGCGAGGGGAAAAGTCGGTCATGGGGCTCTAGCTAGGCTCGGATGGGCGGTGAGGCAAGTCGGCGGGTTCGCAGGACATCAGCAGCGCGGGACCATCGGGCGTGTCGATCAGGCGCTCGCGCCGGAATCCCGCCTTTTCATAGGCGCGAATGGCCCGGACATTGGCCGGCGAGGGATCGGTGATCACGCGCGGGACGCCGCGCTGAAACATCAGGTTACAAAAGGTTCGGAGGACCAGCGGACCGTGACCCTGGCCGATGCGCTCGGGGCCGACGATGAACAGATCGATGCCGCGGGTGCCGTCCGGCTGCGGCAAGAAGCCGTCGTTCCATTGGGTCAGGGCGTAACACTGCAGATAGCCGGCCGCTTCGCCATCCATCAGCGTGATGTACTGATCCATGGCCGGCTCATGACGGTCGCCATCGAGCAACGCATATTGCTCGTCCGGATCACCCCACCATTTCCGCACATGCGGCTGCTGCAGCCAGTCGCGGATGGCCGGCAAATCGTCGTCGGTCATCGGACGGAAGCCAACAATCATGACCGCCCTGCCCTCACAGCAAAGGCGGCCCGGCCTGCCACTGCCGGATCGCCTCGGTCGGATAGATCAGCATCAGGATATTGAGCGTCAGGTTGTCTCGGATGTGCAGGCCGACGCCGATTTCGAACACGATCGCGATCAGCACGGTCAGCCACACCGGCAGCACGCGCGCCAGCAAAAAGCCGGTCATCATCGCCAGCGTGTCGCCGACCGAGTTCACGATGCTGTCGCCGAAATAATCGAGCGAGATCGTCGCGGCGCGATAGCGCTCGATGATGATGCTGGAGTTCTCGACCAGCTCCCAGGCGCCCTCGATCAGCATCGCGATGATCAATCGCCCCTGCCACGGCAGTCGCGGCACCAGCAGCACGGTGAGCGCATAGAACAGGAAGCCGTGGATGATGTGCGAGAAAGTGTACCAGTCGGTGAGATGCTGCGAGTTCTCCGAGCTTTGCACTACGCCGTGCCACAGCTTGACCGTGCCGCAGGCGCAGATCGGCAGCCGGCCCATTGCGAACAGGATCGCGGCCTGGAGAGCCAACAACGCAAGCACCAGCCCGAGCCAGAGCCCGGGCGACCGGCGGGACGAAACGCTGATTCCGTCCGCGGTCATCGCCTACTCGGCCGAGAGCGCTTCGATGGTGATGTTGCGGTTGGTGTAGACGCAGATGTCGGCGGCGATATCGAGCGACTTGCGTACGATGCTCTCGGCATCCTTATCGGTGTCGATCAGCGCCCGCGCCGCCGCCAAAGCGTAATTGCCCCCCGAGCCGATCGCCATCACGCCCGCTTCCGGCTCCAGCACGTCGCCGGTCCCGGTCAGCACCAGCGAGACCTCCTTGTCGGCCACGATCATCATGGCCTCCAGCCGGCGCAGATAGCGGTCGGTGCGCCAGTCCTTGGCGAGCTCGACGGCGGCACGGGTCAGCTGCCCCGGATACTGCTCCAGCTTGCTCTCCAGCCGCTCGAACAGGGTAAACGCATCCGCCGTGGCCCCGGCGAAGCCGCCGATGACGTCGCCCTTGCCGAGCTTGCGCACCTTGCGGGCATTGGACTTGATCACGGTCTGGCCGATCGAGACTTGGCCGTCGCCGCCCACGACCACCCTGCCCCCCTTGCGGACGGTCAGGATCGTGGTGCCGTGCCAGACGGTGGGCTCATGGGAAGATGCGTGCATGGGACGTCCTTGGTTGGTGCCCTCATTTAGGGCCTCAGGCCGGGGGATACAATTACCGGGTCCCTGCCCTGCCCTGGCGGGCCTTGAAATCCGCTCACCATGGCCCGAGATCAGGCCAAGAGCGCGTCATCCCGCGGTAGCTAAGGTGTCATCCGCCTGATAAAAGGGCCGCGTTTTCAAAGGAAAGCTGACCCCATGCGTAGCGCGACCATCAAGCGCAAGACCAAAGAGACCGACATCGAGGTGTCCGTGAACCTCGACGGCACCGGCGTCGTCGAGATCGCGACCGGTATCGGCTTCTTCGATCACATGCTGGACCTGCTCGCCCGCCATTCCCGCATCGACATGACCGTCAAGGCGGTCGGCGACCTGCATATCGATTTCCACCACACCACCGAGGATGTCGGCATCGCGCTCGGCCAAGCCGTGCGCCAGGCGCTCGGCGACATGGCCGGCATCACCCGTTACGCCTCGATCCACATGCCGATGGACGAGACCTTGACCCGCGTCGTGATCGACGTCTCAGGCCGGCCGATGCTGGTGTTCCGCACGAATTTCGCGCGCGATAAGATCGGCGAGTTCGACACCGAGCTGGTGCGCGAATGGTTCAACGCCTTCGCGATGAACGCCGGCATCACCCTGCATGTCGAGACGCTGTACGGCGAGAACGCCCATCATATCGCCGAATCCTGCTTCAAGGGTCTGGCGCGGGCGTTGCGGACAGCGCTCGCCATCGATCCGCGCAACAAGGGCGAAGTGCCATCCACCAAGGGTCAGCTCGGCGGCTGACCTCCCTCCTCCAAGGGAATTTTTGACATGCCCGTCTATACGGTTCACGCGCCCCTCGCCGCTGGAGCCGATCTGCGTTCGACGGATCGCTTCGTTTTCATCCGCGACGGCTTCCATCTCTGGGCCGCCGTGCTCGGCGCCGTCTGGCTGGCCTGGCACCGGCTGTGGCTCGCCGCGCTCGGCTGGATCGTGCTGGTCATCGTGGTGGATGTCGTGCTGGCGCGGATCGGCGTCGGCGCTGGCGCGATTGCCTCGGTCGATCTCTTGATGGCGATCCTGCTCGGCTTGGAAGCATCGACCCTCAAGCGCTGGAGCTATTCGCGCAACAAATGGCGCCAGCTCGATGTCGTCGTCGCCGACGATGTCGATGCCGCAGAGCGCCGGTTCTTCGAGCGCTGGGCTGCCCGCCGCAGCGATCTCGGCTACGACAACAACACCGTCGATCGCGGCGCCGCGCCGCCGACGCGTGACAACGGCAACGGCCAGCGGCCGCCGCCGCTGCCTCATGCCAGCATCATTGGCTTGTTCCCTGAACCCGGAGGTGGACGATGAGCGTCGCAATCATCGATTACGGCTCCGGCAATCTGCATTCCGCCGCGAAGGCCTTCGAGCGCGCCGCGCGCAGCATGGAGGATCCGCAAAAGGTCGTCGTCACCCGCGATCCGGACACGGTGTATCGCGCCGATCGCATCGTGCTGCCCGGCGTCGGCGCCTTCGCCGATTGCCGCCGCGGCCTCGACGCCGTCGACGGCATGCTGGAAGCAATGACCGAGGCCGTGCGCCACAAGGCGCGGCCGTTCTTCGGCATCTGCGTCGGCATGCAGCTGATGGCGACGCGCGGCAAGGAGCACGTCACGACCGACGGCTTCGACTGGGTCTCCGGCGATGTCGAGAAGATCACGCCGCGCGACGAGAGCCTGAAGATCCCGCATATGGGCTGGAACACGCTCGATGTTCTTCAAGAGCATCCCGTGCTGGAAAAGCTGCCGCTCGGGCCGAAGGGGCTGCACGCCTATTTCGTGCACTCCTATCACCTCAATGCGGTCAACGAGAACGAGGTGCTGGCGCGCGCCGATTACGGCGGGCCGATCACCGCCATCGTCGGCAAGGACACGGCCATCGGCACGCAATTCCATCCCGAGAAGAGCCAGCGGTTCGGTCTCGCCTTGATTTCCAACTTCCTGAAATGGAAGCCGTGAGCGCTGTCGTCCTGTTCGCCTATGGAGGCGGGCAGGGCACGCTCTTGAGAGACATCAGATATGATCCTGTTTCCCGCCATCGATCTGAAGAACGGCCAATGCGTGCGCCTGGAGCAGGGCGACATGGCGCGCGCCACCGTGTTCAACCTCGATCCCGCCGCGCAAGCGAAGAGCTTCGCCGACCAGGGCTTTGAATATCTCCACGTCGTCGATCTCGACGGCGCCTTCGCCGGCAAGCCGATGAATGCGCAGGCCGTCGAGGCGATGCTGAAAGTCGCCAAGATGCCGGTGCAGCTCGGCGGCGGCATCCGCGATCTCAAGACGGTCGAGGCCTGGCTCGGCAAGGGCATCACCCGGGTCATCATCGGCACCGCCGCAGTGCGCGATCCCGAGCTGGTGAAGACCGCCGCCAAGGCCTTTCCTGGCCGCGTGGCCGTTGGCCTCGATGCGCGCGACGGCAAGGTCGCGGTGGAAGGCTGGGCCGAGACCTCCGAAGTGACAGCACTCGACATCGCCAAACGTTTCGAGGACGCCGGCGTCGCCGCGATCATCTTCACCGACATCGCCCGCGACGGTTTGCTGAAGGGTTTGAATCTCGACGCCACCATCGCGCTCGGCGACGCCATCTCGATCCCCGTGATCGCCTCCGGCGGCCTCGCCTCGATCGAGGACGTCAAGGCGATGCTGACGCCGCGTGCGAAGAAACTCGAAGGCGCCATCGCTGGCCGCGCGCTGTATGACGGGCGGCTCGATCCGGCCGAAGCCTTGGCGCTGATCCGCGCGATCAGCGGGTAGGGGAGAACAATATGTTCAAGGTCCGCGTCATTCCCTGCCTCGACGTCAAGGACGGACGGGTCGTCAAGGGCGTCAACTTCGTCAATCTGCGCGACGCCGGCGATCCCGTGGAAGCGGCGATTGCCTATGACGCCGCCGGCGCCGACGAGCTCTGCTTCCTCGACATCACCGCGACCCACGAGAATCGCGGCATCATGCTCGACGTCGTCCGCCGCACGGCGGAAGCCTGCTTCATGCCGGTCACGGTCGGCGGTGGCGTCCGCACCATCGACGATATCAAGACCCTGCTGCGCTCCGGCGCCGACAAGGTCTCGATCAATTCGGCCGCAGTCGCGCGTCGCGAATTCGTGAAGGAAGCGGCCGAAAAGTTCGGCGAGCAGTGCATCGTGGTCGCGATCGATGCCAAGTCGGTGTCGCGTCCCGGCGGCGGCTCGCGCTGGGAGATCTTCACCCATGGCGGCCGCAAGTCGACCGGCATCGATACGCTGGAATATGCGCAGGAGGTCGTCGCGCTCGGCGCCGGCGAGATCCTGCTCACCTCGATGGACCGCGACGGCACCCGCCAGGGGTTTGACCTGCCGCTGACCCGGGCGGTGGCTGACAGCGTGCCCGTGCCGGTGATCGCCTCCGGCGGCGTCGGCAATCTCGATCACCTGGTCGACGGCATCCGTCAGGGCAGGGCGACCGCCGTGCTCGCCGCGTCGATCTTCCATTTCGGGGAATTTACCATCCGTCAGGCCAAGGAGCACATGGTGCGCCAAGGCTTGCCGATGCGGCTCGATCCCTGACGACATTGCGCCGCAAAAATGTTAGATGAACGCTTGTCCGGCCACTCTGGGCGGACCGGCGTTCTGAGAACTGGCTGATGTCCCGCTTCACGCTTCACGACCTGGCTGCCATCATCGACGCGCGCGCCGCGGCGGGCGGCGAGGCGTCCTATACGCGCAAGCTGCTCGACAAGGGCCCGGCGCAGTGCGCCAAGAAGATGGGCGAGGAGGCGGTCGAAACCGTCATCGCCGGCGTCGGTACGGACCGCGAGCATCTGATCTCCGAAAGCGCCGATCTGCTGTTTCATCTGTTGGTGTTGCTGAAGTCGCGCGACATAGGGCTCGACGAGGTCGAGGCGGCGCTCGGCAAGCGGACCGGCCAATCGGGGCTGGAAGAAAAGGCGTCGCGCAAGACGGAGTAGGGCGCGACGGCCGGGGGAAACGAAGGGCAGCGTCATGGATATGCGCACCACCGAACAACAATATAATCCGTACCGCGTCTTCACCCGCCAGCAATGGGCCGAGCTGCGCAATGACACGCCGATGACCTTGGAGCCCGGCGAGTTCTCGAAGCTGCGCTCGATGCACGACCGCCTCGATCTTCAGGAGGTCGAGGACATCTACCTGCCGCTGTCGCGATTGCTGTCGATGTATGTCGATGCGGCGCAACGGCTGTATTACGCGCAACGCCAATTCCTCGGCATCCGCGACCGCAAGATGCCCTACATCATCGGCGTCGCCGGCTCGGTGTCAGTCGGCAAGTCGACCACCGCGCGCGTTCTGCAGGCGCTGCTGACGCGCTGGTCGCCGCGGCCGAAGGTCGATCTCATCACCACCGACGGTTTTCTGTTTCCGAACGCCGTGCTCGAACGGCAGGGCCTGATGCAGAAGAAGGGCTTTCCGGAGAGCTACGACAAGGCACGGCTGCTCGCCTTCCTCTCCGACATCAAGGCCGGCCGCCATCCGGTGCGCGCGCCGGTGTACTCGCATCTCAGCTACGACATCGTGCCCAACCAGTGGACCGAGATCGACCAGCCGGACATCCTGATCGTCGAAGGTGTCAACGTGCTGCAGACCGGCCCCTTGCCGCGTGACGGCAAGGCGGTGCCCGTCGTCTCCGACTTCTTCGACTTCTCGGTCTATATCGATGCCGACGAGGCGGTGCTGCGCAAATGGTATGTGAAGCGCTTCCTGTCGCTGCGCGACACCGCGTTCCACGACCCGCGCTCCTACTTCAACCGCTACGCGCTGCTGTCGGACGAAGAGGCCACCGCCACCGCGATCGCGATCTGGGAACGCACCAACCTCGCCAATCTCGAGGACAACATTCTGCCCACGAGACCGCGCGCGACCCTGATCCTCAAGAAGGGCGCGGATCACGAGATCGAATCCGTGGCGCTGCGACGGTTGTGAGCTCGCTGTCGCGCTTAGACAGACTGGTCGGCAACTAAGCTCTCCGTCATTCCGGGGCGCGCGAAGCGCGAGCCCGGAATCCATAACCACGACCGGTCATGTCGACCGAGATGCTCGTGGCTATTGTCCCTTGATAAATAGCGGCCTGTGGCTATGGATTCCGGGTTCATTCGCGCGGCTTCAAAATGGCTGCGCCATTTTGCGCGTGAATGCCCCGGAATGACGCAGAGAGAGTCTGCCGTGTGCTGTGGCTTGTCCTGGTTAGTGGTTCGTCGCGGCTATGACCGCTTGCGCGGTGTAACCTCTCTCCGCCCTTTGTGGGGAGAGGTCGGATTGCGCAGCAATCCGGGGGCATGGCACATACGCAGCCGAGTTGCAGGTCTGACGGACGAGCAGGGCGGCTCTGAGAGGCAGAGAATTATCACCACCCGTGTGGCTGCCCCTCACCCCGACCCTCTCCCCGTGAAGACGGGGAGAGGGAGCGCAAACACCTCCCGTACTACAAACTCATCATTATGCGGCCACCTGTCGCGCAGCGGCCAGATTGGCGAGGGCCTCGTCCAGCTTGTCACGATCGATCGGCTTGACCAAAAATCCATCCATGCCCGCCTCGAAGCAGGCGTAGCGGTCCTCGACCAGCGTGTTCGCCGTGAGCGCCAGGATCGGCGTGCGGCGGCCGGGCTCGGCGGCTTCGAGCGCGCGGATGCGCTTCGCCGCGGCGATGCCGTCGAGGCGGGGCATCTGCACGTCCATCAGGATCAGGTCATAGGGCGTGCCCGCCGAGCGTGCCGCGAGCCAGGAATCGAGCGCGGCCTCGCCGTGCACGGCGATATCGGCATGATGCCCGAGCTTGGTGAGCAGCGAGCGCATCAAGAGCGCATTGATGTCGTTGTCCTCGGCCACGAGAATCGACAGGCCGGCGCCGGCGCGCGCGGCAATCGGCGGCGCGATCATCGGAACGGGATCGTCGATCAGCGTCGCGGCCGCGCCGTCGACGTTGAAGCCGACGCGCGCGGCGAGCGATGCGGCGCGCAGCGGTTTCACCAGATAGCCGTTGAACGGCGCGGCCGGCGCCAGCTCGTGGCGGCTCACCGGCGTGACGAGCACGATCAGCCGCGTCGTGTGACGCTGCGCGGCTTCACCGAGGCGACGCGCCGTCTCGCTGCCGATGGCGTCATCCACGAGAACGGCATGCCAGGCGCGCTCCGGCAGCAGCGCTTCGGCGACCTCGGTCTCGGCGACGAGACAGGTCTGCGCGCCCCAGTTCTGCAGCCGCCGCTCGATCAGCTCGGCTTGCAGGCCGGGCGGCGCGATCAGCATGATCGACTGTCCGGTGAGATCGGGTCCGCGAAAACTGTTCTGCTCGCCGCGCTCGAGCGCGGCCGGCAGCGGGACGGAGACCTCGAAGGTCGAGCCGGCGCCGAGTTCGCTCTGCAGATTGATCCGGCCGCCCATCCGCTTGACGATGCGGTCGGAGATCGCCAGCCCCAGGCCGGTGCCGCCGAAGCTGCGGGCGACGCTGTCGTCGGCCTGCTCGAATTCGCGGAAGATGCGCTCCTGCGCATCGGCGGCGATGCCGATGCCGGTGTCGCGGACCTGGAAGCTGATTTCGTTCGGCCAGATGCCAGGCTCGGCGATGATGGCGACGCCGCCTTTGGCGGTGAACTTGATGGCGTTGCCGGCCAGATTGAGCAGCACCTGGCGCAGCCGCGCGGCGTCGCCCGTCACGAAGGTCGGCAGCCGTTCATCCATGTAGGCCGCGATCTCAAGCTGCTTGGCCTGCGCCCGCGGTGCCAGAAGCTCGGTGATCTCCTCGATCAGCGCGGCCAGCGAGAACGGCTGCGCCTCCAGCGCCAGCTTGCCGGCCTCGATCTTGGAATAGTCGAGCAGCTCATTGATCAGCGACATCAGCGCTTCGCCTGACGTGCGCACCGCCTTGGCGTAGGTCGTCTGCTCCGGCGTCAGCTGTGTCTCGAGCAGCAGCCCGCTCATGCCGAGGATGCCGTTCAGCGGCGTGCGGATCTCGTGGCTGGCCATCGCCAGGAAGCGCGACTTGGCGCGGTTGGCGGCGTTGGCCTGGTCGCGCGCATCGGCCAGCGCGCGCTCGGTCTCGGTGCGGTCGGTGACGTCGCGGCCGACACATTGCAGCAGGGCAGGGTGGCCGGCATCGGAGCGCACCAGCGCCTCGCGCCATGCGATCCAGCGCGGCCCGATCGCGCTGTCGATGCGCTGGTCGTGCACGCGCGTGCCGCTGGGCTCGAGCGCGCTGTCGCCCTGCTCGATCAGCCCGAAGGCGAAGCGGCTGCCGACCAGGTTCTCGCGGTCGAGACCGGCCATCTGGCAGAACGCGTCGTTGACGAACACGATCCTGCCGTCCTGCTCGCGCATGACGATGAGATCGCCCTGCTGCTCGAACAGATGCCGCGCCCGCTGCTCGGCCTCCTGCAGCTCCCAGTTCCGGTCGGCCAGAACTTCGTTGTGAAGCGCGATCTTGTGCAGCTTCTTCTTCACGAAGCGCAGCCGCATGCTGAGCGTGGCCAGGCCGACGCAGGCGAGCGCGAACAGGAAGCTGGCGCCGATCGCGAAGGCGTGCGGGTTGTAGCCGGAATTCTCGGAGATGCTGGCCTTGATGAAGCCATAGGCGCCGCCGAACCCGGCGGAGAAGATCATCAGCGAGCGCAGGATCGCGAAGATGGTGCGGTGACGGCGCATGAAGCGGCGCAGCTGCAGCCTGATATGAAACATCCGTCCCATCGCTCGTCCCCGACGATCTCGATTCCAATGTCGTTGCCGACCCGCACCATGCGACGTCGGTCTTGCCGAGACTTTGAAGGCTGCTCCACACGTGCAACGCCCGTGCAGAGATGGTGAACCGGACGTTAGTCCGGGTCACAGAACCGGATTGACCGGGGAAGGCGAGTGACTGCGTGCCGCGACGATCAGCGCCGCCGCTTCGCGCGCGCTGGTGCGGCTGGAGCGCACATAGATGCGATAGTCGGCGCGGCCATCCGCCGCATCGTCACGGGCGAGATAGATCAGCGTCGCGTCCGGATGCGGATCGGCGGCGATCGCGACGACCTGGGTGGCGGCGCTCATGCTGCAGCCCTGATCCTCCCGGCCAGGCGCATCATCCACGACCACGAAATCGGCCGTCTCCGGACTGTCGGCCAGCGCCACGCGCACCGTCGCGCGTGCGGGATCGTCGGTGAAGTCGACATGGAGATCGGCGTGGAACGGGCCCGAGCCGAGCAGGACGCTGTCGGCGCCGATGGCAATGCAGGGCTGGGCGGAGGGCGCCAACTCAATCTTGGCAAAGACCGCGGCCGCGATCAGCGGCACGGCCGACACGATGACCTTGAAACGCAACATGACACGCACCGACGCAACAGGCCTAGGGGCGGAAACGCGGGCCTTATGGTTGTCGGAGCGTAAAGAGAAGTCGTTACCAGAGGGTTGATAACGGGAAAGGGCAGTTTACGTTGCGGAGCCTGCATCTCCACTTGCTGGGACAGAAGGGTAGGACGAAGGAATTGTCCGCAATAGATCAAGAGTCCAGCGGGGGGGAGTTCAAGTTCATCTTGACGCGGCAGACACAGCGCCGTCGTCGTTGATTGAAGATCTATAGACCGATCGGTTGCCGGGGGCGTGACTTGCCAGCCGTAAGCTGGACTGCCTAGTCGTGCGTTCGGTCCTCAGTACTCGCGTAAGGTAAGTTTCCAACGAAGTGAATCTCGCGGAGACCTGGAGGTCGAACTATGGACGATGACGTTTTTAGGGACTTCGATGCTGTGCTTTCGAAGCTAAACAGCATGAACTTAGATGCAGGCTTGAAATCGAATTTGGGCGATGTAGCAATTCCTGCTGTAATAAGAGACCGTATTACTCAGGTCGTAGAAAGATGCAATTCGGCGCGTGATTATGTGCCGAGAATAAGCAAACTTCAGGTTTATCCGTTCATTGAGAGCATAAAATCTCTCATTCAAATAATAAACGCGATGATCGACACCGATCCTGCTTCATTCATTCAACAGCGGCAATCATATATAAATACGATATCTGATCGGATTGATCAGATTGAAGCATCGATACTCCCCTTTGACCTGGCCAAATACGGAAGCCGGGTAGAAAAGCTACTCGGTGGAGATGATAGAGACCTGGACCAGGCTCGTCGTGCCATAAGCGCAGAGGCAGATGAAATCCTAAAGCGAGTAAGGGCCGAAGCAGAGAGTGTCCTATTGGAAGCGAAGTCAAAAGCGTCTGAAATCCAGGCTACCGCACGTAGTACTGCATCGGGTGTATCTCTGCTTCAGACCAGTGTCCGATTCTCCGATTTAATAAATAACCTTCGCTTAGGTTTGATTGGAAGCGGTTCTGCTGCCGCTTTGGCGTTTATAACATTCGTTCTATACGTCGTTTGGCTAGCCTATCATCAGCCAGATCTAAGAACCTTGCCAGAGGCGGTCTATACTAGCGCTGTGCGCGTTACGTTGCTCGCGTCCATGGCTGCTGTAGTTTCTTTCGCTTTGAAGATATTTCGTTCAAATCTCCATATGTATTACCATACACTTCATCGACAGCAGCTCACGAATAGTATCGAAAGCTTCATCGATGCGGCACGGACTGACGAGCAGAGAGATGTTGTGCTAGCCAAGCTTATCGACACTGTTTCAACATTTGGTACATCGGGCCTTGTTGGTAGCTCGGAAGACATGCCGAACACCGCGAAGATAATCGTAGATTCGCTTCCGAAAGCGATCTCGCGGGCCGATCACTGATCATCTTAGGCGATCACGCTGCATGCCGGCTGTTTTCAGCCAGCGCGCGATACGACAGCGCCTCGGCCAGATGCAGCCGGCCGATCGCCTCAGCGTGATCGAGATCGGCCAGCGTACGCGCGACGCGCAGCACGCGGTGATAGCCGCGCGCGGACAGCCGCATCGTCTCGGCGGCTTCGCGCAGCAGCTTCTGGCCAGGTGCATCGAGCTTGGCGATGTCGTCGAGTACGGCGGCGGGGGCCTCGGCGTTGGTCCGGATGTGCGGCAGGCCGGCCTTGGCGTAGCGGGCGCGTTGCAGGTCGCGCGCGGCGGCGACGCGGGCCGCGACCTCGGCGGAGCCTTCCTTGGACGGCGGCAGGATCAGGTCGGCGGCGGTGACGGCGGGCACCTCGATGCGCAGGTCGATGCGGTCCATCAGCGGGCCGGAGATACGGGTCTGGTAGTCGGCGGTACAGCGGTCGATGCGGCCGCGCTTGCAGGCATAGCCGGGCTCGAAAGCATTGCCGCAGCGACAGGGGTTCATCGCGGCGACCAGCATGAAGCGGGCAGGGTAGGTGACGCGGTGATTGGCGCGCGAGATCGAGACCTCGCCGTTCTCCAAGGGCTGGCGCAGTGAATCCAGCACGCGCGGATCGAACTCCGGCAGCTCGTCGAGGAACAGCACGCCCTGATGCGCCAGCGAGATCTCGCCCGGCCGCGCGCGCAGGCCGCCGCCGGTCAGCGCCGCCATGCTGGCCGAATGATGCGGGCTGCGGAACGGCCGCCGGTTGGTCAGCGCGCCGCCTTCGATCTCGCCGGCGACCGAGGCGATCATCGAGACTTCCAGCAGCTCGGCCGGCGACAGCGGCGGCAGGATCGACGGCAGCCGCGCCGCCAGCATCGACTTGCCGGCACCTGGACTTCCGATCATCAAAATATGGTGTCTAATAAATCATTTTTAAAAGGCCATCACTTAAGGATATTGTGGACAATTAAATCGGGATTTTGTACCGTTTCCCCATGGCTCAGGCGCCCACGATCCCAGCCCGACCGAAGGCGTATTCGTACGTTCGTATGTCGACCGACCTTCAGCTGAAGGGCGATAGCCTGCGTCGCCAGCGCGAGGCTTCGCGAACATATGCCCAAAAGCATGGTCTCGAACTCATCGAGGACGTCGATCTTCACGACATCGGTGTTTCAGCATATTCGGGACGGAATATCGCATCGGGCAACTTTGGACGGTTCCTGACCGCTGTACGCGACGGAAAAATCGCGAAGGGATCGTACCTCCTGGTGGAGTCATTCGACCGAATGAGCCGTCAGGAGCCGATGGTTGCCTTGAAGCCGTTCATGGAAATCGTCGATGCCGGACTGGTGCTCGTCACTCTGGACGATGAGCGCATCTTCCGCGGCAAGATTTCATTCGAAGACCTGATCATCTCGATCGCAAAGATGAGCCGAGCAAACGAAGAGTCCGCTCGGAAAAGTGACCGTTTGTCGCAGGCGTGGAAAGCGAAGCGAGCGGCGATCGGTGAGAAGAAGCTTACCGCCCGAGCTCCCAGCTGGCTCGCTCTACGACCCGATCGTAGCGGGTTTGACGTGAATGAGGATCGCGCAGCGATTGTACGCCGAATTTTCGACGATGCTGCATCCGGCCTTGGAACGTTCACGATTGTACGGCGCCTGAACCAGGAGGGTGTCCCCACGTTCATGGGAAAGGGAGGCTGGCAGAACTCGACGGTAAACAAGATTCTCAGCAGCCAAGCGGCGATAGGAACATTCCAGCCGAATCGAATGGAGAACGGCAAACGAACTCCAGACGGCGAGCCGATACGAGACTATTTCCCCCGTATTGTTGATGTGGCTGTATTCGAAGCAGCTCAGCGCGGCCGCCTCGAGCGAAAAACTATGCCGGAGAATGGGAAGCGGGGAAGCGGAGGGCCGAAGGGCAAGTATTTCACGAATATCTTCACAAAACTCGCCGTCTGCGAGTACTGCCGCAGCCCGATGCAGCATCAGGATAAGGGAGTTCGACCCAAGGGCCAAGCTTACCTTATTTGCTCGAACGCGAACCGTAGGCTCGGATGCAAAATGAACGGTCGTTGGCGATATGACCAGTTCGAGTCCACGTTTCTGCAATTCGTTGAGCAGCTTGACCTCGCCTCCCTAGTGCAGACGAGTGAGCACTCGACTAAGCGAGCCGAGCTGGCGTTCCAGTTGGAGGCTACCGAGGGAAGAATCAAGTTTGTCGAGGACGAACTCGCAAAGGCATTCGAGACAAGCGTCAAACTGACCGACTTCAACAGCGACTTCCTTGCCACCAGAATACGCAAAGGCGAGCAAGAACTGACGGATGCGCGTAAGCGAGTACAGCACTTGCGTCATGAACTTGCCGTTCTCGACCAGACAGCACTGACGTACTATCGTGAGCCGGAGCAAGTTACGGCACTGATTGAGAAAGTGCGATCTGCGAGAGCAGGTGATATCTACAAGCTTCGCGCTCAGATCGCGTCAAGGCTACAATCCTTGATAAGCGAGCTCCGACTCACTGTTGATCCAGATGCCCAACACTTCGAAGTGGTGTTCCGCGATGGACAAGCGATGATGCTATTCGTCGACCCTGAAGACCCCGCAAAGTTCGTCCAAAAGGTCAGCGGGATTGAGCGCGATTATCGAGTATCATTAGCTGATGGCACAATAGACACACTGCCGCCCGACTAGTGCTGATCAGTGACAAGATATGTCTCGGAAAGGTCACTGAGCGACCTGGATTGATCCCACTGGTAAAAGGCATGGCATGGGGTCCAAGGATCCCAACATCTGAACGCACCATTTGATCTCTGTCCCGCGTCCTAACGGCTGCTTTGGAGAGCCGTCACTAACGAGGGCGCCGCCCCTGACTCCGAGAGCAGCCTCCTAAAAACGTCCAGGTGATCCTGAAATGTAAACTGATTGATATCTACTATCGTCCCATCAAACACATTCCACACCTTACCACCAGCCGCATACAAAGGCTGATACCGTGAGAAGGGCTTCAGATACTTTGCCGACTTAGAATTCAGAGCGTCAGATGTGCTTAATTGTCCAAACAAGTGGACCGTCTCGCTCTGATGGAACGCTGTCGCAACCGAATGCGTCAGGAGCCATATGATCATGGCTTGATAGTCGGGAAAGGGACGCTTAACGATCTCTAGCACCAGCTGCCGAACAGGGAATGTGTGTTCGATGTGAATCGTCTTTCCAAGCTTGCTCCCAACACGAGTATGAGTGTCGATAAACGCCTGTGTTCTGAAAATTGCTCCGGCGCACAATCCCCCCCTCGCCAGAGAGTCCTTGGCTTTAAAGCCAAGCTTATCATGAACCTGACGGATACACGACGATAGAGCACGTAAAGTTGCTGGAGCACCTCGGCTTGCCGCAAGAAGACGTTCAACCTGCGTGAACCGGTTCGCAATCCAATCTGGATTACGCTCCAACACCGTCGTCCAATGCTCAAGAAGTTGCAATCGCTCCGCTTCTATAACGGTCTTCATGCGATACTGTTGCGGTTCGTGGGAGGGACGGCAGCTCGACAAATACGGTGTTGCCTCATCGATCATCGCGGCAACCTAGCTATAAAATCGTAGATCTTCTGATCCAGGATGATGGTTGGGTCATTGTCCGATGCCTCAGTGCCAGAATTCTGGGCGTCTCTCACATTGAGCATCTCGATCAGATCGCGATCATCCAGGAACACAATGAGCTTTCCCGAATCCCGCATAGCCCCGAAAGCAGCAAGTTCGGCATGTTCGTGTGGTCCAAACCGACTTAGTAGAAAACAGACGGATCTAAGTGCACTAACGCTTAGATATCGTTCGGTGGTGTAGACTTGGTGAGGCCCGACGGGTGCTGAATAATTCTTACACTCGAATATGACGACGCGTGATCGGAAGTCACGCGTGAGCGTCTCCCAAAATAAGTGGGCCGGATTTATCCTGTAAATGAGGTCAAGGACGTTCAGGCCATCCTCAGTTCTCGACTGCGGTCTCGCGTCTAAGAGACTCTCTCCAAAAAGATAATCGATTATCTCAACACACACACGTTCGTAGTCGTGCGCAGTATCGACGCCCGCAGCAAGCGAGCGAAGCCGAGTGGCCAACTCAGCTCCCCGACAGTAGCCAGCCATGGGGGCAGCAGATTCGGCAAATCCAGTAACGAGGCCGTGCTCGCCCGTACGTTCCGCCAACATTTCAGCTCGCAGCCGATCTAGCTTAGCGAACGCTTCGACGAACTTCTCGCTAAGCTCCGAATGTGAATGGACCAACTCCTCTAGATCTGCTCGATCCCAAATTCGCACCAAGAATTCCGACTGGAGCCAATCCCGGTGAGCGCGATCAACAGTCCCGGAGACAATCAGTAAACATATGGGAGCCGAGTCAGCTGATGAATTAAGCGAGTCGGACATCAAGTCTGCCGAGTATAGTCGAATGGAGGCCGCGAGGGTGGCGGACCAATCACGGAGTTGGCGAAGCGTGACGGGATTGTTCCTGGTCCACTTGATCTTAATTACACACGTTTCCGGTCCTCTTTTGGCAACCACGTCAAACCGGCCACCATCGGATGAGGCGAAGTCGACACCTTGCTCGATACTGTATCCAGAAGCGACTAGCAGCGAGGTGCACAAGCGTTCGAATTCTAGAGCAGTTCTTTGCAGGACATTCATTGAATGAGCTCCGTACGACTACTCCCCCTCGAGCGTGCTCTGTAAAAATACTGTACGCCGATGATAGTCGAGGTAGTTCGCTTGGTTGGCGCTGAAGGGTTGCACGGCAAATCCCGTGTCGGTCGATATGCCAAGTCGTCCGAAATCAGCAAGAGCAATTCGAGGCGAACGAAGCAGGGTTCCATCATTCTCAAAAGAGATGTAGCCGCGGTCGAAAAGTAGATCTACGTGCGGCGACAATAGTAAACCGTTGTTGCCGTCTAATCTCTCATGATTGTTGTCACATGCACGCCAAGGCTTAATGTGGCTGGCTCTCAACAATCGTTGGTCACCAATCCCTGTTATTCGGCACGAGTTCTCTATCCCAATCAGGTTGGTCCGAAAGCGTCCCTGACCGCGGCGAGCAAGCACGATCGCTTGACGTTCCGTCGTATCGATCGATGTGTCGTTCCTGATCCTAAGCTCTAGCTCGTCATCAAGCCGATCAATGACGCTTTCAGATCGATCCAAATCCGGAATCGTCGAGTCCGCGGCAGGTCTCCAGGCACCAAGGGGACGAAGTAATTCTTCAGCCATCAGTTTCGGAACGGCCGCTAGGTAGACACTCTGGAGACCATCTCCTGTGTCGGCTCGTATTGGAGAGTACTTCGCGGGAAGCAGGGGGCGTAAGATATCCATCAAATCCTTGGGCCGCACGATTTGCGGAGGCCGGTGCCACTCGACAGAAACTAACCAGCCATCGCTATTCCAAGGTCTATTAGCGAGCTCAATTGGTCGATCTGCCGATACGGCTGGCCCCTGAATGATTCCGATATAGGGGATAAGCTGATTGATATACGAGAAAACGAGGTCGCCTGTGTCAACCAAGCGCATATTCTCATAAAAGCGATTGAAGCCTCCATCTTGGCGTCGCTTGGGTGACCACATGTAGCCGCCAGAGATCTCGTGCCGACCCGTTTGATTTTGATTTACCCACCAGAATCTCATGAATCGTCCATGGTCTTAAGGTTAGAGAAAAGATTTTGTCATCTGTAAGCGGTGATCGCATCAGACGATCAATGTTTGAAATAGGTGTGCCTGTGCTGCCAATTTGATTGCAAATCTATCTGCTTAATGCAATCTTTGATTGTCGATTGGCTGTACGGAATGACCGTTGGCCGGCGGACGCAGATGATATTGCGGGTTCCAATCAGTTTCGGTCACGAACGTGCTGGACGCCTATTTGCGCAAAGGAGCTCAGCTCCCAACCGAACTGAAAGCGGAAATCGGCAGTCGCCGGGTGATTGAGGACGCGATTACGTCGACGCTGTTTACTCCGCTTCGCTTCATGTCGCCTGCGAATGTGGGTCAAATCGTAACGATCATCCTAGGAGCGAGCGACCGCCGGGTGGCAGATTGCTGTCAGGTCAATCTATGGCCTCAACTGCCACGTTCTCAGATCAAACCATCTTCTAGATACGTAGAACCAGACCTGATTGTTAATTTGCAATACGGAACACTGAACGAATTGCTGGTCTTTGAAATCAAGTGGGACGCAGTGCTGGACGTGAGCCAGCAAAAGGCTCAGGTCGTCAGCAGCCTTATTGCGATGCCTGCCACGAGTGTGCTGCGCCACATTTCGCTTGTAAAATTTGCGACCCCTGACGCATTGCGCTACCAGTCGAGCCATGTGCGGCAATGGTCGAGTGTTCTGCGAGACCTGCAGGAGGCTGGTCGCGCTCGGCCAGAAATCTCGAATGTAGTGGCGGAATGGTGCCACGATGCGGCGCTACTCCTGCGCAAACTCGGGATCGGAGCTTTCGAGGGTCTCTCTACTATTCGAATGAGAGCGACTGCGTGTCGGCATGTCGACTTGTCGTTGAGGCGCTTTAAGTGGGCAGACCTTCGAAGTGTCGATCTCATAACCCCTAGGTTTGCGACGGCCCAGGAGAAAAAATGTCCGTAATCTTCGACTCGTACTTCAATATCGTTAGGGTCACTGAAGAGCTGGAGCACCTTCCGCAGTCGGGGCGAGAGCTGTTCGGATCCCGATCCGGGATGTCGCTGGCTGCGTTCTCCTGGAACAAACATGAGGAATGGGGCGGTTTAGGAAAATGGTTATGCCGGTGGGCTTCGCTCGGAGCTGACGTTTTGAAAGATGGACAGCGCGGCCTCAAGGTCATCGGCCGAGTGATTCTATGCACTGATCTATATCGTGATCGAGCTCCCTTAGTGCAGCGCGAAAAGCTTGCGCACGCCGAGATGTCCCTTTTGACCTGCTGCTTTATAGCGGGTAGGCAAGTTAGTGAAGAGACGTACGATGTAGACTACTTGAAGTTCACTTCAGATGGATGGCCAATCTATTCTGGTTCCTTCGTGCGTCACGCCGGTGGACGGTTACTCGAACACCCGACGGAAGGCAAAAGCGCCACGCATTGGCACGAGCGCTCTTGGTTGTTTACGGTTCCGTTAGAGGCTATCCAACTTCCGCAAGACTTTCGGTCTCAAGTCTCAGAACCATTTTGGAAGGTGCTATCTGGTTATCCCGAAGACGCCTTCACAGCCGGCGGCGCTACGTGTGGCTTTCCGGAGGATCCCCAGGAGGTGGCCGTCTGAGCAATAATGTCCTTGGGCGTGCTCATTTCAGGTGCACTGTTGCCGTCGTGTCCGAACGGGCCAAGTAGTTCTTCACAGTTTGCGGGAAGAACCGTCGTCCAGTCTTGGTCATAATCCCCGCCTCATTCAGGTGCCGTGCTATCTCACTGTATGAAAGCCGCAATACATCCGCATCCAGTTTCGCCCTGAGCCCGGCTGCGAATTCGTCGGCTGCCTTGCGGTTGATTGCGGCCAAATTCCTTCCATTTGAACCGAGAATCTTGCCTCGCCGTTTGGCCTCGGCCAATGCCGCCTTGGTTCTTTCGGAAATCAGCCGGCGCTCCTCCTGTGCAAGAGCCGCGAATATGTGGAGCTGAAAGTCCGTTGCATTGGGCATCTCTGCGCAGACCAGCCCAATCCCTTGTTCAAGAATGCTGGCGATAAAGCTAACCCGGCGAGAAAAGCGGTCGAGACGAGCGATAACGATCTTTGCGTTTTCCCTTTTCGCCAGCTGAATAGCTTTATGCAATTCAGGACGAGAATCGTCCTTACCAGATTGAACGTCGTAGAACTCGGCTATCAACGTTCCGGCTCCAGCAACGAATTCGGAAATCTTGCGATGCTGAGCTGCCAGACCAAGTCCGGATCTGCCCTGGCGTTCGGTCGAAACACGAAAGTAGGCGATAAACCTAGGCACAGCATTCTCCAATCCAACAGTGACAGGATTCGCCGGTACAAATCGATCAGACAACAGCGAATAGGAACCGCCTAGTCTCCTCCTTCCGAACGCCTAGAGTACGGCTCTGACGGAAGGCGTATGTGACTTGGCCGTACAACGGTGGCTCAATATAGTGAATCCCAACTTGAATTCTCGCTCCGGTTGCGATTGGATATACCAATAGTCGCAAAGAGCGCGAGCGGCATTCGCCAGTGCTGCGTGTTCGTTTAGGCGACCGGTCGTGCATCGACTCAACAGTTTCGAACCAGGATTTGCCAAATGCCGATCGCATTGAAAGAGCTAGTCGGCAGAATTCGTCCTAGGAATACCGTGCTTTTTTTTGGATCTGGGTCCTCAATTCCCTCGGGCGCCTGCTCGGCTAAAGATCTCGCGACAAAACTCGGCGAGCCGATTGGCTTGGATGCGGCGCAATACTCCTTAAGTGAATTGGCTGCATTGTATGAAGGCAAACGAGACAGAAAAGCCCTGATCAACGTGATTAGAGCAAACCTAGGTAGATTGCGGCCGACTGGCGGGCTGGTCAATTTGCCAAACTATCCATGGAAAAGCTTGTTCACCACGAACTACGATCAGCTGATCGAAGAAGTGTATAAGAAGGCGTCGGAGGATCTCAACGTATACAGTTCCAATTTTGACTTCACTATGCACGATCAGTCGGCTTCGACGAAGCTGTTTAAGCTTCACGGAACTGTAGAGAAGGATATATCGGATGGTTATGTTGGCCGATTGATAATTACTGATACTGATTACGACCATACACAAGACTATAGGCAACGACTGTATGATCGACTCCGTAGCGATGTCGCCGGTGCGCATCTTATAATAATAGGGCATTCGCTCAGCGATCCGAATATCAAGGATGAAGTAGCCCGAGCGGTAGATCTCAATAGCGAGGTCGATGGCTCAGGCCGGATCACTCTGCTGTTGTACACCAGAGATGAAACCCGCGCTGTGCTTTATGAGAAGCGTGGAATAGAAGTGTGTTTCTGCGGTATTGATGACTTCTTCGCTGAGCTGTTACGGCAGCAGGCGCCTTCAGTCAGAATGATTAGCTCAGAGGATCCTCTCGATCAGATTCCGGGACTTCATCCCGTGACTGTCGATGTAAGACATTCGGTGGATCTCGGTCTGTCAAACTTCGCGAATATGTTCGCCGGGTGGCCAGCCACTTATGCAGAAATTGAACAGAATCTGACGTTTCAACGATCGCTCTCTGACGAGCTAGAAACGTACCTCGATGGTAGTGGTGTGTTAGCGGCGGTCATTGTTGGTGCGAGCGGAGTCGGGAAGACCACTGCAGCAAGACAGCTGCAACTCCGCTTTCTCTCTAAGGACAATTTATGCTGGGAGCACCGCCAAGATCAGCCGCTCTCTGTAGATCTGTGGGGCAAGATGATGGAACTCCTGCGACAGCGCAAGCAGCAAGGATTCTTATTCATCGACAATGCGCATATGTATCTTCACGAGCTCAATGAGCTCATCGACCATGCGGTGGCTACCGACAATGCACACCTAAAGCTGGTTCTCGCATCAAATCGTAATCACTGGTATCCCAGGGTCAAAACGCCGAATCTTTACAAATATAGTCGTGAATGGGTTCTGTCGAAGTTAACTTTAGAGGAAGTCGAGAGGCTTCTCCAACTAGTAGATTCTAACGAGATCATTCGTAAGCTAGTTGAACCGCAGTTTAGTGGCTTCTCAAGGCACGAGCGTCGACGACGTCTCGTCGAACGATGCGAAAAGGACTTCTTTGTCTGCTTGCGGAATATCTTTGCGTCGGAGAGCCTCGACGATATCGTTCTTCGTGAGTTCGCCGACCTCGGCCCGATTGATCAGGATATCTATCGATACGTTGCGGCCATGGAGAGTGCCGGTATAAGGGTGCATCGACAGCTAGTCGTTCGCCTGCTGGGACTTCCGATCTCGAGCATTCCGGCAGTTCTTCAGAATCTATTAGATGTTGTTCACGAAGACGATGTCGATGTTATAGACGGAATCTTTATCTGGCGGACAAGACATCCTGTGATCGCGAGTATCATTACGAAGTACAAATTCTCAGACAAGAGAAAGACCATCGATCTATTTGATAAAGTCATTGATGGCATCAATCCAACTTACGATATTGAAGTCAGAACAATACGGGAGCTTTGCAACATAGAAACGGGTCTGCCAAGCATTGCAGAGAAATCGGAGCAAAATCGTCTTCTTCGAAAAATGATGTCCATAGCTCCAGGCGAGCGTGTCCCTCGGCATCGCCTGATAAGAAATCTCATAGAGCAAGGTGAATTTGAGAAGGCCGAGACCGAGATAAGGATTTTTAACAAGGACTTTGGGCCCGACGGGCCTGTACATAGATATAAAGTCACGCTGATGGTCGCACGCGCAGTGCGAACCCAGGGAATTATGGACGAGGATCGAATTACGATACTTGAGCAGGCTAGGGAACTAGCCGTCGCAGGTTGCGATCGGTACCCCAACAACAAGAACATGCTCTCCGCTTACGCGGACTTGGGAATTGAATATTACCGACGAACAGGCCGCTACGAATTCTATGATGATGCGATCAAGAAATTGAAGTTGGCAGAAGATCGTATCGGTGACCCGGATATAAGCAAAATCATTCTGCGGTTCGAACGTCGCTTGGCGGGCAAGCCGTTCGAAGACATCGACAACGGTTGAGCCTCGCATCTGCAAGGGAGCCCGATCCATTGGGCGTCGATCGCCGAGCGCGCGGTGTCGATGCCAGAGCGAGCAGACGTGTTTCGGAAAGTCGCAGATGAAAAGACGTCATGTCGATGTCGGAGTTTCAAATTAAAACCAGCGTTTATGTTTGACGGCGCTGGGTACCGCTACCGACTCTTCTAACAGGGTAACAGATGTTCCTATCCTCTAAGCCAGCTTGGAGCTAACAGTTGCCACTGAAGCAAATCGTGCCCGTTCCTTGAGACGAGGGAGTTCGATAGGACCCCCTGCTATCACTCTATTGCGATTCCCTACCGACGCCGTTTTCCTCTGCGAGACAATACTGTCAGTCCACCTAATCCATTGGCGAACAATTTCGGGGCGCTGCGAACGACGAAATTCTGGTTAGAGACGCAGCAAGCTGCTTCTTGCCAAAAGACATTGTGGTGTCGACCAGAACAAAGTGAGCTGAATGATCGGTGCGGGTACCGTCGGGACATATATAGCCACACAGCTCTCCACGTCGGACACGAGTATCGCGGTGGAAGTATACGATTCGAAATCGTGCTCGACGCCTGCTTGGTAGCTCGCCGCAACTTCTGGCGTAGTTGTACAGTAGCCTGTGCGGTCAATCTCGTTTCGAAATGCGAGCCGTTCAAGTCGACGATTCGATCGCACTTCGCGTGCGTCCAATCTCATCCTGCCTCTCGCAACCCAATAGTCGCCGACTTTCGAGGCGCTTCATCAAGGCGTTGCGGAGGACGGCCGCGTCCTGACATAGTCTTGGTAGCAGGGACGGCGTTTAAGTGTTGCGAAACCCGCACCAGAAAGACGAACCTGACCCGCTACATGACCGGTCCAACCGGCTTGCCCACGTTAGGTCAGCTTGTCGCGCGGATGCAAACACGTTGTGTTCGTACCGCGTTGCAGCGGATGTGAGTCAAGCCAGCGTGATCCTGGGAGGCAGGCCGTACGCTGCGCGACGGCTCATACGCCGAGCGTGCGCTCAAGAACGTTCAACCTCTAGTAAAAATTCCTTGCACGTCTGGGGCCTCGAGATATAGTTGTTAAAAAAGGGGGGACTAATGTCTAAGCCAGCTGCTTCCGACCTGACAGGTTTGTTTATCGTTGACTTGCAAAATCTACGATTGTCGCAAGAAGCTCTGGTGAAAATCGACACTGCCATCCAAAAAGCAGTCAAGCGCTCGCTCGCTGGGATCGATGATGCCGAAGGGTTTAGCGGGGGACCGTTGGGCGGCGGGATTGCCGGTTTTAGGGCGCTTTGAATTTGAAGCCGCCCAAACTCTGTCCCAGCTCGGAGTGCCAGAGCGGTGTTCTTCTCCTGGGTACAATTGGAAAAGCAGGCGAAGCGTCCTTTTTAGGGAAGCCTCTCAAGGTTGATGAGGATTTCGTTGCAATTGCGAAACGGGGGAGAGCTCCAGAAAAGCGATTCCGTTTCGCTGACAGCTGTAAGACAACGAACTGCAGCCAATGGAAGGGTGCAGAATGTGGACTTACCGCGCATCTGGAGATGGTTCTTCCAGAGCCTAAGAAATCAAAGGAGCTTCCATCCTGTGGGATTAGGGGGGCCTGTCGGTGGTTCCATCAGGCAGGTGAATCCATTTGTCACAAGTGTGCCTACGTTTCCACGATGAGAGACTAGTCTGAGATGGCTGATTTTCAGTTTGTAGATAGGCAGAAAGCAGGACCATCGTTTGTTATCGCGCCAGCGGCTCAAGTGTTCGAGATACGTAATCCGGCTGGCACTCTAAGTTTGCCGTTCCCAGTTCATCCATCGGAAGTCAAGCGCTTAACGATAATTGAGGGGCTCAGCCAACCCAACGGCACGCTGATAGCCGATCTCCTTGAAGGCCAGTTCCTGTCGTCGGCTGTCCAAGTTGGCAAATCTCAACATATCCTTTTTCGACCCAACGAGATCGTTATCGGATTTCGACCCGTCGGCGCCGAGACTCGCGCACGTTTCGCTCAACAATATGGTTTGTCTCTCGTACGATTTGATTACCGGGGCCAGTTCGGCGTTTACAGAACACTAGCTGGCGAGTCGTTCCGGCTGTTTGAGACGCTAAGTGGTGATGACAGAGTCGAATTCGCAGAGCTGAACGTGTTGGACGGCATCGAAGACGAAGTCTTCGAACTGAATGATGCGGAAAGCGGCATTTCGTTGAATGACGTTTCCACTCCGCTTTGGAGCCACTCTGTTATTGAGTCCGGGGAAGGTGGGCGTATAGACGATGGCAAGCACGTCACGATAGCAGTAGTTGACGGCCTGTTTGATCATCGCCACCCTGCAATCGTCGACGCCTTGGTAGACCCGAAGTTAGATATAAGATTCGCAGAGGGCCTCGTTGCTCGTCCACACGGGCTTGCAGTCGCAAGTGTTGCAGTAGGTCGCTCTAAGCTATCCAACGGAAAACCGCTTGGAATTGCGCCTGCTGCATCGCTACTGCCGATCGCGATCGATACTGTAGGAACGAAAAGCTATCCAGCTCGAGCCACCGCAATAAACTTTCTAGCAGAGGTGGCTGCTAGAAAGGAATTAACACTGTCCAACCAGTCCAGACAGGAAATAAAGAGGTTGGTCGTGAATTGCAGTTGGCAGCTGCGCGCATCAGTCGATCTCGCCTCTGTACGCAGATCTTTTCAATCGCTTGAGCGCAGTGGAGCCGTTTGTGTGTGCTCTGCCGGCAACGATCACACCGGGGACGAACATTTTCCGTCCGATTATGGTCGAAATATCTCGGTTGCCAGTATTGGGAAGAATGAAGAGCGATCAACGTTCTCCAACTGGGGTAATCGAGTTGACCTGTCAGCTCCAGGTGGGACGGGGGACCCTAGTGATGAGGATGATATGCTCCTCGCGTGCGAGCCAAACACATACACTTATTTTTGGGGCACCTCATTTGCGAGCCCGTGTGTCGCGGGCACCATAGCCGCGCTTTGGTCAAGAAACCTCGACGCAACAAGTGACGAAATCATCGAGTTCGCCAAGAAGGGGCTTGCGCGACCCTACTCGAAGCAGCCAGACCATCCTTTAGGCGAAGGGATCGTTTCACTAAAACAGATCTCCAAGTTCAAAAGTCCACAAGGAGGAGCTTGATATGTTCAAGATGTATGGACGGCCAATTTTGGATTCAATTGCATCCGGCAACCTCGATCAAATGAAAAAGATGCTTGCTGCCAGCGAGGTGCTGCTCGCGCAACGAGACGATGCTGAAGCCGGCACCGAAGAGTCGAAGGAATGGGAAGCAGCCCACAAGGAGCTCCTTACGGCGATTGCAGAGAAAGAGTCAGTGAAGCTCTCGAAAAACGCCATCGTTGCCATTCACGATGGGATCGTTGTTCTGGACAGCATCCAATTGGCGCGGGCTCTAAAGGCGGCACTCGATAGCGACGAAGAGGGGTTCTATTGTGAGCTGAAGATTGGTTGGAAATGACGGTTAGCTCCCATCCACGTAACTTCGACACCGTCGACCTAAAACGGCGTGTGCCCGTATATGTGGTTTGGGAGCTCACTCTTGCATGCAATTTGCGCTGTACTCATTGCGGATCACGAGCAGGCGAGAGTCGAATCAGCGAGCTATCGACCGACGAGTGCCTAGCCCTCGTTGATCGCTTAGCGGAGCTCGGAACTAGAGAAATTACGCTCATTGGAGGTGAGGCGTTCCTCCGAAGAGATTGGCTCGAAATCGTACAACGGATAGCACGACGTGGCATCCTTTGCACATTGCAGACCGGCGGCTATGGACTAGGCGAGGAACTAATCCGACGAGCACAATCAGCCGGTCTTTCAGGAGTAGGCGTGTCAGTCGATGGGTTGGAAACAACGCATGATATACTGCGAGGACGGATTGGCAGCTATCGATCTGCTCTCACTGCCTTAGAGTTCGCGCATAAAGTAGGTATAGAAACAAGCGCCAACACTCAAATCAACAGCAAGAGCGCAGCGGAACTGCCAGAGCTGTACGAATTACTGCGAACGTGTGGAATCAGGGCTTGGCAGCTACAGCTAACGGTTGCAATGGGAAATGCCGCCGACAACAGCAACATTCTAATTCAGCCGTATGAATTGTCCGAACTGATGCCGATGATTGCTTCACTCACTAGGCGGGGCTCAGCCGATGGAATACGCATTATTCCGGGCAACAACATAGGATACTTTGGTCCTTATGAGCACCTTTTGAGGGGCCCCGACTTTTCCAGTGATGTCTACGACGGTTGTCGCGCCGGAATTGATGGAATGGGGATCGAAGCGGATGGCACAGTAAAAGGATGTCCATCACTTGCAACCGCGAGGTATTCGGAAGGAAATTTGCGAAAAGTTGATATAGGCAAGCTTTGGCACGGCCAAGGTAAGTTCAGTCTCAACCGAACCGATCCTCGAACATACTCCGGATATTGCTCCGAATGCTACTACAGAGACTCTTGTCGCAGCGGCTGCGTCTGGACATCCGATTCGTTGTTCGGAGAAGCGGGTAACAATCCCTACTGCTACTACCGAGTGCTCGAGTTAAAAAAGCAAAACATACGCGAAAAGGTTGTAAAGGTAACCGAAGCCGAGAATGCTTCTTTCGCAACTGGTAAATTCTCAATAGTGCAAGAAGAATGGAATGAACAGGCTTAAACTCTGTAAGCGCTGCTTGTGCTATATTAAGACGTCTGAAACGATCTGCAGTTTTTGTGGACAAGACCCGACTATCGAAGGCGCCGACTATATAAGTCTACACTATAGGCAAAAGGAAGCCATTCAACGCCTAGTTAAGGCGATAAGGACATTTCAGAAGCAACGCAACATGCAAACGCGCCTACCGACTTAAACGATGCTGCGCTTGAGACTATCATTTTGCGACTTATGCCGAATTGGCCAATGCCTCGCCGGCATGAAAATTTTCAGATGTTTGCTCGTGGACATCACTCGGCGGCTAGTTAAAAGGCGGCTTGGACTTCGCTTTGAGTCGATCGCAACTTTCGAATTGTCTCTGCGCTAAGAAACCGTCTGACCGTAACTCTCGAGCATAATCCCGTGTGAAGTGCGTTCTGTCCCCGACGAGGACCAGAGCATGAAGCGTAGCCGCTTTACGGAAAAGCAGATGATCGGGATTTTGAAGGAGCACGAGGCCAGCGTTCCGGTCGCCGATTTGTGCCGCAAGCGTGGCGTGAGAGATGCCAGCATTTTCAAGTGGAAGGCCAAGTTCGGCAGAATGGATGTCTCGGAGGTCAAGCGGCTGAAGACGCTGGAGGACGAGAACACAGGGCTCAAGCGGCTACTGGCGGACGCCATACTGGACAACGCCGCCCTGAGGGATCTGCTGGGAAAGAAGTGGTGACGCCCGCCGGCAAGCGGAAAGCTGCCGCACATCTCGTAGGCCTTCACGGGATGAGCGGACGGCGGGCGTGTAAAGGCCATCGGTTGTTGCCGTATGACTGTCAGATATCAGACGAGCCGGGCCGATGGTGCCGGGCTGTGGCAGCGCATGCGGGCGATCTCCCATGAGCGCCGCCGCTTCGGTTATCGTCGCCTGCACGTCCTGCTCAAGAGGGAGGCCTATGAGGTCAATCACAAGAAGCTGTTCCGGCCGTACCGGGAGGAACGGCTCACGGTGCGCCGCTGAGATGGCCGCAAGCGCGCTATCGGCACACGAGTACCGATTACGGTGCCGCTGCTCCCGAATGATCGCTGGTCGCTCGACTTGGTGTCGGATCAGATGACCGACAGCCGGCGCTTCCGCATCCTGACCGTGGTCGACGATTGCACCCGCGAGTGCCTGGCGCTGGTGGCCGACACCTCACTTTCGGGCGCCCGGGTCGTTCGGGAGCTGGACCGGCTGCTCGCCGATCGCGGCAAGCCCAAGATGGTGGTGAGCGACAACGGCAGCGAGCTCACGAGCAATGCCATCTGACATGGACGGATCAGAGCCGTGTCGCCCGGCACTACATCGCGCCTGGCAAGCCCATGCAGAACGCCTTCATCGGGAGCTTCAACGGGCGCCCGCGGGATGAACTACTGAACGAGACGCTGTTCACCTCGCTCGCCAAGGCCCGCGTCAGGCTCCGCTGCTGGCAGGACGACTATAACGACGCTCGACCGCACTCCCAGCTCGGTTGGAAGACGCCATCCGAATTCGCCGCCACCTGCAATCCGCGTCGGGATCTGGCGCTGCGGTATGCCGAGGGCTCCGCGCCAGCTTCCGCCGCCCGGGTAGAAACATCCAACCGCCCGAACGAACTCAGGTCTGGATAGAACTTGGGGGCAAGGTCACCGTCGGGCGCAAGAACTGCACCTCCGCCGGCTCCGATGACGGCGGCCGCCGCGCGGCCGCGATCTACTCCCTGATCCAGACGGCAAATCTCAGTAACATCGACCCGCAGGCCTGGCTCGCCGACGTCCTCGCCAGGCTGTCCGATCATTCGGCCAACAGGATAGCAGACCTGCTGCCCTGGAGCTGGAACCACACCGCCATCCCTGCCGCTGCCTGATCGCTCCGATCGATCGTCCATCCGCGCGGGCTACTCCCACCTGTGGTCTTCGCCGGATGCGTACCGTAGAGCTGCGCTTACACGGTCTTTTCGGGGGGCCGCGATTGGCGGTTCAAAAGACCTAACTTAGTCTTTAGGACGTTCGTCTCCCTGTGGCCCAAGTATATCTCGAAGACGAACGACGCCTATCAACCGTCCTTTCTCGACGACTGGTAAGAGCGACGTGTTATACTTCCAGTGAAGTTCACGCGCTTCGCTAATGAGCTGATTGGGCTCGATACCCTTAGGCGTTCGCGCCATCACGTGTTCCACTGGGCGAGAGATAAGATCGGCCTCCATATGGCCACGCAAATCGCTGTCGGTCAAAACGCCAACCAACCGGTTTTGGCTTGAGACAACGAACACGGCGTCAAACTGTTTAATAGTCATTTCGTTCAGCGCATCGCCTATCGATGTGCCTGAAAGTACCCGCGGAACTGCTTGACCTCGGTGCATCACGTCTCGAACGTACCGAGACTCAATATAGTGCCGAATCCTACGGTACGTTTTTCTTGACGACATATGACGCGGAAGTAAATCGACCGACCCGGAGTACTGACCCACACCGTCGCCGATCTCACTCGGTGTTTCGACGGTATGGAAGAAAATCTGCGCGATAGATTGTCCTGGGTACATCACCAAAGGTGTTTCACCCAGGTTGCGGAGTTCTAGCGTTAATGTGCCCGCGAAGTTCGGATGGACACCGATCGCCGTCGCAACAATAAGGCCAAGCCGCCCCCAGGTCGACCTTCCAATTACTTGGGCGGTTATATCGGCAGGCAGGCGTAGGTACTCAAGCGACGAAGCAAGTATAAATTGATGCGGATGAATAACAAGTTTCCCACCGAAAGGTACATACTCGGTCTCGTAGTGTGCAGCTATATTGGCTCGTATCTGGTCACGAGAGGCGGACTGAAATTCGTCTATGGCGCCGTAGGCGGATGGTACGACTAGAGCAAAACTAAAGCCGAGCCTAATGTCGATGGAAGCTTGATCCTTTTTTACTTGCTCGTCGACGTCTAGTAGGGGACTAACAACAAGGCTATCCTCCCCTTTCAAGGCGAGCCGCCGCCGAAGCTCATATCCCGACAGTACTCCCATCGTCGACCTCAAAATGTTTCCAGCTTCGTAGAGCCTCAGATAGCTCGACTGCCTTCAAAAGAAGCCCATGAATGCTTTCCAACCGCTCACAGTCTTCGTCGCTCGAACCGGACGGCTTAATTTTTAGCTCGGTATGCTTTGTAAGCAGAGCGGCCCACCCAATATTGAGTATGCTTGCGAACTCTACTGGTACCTTGTTAGTGAGCTTCAAATCGATTTCACGTTCGGTCACGACTCGTTTCGGAGATCGCGGTCCATCGGTTTCAATAGGAGGAAGAGCCATAAGAAGAGGCTGCAAGTGCTTATCGAGATCATCGTCCAGTCGACTCGCAGTATAGAGTTGCTTCGGAGCAACTCGGGTTAGATGCTGTCCTACATTCTCGTAAATCCATGGAACCAAGTCTAAGATTTGAGTTGGCAGCTCAGAGAAGATTGCTGCTCGCTCAGCGCTGCGCGTTCCAAAGAACTCTTTTTCTGCTTCAAAGAGTGCGTCAGCGGTGGGAGTAACCTTCATTAGAGCGCTATTGAAATCCTCAGTTATGACCTGCGAGGTATGTTCTTCGAATACGGCAACAAATCCGTCCGTTTGCAGCTGTCGGAAGAGTATCCCCCGTCGTACGCTGTGTGGCGGATACTTCTGATTGAACCCATACTCCTTACCAAAGAACCCGAGAAACTCAGATAGAGCGAAGAAGGCTGCGGGACCCGCAAGGAAGTAACTGACCGCATCGGCAGTAAGCTCTTCGAGCCAATCATCTCTGATTTCACCTATCAGCTTTTCTGTTTCAGTGGTGAAAGGCATTCCGTTTTTGGATAGGCGCCTGCGAACGGCACCGATCATACGTTCTTGCGCGATGTCCGGCACCGAGACGGGAATCGATTTGTAGATTGCATGACCGATCTCATGAGCAACAATGGCCATGTGGGGGAGATAGGAAAATGCCTTACTTGGAACGGTAACTCGCGCAAAATCCCACGTTATATCTGCAATTGCACGTTCAAGAGTCTGCGATCGTTTTTTATGAGGTAGGTCGTCTGGATCGTACCAATAAATCTCGTAATTCTCTTCAAGTTTGGCGCGAAAGAAAATTGTATTAGCTGCGCCGACACTCGTGAACCATCTCTGAAGTGCTGGTACTAACTGGTACGCGAGATCTTGTTGGCCTACCCCGGCCATGTCTGAGAGATGCTTATATGCATCATTGATGATCTCGGCTACCTCCATCAATACCTCTTGAGGTGTCTGTCCGATGGAACGATCGTTGAGATCGTCCAGGTACCCGAAGGCGGTGTCGATCATACCTCCAATCAACGCAAGAAAGAGGCGTGGCCCGGCATGATCACCAGGGAATCGCACTGCGTTTGCTTGCCGAACTTGAGCCCTTAAACGTTGAAGCGTAGCTCGGAGAGCAAGCGCAGATCGTTGGATCGACCAGTCAGCAGCCAATCGCTTCACTCTGCCTATTTGGGGTTTTCTGCAAGCAGCAGGCGCTCGGCCCGTAGCGAGCTCAATAGCTTCTTCAAAAACTCATGCGTCAACGACGCTTTTTCCGACACCACAGTCTGATTCCGCTGCAAGCATTCGATTGACTCTCTGACGATCGGAATGGTCGTGCCCAGGTCTGCTGTATCGGGAAAATAGCGATCCAGGAACGAATATGACGCGAATGACGACTTCTCGGAAGGCGGGACGACGCAGGCTCGATCGTGCGCGAATGTTGCGCCCTTCTCAACTTGTTCTAGAAAGCGGTGAATCGCGGCGAGAATGTGAGTTCTGCTTGCATAATCAATTGGTTCACCTTCTAGTATTTGGATGCCACCTTCAAGCAGATGTCTGACCCCTATGGTATTCCTTCGCATGGCAACCTCCATTTTCATCAAGAGAACATAACATGAATATCTATTCGAAACAACTCCGAATCAATATATGGTAGATGCCGTTGCGGGCCGGCAAATATATAGATGCGACACTGATCCTAGCGGGCGAGAGCTAGTTCCTGAGGTAGGCCATATTCTGGAAGAAGGATGTTCCCGCAATGGTGAGAAGCTTCAACGTTCGAAAGTCGCTCTGCCGCTTTCTGGGTGATTATCTCAGAAAACCGTAGATTGTGTAGTGCGACAAGCGCACTTGTTGACGCTGCGATGGCACAATTAGAGAAGCTGATCGCATCAATTTCCAATTCACACATTACTCGGGTGATCGCTGGTCCAATAAGGATTACGTGCGGTAGTCCAAAAGACTGGCAGAGATCAAAGCAAGTGGAGGCGCGCAAAATCCGGAAGCTGTCCAACCGCGAGCATAGAGTCCAATTCATCCATCCGATCAGTTGACGGAGGGGTGAGGTTCCATATTCCTTCTTCCTCGCTCCCTGATTCAACTATGTGGGTACCGTCGAGGTGTGGTGCGCTGCTGGTCGACGGACCTGCTAGGTGGCTGCTGAGAGCGTCAGCCACGGTCGAGGGCAATTGCAACGGGAGGTCTTTAAGACACCGAAACACATCTGAATACACCGCCTCTATGTTCGTTAGACCGCCATGTACGCCAAAGACGTAGCGGGTCTCTCCGACGTTCTCTAGGAGAGCCGAAGCGAGAGATACCCGGCCGTCACCTTCTCGATGTGGGTTATCAAGGACCCGGTCGAGCACCTTGTCGGTTTTGTCCCACAATCCCGCGAATCCCGGCTGGTTTGCCAGTCGAAACAACGTTCGCTGACCGACCCCAGCGATAACCACCATCTGATCTCGCTGTTGTTGGTCGAGATTGCGGTGAGCCTCGTAAAGCCGCCGATGAAAATCCATGGCTCCATCGAGGACGCGTTGCAGCCTGACGGCACTCGTCGGATCTAGATCAAGCTTCCAGGCGTCTGCCTTATGCAGATCAAAATTAGCACAAGGATGGATGAAAGGGTCGTGAGGTTCGGCAGACGTCCAAGGGCAGGGATCGTGTTCCCGCGTTCCAGGGTATATCCCGCGCGGAGCCGGCAACATACTTAGTACCCCCCACAATGATCGCAGAGTAGAGCGACTGAGATATCGACCGAGCAGCGCCATTAGTTCAAAGCCCCACAAATGATTCTTTAAATACCCCGCAATAGCCGGAGAGCCGTAATGTGGTGTGCCAATAAAAATAACCTTTCCTATTATCGGCCATAGGACAGAGGCATGCTGCATAAGTGCGGTGCGTACCATTAAGCCGCCCATGCTGTGGGCGACGAGATGGACTTTCTTCTGTCCGTTACTCTGGTACATCCGAACTATTAGATCACGTAGTGCATCGGCGCTGAGGAGTAACGGCTTGCGCCAATCATACGAAAAGATCTCGTGACTGATACCGTCCTCTTGAATCGCGGCGGACAGGAAGGGTGTGTAACTTGGATCGGCGGTAGCTGGAACAACTCTGTCGGTCGGATCGGCGTCAGACGAGCCATCGGGCGAGAGGCCGAGATTATCGATATAGTTCCGGGTGCGCACGTCTATCCACCAGATCCCGCCTTTGGTGCTGTTCATCAACAGTGAGCCCATTACACCTGGTACGAAGACAACGTTCTTTGCATCGCCGGGAGCTAAGTGACTGGTGTCGTGGGAATGTCTGGCAAGTTGCCGCATTTCGCGATAAGCAGCCGCGCCAAGTAAGCGTGAGAGAACCAAGCTGTTAGCATCATCTCGAACCAGAGCTAGACGCTCGAGTGTGCTAGCCTTCAGAAAAGCCTCATAAATATCCATTGTCCTTCAATCATCCTCTAAGAGCGACAATTTCGTCTTCGTTTGCGATAAACAGATCGAACTGGTTGATACACCCATAAAAGAGACCGCCGAGATTGCGGTAATGCGTCCAAAGGAATAGCCGAGTCTGAGCGATTGCTTCTCCCGCGGCCATCGGCGACGGATCGAGCAATCGATAAAAGAACTGAAAGAAAATCTCAGCAAAGCGGCTGGCGAAGACTATCGGGACCTTTGTCTCAGTACCTATGAAGGCTCGGCAGCCGCGCTCAAAAAACGCGTTCTCTAAATCGTTGGCCATAAATGGATCCGCAGCCACAGTCGTGCACGCGTTCGCGAATACCAGTGGTCGATCTACTAGAGCGCTCGTACCCACATCAGATTGAACAACAATGTTCGCCGGGTCGTTCGTGCTGCCAAAACGTAGAATTGGATTGCTACCGTCGCCAATGTTGCATTGACAAAAAAAGTACAACACAGAAGTCGGAGAAGGTTGCGGATCGTTTAAGAGATAAAGAAGCTCGGCTTTAGGATCGGAGAAATCGTGGGGAACAAAGACCTGATTGTTCAAAGCGCACCATCGTTCACGTTGCCAGCGCGCTTCCTTCGCGGTGACGTCTTTCAAATCATCACCCCAATAAAGAAAGTGAGCCCGATGTGTGCCATCTAGCGATCCTAGTGCGCGCGAAGCGGATTCAGTCGCATGGGCTGTATATGCAATCCGACAACGAAGGCCCAGAAATCCCATTGGGTCGACAGGTCTGCCCTCAGCAGGAACGTCGCCCGTATACATCAGCCCCCATGGTACATGTGGCACAAATCCAGCGCCGGCCTGTGCGGTCCACGAGATGTTCAGGCGCGAGCCAGCTCGTAGTGCTGTAAGCCAGCGAGAAAGATTCGATTGGCCCGGGAAAAAGGCTTGAAAAAGTCGTCGACCGCAATAAGCCAGCATGCGAAGCTCCTGGCTAACAGCTATGCGCTCCCATTCCGTCTGATGCGAGGGATCGGCGTAGTTGCCTAGCAACGACCAATTATATTCTGGACCACCTTCGCGCTTTGCCCATCGTTTGAGACGATCAGTTAGATCGCCTGGATCAATGTCGTCCAAGTGACGCTCAAATCTGGCACGCAAGACCTCCGCAGCTTTACGAATGTTATCGATCGAGCCGCCTACTTGAGCTGGAACGCCCCACCAGGGCTCGATTGAATTAATGTGCTTATTACCAGCAACGCCTATTACCGCGGCTTGAGAGCCGATTACTACAATGTCCAGAACTTCTACAGGAGTAGTCCACTCGTGGGCGGGTCGGATGCCCACGTGAGCAGTTGCCGTAGGCATTTGCTCATCAACAATTCGAGCTGGTTCGACAGCGGTGGCGCCGATTGTCTGGCGTGTATTCAAAACAATCTTAAACTGTCGATAGAGCTCTGCAAGTTCAGAACTGCCGCGCTGGTTGAGTGCGTAAACGATGACGTCGATCGCTGGAGAGGTTTCCGTCGGTGTAACTTTGAGTTGAACGGAATGACTATCGCCAGTTTCCGGAATCAGGAGCCTGAACCGACAGCTCCAAGTGAGCATGTTGTCGGGATTTGAAAGAGCGACCTGAGTACCGGGCGTTCCTGGAGCAAGTTCAGCGCCGCGGGCGACCACCAACCACTCGGTTTGTAAGCCGCCTTTTGGGACGTCGTTCGAGCCTATAGCTGCTTCGATGCCTTGCGTAATGCTATCGCTCAAAGGTTTTCCGACCATGAAAGATAGCGGATAGGCCTGACCCAGTTCTAGCGGCGTCTTTTGGGTGTTGCCGGGGATCCAAATGTTTACTTGTCGCTCCGTTGGGGGCACAAAAGATCTAGAACCCAATTCAGCTGCGTTAGTCTGCGGCGGAGGCACGTGCATTCGTTCAAATGCTTCGGCTAGAAATTCACCGGAGTGCTGGGCAGCTTCATGCCCTTTCCGAAAGCCCGCTTCAGTTCGCGACGTGAACCCCTTAGATCGAGAAATCCTCGTGTTATGTTCTGAAGACCTCGTCCTCGGGGCGGGGACCCTCACGGGACCCGGCGTCGAGCCTTTGGACTTTTTTTTTGCCGACGACTCGCTTGCCGGCTCATTGGGCTTCAGCCTGGCGACTCCTGATCGCGCGGTGGGCTTCTTTTTAGGCTGAGTCCGGCTGGCCGATCCAACCTGCTTTGAATATGAACGACTAGCAGGCGTTCTGTGTCGGCCCTCTGAGGAGCCAGACGATGAGCCACCTAAAAATCGCTTTGGGACCTGCGAGCGCGGTACTTCGCGGGGATTTAAATCGTATTTGTTCGTGGTCGGATTGAAGTCCCACGCGATGAAAATGTCCGGATCGCTGGTCTTAACATAGATTGTGCGTTGCAACACGTGCTAGATCCGATGATGGATTGCCCACGTGCACAACAATGCAAGTGCAGTGCGCTTGAAGAGCCATCAACCTACACTAGAGCGGAGCATGACCGCAATCAGGTTGTAATCTTGGCATGCACCGAGGTTCGCCCGCAAAATCGATCTAGAGGGGGACGCCCCCCTCGAGACCAAAGGGACGGCGGCGTTTGAATAGAAAATGGGGGGGAGAGTACATGCGTTGGCTGGGGATTGCCTTGCTCTGTGTGGCTTTGGGAGGATGTTACGCAACGGGCGCCGACGTCCGCGCCAAGTTAGGTCAAGAATACGTCGGAAAAAATGTAGATGCCCTTGTTGTGCGTTGGGGGCCGCCCGCCAGCAGCTTCAAGATGAACAGTGGCGAGGCCGCCTATAGCTGGCAGCTGGCTAGTGGAAGTGCGGTCTCGGTCTCTCGCGATGGTCCATCCAGCGCATCAGGAAGCTCGCGGGCGTATGCATGCAAGGTGAATGTCGTTGCATCGCAGAATGGAACGATCAAAAGTCTCGACACCGAAGACAAGGACAGCAGTCTTTACTACGGGCCAATCCCAACTGGTGTCCAGCTCGGCAGCGTCTGCGCCGAGCAACTTGGAATGAAGCAGTAGGGCCGGCATTCCGCTGAGATCTCCATGGCAGGCGGATCAGCGTTGCTATGCAACAGACATTGCGGTGTGCTCATTGATCCCATGTGAACAGCTGATCGCCGTGGTCTGTGGAAACGATGACCTTGACTGGATCGCACTGCGGTAGAACCTTGATTGCGTCCCCGGTGCCGAGCGTCTTTGGAAGCGAAGCTATCACGCCGACGCATTCCCGTTTGTTATTCACGATGACATCCGTGACCGTGACGTCCTGATCGTCGAGGGACTTAATCTCCAACGTGGAGAACGCAGGCATGGGAGGATATTCCTGCGGCGGGAAGCGTTCCTTTTTCACGGCCAGGATGGGGGCTGACTGCTGGAGCCAGGACGCCTGATTACGGTGTGCCTTCTCCTTTCGTTGCTCGATCGAAAGCGCAGGGCTATCGGCGATCCCCAAGTCGTCCAGCAGCCGATTTGATGCAGCAGCCATACCAAGGATTAAGCCAACAAAGGCTGCGCCGGCCAATACGTGCTTGCCTGACGTTGAGGAGTGAGGCGGGCGAGAATCGGTTGCCATCGAATCCGTCTCTGTTGCAAAAGAAGGTGATGTTTGAGGCTTTAAAGCCGTGGGCGAATAAACCACAAGGCGGTTGGCTCGGTCTATGGACCTGCGCCAACTTTTTGCGATCAACTTGCGTCGGATACGGCACTCCCGAGGGATTTCTCAGGAGCAATTGGCGCATGACGCAGAGATTGACCGGGCCTATCTCAGCCGGGTGGAGCGGGCGATTCCGCACGTCGGACTGGAAATCATCGGCAAGCTCGCGTCTGTTTTGGACGTCGAGCCGGCCGAATTCTTCCAAAAGCCAGCGAAGCGCTCGCCAAAGGGCTGAGCGAGATCCCTAGCCCCGACCTGCCTTCTTCTCCTTGGCAGTCTTAAAGTTGGCTCGGACGGCGTTTGCACAGGCCGAAAGTGCGTCATCCAGACCGCCGGCTACGGCAATAGTCTTGAGCTGGTCCAGCTGTTCGACCAGTTCTTCGAACGTCGATGCTTTCAGCGTGCTCTTGCCCTTTTCCAGCTCTAGAGGCTGCTTGCCGTACCGGAGCTGGAAGTAGATCGCCCCGTTGCCATCGACCCAAAACTGCTCGCGAGAGATCCGCTTTCCCTCCCGAAAAAGACCGACCTTAATAATCTGCTGCTCGATGCTCGATGTGAATTTGTTGCGCCGCTGAAGGACGGGTGTGTTGGCGGTCGGCTTCTGAACGGAAACCAGGGATAGACTCGGTCTTGCCATTGAAGGGCTCCTGTTGTCGATGGAGCCGCCCTCCCCCGGATCTGCGATCTGGGCAACGATAATTGGGAGAAAAAAAGCTTCTTGGCCCCGTTGATCTTTCCTAACCTCTCCCGGGAGAATGCAATTTCTGAGGCTCTGCACGACAAATGCTCCCGCCGTCTTTGCTGGGGGCGCATTCCAGCTGAACCTCCGTCGGAGCTCTTCTCGAACTGCTCGCGGTTAAATACGTCTTATCGATATCGATGGTGAACCAACGATAACGGCAGTCAGCGAGATCCGTTGAACCGCCACGGTCAAAGCACTGCTGCCGGCCGGCAATATTTTCAGTTGCTTGGGCCGTCCTGTTGATTGCGTGATCACGCTTGGTGGCAGACCGGGGGCGAACAGGCACATGCGGGATCTCGAACACCAGGGACCCTCATGTTCGGGTAAATTGCGGCGGTCGGTCGAAAAGCGATCGGGCGCCGGTATGCTCGCCCAGAACGGTGGGGAGCAAATATATTGAAGAAACTAAGGACGGACGAAGAACTGCGGCTCCTCAAACGATTGCGATGGGAGACCCAAACCTGGGTTCAGGGGAACCTATCCACCTGGACGGACACTTCCCTCGTTTCATTGAACTTCAAGGAAGCGATCCAAGGCGAAAACGGGTCCCCTGTTCATCTGAGCGAGAGTTTGGCCCGTCGTGAGGTTGAACTGCTCTGCAAGCGAGTTGATCGGGCGATATATGGACGGTCCGTCCAACGGTTCAACCGAAGAGTTCGGCGTATACCTTTCCTGGAGTACGGGCATGACCGAGGATGGCATGCACATATTCTCGTGGAGCGCCCCGCACACGTGGTCGGGGTCCGGTTCTTGCAGACTGTAAAGAACGCTTGGGCTGAATCCCCCTGGAGCACTAACCTCCACCAAAGAGCCGCAGATGATGGAGCGTCCTACTATCTCACCAAGGACCGCTCTAAAGCGGAATTTGAGGCCTGGATTGATACGGTAGTGCTAGAGGCGGTCTTCCTCGGCCCTAAATAGACCCGCATACGCGGAGTAAGTGTTGGTGCAGGATCATCCTCAGAAGAATCGTATGTCTCATCTCTAAAAGAGGACAGAACAGAAGAGTTCTGGACCTTATCTAAAATATTGCCAAAAATCATTACAAAGGTCCAATAAAGAGTCATCGGTCGGACAATGAAGCCTCGTGGACAGCTGATAATTGATGAATTTGCGATGCTGCTGAGTGTCGCTGGAAAGTCTGGTCTGGAGCTGCCCCCAGAGCTATTGCAGGGACGGCAGGCTGCTCAGTTATTCCGCAAGAGAGACCTACTGTTCAAGAAGGTCGGATTAGACCCCAACAATCAGCATCACGTCGCCTTCCTATGCGCGATAGTTTACGACCATCTATACCTTGACAAGAAGTCGATAGCCGATGTCGTTTATGGTGATGATAAGGACTTCGATCTGCTTCATCGTTTCATGGCGTTTCGAAAAACGAGTCGACTGAAGCGGCGAAGCGACCTTTATCGTTCGTTCGTAAAACATGATCCTCTATCGCAGTCAGAGTATGGAAGCGACAAGTCGATTGATCGGCTTCGTATGCGGCTTGATCGAGCAGCTAAGAAGGCGATTACCGGGAACATGAAATTAACTGCCAAACGTCGAGTGCGACTAGAGCCCCTTATAGCCGAGTTGAGAGCTGTTTTCGATCGATGAGCCAACGGTTCTCGAACACGTAGACCTCCCGTGTTCGAGAAGTGCAGAGTTGCCGATTGAGTTGATGTTCGACAGCCATAGTTCTGCTTCGTGCAGCCTAATCATGGTGCTGCATGTGCAAAGCGAGAACACTAATGAGAGCATCTAGTAGAGGTAAAGGGCCGCTTGCCGGCTGGCGGGGTGGTCTGGAAGAAACGACTGACACGTTCGACGTTCATCGGTTTTTGATCACTGATGGGCCGACTAATGAAAGCGAGGTGGCTGATCTTCGAAGGGCGATTACCGAGGGTGGAACGTTCGGTGATTATCGGTGTGTCGAAGCGCCGGAGTCGGACGGGTACAATCTGTTTATTCAAGGGCCAAAAAGCATCTTGTTCATCAAGAGGGATGATCGCGTCAGGCTGCTTCAAGAACTTACTGCGGTCGGCCGTGACCTTTAGAGCGCTGCATTGTCTGCGGTTGAATTTGAGGAGCGAGGAGATCCTAGCGCATCGTGAGCTCTAGCGAGATCTATGTTCACAGAACAAGCTAGACCACGACGCCATAGAGTGGGTGACCTCACAGGAGGTGTCAGCCTCTCCGATCGGCGATGTACATGCTGAAGCGAATTGCTGAGTCGTCGGTTTCGTATCCAGCATAGTTGAACGGCAAGAGCCCGTACATTCAGGTGCGGGCTCTTTAGTGTGTCCTAATCGAGCTCAATGAGATGCCCGCAGCCTAAACATCGAGCGCCACTCCATGGGCCATAGTTGCCACAGTGTGGGCATGCAAAGGAGATATCCACGGGACCCCGGGAAGCAGAATATCCAACCCCATAGTGTCCGCGCACGATTCGGTAGGAATCGCCCTCATAAATCACCGTCTGATCCGGAGAGATCCGGAACTCGAGTACATCACCCTGATTTGCGGCTTGCCGGTAGTCACGGATTAGAGGCTCAAGGATCGACGGATCGATCTGTCCCGCACTCAGCGCTCGTTCAAGGACATTTAATGCCTTTGATATCGCTTGATTTCGTATAACTCGCCCTGCAACGGACTCGACTTTCGCTGCGTTAGATCGGGCCCTTTCGATATGGACCAACACAATCGGTGCAGGCTGAAATATCCGATCGCCCTTCGCAACGTTGCAAGGTTCGCAAGCTGGCAACCAATTTTCGGAGGACTCAATCTTGAAGTCCTGGGGCAGGCCGTAGTCGGCGAGAATCGTCGACAGCCGCTCCGGCTGATCCAGCAGCGATCGGGGGAGAACATGATCAACCCGCATCGTCTGAAGATCGACGGGCTTGCTGCACATATAGCAATGCGATCCGTGGACCGTGCAGACCGCATATCTCACTGCCGCAGGGAATTTGTGTCCCGACATCGACAACCACCCACAAAATTCGGATGGCATCTGAATACACTTCGATTCCCGAAGCGCAAATTGTCTGACCGCACAACGGATTAAAAGGACATCATTTCAATAAATGATGGCCGCCGGCGGCTGCGATCTCCAGCGCCCGCTTGCCGCTCTCCTGGCCCTTGATGTCGCGCAGGTCGAGCAGGCTCGCCGGTGCTTCCTGGATCTTCGGCTGCGGCCGCGACAGCACCTGCGTGCCCTTGAAGTGATTGGCGATCTGGATCAGCGACGTCGCCGCGATGATCTGAAGGTCGGGACTGGCCCACGCCGCCTCGGCGCCGCAGGCGGCCGGACAGATCAGCCCCTCCTCACGCGCATTGGCGCCGATCGCGGCCGGCAGCACGCCGGCGACGGGCGCGAGCGAGCCGTCGAGGCCAAGCTCGCCAAGTACGGTGAAGCCGCTCAGCGCATCCGGCGGAATCGCGCCAATCGCCGCCATCAGGCCGAGCGCGATCGGCAGGTCGTAATGGCTGCCTTCCTTCGGCACATCGGCGGGCGCCAGGTTGACGGTGATCCGCCGCGCCGGCAGCGCGAGGCCAGAGGCGATCAGCGCCGAGCGGACTCGTTCGCGCGCCTCCGACACTGCCTTGTCCGGGAGGCCAACGATCGCGAACGCCGGCAGTCCCGGCGCGACCTGGACCTGCACGTCGACCGCGCGGGCCTCGATCCCCTCGAAGGCGACGGTGGAAACGCGCTGGACCATGGTGCCCCTCCCGATGCAGAGGCTAGCGGAAGCGGAGGGTGTTCGCAAGAACAAGACGAGAACATTGGCCCGGACCGGGTAAAATCCGTTAACGACGGCCTGACGCTTCCGTAGTTCCCCGTGGTTGGCTTAACGCCCCTTTAGTCCGGCCTTCGCATTCTTCCGCAAATTGATGAGCGATGCGCGCCGCCTGACAGCCGGCCGGCGCCGACCATGAGAGAATTGCAATGCCCCCAGCGCCTGCGGCAGCTCCATCCGTCAAAACGCCCGCCGGTGAGGCGAGGACGGTGTCCGAACTCGCCACCGACATGCTGCGCCGGACCACCAGCCTGTTCCTCGCCGGCCCGCGTCCGGCGTCGGACGAGCAGCTCGATCTCTATGACCAGATGTTCGCCCGGCTGATGCCGCAGGTCGCGACCGAGCTGGTAGCCGAATTGAGCATGGCGCTCGCCGGTGTCGAGCGTGCGCCCTACGCCACCGTCCGTCTGCTCGCGGTGCATCCCGAATTGCGGGTCGCCGGTCCTATGCTGGCCAAGGCGGCCGTGCTGACCGAACGCGATCTCGCGGAGTTCATCCGGACCGGCAGCCCGGCGCATCTGGCCGCGATCGCCAGCCGCAGGGGCATCGGCGACAGTCTCACGACGCAGCTGATCGCCCGCGGCTTCCCGGCCGTGCGCATGGCGTTGGCGCAGAACCTCACCGCGAAACTCTCCGAGGACGGCTATCGCAGCCTGTTCAAGATCGCCGAGCGCGATGAGGACCTGGCCGAGAAGCTGGCGCTGCGCACCGATCTCCCGGCCAAGCTGTCGCGCGCTTTCGTCGCCGCCGCCAGCGAGGCCGCCCGCACCCGCTTCATCAAGGCCGCGCCGCCGGCGACCCGCGCCACGCTGCAGGCCGCGCCGACCCGGTCGTCGGGCGCCGCGATGCGGGCGATGTGGGACTATGAGCAGGTCAAGGCCGAGGTCGCCGCGCTCAACCGCAGCGGCAAGCTCGGCGACTCCGCCGTCAATCGCTTCTGCGTCACCGGCGATTTTCCCGCCGTGATCGCGGCGCTCGCGCTGCTCTGCGTGGTCTCGATCGAGACGATCGAATCGCTGCTGCAGGATGATCGCCTGATGGATCTGCTGCTGGCCTGCAAGGCGGCGCGGCTGGGTTGGGCGACGACCGCGATGATCCTGCGCGCGCGTCCCGGCTGCGACGCGCTTGCCGCCGACGACGTCGAGGAGGCGCGCAAGCGCTTCGAGAAGCTGGCGCTGTCCGAGGCGCAGTGGAAGGTCCGCGGCCTCGAATCGCGCTGAGCGGTGCGCCGCCCGGCGTCAGCCCGGCGGCGTGCTGTAGTTGGTGAAGTCGATCTTGAACATCGCCGGATCGAGCTTCTTCGTCGTGTCGAGATTGTAGACGGCGATGGTCGTGTCGTAGCCCTGCGGGTCGGTCACGGTCCACTGCTTGAGCTGGCCGTCCTTGGCGCCGAGCATCAGCATCAGCCGGCTGGTGCCGATCAGCGCCTGCTTCTCCTCGATCGTGATCGTCACATAGAGATCGTCCGCCGAGACCGCGATGACGTTGGTGTCCTTCAGCAGGTCGATGCGGTCCGACAGCAGATAGCGCAGCGGCGTCTGCGACAGCGGGTAGACGTCCTGCGTCGCCAGCTTGCGGTCGCGCACCACCAGCGATGAGCCGTCGGCGATGATGTCGATCGGCGTCGGCGGCTCATATTCGAAGCGCACCTTGCCGGGCTTCTGGATGTAGAAATCGCCCTTGGTCTTGCTGCCGTCGGGGCCGACCTGGACGAAGTTTCCGACCAGGGTCTGCAGCGACGACAGATAGGCGCTGACCTTGGCGGCCTGCGCCTTCTGGTTGGCGTCGAACGAGGTGAAGATGCTTGCCGGCACGTTGCGCCGGGGATCGGGAATGATCGGGTTGGGCGGCGTGGTCTGGGTGGCCACGGGACCGCCGCGCTGCGGCTCGGAGGCGCTGAGCGGGCCGCCGCTCTTCTGCCCCGCTTTGGGCGCCGGCGAGCCCTGAGCGGCCGCATGGCCGGTCGCGCCGGCCGCTGTGAGGACGGTGATGGCGCCGGCCACCATCCAGGCCGACAAGCGGCGGCCGGGGCCAGCCGCTGGAGATGAAAACGTGCTGTTCAACAAGGGGCTTTTCAAAACGGCGTCCTGATGTTTCCGCGTTTCTATCGTGGTTCGGTCGGTCAGCGTGATCGTAATTGCGTGAAGTTACGACACGGAAACGGCAGATCTGGGACCGAGGCGGGCAGGGCTCAGAACCCGCCTTCTTCCTCGGGCACCAGGATCTCGCGCTTGCCGGCGTGGTTGGCCTGGCCGACGATGCCTTCCTGTTCCATCCGCTCCATCAGTGAAGCGGCCTTGTTATAGCCGATCTGCAGCCGGCGTTGAATGTAGCTGGTCGAGGCCTTGCGGTCGCGCTTCACCACCGCCACCGCCTGCGCGAACAGGTCGTCGCCGCCGCCGCCGCCACCCATGCCGGTGGCGTCGAACACGGCGCCGTCCTCCTCGCTCGGCTCCTCGGCGGTGACCGCCTCGAGATATTCCGGCGAGCCCTGGGCCTTGAGATGGCGCACCACCTTCTCGACCTCCTCGTCGGAGCAGAACGGGCCGTGGACGCGGCTGATGCGGCCGCCGCCGGCCATGTAGAGCATGTCGCCCTGGCCGAGCAGCTGCTCGGCGCCCATCTCGCCGAGGATGGTGCGGCTGTCGATCTTCGACGTCACCTGGAAGGAGATGCGGGTCGGGAAGTTGGCCTTGATGGTGCCGGTGATGACGTCGACCGACGGACGCTGCGTCGCCAGGATCACGTGCAGGCCGGCGGCGCGCGCCATCTGGGCGAGGCGCTGCACCGTGCCTTCGATGTCCTTGCCGGCGACCATCATCAGGTCGGCCATTTCGTCGACGATGATGACGATGTAGGGCAGGGGATCGAGGTCGAGCTTCTCCTCCTCATAGATCGCCTTTCCGGTCTCCTTGTCGAAGCCGGTGTGGACGGTGCGCGTCAGCTCCTCGCCCTTGTTGCGGGCTTCCGCAAGCCGGGCGTTGTAGCCGTCGATGTTGCGCACGCCGAGCTTGGCCATCTTCTTGTAGCGCTCCTCCATCTCGCGCACCGCCCATTTCAGCGCGACGACGGCCTTTTTCGGGTCGGTCACCACGGGCGTGAGCAGATGCGGGATGCCGTCATAGACGGAGAGTTCGAGCATCTTCGGGTCGACCATGATCAGCCGGCACTGGTCGGGCCTGAGGCGATAGACCAGGCTCAGGATCATGGTGTTGATCGCGACCGACTTGCCCGAGCCGGTCGTACCGGCGATCAGCATGTGCGGGGTGCGGGCGAGATCGATGATGATGGACTCGCCGCCGATGTTCTTGCCGAGGCACAGCGGCAGCTTGGCGACGCTCTCCGTCGCCTCCTTCGCCACCAGCAGCTCGCGCAAGTAAACCTTCTCGCGATGCACGTTCGGCAGCTCGATGCCGATGGCGTTGCGGCCGGGCACGACGGCGACGCGCGCCGACAGCGCACTCATCGAGCGGGCGATGTCGTCGGCCAGGCCAATGACGCGCGACGACTTGATGCCCGGCGCCGGCTCCAGTTCGTACAGGGTGACGACGGGGCCGGGATGCGCCTTGACGATCTCGCCGCGCACGCCGAAATCCTGCAGCACGCCTTCCAGCGCGCGCGAATTGGCCTCCAGCTCGCTCTTCGACAGCGGCTGGCGGTCGGAGGATTTGGGCGCCGCCAGCATCGAGACCGACGGCAAATCGTATTTGTCGCTGGACTTCTTCGGCGGAGTCTTCGGCGCCGGCTTCTTGCGTGCCTTCGGTGCCGGCTCCTCCTCCTCGTCGTCCTCCTCGTCGCCGGCCGTCTCTTCCTCCTCCTCGTCCTCGTCACCCTCCATTTCGGGCGCGAGCGTCGGCTTCTTCTGGCCGCGGGCGAGGCTCGGCTCCTGCCGGCCGGCGGCGGCCGTGCGCGGTTGCGGGCCGGAGGAAACCAGTGCGCGATAGGCGGTCGAAAGGAACCAGCCGATTTGCGCTTTCGCGCTCATCAGCGCGTGGAAGATCCAGCCGAGCCGGATCGCCTTGCGGTCGTCGTCATCCTCGGGATCGGCGAGCGGCGTGTCGTCCTCTTCCTCGTCGACCAGGCTCGGATCGGCTTCCTTCGCGCCCATGCCGCCGGCGACCAGCAGGCAGCCGATCATCGCGACCAGCAGCAGCGTGCCGAGCACTATGCGGTAGATCACGCCAGGCGGACCGAACACCACGGCCGGCGCGCGCACCAGGGCATCGCCGACGACACCGCCGAGGCCGGTCGGCAGCGGCCAGGCATGCGAGCGCGGCCAGCAGCTGGCGAAGCCGGCGGCGATGACGGCCGCGAGCACCCAGGCGCCGAAGCGCAGCGCCTCGCGGTCGAACGGGCGGTGCGTCATCATCCGCCAGCCGCGGACGGCCAGCGGCAGGATCGCCATGATCGAGCCGAGGCCGAGGATCTGCATCAGGAGATCGGCGCTGATCGCGCCGGGATAGCCGAGGATGTTGCGGATCGCGCGCGAGGTGGCATGCGACAGGCTCGGGTCCTGCACCGACCAGGTCATCAGCGCCGCGGCCGCGACACCGCACAGCGCGATCAGGCCGAGGCCTGCGAGCTCGCGCAGCCGCCGCACCAGCGCCTCGCGCAGCGAGGTCGGCAGGTGGTTGACCAGGGGAATGACTCGTTCGATCGCCGGCATCCGCATCCGCCCCGCGATTATCCGAGTGTCTCGACCAGCCGGTGCAGCGCCTCGCCGGTCGAGGCCGCATCGGCCACCAGCGCCAGCCTGATATAGCCGACACCCGGATTGAAGCCATCGGGTTGTGGCCGCGCCAGATAGCTGCCGGGCACGACACGCACGCCGGCGTCGCGATACAGCCGCAGCGTCACCTCCTCGTCACCGCCGCGATCGGCGACGTCGAGCCAGACGCAGAAGCCGCCGTCGGGGCGTTGATAGCCGTAGCGGTTGCCGATGATCTGGTCGGCGAGGTCAAACTTGGTGCGGTACAGCCGCCGGTTCTCCTCGACATGCGCCTCGTCGGCATAGGCCGCGACCGCGACATGCTGCAGCGGCACCGGCACCTGCGGCGCGGCGACATTGCGCAGCTCATGGAAGGCCGCGAGGAACTTGCGATCGCCGGCAGCGAAGCCGATGCGCATGCCCGGCACGTTGGAGCGCTTCGACAGCGACTGGAACGCGACGACGTTGCTGTAGTCGGGACCGGCATGCTCGAGCATGCTGCCCGGCGCCTGTCGCGTGTAGATCTCGGAATAGCATTCGTCGCTGAAGATCAGGAAGCCGTAGGCGTTGGCGAGCCGGACCAGCTTGCGCATGTAGTCCACCGAGGCCACCGACCCTTGCGGATTCGCCGGCGTTGCGAGGTAGAACGCGACGGTGCGCGCCAAGGTCGCCTCGTCGATCGCGTCGAGGTCGGGCAGGAAGCCGTTGTCGCGAATCGTCGGTAGATACACCTGCTCACAGCCTGCGGTGCGGGCGCCGACGCCATACACCGGATAGAACGGGTTCGGCATCAGGATCGCCGGCTTGCCGCGGCGCGGGCCGACATGGCGGAGCGCGGCATGCGCGGCGAAGAACAGGCCCTCGCGGCTGCCGTTCAGAACGAGAATCTCATGTTCGGGATCAACCGCGCGCGGCAGCGCGAATCGGCGCGACAGCCAGGCGCTCGCCGCTTTCCGGAACGGTTCGATGCCCTTGGCGGCGGGATAGCGGCCGAAATCGGCGATGTGCTGCGCCAGCACGGGCCCGACGAAATCCGGCACCGGATGCTGCGGCTCGCCGACGGCGAGCGTGATCATCGGCCTGCCCGGCTGATAGGGGGCGAGCAGCTCGTTCAGCCGCGCAAACGGCGAGCGTTCGCTCTCCGAATGGCTGGCGCCAGCGGGCGCGGGGGATGAAGCGGTCATTGCCATACGTAAAACGCGCGCCAAACCAGTGGAAGCCGCCGATCGCCCATGAACCGGTGCCTTGGAGGTCACCATAGGTGGGGCGAGGTTAAGACGCGATTAACCATCGGCGCTGCCGCACGTTTTGATCGTTTTTCGCCAGTCGATCCAGAGGCAATTTCGCAACAGCGGCGGACATTGTGGTGATTCGGGCGGGGGGAGAGGGAACCTCCGGCGCGCGGGGTGAGCCAAGCAGCCGCGAGCGGGCTGTCCGATACAGCGCCCTCGCCCCTTGTGGGAGAGGGCATCGCCGGCCGATCAACACATGTGATCGGGTGAGGGGTCTCTCTCGGCGAACGGCGCTCTTGGACAGAACCCCTCACCCAACCGAGCTTGCAGCGCTGTCCCACATGCCCTCTCCCACCCTGGCGAAGCTTTGCTTCGCTTGGGGGCGAGGGCGCATTCACGGGCACTGCGCTTGTTGCATGCTATCAAGCTCTAACCAGGGCGGCCCGGTGCGCCGGAATAAGTATGGGAATCTACGCGCACCGGGCCTTGGCCGAACTACTTGGGGGCTTAGTTCGGGTGATCATCAGATAGCACCCTGGTTTTTCCCTGGTGTTGCCGACATCCTAAGATTTGTAGAATTTGATGTCGGTAGCCGCCGAATGCGGCGCGGGCGGACCAATTGCTTAACGAAGATGTCCGCAGCGGCCGTTGCCTTCTGGCCGCAGTGCCGGAGTTGGACTTCATACTAGGCCACGGCCTCGGTCGCTCCGCCCGCCGCGCAAGTTTGTCTGACCGGAAACACTCCGTCACATCTGGCATCATCCGACATTTCACGAAACGAGAATGGCGCATCACGACCATCTTTCGCGGGCATCAGCGATTCACATGGGCGTGCCGGCATCTGCGTCGCGCCGAGGACTCTGACTTTTCGAAAGAGCGTCGATGATGCGTCTGAGACTGCCGGGCGTGCTTGCCCTGATGCTGCTGGCCCTGCCGGTGACCGCGTTGCCCCGCACCGCCGCGGCGGCCCCTGCGGCGGCCGCGACCTCGATCACCATCGAAGGCAACCGGCGCATCGAAGCCGACACCATCCGCTCCTACTTCAAGCCGGGGCCGTCCGGCGCGCTCGACGCCGGCCAGGTCGATGACGGCCTGAAGGCGCTGATCCAGACCGGCCTGTTCGCCGACGTCAGGATCGACCGCCAGGGCGGCCGGCTCGTGGTGCGCGTGGTCGAGAACCCCGTGATCGGCCGCATCGCCTTCGAGGGCAACAAGAAGGTCAAGGACGAGCAGCTCCAGGCCGAGGTGCAGTCGAAGCCGCGCGGCACGCTGTCCCGGCCGATGGTGCAGTCGGATGCGCAGCGCATCGCCGAGATCTACCGCCGCTCCGGCCGCTACGACGTGCGCGTCACGCCTGAAATCATCGAGCAGCCCAACAACCGCGTCGACCTCATCTTCACGGTCGTCGAGGGCGTCAAGACCGGCGTGAAGTCGGTCGAGTTCGTTGGCAACAATGCCTATTCCGCCGCGCGTCTGCGCGACATCATCAAGACCCGCGCGACCAACTGGCTGAGCTTCCTCGGCAACAACGACGTCTACGACCCCGATCGCGTCGAGGCCGACCGCGACCTGATCCGCCGCTTCTACCTCAAGAACGGCTATGCCGACGTCCAGGTGGTGGCCGCGCTCAGCGAATATGATCCGGAGCAGAAGGGGTTCCTGGTCACGTTCCAGATCGAGGAAGGCCAGCAATATCGCGTCGGCTCGGTCGACTTCCAGTCGACCGTCGCCGCGCTCGATGCCAATGCGCTGCGCGGCTATTCGCGGGTCAGTGTCGGCGCTCTCTACAATGTCGAGCAGCTCGAGAAGTCCGTCGAGGAGATGCAGATCGAGGCCTCGCGCCGCGGCTTCAGCTTCGCGGTCGTGCGTCCGCGCGGCGACCGCAACATCGAGGCGCACACGGTCGCGATCGTGTTCTCCGTCGACGAAGGCCCGCGCACCTATATCGAGCGCATCGCCATCCGCGGCAACACGCGCACGCGCGACTACGTGATCCGGCGCGAGTTCGACCTCTCCGAGGGCGATGCCTACAACCGCGCGCTGGTCGACCGCGCCGAGCGCCGGCTGAAGAACCTCGACTTCTTCAAGGAGGTCAAGATCACGACCGAGCCGGGCTCGTCGAGCGACCGCGTGATCCTGAACGTCCTGCTGGAGGAAAAGTCGACCGGCGACTTCTCGATCTCCGGCGGCTATTCGACGACCGATGGCGCGCTGGCGGAGGTGTCGATCTCCGAGCGCAATTTCCTCGGGCGCGGACTCTATGCCAAGGCGGCGGTCACCTATGGACAATATACCCGCGGCGTGTCGCTGTCCTTCGTCGAGCCCTATCTGCTGGACTACCGGATCGCGCTCGGCCTCGACGTCTCCTACCGCCAGCAGCTCGCCAACAGCTACACCAGCTATGGCACGCGCACCGTCGGCTTCAGCCCGCGGCTCGGCTTCCAGCTGCGCGAGGATTTGTCGCTGCAGCTGCGCTATTCGCTGTACCGGCAGGAGATCACGCTGCCGTCCTATCTCGCCAACTGCAACAACAACTCCGCCAACGGCCTGCTCGCCTTCAATCCGACCCCGGCCTATATCCAGAGCGTGCTCGGCGGCGTCGATCCGACCAATTCGACCTCATCCGGCGTTTACGGCTATGGCTGCTACGGCGACGGCGAATCGAGCCTGGCCGTCCGCAAGGAGCTGAACGACGGCGCGGCGCTGACCTCCGCGCTCGGCTACACGCTGAACTACAACACGCTCGACAACACCAAGAACCCGACCGATGGTCTGCTGATCGACTGGCGCCAGGATTTCGCCGGCGTCGGCGGCAATGTCAGCTATCTGAAGTCGGCTATCGATGCGAAATACTTCACGCCGCTGGTCGCCGACATCGTCAGCGTCATCCATCTGCAGGGCGGCGTCCTCAACAAGGTCGGCGACAAGGACCTGCGCATGCTCGACCACTACCAGATGGGCCCGACCCTGGTGCGCGGCTTCGCCACCAACGGCATCGGCCCGCGCGACATCACCTATCGCAGCCTGGGCGCGACCGGCGATGCGCTGGGCGGCACCAAATATTGGGGCGCCTCGGCCGAGTTGCAGATGCCGTTCTGGTTCCTGCCCAAGGAGGTCGGCCTGAAGGGCTCGGTCTACGCCGATGCCGGCTCGCTGTGGGGCTATCAGGGCCCGACCTCCTGGGCCGCTACCGGCGAGGTCAACACGTCGACTTGCAAATGCGCGATGCAGTATGACGACAGCAAGGTCATCCGCTCCTCCGTCGGCGTCGGCCTGATCTGGGCCTCCCCCTTCGGTCCCCTCCGCTTCGACTACGCGGTGCCGCTGTCCAAGGGCAAATACGACGTCACGCAGGAGTTCAGGTTCGGCGGCGGAACGTCGTTCTGAGGTGGAGTGCAGGACGACGCTCTGTTTAGGCGGCTAAGTTCCTGAAGATGCTCGAGCCCCGCTGCTGACCACAACGGCGGTGAGCCCCCCTCCCCCTTGCGGGGAGGGGTCGGGGGTGGGGGTCCGCGAACCCCGCATTTGATGAGAGTCGGACTCGTCGCTTGCTCTCAACAATGAGGGCGCCGATTTGTTGTTCGGACGCCCCGCAAGCCATTGACATCATCGCGCGCAGACCCCCACCCCCAACCCCTCCCCGCAAGGGGGAGGGGAGCGCACCGTCTGCGCGGCGGACATCTCGGCTCACATGGTCTCTTGGCAAGATCACATCCGTCGCATGTCCATCGCATGCGCATTGCCGCATCCCTCCCATGCTCAAATTGCCCGTCGTGTTAGTTTGCCGCAGCGTGTCCCCTTGTGTCGTCGGGCAAATCACCGGCACATTTCCGCGCGTCCCTGCTGCCGCATGAGGGGCGTTTCGCGACCGTCACGGATCGTTGGCAGTGGGATGCGATGGGCGTGTGTCGACGCAGCGTAGTTCATCTGCGCGGACGAACGGCGAGGCACGCACGGTCAAGTCGCGCGGTCCTGATATCCCGACGCTGATATCAACTCACGTTGAGGCTTCGCTTCGCGGGGGGATGGTGGCCAGCAAGCCGGCGCACCAGGGAGAACGCGAAGCAGCCGTTAAAACCGTTGCGCGGGGAAGGCCGGGCGTTCTCGGCCAGACCTGTGGTGACTGCCGCCTGCTTTCTTTTCTGCAGGCGGGCCACGGGCGTGGCCAGCGCCCGGCCTTCCCTGCGCCCTCTGTTTGAGGGGGCGACGAATTTCATGAATAGCTCGGGCGCATCGTGTCGCGAGGACGTTTCCGCATATCCCATCGTCATGCCCCGCGAAGGCGGGGCATCCAGTACGCCGCGGCTTCGCGATTCCATCGCCGGCGTCTCGGAGTACTGGATCGCCCGGTCGAGCCGGGCGATGACAGCGGGGGTGACGAGAGACGTGCCTCCATCACATGGTTCGTTAGGAGCAAACGCCGGCGCTCTGGCATTGCCCTGGAGTCCTCAACCGGCTCGGTTCATCGCGAACCCAGTATGCGACCAGTCCAATCCCCCTCACTCCCTGTTCGCCGGAGTCTGGATGAACCCCCGATTCCATGTCGGGCTGATCAGGATCTCGTTCACGCACACCCGCGGCGGCATGCTCGCGACGAACGCAATCGTCCGGCCGAGATCCTCCGGCTGCAGCATCCGGGCCTGCTCCTCCGCGCTCGGCACCACCGGGCGCTGCTCCAGGATCGGTGTCGCGACCTCGCCCGGCATCAGGCAGCAGGCGCGCAGGCCGTTCACACATTCCTCCATGTTGAAGGAGTGCGTGAGTGCCAGCACCGCGTGCTTGGTCGAGGTGTAGGCCGGCCCTGGCATCTTCGAGACGTGACGCCCGGCCCAGGACGAGACGTTGATGATGATGCCGTCCTTCTGCGCCCGCATCGCGGGCAGCACCGCCTTCATGCAGTACAGCACGCCGTTGAGGTTGATCTCGACCAGTTGATTCCAGCCGTCGATCGTCATGTCGTCCCAGCGTCGGCGCGGCACGTTCACGCCGGCCGAATTGACCAGGAGATCAATGCGGCCGTGACGCATCAGAATGGCGTCGGCAGCCGCCTGCACGTCGGCGGCCTTGGCGACATCGAGCACGACGGCCTCGGCGGCGCCGCCATCAGCCGCGATCTTGGCCGCAACGGCGTCGAGCGCCGTCTTGCGCCGGCCCGACACCACGACGGTCCAGCCCTCGGCGGCGAGCGCCAGCGCGCCGGCCTCGCCGATCCCTGTGCCGCCCCCGGTGATCCACGCGATCCGTTTCCCCTTGGTCATTTCCCAGCGTCTCCCGTTGCCTTCGAAAGGGCGTTTTTGCTAAGGCAGCCTCGATCAGAGACGGCAGCCCCGGCGCTTCAGCCGCTGCTTTCAGCCGTCCGGGCCCTTTTCGTCTTCGTCGAGCACGATGTTCCGCCGGCTGGCACTGCCGGCGGCCACCGCTCCAGGGGAATGTTGCATGAACCACGCCGCCAACGCCAATCTGTTCGCCCGCCTGTTCGACGGCCTCGACGATCCCAGCCGGCTCGCCATCGAGACCCACGACGGCCAGCGCATCACCTATGGCGACCTCGTCGCGCGTGCCGGCCAGATGGCGAATGTGCTGGTGGCGCGTGGCGTGAAGCCGGGCGATCGCGTCGCGGCGCAGACCGAGAAGTCGGTGTCGGGCCTGGTGCTCTATCTGGCCACGGTGCGAGCCGGCGGCGTGTATCTGCCGCTCAACACCGCCTACACGCTCAACGAGCTCGACTATTTCATCGGCGACGCCGAGCCGACCGTGGTGGTGTGCGATCCCTCCAAGGCCGAGGGCATCGGCGCGCTCGCGGCGAAAGTGGGTGCCAAGGTCGAGACGCTCGACGCCTCCGGCAAGGGCTCGCTGACGGAGGCGGCCGACAAGGCCGACACCGCGTTCACCACGGTGCCGCGCACATCAGACGATCTTGCCGCGATCCTCTACACGTCGGGCACCACCGGCCGCTCCAAGGGCGCGATGCTGTCTCACGACAATCTCGCCTCGAACTCGCTGACACTGATCGACTACTGGCGCTTCACCAAGGACGACGTGCTGATCCACGCGCTGCCGATCTATCACACGCACGGCCTGTTCGTGGCCAGCAACGTGACGCTGTTCGCCCGGGCGTCGATGATCTTCCTGCCGAAGCTCGATGCGGACCTCATCATCAACCTGATGGCGCGCTCCACGGTGCTGATGGGCGTGCCGACCTTCTACACGCGCCTGTTGCAGAACCCGCGGCTGTCGAAGGAGACGACCAGCCACATGCGTCTTTTCATCTCCGGTTCGGCTCCGCTGCTCGCCGACACCCATCGCGAATGGTTCGCGCGCACCGGCCACGCCGTGCTCGAGCGCTACGGCATGACCGAGACCAACATGAACACGTCGAACCCCTATGAGGGTGAGCGCGTGCCCGGTGCGGTCGGCTTCCCGCTGCCCGGCGTCTCCGTGCGCGTCACCGATCCCGAGACGGCCAAGGAGCTCGCCCGCGACGAGATCGGCATGATCGAGGTGAAGGGCCCGAACGTGTTCAAGGGCTATTGGCGGATGCCGGAGAAGACCAAGTCGGAATTCCGCGACGACGGCTTCTTCATCACCGGCGACCTCGGCAAGATCGACACCCAGGGCTACGTCCACATCGTCGGCCGCGGCAAGGACCTCGTCATCTCCGGCGGCTTCAATGTCTATCCGAAGGAGATCGAGAGCGAGATCGACGCCATGCCGGGCGTGGTCGAGTCCGCCGTGATCGGCGTGCCGCATGCCGATTTCGGCGAGGGCGTCACCGCCGTGGTCGTGAAGCATCCCGGCGCCGATGTGAACGAGGCCGGCGTGCTCAAGGGCCTCGACGGCCGGCTTGCCAAGTTCAAAATGCCCAAGCGCGTGTTCGTGGTCGACGAGCTGCCGCGCAACACCATGGGCAAGGTGCAGAAGAACGTGCTGCGTGACCAGTACAAGGACATTTATACGAAGTAGCGACGGCCTAGCGCCGTCGTCCGATCGCCAGGCCCGCGAGTGCGGCCAGCGGCGGCGCGGCGCAGATCACCACGAACTCCAGCACGGCGAGCGAGGCGATGTTGTGCTGGAGGGCGATGGCGACGCAGGCGGCGAACAGGCCGGCGGCCGCGAATCCGAGGACGCAGGTCAACGGCTCCTCGGCGGGTTCGCGCGAGGAGGCATTGCGCACCGGCAGCGCCGCCGGGCGTTCGGTGGTTGTCGGCCGGACCGTGGGAACGGGCATCGGACCTCCCTGCAGCGCGCTTTTTTGGATCGCGTCTCGCCGCAGACTAGGCCACGGCGTCCGACCCTGACATGCGGCAAAATCGACCAGCGGCGAGATCCGGGTGTCGAGCATCGGGAACGGGCGACATCCGCGCCTGTTTGCCTCGGGGTCCGGCGGCGTCAGGGCGACGCTCGTCCCGCGAATCCTTCCGGTCAGGTTTGCAGAATCGAGAGCCTGTGCAGCCGGGTGTATGGCGAAACCGGCCGGCCCCGGTCCGTAGTTAAGCGGTGAATCAATGCTCTACGACCTGCGTTATTTTCGAGGTCTGCCGCGTTCGACCGGGCTTGGTGAGGAGATAGAAATGAACCATCATTCGCCGTTAAATGGGGGCGCTGGGTCCTGGTATACCACGGCGGAGATTGATCCTTTTTTCACCGAGGTGATAGTACTGAATCGCAGTTCGGTTTTGGGCCATTTGTTCGTTGCAACACCTGTTCCTTCTCCGTAAATAAGGCCCGCCTGCCGATCCCACACGGCCGCAAGCCCCTTCCGTTCACGGCCCACAAGAAATCATCAAAGCAAGCAATGACAGCCAGGATCGAACGACCGCTTTCGCCGCATCTGCAAACCTACCGCTGGACGCTGACGATGATCTTGTCGATCGTCCATCGCGCCACCGGGGTTGCATTGTACTTCGGGACGCTGCTGCTGGCCTGGTGGTTGATCGCCGCCGCGTCCGGTCCCAGCGCCTATTCCTATGTCCAGGGCTTCATGGGCAGCTTCCTCGGCCGCCTGATCGTGTTCGGCTACACCTGGGCGCTGCTGCATCATCTGCTCTCCGGCATCCGTCACTTCGTCTGGGACCTCGGCTACGGCTTCAAGCCCAATGAGCGCGAGACGCTGACCTGGGGCGCACTGATCGGCGGCATCACCTTGACCGTTCTGGTGTGGATCGTGGCCTACGCAGTCGGAGGCGGTCGATGAGCAACGCACGCGCAAAATCGATGCGGACCCCGCTGGGCCGCGTCCGCAATCTCGGTGCAGCCCATTCCGGCACCGGCGACTTCTGGCGCCAGCGCATCACCGCGGTCGCGATGACCTTGCTGATCGTTCCGGTCGTCGTCGTCGTGATCATGCTGCTCGGCCGCAACCAGGCGGGTGCGGCGCAGATTCTCGGCTCGCTGCCGATCGCGCTGATCATGCTGCTGTTCGTAGTTGCCAGCTGCTGGCACATGAAGATCGGCATGCAGGTGATCATCGAGGACTACGTCCACACCGAGTCGCTCAAGCTCATCGCGATCATGGCCAACAATTTCTTTGCCGTGACCGTGGCGATCGCCTCGATCTACGCCCTCATCAAACTGTCCACTGGAGTCTAGCGAATGGCCGGCGGAGCAAATGGCAGCGCGAACGGCGCGCCCGCGACGAACGGAAAAGCCTATCCGATCGAGGATCACACCTACGACGTCGTCGTGGTCGGCGCCGGCGGCGCGGGCCTGCGCGCCGTAGTCGGCTGCAGCGAGGCTGGCCTGCGCACGGCCTGCATCACCAAGGTGTTCCCGACCCGCTCGCATACCGTGGCGGCGCAGGGCGGCATCTCCGCCTCGCTCGGCAACATGCACCAGGACGACTGGCGCTGGCACATGTACGACACCGTGAAGGGGTCGGACTGGCTCGGCGACCAGGACGCCATCGAATACATGGTGCGCAACGCGCCCGACGCGGTCTACGAGCTCGAGCATTGGGGCGTGCCGTTCTCGCGCACCGAGGACGGCAAGATCTATCAGCGCCCGTTCGGCGGCATGACCATGGACTACGGCAAGGGCCAGGCGCAGCGCACCTGCGCCGCCGCCGACCGCACCGGCCATGCGATGCTGCACACGATGTATGGCCAGTCGCTGCGCCATGCGGCGGAGTTCTTCATCGAGTATTTCGCCATCGACCTGATCATGGACGATCAGGGCACCTGCCGCGGCGTGATCGCGCTGCGCATGGATGACGGCACGCTGCACCGCTTCCGCGCCCAGACCACGATCCTGGCCACCGGCGGCTACGGCCGCGCCTACGCCTCCTGCACCTCGGCGCACACCTGCACCGGCGACGGTGGCGGCATGGCGCTGCGCGCCGGCCTGCCGCTCCAGGACATGGAGTTCGTGCAATTCCACCCGACCGGCATCTACGGCTCGGGCTGTCTCGTGACCGAAGGCGCTCGCGGCGAAGGCGGCTATCTCGTCAATTCCGAGGGCGAGCGCTTCATGGAGCGCTATGCGCCGTCGGCGAAGGATCTCGCCTCGCGCGACGTCGTCTCGCGCGCGATGACCATCGAGATCCGCGAAGGCCGCGGCGTCGGCAAGAAGAAGGACCACATCTTCCTGCATCTCGACCATCTCGATCCGAAGGTGCTGGCCGAGCGTCTGCCCGGCATCTCCGAATCGGCCAAGATCTTCGCCAATGTCGACGTGACCCGCGAGCCGATCCCGATCGTGCCGACGGTGCACTACAACATGGGCGGCATCCCGACCAACTATCACGCCGAGGTGCTGACCAAGAAGGACGGCGACGACAACGCGATCGTCCCCGGCCTGATGGCGGTGGGCGAGGCGGCCTGCGTGTCGGTGCACGGCGCCAACCGGCTCGGTTCCAACTCGCTGATCGACCTCGTCGTGTTCGGCCGCGCCGCCGCGCTGCGGCTGGCCGAGAAGCTGACGCCGAACGGCAAGCAGCCCGATCTGCCGAAGGACTCCGCCGACAAGGCGCTCGGCCGTCTCGACCACTATCGCTACGCCTCGGGCGGCACGCCGACCGCGAAGCTGCGCGAGAGCATGCAGCACGTGATGCAGACCAACTGCGCCGTGTTCCGTACCGGCGAGGTGCTGCAGGAAGGCCATAACCTGATCCACAAGGTGTATGGCGGCATCGGCGACATCGCCGTGTCCGACCGCTCGCTGGTGTGGAATTCCGACCTGATCGAGACCCTGGAGTTCGACAACCTCATCGCGCAAGCGGTGGTGACGATGGACTCGGCGGTCAATCGCACCGAGAGCCGCGGCGCGCATGCGCGCGAGGACTTCCCGGATCGCGACGACAAGAACTGGATGAAGCACACGCTGGCGTGGATCGACAACAAGGACGGCAAGACCACGATCGATTTCCGCCCGGTGCACAACTACACCATGACCAACGACGTGCAGTACATCCCGCCGAAAGCGCGCGTGTACTGAGCCCGTCCGTCATAACAAAGAAGGCCTCCCGAAATGGCTGAGTTCGCACTTCCGAAGAATTCGCAGATCACCGGCGGCAAGACCTGGCCGAAGCCGGCGGGCGCAACCGAAGTCCGCGAGTTCAAGGTCTATCGCTGGAATCCGGACGACGGCAAGAATCCGAGCGTCGACACCTACTATGTCGACGTCAACGATTGCGGTCCGATGGTCCTCGACGGTCTGATCTGGATCAAGAACCACATCGATCCGTCGCTGACCTTCCGCCGCTCCTGCCGCGAGGGCGTGTGCGGCTCCTGCGCGATGAACATCGACGGCCAGAACACGCTGGCCTGCACCCGCTCGATGCACGACGTGAAGGACGGCGCGGTCAAGATCAACCCGCTGCCGCACCAGCCGGTGGTCAAGGACCTGGTACCCGACCTCACCAATTTCTACGCGCAGTATGCCTCGATCGAGCCGTGGCTGAAGACCACCACGCCGACGCCGCAGAAGGAATGGAAGCAGACCCACGAGGACCGCGAGAAGCTCGACGGCCTCTATGAGTGCATCCTGTGCGCCTGCTGCTCGACCTCGTGCCCGAGCTACTGGTGGAACAGCGAGCGTTATCTGGGACCGGCCGCGCTGCTGCAGGCGACCCGCTGGGTCAAGGACAGCCGCGACGAGGCGACCGGCGAGCGGCTCGACAATCTCGAGGATCCGTTCCGGCTGTATCGCTGCCACACCATCATGAACTGCGCCAAGGCCTGCCCGAAGGGGCTCAACCCGGCCGAGGCGATCGCCGAGCTGAAGTTGAAGCTCGTCGAACGGCAGATCTGACCGAGAACTAGATAAGACGCGCCCGGAACCGTCAGAAGTTCCGGGCGCAGCTACTTTGTAGCCGACGCCGATTGCGTTAAGCTCTCAGCCCTTTGGGCCGGAGCACCTGTGCAAACCGCACAACGCAAATCGCTGATGATGCTGCGCTGGATGACGGTCGCGTCGCTCGCGCTGCCCGTCGCGCTGTTCCTGGTCGCTGCCTACGTCTCCTACGGTGCGACGACCGAAGAGGCCGACCGCGAGATCCGCCGTTCGCTCGATGTGGTCCACGAGCATGCGCTCAAGGTGTTCGAGACCATCGACCGCAGCCTGTCCGAGATCGACGAGATCGTCCGCGACCTGTCGGACGCGGACATCAAGGCCCGCGAGCAGGCGCTGCATCTGCGGCTGCGCCAATTGTCGGATGCGCTGCCGCAGATGAAGTCGGCCTGGGTGTTCGACGCCAATGGCCGGCCGCTCGTCAACAGCCTGGTCTACCCGGCACCGGACACCTCGTTCGTGGACCGCGACTACTTCTCCGCCCATGTGAAAACCAGCATCGGCACCTTCATCGGCACCCAGCTGGCACCCCGTCCCCCCTATCAGGGCGCGACGTTCTTCAGCGTCAGCCGCCGCCGCCCCGGCGACCACGGCAGCTTCACCGGCGTCGTCCAGGCCTCGGTGCTGCCGGATTACTTCGAGCACTTCTATGCCCGGATCGGCCGCGCGCCCGGCAGCTACTTCGCGCTGCGCCGCTACGATGGCCGGGTCCTGGCGCGCTATCCGGCCGCGCCGGACGAAGCCGGGCCGGTCGCGAACGACATTCCGGCGGGGGCCGCGGATACCGAGCAGCTGGTCACGGAAACCTCGCCGCTCGATGGGATCCAGCGTCGCGTCGGCTACCAGCGGCTCGCGGACTACCCGGTCTACGTCTCCGCGGGGCTGGCGACGGCGACCATCCGCGACCGCTGGCTCGGCACGATCAGCCGGCACCTCATCTTCGGTATTCCTGCGACCGCGCTGCTCGTCGTCTTCCTGATGCTGGCGCGCAGCCGCACCGAGCACTTCTACGTCGAGGCGGCCCGACGCCTCGAGGCCGAGGACGCGCTCAAGCACGGCCAGCGCATGGAGGCGCTGGGCCAGCTCACCGGCGGCGTTGCGCACGACTTCAACAATCTGCTGACCGTCATCCGCGCCTCGGCCGATCTGCTGCGCCGGCCGAATCTTCCCGATGAACGGCGGCAGCGCTACATCGATGCGATCTCGGACACGGTGGCGCGCGCCTCGAAGCTGACCTCGCAGCTGCTCGCCTTTGCCCGGCGGCAGACGCTGAAGCCGGAGGTGTTCGACATCGGCCGCAGCGTCGTCACGCTGCGGGACATGACCAAGACGCTGGTGGGATCGCGCATCGAGGTCGTGACCTCCGTTCCCGATGAGCCCTGCTACGTCAATGCCGATGCCGGGCAGTTCGAGACCGCCCTGATCAACATGGCGGTGAACGCGCGCGACGCCATGGCCGGGCAGGGGCTTCTCAGCATCGCGGTGGCGCCCGCCGCCGATCTGCCGACCCCCGCCGCGCCGCACGAGCGACCGCCGCTCGGCTATGTCGCCATTGCGGTCAAGGACACCGGCGTCGGGATTCCACAGGAGCAGTTCAGCCGGATCTTCGAGCCGTTCTTCACCACCAAGACCATCGGCCAGGGCACCGGCCTCGGCCTGTCGCAGGTGTTCGGCTTTGCCAAGCAGTCCGGCGGCGAGCTCGGGGTGGTGAGCGAGGTCGGGCACGGCGCCACCTTCACGCTGTATCTGCCGCGCGTGGCTCCAGCGGATCCGCAGCGCGGCGTCGACGGTCACCGTGCCGTTCCGATCGGCGGCGAGGGTATGTCGGTGCTGGTGGTCGAGGACAACATCGATGTCGGCAGGTCCGCCACCGAAGCGCTGGCCGAACTCGGCTATCGCACCACCTTGGTCGACAATGCCCAGGATGCGCTGGAGGAGCTGATCAGCAGCGCCAGCCGGTTCGACGTCGTGTTCACCGATGTCGTGATGCCCGGAATGACCGGCCTTGAGCTCGCCGAGGAGATCCGCCGCCTCGAGCTGAACGTGCCGGTCGTGCTCGCGAGCGGTTACAGCCACGTGCTGGCGCAGCAGGGCACGCATGGCTTCGAGCTGCTGCACAAACCCTATTCGATCGAGGAGTTGTCGCGCGTGCTGCACAAGGTCGTCCCCGTCCCGCTCTACCGCGCGCCGCCCGTTGCACCAAACACCGACCTCTCCTGAGCCCACGGTGCCGGGGAACTCAAGCGGGAACCTTCAACTCAGGTTGCGGTTATCGCGCCATGGGACAGGTTCAGGACATCGCGCGGCCCGCTCGGTCAGAGCCGGAGAAGGCTCCGATCATCGAGATCGCGGCCGAAAGCGGTGCCCATGTCGAGCCGCCGCCGCCTGAACTGGTGGAGCCCGACCCGGAGCTTTCGCCCGAGGAAGCCGAGCAGCTCCGCAAGCGCTACCTGCTGACGCGCTTCTGGATCAGCGCCCGCGGCTTCTGGGGCAAGAGCGGCGACCGGCTGGCATGGATGTTCACCATCGGCCTGCTGCTGCTGATCGTTGCGACCGTTGCGGTTCAGTACGGCATCAATGTCTGGAATCGCTCGATCTTCGACGCGATCGAGAAGCGCGATTCCGCCACCGTCTTCCATCTCACGGCGATCTTCTTCCCGCTGGCGATCGGCAGCGTCGTGCTCGGCGTCGCGCAGGTCTATGCCCGCATGGGCATTCAGCGCCGCTGGCGCGCCTGGCTGACCAACAGCGTCATCACGCGCTGGCTCACCAGCGGACGCTACTACCAGCTCAACCTCGTCAGCGGCGACCACAAGAACCCCGAATACCGCATCGCCGAGGATCTGCGCATCGCCGCGGACTCGCCGGTCGATTTCGTCGCCGGCGTGACCTCGGCGCTGCTGTCGGCGGCCACCTTCATCGTCGTGCTCTGGACCATCGGCGGCGCGCTGACGCTGCATCTCGGCGGCACCGAGATCACGATTCCGGGCTTCCTGGTCATTGCAGCGATCGTCTACGCCGCCATCGCCTCGGGTTCGATCATGACGATCGGCCGCCGCTTCGTGCAGGTCTCCGAGGACAAGAACCAGGCCGAAGCGGACTTCCGCTACACGCTGACCCGCGTCCGCGAGAATGGCGAGAGCATCGCATTGCTCGGCGGCGAGAGCGAGGAGCGCGCCGGGATCGACCGGACGTTCGGCAACGTGCTGCAGCAGTGGGCCCGGCTCGCCGGCCAGCACATGCGCACCACGCTGGTCTCGCAGGGCTCGAGCCTCATTGCCCCCGTGGTGCCGCTGTTGCTGTGCGCGCCAAAATTCCTCGACGGCAGCATGACGCTCGGCCAAGTCATGCAGGCGGCGAGCGCGTTCACGATCGTGCAGACCGCGTTCGGCTGGCTGGTCGACAACTATCCGCGCCTCGCCGACTGGAACGCCTGTGCCCGCCGCATCGCCTCGCTGATGATGTCGCTCGACGCGCTGGAGCGGGCGGAGCAGGGCGACGGTCTCGGCCGCATCAAGCGCGGCGAGACGACCGGTGATGCGATGCTGAGCCTCAACGACCTCTCCGTCACCCTTGATGACGGCACGGCCGTCGTCGGCGAAACCGAGGTCGTGGTCGATCCGGGCGAGCGGCTGCTCGTTGCCGGCGAATCCGGCACCGGCAAGAGCACGCTGGTCCGCGCCATCGCCGGCCTCTGGCCGTGGGGCGGCGGCAGCATCAATTTCCATCCCGACCGCAGGCTCTTCATGCTGCCGCAGCGGCCCTATGTGCCCTCCGGCAGCCTGCGTCGCGCCGTGGCCTATCCCGGTGCCGCCGAGGACTGGAGCGTGGAGCAGGTCGGGGAGGCCCTGCAGAAGACCGGGCTCGATCATCTGAAGGAGCGCATCGAGGAAGAGGCGCCGTGGGACCAGACGCTTTCCGGCGGCGAGAAGCAGCGCCTCGCCTTTGCGCGGCTGCTGCTGCACCGTCCCGATATCGTCGTGCTCGACGAGGCGACGTCGGCGCTCGACGAGAAGAGTCAGGACCGGATGATGGAAATGGTGACGACCGAGCTGCCGAAGGCGACCATCGTCAGCGTCGCGCACCGGGTCGAGCTCGAGGCCTTCCACAGCCGCAAGATCGTGCTCGAACGCCGCAAGGGCGGCGCCAAGCTCGTCAGCGACATCGACCTGATCCCGCGCAAGGGCAAGCGGCGGTTGATCGGGCGCTTCCTGCGCCAGCGCAAGGCGGTGTGAGCCGAGCCACGCATTCAAGCTCTCGTCGCTGCGGGGTCACAAAGCCGCCATCTCAGCCGCATTGGAGTGCCCGGCAAAACCGGCTATCACTCGCCGCCCCATGTGCAGGATGCGACCTTGACGCCCGACAACGACCCTTCTCCGCCGCCCTTCGGGACCTTCGCTCCCAACGCCGCCCAGTCGCTGGTGATCCGGCTGGCGCATGGCTCCGGGCTGAAGCGCGGCGCGTTCCGGCCGATGCTGACGCGCGCCCTGAATCTGCTTCGCGCGGGTCCGGTCGACGTCGACTACCAGGGTGCGAATTTCCGCCTCTATCACCAGGTCAGCGCCACCGAGCGCGGCGCCGTATTCAATCCCGACTACAATCGCGAGGAGCTGGATTTCCTGCGCAGCCATCTGCCGGCCGGCGGCGTGGCCGTGGATGTCGGCGCCAATGTCGGCACCTTCGCGCTGCCGCTGGCGCGTCACGTCGGCCCCGATGGCCTCGTGATCGCGATCGAGCCGCATCCGGTGACGCATGCGCGGCTCCGCTTCAACCGCGACGCCTCGGGACTGTCGCAGGTCAGGCTCGTTGCGGCGGCGGCCGGCGACAGCGACGGCGAGGTGATGATCGAGACCGACGGCGACAATCTCGGCGCCAGCCATATCGTGGTTGGCACGGCCGGCGCGGACGCGTTCAAGGTGCCGTCGATGCGGTTGCAGGCGATTCTCGACCAGGCCGGCGCGACCAAGGTCGATGTGCTGAAGATCGACGTCGAAGGCTTCGAGGATCGCGTGCTGATCAGCTTCTTCCGCGATGCGCCCGCAGCGCTGTGGCCGCGCGCCGTCGTCATCGAGCATCTGTCGCGCGACGAATGGCGGCAGGACTGTCTCGCGGACATGATCAGCCGTGGTTACCGCGAGGTCGGCCGCACCCGCAGCAACACTCTGCTGGTCCGCGGCTGAGACCTCACGCCGCTCGCTTTCCTGCGCGGTTTCCGGAACATCGCAGGCACGCCCCGCGTTACCGCCCCTGACATCCAGGGAGCGAACCATGAGCAATGACGACACGCGCGATCAGGATCGCGTCTGGGAGCTGATGAAGAAGATCACCTTCGCGATGCTGGTCACCCGCGATGGCGACAGACTGCGCGCACGGCCGATGAGCGCCTATCTCCAGCGCGACGAGAACATGATCTACTTCCTGACCGACGCCCGTCACCACAAGGACGAAGAGATCGCGCGCGCGCCGCAGGTCAACCTGTCCTTCGCCGATGCAGGCGCCCAGAAATACGTCTCGCTGACAGGCACCGCGGCGATCTCGAACGATCGCGCCAAGATTCGCGAGCTGTTCACGACGACCGCCAAGGCGTGGTGGGACAGCGCCGAGGATCCGAACATCCGCCTGCTCAAGATCACGCCCGACGACGCTGAATATTGGGACTCGCCCGGCACGGTGGTCAGCTACATCAAGATGGCGGCCGCAGCCGTGACCAATACGCGACCCGATCTCGGCGACAACCGCAAGGTGGCGATGTGATGCCGATCGAACCGCCCGAGATTCCGCCGGCGACGCCGGGCCGCCCGGTCGAGCCGCCGCCGGAAGATCCGGTCGGCAATCCCCAGCCGGACATTCCACCGCCGATGCACGAGCCCGATGCGCCGGCGCCGCCGCGCGAGCTGCCGGGACAGACACCGGACGAAATCCCGGGACGCGGGCCGCTCGGCCCGACGACGCCCAGTCCGGTCACGGATTGACCGCGATTGAACCTTCATCATGATGCAGACAGGAGGGCCGGCCAAGAGCCGGCCTTTGGCGCGTCGTGTTCCGCCAACCCTTTGAAATTCAAGACTGAATGTAACATGAATGGCGGCGGCCGCGCGGCTGTTTCGCGTCGAAATAAATCCCCCCGCAGATTTGAACTGCGCCACAATCCAGCCTAACGCATAAACGTTGATCACTCCGTGCTTCAAAAAGAACGTTTCGGGATACCAAAACACATGAGCAAACTTCGCGTTCTGCTGCTGGCGACGACCGCGCTGTCGGCGATGCAACTGACGAGCTCCGGATCCTTTGCGCAGAGCGCGCCCATGGTCGTTGCGCAGGGGCAGGGCGGCCCCGGCGGCGAGGTCGGTCCGGACGGCCGGCCCAAGCCGCCGCAGGGACAGCCGCAGCGCCCGGGTGCGCCGGGTGGGGCGCCGCCCGCGCCGCCTCACCAGGCTGCGCCGCCAGCTCCACCGCCGCAGGCGGCCCCTCCGCGTCCTGCTGCACCGCCGCCTCCGCCGCCCCCGCCGGCTGCAGCGCCGCGCCCCGCACCTGCCCCGCCGCCGGCTCCCCCGCGGGCCGAACCGCCGCGTCCGGAGCCGCCGCGCCCCGCACCGCCGCCGCCGCGGGCTGAACCGCCTTCACCTCCGCCGTCGCGTCCGACGCCGCCGACGCCTCCCGCCGCTGCGCCTCCGGCGCATTCGCCGGCGCCGCCCCCGGTCGTGCGTGAGCCGCCGCGTCCCGCAACCCCGCCCGCGCCGCCGCCGCCTGCTGCAGCCCCGTCGCGGCCGACGCCGCCCGTTCCGCCGACGGCTGCCCCGCCATCTCCACCACCGGCGCCGCCGAGCGCAGCCCCGAGCTCGCAGCGGCCCGGAGCGCCGCCGCCGGCTGGCGCGACGCAGCCACCTCATTCCCCGCCCCCGCCGCCGGCCGCGACCCCGTCGCCGCAGCCATCCGCGGCCCCGGCAACGCCGCCGCAGCCGCCGCGTTCGGGCCCCGGTCAGCCCGGCGAGCGGCCTCCGGGGGAGCGACCTGCCGGAGAACGGCCGCCAGGCGGCCGCCCCGGTGCTGGCGGTCCTCCGCCGGGCGCCCCGCAAGGTGGCCTGCCGCCGCGTGGCGCACCGACGCCGCCGGCCGGCACGGTCGCGCCTGCACCTGGCGGATCGCCGTCGCCGGCAACGCCTCCGGCCGCCCAGGCGCCCTCGCCAGGGACGCCACCGTCGCCCGGCACTCCGCCGGTTGCCGGCAACCCGCCGCCGGGCGGTGGCCGTCCGGGCCTGCCTCCGGGCGGCCCCGCTGGTGCTCCTGGGACTCCGCCTCCGCCTCCAGTGGCAGGCGGAGGTGGCGGACCCGGTGGGGCGCAGGCCGGACCGGGCGCCGTGCCTCCTGCCGGTCCTCCGGCGATGTCCAACCGGCCGCCGCCGCAGGTCGCAGCACCCATTCCCGCGCCGCCTCCGCCGACGCCGCAGCAGCTCACGCCGATCGCGCCGGGCGCGCCGATGGCCGGGCCGCAGCGGCTCGAGGACTTCCGCGGCCAGCGCCGCGAGGTGCAGGAGGGCGGTCGCACGCTGATCTACGAGCCGGGCCGCGTCATCGTGCGCGATCCGAGCGGTCAGGCCTTCGTACGTCACGATGAGCTCGAGCGCTTCCGTTATGGTGCTCGCGACATCCGCGTGCAGCAGGAGCGGGGTGAGACGCGCACCGTCGTGATCCGTCCCGACGGCAGCCAGATCGTGACGATCACCGCGCCCGACGGCCGGCTCTTGCGCCGCATCCGCCGCGACATCGGCGGCCGCGAGATCATCATCATCGACAACACCTACCGCGATCCCCAGGCAGTCGGCGGCTTCTATGTCGATCTGCCGCCGCCGGAGATCCGCATCCCCTACAACCGCTACATCGTCGACGCCGAGGAGGCGCCGCCGGATGTCATCTACGACACGCTGGTCGCGCCGCCGGTGGAGCGCGTGCAGCGCCGCTACTCGCTCGACGAAGTCCGCTACTCGCCCTCGGTGCGTCAGCTGATGCCGTCGATCGATCTCAACACGATCACCTTCGAGACGGGTTCGTGGGAGATCGGGCCGGACCAGGCGGCGAAGCTGCAGGTCATCGCCGACGGCCTCAATCAGGCGATCCAGCGCAATCCGCGCGAGGTGTTCCTGATCGAGGGCCACACCGACGCGGTCGGCAACGAGACCGACAATCTGTCGCTCTCCGATCGCCGCGCCGAATCGGTCGCCACGCTGATGACGCAGCAGTTCGGCGTGCCCGCCGAGAACCTGACCTCTCAGGGCTACGGCGAGCAGTACCTGAAGGAGCAGACCCAGGGCCCAAGCCGCATCAACCGCCGCGTCACGGTCCGCCGCATCACGCCGCTGCTGAACGGCGGCCAGGCCGCGCTGCCGCCGCCGCCTCCGGGCGTGGCGCCGCCGCGGTGAGGCGGGGCGATTAGTCGAGAATGAAAATGGCCGGGAGCGATCCCGGCCATTTTTGTTTGTCGAGGTGAGCCGCTTTGCCATCCCCTTGCGGCGGCCTGCTCACGCTTCACGAAGCGTCGTCTCCGAAGCGCTCCAAATTGACTCAACTCATCATCACGCACCCTTGACTATACAATCTGAGGGTGTTGAGCGATCTTTACGCCATTACTTGTCGCGTCTCGATTACATCGATCATTTTCACTCAGGAGATTCATCATGCCGCTGTTGTCCGCATTTGAAGTGCTTGCCGAGACTCTCGTCCCCGACGGCATTCTTCCTCCCGGCGCCGCCAATCCCTTCCTCATCCAGGGCTACTGGGTGCAGGTGTCGCTCGTGCCCGGCGCGTCCGTCTCCTCGGTCTACTACAACGTCATCTTCGAGGAGACGACCGACTTCAATCAAGGCGAAGGCAAGAGCAGCCTGATGGCGCAGTTCATCGACGCCGCGGGCAATGTCGAGATCTACCAACAGTTCTTCGCCTCGACCGGGCGCGGCTTCCTCAACCAGCAGATCAACGCCGGCCAGACCATCATCTACGGCGTTCAGTGCATTCCATCGACCGTGACGCAAGGCCAGTCTTTGCCGCAGGGCGGAACGGGTTGGCGCGGCACGGTGCGCATTGACGCCAATATCAACGGCAACCTAATCGCGACGCCGACGCAGCGGCTGTTCTATCTCAACGGCGATTCGATCACGTCGTCCACGCCGCTCGACGCCGTCGTCTATCCGGTCCCGACGTTCACCGGCGGTACACGGATCTGATCATGGCCCAGCAAACTTTCACGGCCTTCTGGCTCGGATATATTCCATCCGGGCCAGGGCACGGGCCGCTGCTCGCGGACACACCGTCCTATGTGGACGTACTGATCCTCGCGTTCTCGAACCTCTTCCCGGGAAATACGACCTGTCAGGCGTTCCTGCAGAAGTCGAACACCGGGGACAGCATTCGCGCCGGCATCGCCTCGCTGCGCCATACGGCGCCCAACATGAAGATCCTGCTGTCACTGATCGGCACGCCGCAGCCGCCAGTGGGATGGAACACCGGCATCACGGATCCCGATCAGTTCGGCGCATGGTGCGCCTATCTGGCCGACCAATGGAATCTCGACGGCTTCGATATCGACAACGAAGATCTGGACAGCTTCCCCTGCCAGCAGTTCGTCGACACCGTGACCGGCATGCGCAAGGCCATGCCGAACGCGATCCTCACGCTCGATACCTATCTGTTCGATCGTGACAAGGACGTGATCAGGCAGCTCGCGTCGACGCTCACCAGCATCAACACTATGGCCTACTTTCGCGACTTCACATCGATGACGCAGTTGGTGGAGCAGTACGCGACCGTGATCAGCCCGGACAGGATCTCGATCGGCGTGAAGTCCGACAAGGTCGGTCCGATCACGCAGGGCACGTCGCTGGAGGAGACCAGGCAGCTCTGCCGCTGGAATCCCAGCGCCGGCGCCAAGCGCGGCATGATGCTCTGGAATGTGTCATCCGACATCGAGAGCATCACCGGCAAGCCGGATGGCAGCTGGACGCGCACGATCCACGACAACCTTCCATGACGACCTCGGGCGCCGGCTTCGGCCGGCGCCTTCTGCCGATCCTGCCAGCGCAATCGCGCGAGATGCGTCGCGCGAACGAGCCCGCGCGGGCTCGCGAGCGCGATCAGCCTCGCTGCATCGGAATGATTGACGATGTTGACCACATTTCTCCATGCCGCCGGCGCGCCTCGGCGTGCCCTGGTGGCCAAGACGGGAGCACGACATTGATGTCAGAAGCTGTCTCTTCTCCGCTCGTCCCGCCGGTGTCCGACGCCGTGCTGATGACCCTCGCAGGCATCGCCTACGGTGCGCCGGGATCGATCGCAACATATCTCGCGCAGGATTCCCTCAGCGCCGACGACTGGCGTGTCGTCTGGCTGGCGGCCCCGCCGGACCCGCCGGATAACTTCGCCTTCATCGCCTACAGCGAGCGCACCAAGACCTATGCGATCGCGATCCGCGGCACCTACCCCAACCCGTTCTCGCCGGCCTATTGGGACGATGGCGACGAGGACAGCCCGTTCGGCGACATGGTGGAGTGGCCGGCTGCGCGCGGCGCCAAGATCTCCGCCGGGACCAGCAAAGGTCTGACCAATCTCCTGGCCCTGACCGACCAGGCCGGCGTCACGCTGCAAGACGCGGTCGGCCGTCTACCTGCCGGCAGCCGGTTGGCGGTGACCGGGCACAGCCTGGGCGGCACGCTCGCGCCCGTGCTCGCGCTTTCGATCGTCCAGCGCAGCCCGGCGCTCGATGTCTATGTCAGCAGCTTCGCAGGGATGACGCCGGGCAACACGGCGTTCGCCGCGCTGTTCGGCAGCGGCTCGCCGTTGGAGGGCAGGGTGCGCCGGGTCTATAACACCTTGGATACGGTGGCTTACGGCTGGAATGCCGTGTGGGCCACTCACGACTTCTATCAGCCTGCGCCCAAGGGCGGTCCACTCGTTGCAGCGATGCTGTTGGCGACCGCGGCCCGTCTCGAGCTCGGCGGCTATCATTATGCGCCGATCGGCACGCCGGTGGCGCTGACGGGCAAGGTGCAGCCGATCGTGATCGGCTGTGAGCTCGTCGCCTATGTCATCGAGAATCTGCACCAGCACATGCCGGATACTTATCTGTCTCTGCTCGGCGCGCCGCCGCTGCCGTTCTCGATCGTGCTGGCGTCCGTGGTCATGCCACGAGCGAATCCGGTGGCTGCAACCCAGCCGCTGTCGGCACGGCCGCCCGTCGTGCACCTCGCCTGAAGCGAGTCCTGCAAATGCGAATGGCCGGGAGTGGTCCCGGCCATTCGTCATGTGCCGCGCTCTCGGCGGATTCGCTCAGCCCTTGTCATGCCCGAGCTGGAAGATCTGCGCGCCGTCCGATCCCGACAGCAGGCCGGTGTCCGAATAGAGCTTCAGCTTGGTGCGGGTGTCGGCAATGTCGAGGTTGCGCATGGTGAGCTGGCCGATGCGGTCGGCCGGCGTGAAGGCGGCGTCCTCGACCTTCTCCATGCTCAGCCGCTCCGGCTGATAGGTCAGGTTCGGGCTCTCGGTGTTGAGGATCGAATAGTCATTGCCGCGGCGCAGCTCGAGCGTCACCTCGCCGGTGACGGCGCTCGCGACCCAGCGCTGCGCGGTCTCGCGCAGCATCAGGGCCTGCGAGTCGAACCAGCGGCCCTGATACAGCAGGCGGCCGAGCTTCATGCCGCTCATGCGGTACTGCTCGATCGTATCCTCGTTGTGGATGCCGGTGACGAGACGCTCATAGGCGATGTGCAAGAGCGCCATGCCCGGCGCCTCGTAGATGCCGCGGCTCTTGGCTTCGATGATGCGGTTCTCGATCTGGTCGCTCATGCCGAGGCCGTGGCGGCCGCCGATCGCGTTGGCTTCGAGGAACAGCGCCACCGCGTCGCTGAAGCTCTGGCCGTTCAGCGCGACCGGCTGGCCCTCCTCGAAGCGGACGACGACCGTCTCCGGCTTGACCGCGCAGTCCTCGCGCCAGAACGGCACGCCCATGATCGGGTTGACGATGCGGATGCCGCTGTTGAGATTCTCGAGATCCTTGGCCTCATGCGTCGCGCCGAGCAGGTTGCTGTCGGTTGAATACGCCTTCTCGGCGCTCATCTTGTAATTGAAGCCGTTGGCGGTGAGGAACGCCGACATCTCGGCGCGGCCGCCGAGCTCGTCGATGAACTGCTGGTCGAGCCACGGCTTGTAGATCTTCAGGCTCGGATTGGTCAGCAGGCCGTAGCGGTAGAACCGCTCGATGTCGTTGCCCTTGTAGGTCGAGCCGTCGCCCCAGATGTTGACGCCGTCCTCCTTCATCGCGGCGACCAGCATGGTGCCGGTGACGGCGCGGCCGAGCGGGGTGGTGTTGAAATAGGTGATGCCGCCGGTCGAGATGTGGAAGGCGCCGGACTGGATCGCGGCGATGCCCTCGTGCACCAGCTGGGTGCGGCAATCGACCAGGCGCGCCTTCTCGGCGCCGAAGCTCATCGCCTTGCGCGGGATCTCGTCATAGTCGGACTCGTCGGGCTGGCCGAGATTGGCGGTGTAGGCGAAGCAGCGCGCGCCCTTCTGCTTCATCCAGAGCAGCGCGGCGCTGGTGTCCAGCCCGCCGGAGAAGGCGATGCCGACTTTCTCGCCCGTAGGCAGGCCTTTGAGGATCGTGGTCATGGGAGTCCAACCGGTGTTGATGGCCGTTTCGTTGCCGAAATTCGGGCGCGGATAGCAGATTTCGCCCCGGGGGGCACGCGATTAATCTCGGCCGGCCGTGCTCAGGCGGCGGGGCTGGTATCGGCCTCGCGGCGGCGGCCGAACAGCCGGCGCATCAGGCGGAAGCCCGGCATGGCGAAGCGGGTCAGCGCGGCGTCGACGCCGGCGTCGGTCAGGCGCGTCGACGGCCAGCGGTAGATGTAGCCATGCGCCAGCCAGATCACGACGAAGGTCACGAGGCCGGCGGCGGCGATGTCGGTGAAGAAATGGCCGCCGAACGCCATCCGCAGCACCGAGGTGGCGAGGCCGAACAGCACGGCGGCGGCATAGGCGACGGGGCGGATCGCGGGTGGCGTCAATGCGGCCGGGGCGAGCGTCCAGAACGCGGTGGCGCCCTCGCCGGAGAAGAACGAGCAGTTGCGGCCGCAGCCGCCACGCGGATCCCAATACGGCACGAACTGCATGTCGCCGCCGAACTCGGTCACGACCACCGGACGCGGGCGGCCCCAATAGGATTTGAAGGTGAAGTTGGTGAGCACGCCGGCCGACAGCGTCAGCGTCAGCAGCAGGAAGGCGATGGTGCGGCCCTTGATCAACAGCGGCCGATCGGGGCGGATCAGCTTCACGACCAGTGCGATGATCGAGGGCAGCGCGAGCCCCCAGGCGATCCACATCGCGGCGTCGCGCGCGAAGGCGGCGGTGCCGTCGAGCTTGAGCGGGAAGCTGCGCGTGTGCGGATCGTAGAACAGCGCGGCGAGCTTGAGGTCGAGCTCGGGATAGACGCCGAACAGCACGCCGATGACGAGTGCGAGCGATAACGCGATGAAGAGTCCGTTGCGGTTCATGGCGCGCGGTTTAGCGAAAGCCGATGGCGATGGAAAGGCTCACCGCGGCGATCCCGAGGGCAGCGGCGGAGGGGGAGCCAATCGCGGCGGCTCGCGCCAGCGGCCGGCATTGCGGCCCGCGATCAGCCAATAGATCAGGCCGCCGAGGATGCCCGCGCCGGTCAGGATCTCGAGCTGGCGGCGGACGATGCCCTCGAAGTGCAGTGTCTCCGGATCGAACGGGATCAGGCCGAGATAGCAGGCCGCGCCGACCAGACCGCCGCCGATCGCATAGGCCAGCACGCTGCGGATCGAGAACGCCTCGGTGATCAGCGCGATCAGCAGCGCCGGGATCAGCGCAAAGCCCGACACGAAGATGAAGCCGAAGCCGATGACGACCTGGAGCGCGCTCTGATCGATCGGTCCGATGCCGATGTCGGAGAATTCCGGGATCAGGATCGCGGTGACGACGACAAGCCCCGCGACGAAGGATGCGAGCAGGAACGCGAACGCGATCACGATGAGCCGGCCGATCAGCGCCATGGCGTCAATCTCATGTCAGACATGAAAGTGCTTCTCTCTCATTCGTCATGGCCGGGCTTGACCCGGCCATCCATCACTAAAAAACTTTTCGCGGTGAGGGATGGATGCCCGGGTCAAGCCCGGGCATGACGATGGTGCTGGGAGATGCAGGCGCGGACAATCATCAATCCGTCATCGCCATCGCGCGCAGCGCCTGGCGCTCCCTCGCCGACAGCTTCTCGGTCTCCGATTTCAACTGGCCGCAAGCGGCGAGGATGTCGCGGCCGCGCGGGGTGCGCACCGGCGAGGAATAGCCGGCGTTGAAGACGTATTCGGAGAATTTCTCGATCTGCTCCCAGTCCGAGCATTCATAGGCCGAGCCCGGCCACGGATTGAACGGGATCAGATTGATCTTGGCTGGAATGCCCTTCAACAGCTTGACCAGCAGCCTGGCATCGTCGAGCGAATCATTGACGCCCTTGAGCATCACATATTCGAAGGTGATGCGCCGCGCGTTCGACGCGCCGGGATAGTCGCGGCAGGCCTGCAAGAGCTCGGCGATCGGGTACTTCCTGTTGAGCGGCACCAGTTCGTCGCGCAGTTCGTCGCGCACCGCATGCAGCGAGATCGCCAGGGCCACGCCGATCTCTTCGCCGGCGCGCTTGATGTTCGGCACCACGCCGGAGGTCGACAGCGTGATGCGGCGGCGGGAAATGCCGATGCCTTCATTGTCGGAGACGATCAGCAGCGCATCGCGGACCGCGTCGAAATTGTACAGCGGCTCGCCCATGCCCATCATGACGATGTTGGTGATCAGGCGATTGCCGTGCGGCGTCTCGCGGTCGGCCCAGTCGTTGAGCCGGTCGCGCGCCACCATGATCTGGCCGACGATCTCGCCTGCGGTCAGGTTGCGCACCAGCCGCTGGGTGCCGGTGTGGCAGAACGAACAGTTGAGCGTGCAGCCGACCTGCGAGGAGACGCACAACGTGCCGCGGTCGGTCTCGGGGATGTAGACGCACTCGACCTCATGGGCCTTCTGCAGGCCGTCGCCGCTCGGCAGCCGCAGCAGCCATTTGCGGGTCCCGTCATTGGAGATCTGCTCGGCCACGACCTCGGGACGATCGACCGTGAAGCGCTCGGCCAGTCCGTTGCGCGTGTGCTTGGATACTGACGTCATCTCGTCGAAGGATCTGGCGCCGCGGAAATACAGCCAATGCCACAGCTGCTGCACCCGCATCTTCTGCTGCCGCTCCGGCACGCCGATCTCGCCGAGCCGCGCCGCGAGCTCCGCGCGCGACTGGCCGATCAACGACGGCTTCGCCGGCGGCACGTAGGTTTCGAGCGGAATCTTTTCGAGGGGCGCGGCGGTGTCGCGCAGCCCGGCAGTCGTTGCCATGTCGATGGGCCCAAATTGCTGCCCGGCCGTCGCGGCCGAAGGCGTTCAGCGGGTCTATATAACAATTCGGCCGGCAAATGCGACCGGTCTGGCCGCCGGCGGTATCAGCCGGCCGTTCAGCGCCGGCAATCCTGGGCGATGCGGTCGAGCGCCTGGGCGAGGCCCTTCAGCGAGAACACGTCGGTGGTCTCGGTTCCCTTGGCTGAGACACCCTTCACCACCGCCTCCGGGGCCTTGCGCATGGCTTCGACCATGCGTTCCTCCTCGGCGGCGTTCTTGATCCAGAGCCCGTCGCCCTGCGCGTACATCGAATAGGACGCGCCGCCGACATCGAGCGAGCCGTCGGTGCCTGGTTTCAGCGCGTAGCCGATCATGATCGACACCTCGTTCACAACCTTCTCGGAGGGCCGGGTCGAGACGAAGGCATAGGCGGGATCGCGCGGACGGTTGGGCGGGTTGGTCTTGGACGAGGCCGGCTTGGCCAGCGCGAAGCACACCTTCTTGCCGCCAGGCAAAGCGGTGTAGGCGCCCCAGCCACCGAATTGGCCGATCAATGTCGGCTCCGCGCCGCCGATGCTCGGCACGGCCGGCTTGGCGTCCGATTTCGGCGCGGCCTTCGGCTGCGGAGCGCCGGCCTTCGATGCAGAACCCTGCGCCGCCGCGAGGCTCGGCACTCCGACCAGCAGCGCGCCGCCGACCAGCGCTGTCAACAATCGCCCAAACATGATGTGCTAAGTTCCCCCGCGACTTCGTTCCACCAATATTGTGACTGGAAAATGGCCCGGAATCGCTGACCTCGAACGCGATGGATAGCGGCTAAATGCTTCGCTTGCAAAGCCGGTGCATCGCGATGGCCGGCCCGCGGCCCATGCCGTCATCATGGATTGTGGCGCGCCGGCAAATCCGGCATGACGTTCCCAAGCCGGATCCAAGCCGGCAGCAACGAAACAAGGAGCGCCCATGAAAGCCATTCTCTGCTCGCAATTCTGCCAGCCCGACGATCTCGTCTTCGCCGACGTGCCCGATCCGGTGGCCGGCCCCGGCGAGGCTGTGATTGCGATCAAGGCTGCGGCGCTCAACTTCTTCGACATTCTGATGATCCAGGGTAAGTACCAGATCAAGCCGCCGTTCCCGTTCTCGCCGGGCGCGGAAGTCGCAGGCGTGATCGAGAGCGTCGGCGACGGCGTGACCGAGCTGAAGGTCGGCGATCGCGTGGTGGCCTCCTGCGGCCATAACGGCGCGCGCCAGAAGATCGCGCTGCCGGCAGCGTCGATCGTCAAGATTCCGGACAATCTCGATTTCGACCGCGCTGCCGGCATCATCATCATCTACGGCACGGCCCTGCATGCGCTCGAAGACCGCGCCAGCCCGAAGCCTGGCGAAACGCTCGCCGTGCTCGGTGCGGCCGGCGGCACCGGGCTGGCCGCCTGCGAGCTCGGCAAGCTGATGGGCCTCAAGGTGATCGCCTGCGCGTCCTCCGACGAGAAGCTGGAGTTCGCCAGGCAGCATGGCGCCAGCCTGACGCTGAACTATGCGAAGGAGGATCTGAAGGAGGGGCTGCGCCGGCTGACGGACGGCAAGGGCGCCGACATCATCTTCGATCCCGTCGGCGGCACGTATGCCGAGGCGGCGCTGCGCTCGATCGCGTGGGAAGGCCGCTTCCTGGTGATCGGCTTCGCGGCGGGCGACATTCCGAAGATGCCGCTGAACCTGGCGCTGCTGAAGGGCTGCGATATTCGCGGCGTGTTCTGGGGCGCCTGGACCCGGCTCAACCCGGCCAAGAACCGTGCCAATCTCGAGAAGCTCGTGCAGTGGACCGCCGAAGGCAAGCTGTCGTCGCATGTCGACCGCACGTTCCCGCTGGCGCAGACCGCCGATGCGCTGAAGGTGCTGGCCGGTCGCCAGGCAATGGGCAAGGTGATCCTGCATCCGTGACGGGATGAGATGCTGCGGCCTCGGGCCTGCCTGGCCCGGGCTAGCGGGTGTGGTCTCCAGCACGCCCGCGCTCATCCGTTACGCGAAGGATGGATCGCGATGGACGGCGTCGTGACGGCGATACGGCGCAAACTTGTCGGACTATCGTGCGATAGGCGCATTCTCGCGTGGGCACGATGCAACCTCAGGCCGCAAATCCGAAAACGAGCGTTTCTTGGTTAACGCAACCTCGACACATTGTGGCAAGGTTAATAGTATGACTTTCTCATTGTAATCTCGATGTTTCCGGGTTTTCCGCCGCCCGATATCGCACGTGCGTCGTCACAATCAGATCAAAATATTTCCAGAATCATGCCGGCTCTCGTCCACTTTTAGTCGGATTCAATTAGTCAATTAGTTGTCGGCAGTGGGGTGCCTCTAGCAATCGTGACGTGTCTCGAGCTTCTGGCGGGCTTGGGACTCAAAGTTTGTTGCGTGAAGTTGAGATGGGGATGAAGGCCATGGCTGAGCGGACGACGCGTGGACGGTTCAACGAGCGGGCTCCTTCCGGCCCCGACTACAGGCCCTTCCCTGACGATCCACCGCAGGAGCGTCCGTCGAACTATCGGTTCGGCCGGTCGACCCAGGACAACTATCCCAACGACGAATCGATGCCGATGTTCCTGTCGGAATATGACGGCGGCAACCAGATCGAGAGCACGGAGTTCGAGGACCAGTGGCCGGTCCGGACACGCCGGACGTCGATCTCCTCGCGCATCCTGCTTGCGGTCGTGGCCGCGGCCGGCGTGGCCGTGCTGTTCGCGCTGGTCACATCGGATGCGACCCGCGATCTGATTGCCTCGGCGAAGGCGTCGATGATCGGCGCCACGCCTGATCCGACGGCGCCGCCGCAGCCGACCAACACCCAGCTTACCGCGCGCGACATGCAGCTGAACGAGCCGGCCCGGTTGCCGCCCGAGCCGCCGGCCGCGGCCGCGACGCCGGTGCAGACCGCAGCCGTGGCGCCGACACGCGACGACATCGCCAACGCCTACCAAACGGCCCTGCAGAACCGCGCCGTGACGCAGCCCACGCCATCCGCGGCCGCGCCGAGCTTTGCGACGGCGCCCTCGGCTCCGGTGCCGTCGGCCGCGGCCCCCGCCGCGATGGTGCCGTCCTCGATCACGTCGCCCGGTGCCGGATCGGCGATCACCGCGCCGGGGCTCGGCGCCGTGACCGCGGCTCCGCCGCCCGCCCAGGTCCGCCGGCTCGATCCGGATGAACTCGCGGGCATCATGAAGCGCGCCAAGAGCCTGCTCGCCGCAGGCGACATCCCGCCCGCCCGCCTGCTGCTCGAGCGCGCTGCCGAGGCGCAGGAACCCGCCGCTGCCCTGATGCTGGCGCAGACCTACGATCCCCACGTGCTGGGCACGAAGGACATCCGCAACATCAACGCCGATCCGGCGGCGGCTCGCAACTGGTACCGCCGCGCCGCCCAGCTCGGTTCGGCCGAGGCGCAGCGCCGGCTCGACCAGCTGCAGAATTGAAGCTCGTGACGGCAGTGATGCCGTCCCCGTTTGATTTTTTTGTTTCACGCATGATTTTCGAGCCGTTCATGGCCGTGCCGGGAGAGTCCGGCGCTGCGCGCGTGCCGGCCCGCAATCATGTGCCAGCCTTCACCAAGGGGGACACATGCGACGTCTGTTTGGAGCGGCCCTGGCCGCAGTGATGATGGCGTGCGGTTTCGCCGCCCACGCCGAGGAAAGCGAGTTCGATCCCGCCAAGGTGAGCGACAGCCTGAAGGCAATCTTTCAGTTCGGCTCCGTGCAGACCAAGCAGGCACTGAACGCCAACACGGTGACGCTCATCACCGGCACCATCGGCGGCACCTATGTGCAGTTCGGCGCCGACCTCGCCTCGCTGCTCGACGACGGCAACAGCCTGCGCGTGCTGCCGATCGTCGGCCGCGGCTCGGTGCAGAGCGTCGCTGACATCCTGTTCCTGCAGGGTGTCGATCTCGGCGTGGTCCGCGCCGACACGCTCGACTATCTCGAGCGCAAGGGGTTCGCCAAGGACATCAAGCGGCAGTTCACCTACGTCACCAAGCTCTACAATGAGGAGATGCAGGTGATCGCGCCGCGCGCGGTCCGTACCTTGCGCGACCTCGAAGGCCGCCGCGTCAGCGTCGACCTGCCCAATGGCGGCACCTTCGTCACCGCGCTCACCGTGTTCGAGCGCCTCGGCCTGCGCGCGAATTTCGCCTATATCGAGCAGCGCATCGCGATGGAGAAGCTGAAGCGCGGCGAGCTCGATGCGGTCATCGTCGTCGGCGGCAAGCCCTACAAGTCGGTCAGCAATTTCGTGAACGACGGCCGCTTCCACCTCGTCAATGTCGACTACGACCGCCCGCTGCAGACCGACTATCTGCCGGCGACGCTGACGGCGAAGGACTATCCGAACCTGATCGCCGAAGGTGAGAAGGTGGATACGATCGCGGTGCCCGCGGTGCTTGCCGCCTATAATTGGGCGCCGAACACCGACCGCTACCGCAAGCTCGCGACCTTCGTCGATGCGTTCTTCACCAAATTCCCGGCGTTCCAGAACCCGCCCTTCCATCCGAAGTGGAAGGAAGTGTCGCTGTCGGCGCCGCTCGCCGGCTGGCAGCGCCTGCCCGCCGCCAGCAAATGGCTGGAGAGCCACGCGATGGAGGGCGCGCAGCGCGATCGGTTCGACGACTTCCTGAAGCAGAGCAACGCCGGCAAGGCGCTGCCGAGCGAGGCGGATCGCGAAGCCTTGTTCAAGCAGTACCAGGCCTGGGAGGCCGAGAAGACCGGCAGCGCCCGCGCCCAGGCGCGCGGCCGCTGACGAGACCGCCCGCCGGGCACGCCTCGGCTCTGTCGGCATGAACTGAAAAGCCCCGCTCGGATGTCCGAGCGGGGCTTTTGGTCTCCTGGGCATGCCGCCTGACGTGGCCACCCTCAGTCGCGATGATCGTCATCCGCCGAATCTTTCGCGGACCTGTCCGATGCGAGTCGCGCGAGCATGGCGCGGGCGGCGGCATGATGATCGGGCGTGATGTTCGAGGTCACCATGCGGATCGCCGTGGCGAGCACCGCCGCGTCGTCGGTGAAGCCGAGGATCGGCAGCACGTCCGGAACGAAGTCGAACGGCAGCACGAAATAGGCGATCGCGCCGAGCAGGGACACCTGCACGTGCCGCGGCGTCTCCTTGTCGAAGGCACAGTAATAGGCCGCGAGCAGCTCCTCGGCGAACGGAAGCCGCGCAACGACCTTCTTGAACTTCACCCAGAAACGACGGCGAAGCGTCTCGCGATCCTGCGCCAGCCGCTCCGCCGGCTCGAAGCCGACGCTGTAGTCGGCCGAATCCGACACCATGTCCGATCTCCGGTTCCGAGGCTGCGCGGTGGCGCAGCCATCGAGCCGACATGTGGGGATGACGACCTCTGCTGCAAGACGTCGCTGGGCAGCGATCTCGGTCAGTCGCCGATCTCGCTTGCGATCGCGTTCATTGCGGTGGCAAGCGCGATGTCGCGGGCGGTCACGCCTCCGGCGTCGTGGGTGGCAAGCACCACCTCGACCGTGCGGTAGACGTTGCGCCATTCGGGATGATGGTCCTGCTTCTCGGCGATCAATGCGACCCGCGTCATGAAGCCGAATGCCGCGTTGAAGTCCTTGAAGGTGAAGGTGCGGGTGATGGCGTCGCGGCCGTTCAGCTCGGACCAGCCGGAAAGCTCGCGCAAGGCATGGGCGCGTGCGTCCCCTGAAAGTGGTTGGGCCATCTCGATGTCCTCCTCTCGTCCTCTTCCTCGCACAGATCGATCCGTCCGGATCCCTACGGTCATCGCGCCGGTCCGGATCACGCGCCCCGATCCTCTCGGGCCGGTGACTGGAAACCGCTTCCCCGTCAGAGCCTTGTCACAGCAGCGCCGCCGGATCGCCGTCTCGCCATGGTTGTCTGCCCGAGCACTCGTGCCACGGTAACCATGACGCAGATGTCACCCCGGGCGGACAAGAAATTTGCTACAGTTCGGCATTATCGGAGGTCGAGGCCGGACGAAGCCGCCCCTGGCGTCGTTTCCCGGCTCGAGGTGACCGGAGGAACGGACCTGGCAGACACCCAGACCACGCCAGCACAGCGCTCCCAGATGCGCCCTGCCGTGTTCATCGTCATCGCCGGGATCCTCGCGATCGTCGGCGCGCTGGCGGGTGCGTACTATTTTGCCATGCGGCCGGTCGTGCTCAAGATCGCGGTCGGTCCGCCGAACAGTGACGACCTCAAGGTCGTCCAGGCCCTCACCCAGGCGTTCTCGCAGAACCACGCCTATGTCCGGCTCCGCCCGGTACCGACGGAAGGCGCCGGCGAGAGTGCGCAGGCGCTGGCTGCCGGCAAGGTCGACCTCGCGATCGTGCGCGGCGATCTCGAGGTGCCGAAGAACGCGCAGGCCGTCGCCACCCTGCGCAAGAACGTGGCCGTGCTCTGGGTGCCGCCGGCCGGCAAGGGCAAGGGCCGCAAGAGCGGCGCCAAGATCACCAAGATTTCCCAGCTCGCCGGCCACAAGGTCGGCATCATCGGCCGCACCCCGGCCAACGCCAACTTGCTGAAGGTGATCCTGCACCAGTATGGCGTCGATGCCGGCAAGGTCGAGATCGTGCAATTCCCGATCACCGAGGCCGCCGAAGCCGTCCGTAACCAGAAGGCGGACGTCTATCTCGCCGCCGGGCCGATCAACAGCAAGATCACCGCCGATGCGATCGCGGCCGCCACCAAGGACGGCGGCACGCCGACCTTCCTGGCGATCGATTCGGCCGAGGCCATCGCGCAGAACCATCCGGAGTACGAGGCCGCCGAGATTCCCTCGGGCGCGTTCGGCGGCTCGCCTGACCGTCCGGAAGACGAAGTCAAGACGATCAGCTTCAACCACCACGTTGTTGCCCGCAAGGGTCTCGCCGATTCCACCGTCTCGGCCTTTACGCATCAGTTGTTCTCGGCCCGCCAGCAGCTGCTGTCGGAATTCCCGCTCACCGCCAAGATCGAAACGCCCGACACCGACAAGGACGCCGCGATTCCCGCTCATCCCGGTGCCGCCGCATTCGTCGACGGCGAGGAGAAGACCTTCCTCGACCGCTACAGCGACTACATCTGGTGGAGCTTGATGGCGCTGTCTGCGATGGGCTCGGCCGGCGCCTGGTTCGCGGGCTATCTCAAGCGCGACGAGCGCACCATCAACACCTCGCTGCGCGACCGGCTGCTGGAGATGATCACGATCGCGCGCAAGAGCGATTCGACCGAGGAGCTCGACCAGCTCCAGGCCGAGGCCGACGAGATCCTGCGCAACACGCTGACCTGCTTCGAGGACGGCGCGATCGAGCACGCCGCGCTGACCGCGTTCAACATCGCGCTCGAGCAGTTCCACAACGCGGTGGCCGACCGCAAGCTGATCCTGATGAGCATGCCGGCCAACCTGCAGCGGACCAGCGCTCAGCTCCGCGCCGCCGGGACGTGAGCCGGCGCCGCGCCTGCCGCGTGCGTCTCGACCAGCCGTGTAATTGCAGCGTCATCAATCTTTCCTAGGTCTGCCGGCCATGGCGCTGCGCGTCCTTTTTCGCGCGCGAGCCGATCAGGAGATTCCCATGACCGCTCATCTTGTCCGCCCGCCGTCGCTTCGTCTGTCGCGCCGCCGCTTCCTCTCGACGGCCGCTGCCGCCGGCGTCACGACGCTTGCGACCCCCTATCTCAGCCGCGCGGCCGACCGGCCGCAGATCACCCATGGCGTGCAGTCCGGCGATGTCAGCATGGACGGCGGCGTGGTGTGGGCGCGTGCCGACCGGCCGTCGCAGATGCTGGTCGAGGTCGCGACCACCGAATCGTTCAAGGACGCCCGCGCGCTGCCGCCGATCGCGGTGCTGCCGGAGAGCGACTTCACCGCCAAGATGCTGATCGACAATCTGCCGAGCGGCCAGGACATCTTCTACCGCGTCAAATTCCGCGACCTCTCCCACACCGCCGTCGAGAGCGAGCCAATGGTCGGCCGCTTCCGCACCGCGCCAGGCAACAAACGCGACGTGTCGTTCGTCTGGGGCGGCGACGTCGCCGGCCAGGGCTGGGGCATCAATCCCGACGATGGCGGCATGTTCACCTTCGCGACGATGAAGAAGCATCGTCCGGATTTCTTCCTGCATTCCGGCGACACCATCTATGCCGATGGTCCGATCAAGTCCGAAGTCAAGCTGCCGGACAACAAGGTCTGGAAGAACCTCACCGTGGAGGAGAAGGCCAAGGTCGCCGAGACGCTCGACGAATTCCGCGCCGCTCACAAGTACAATTTCCTCGACGAGAACGTGCGGGCCTTCAATGCCGAGGTGCCCATCTTCGTGCAATGGGACGATCACGAGGTGACCAACAACTGGTCGGCCTCCAAGGACCTGCCGGCGGCCTACAAGGAGCGCAACATCCAGCTGCTCGCGGCGCGCGCCGCGCGGGCCTTCCACGAAATGTATCCGATGCGCGAGAGCATCGTTGAGCCGGGCCGGGTTTATCGCACGATCAATTACGGCCCGCATCTCGATGTGTTCGTGCTTGACGAGCGCAGCTATCGCGGTGCCAACGGTCCGAACCTCGAGGACAGCTATGGCCCGTCGTCCTACTTCATCGGGCCGGAGCAGATGCGCTGGCTGAAGCGGGCGCTGCTGAATTCGCGCGCGACCTGGAAGGTGATCGCCTCCGACATGCCGCTCAGCCTGATCGTCTATGATGACGCGGCCAACAAAAAGGGCTCCGAGGCGATCGCGCAGGGCGACGGTCCGGCGCGCGGCCGCGAGCTGGAGATCGCCGAGATCCTGCGCTTCATCAAGACGGCGCCGATCCAGAATACCGTATGGCTGACGGCCGACGTGCACTACGCCGCCGCGCACTACTACGATCCCAACAAGGCGCAATTCCAGGACTTCGAGCCGTTCTGGGAGTTCGTCTCGGGTCCGCTGCATGCCGGCACGTTCGGTCCGAACGACCTCGACAACACCTTCGGCCCCGAGGTGCGCTTCATCAAGGCGCCCGGTCTCGACAAGCAGAACCTGCCGCCGTCGGCCGGCATGCAGTTCTTCGGTCACGTCAAGATCGACGGGGCGAGCGGCCAGATGACCGTGACCCTGCGCGACCGTGCCGACGTTGCGCTGTGGTCGACCACGCTCGATCCGAAGCTGGGCTGACGGCGTTTCGCTGCGGCGACGACTAGTCGCGTCGCCGCAGCACGACCTCCAGGGCATCGGTCGGGCAGGGCTTCGGCAAGCGCGGCCGGTCGGAAAACGCTGTGGGCACGCCGTCGGCGCCGTAGCCGGTCGAAAATGCGAAGGGGATGCCGAGCGTGCTGAGACGCTCGGCGATCGCAAAGCTCTTTTCGCGCACCAGGCCGACATCGAGCAGCGCGAACTCCGGCGCCCGCTCCTCGATCATGGCGAGCGCCGTGGCGACGTTCGCCGCGATTCTGACCTCGGCCACACCGAGATCAGTGATGGTGTCTTCCAAGCCGAGCGCAATGATCGGGTCGTCCTCGACGACCAGCACATGCTGATAGAGCTCGGGCACGCTGGGTTGCGAGCGGGTCATGTGATCTGCGGGTTCCAAGGTGAAACTGGCTCCCGCAGCCGGCGCCTCATCGCAAGCACGCTGGCGGGTCCTGGAACCGAAGCCATCATATCGGAGTTCCTGTGTCTGTGCACTTGTGAACACAAGAAGCACAGATCACGCACATGCGTAACGCGGGGGATTTCGATGCCGACCCAGACTGTGACGACACTTGCGCGTGAGCGACCCTATAACAATCTGCTGCGCCGGTTGAGTCCACCGGATTATGCTCTGATCGCGCCCTACCTGGTCGAGGACCAGGCGATGCCGAGCGAACTGCTGTATCGCCCCGGCGACGACGTGCAGATCGTGCATTTTCCCTGCGGCCCGGCGCTGACATCCTACCTGGTTCCCAACGAGGACGGTCGCGACGTCGAGACCATTCTGGTCGGCCGCGAGGGCGCGGTCGGCGGCATCGTCAGCGAGGGTTTCCTGCCGGCCTATACGCGGATCGTCGTCAAGTTCGGCGGCCCGTTCGTCCGCTTGCCCCTGTCACGCCTCGCCGCGGCCAAGCTGCAATCGAAGACGCTGCGCAACGTATTCGCGCGCTATGCCGATTGCATGCTGGCGCAGATGTTCCAGTCGACCGCCTGCAACGCCATTCACTCGATCGAGCAGCGCACGGCGAAATGGATCGTGGCGGCGATGGACCGCACCGATGGCGAGCCGATCGTGCCGCTGACGCATGAGCAACTCGCGACCTTGCTCGGCGTCGGCCGCTCCTATGTCAGCCGTGTCGTCCAGACCTTCCGCGCCGAGGGCATTCTCGAAACCAGGCGCGGCGCCTTCATGGTGCGGGATTTCGATGCCTTGAAGCAGCGCTCCTGCCTGTGCAACGAGGCGGTGAAGACCCATTTCGAGGAGGTCCTGCGCGGCGTCTATCCGACCGAGCAGGCGGCCACCGGCTGATATCAACCGAGGCTGAGACGAACACGTCATTGCCTTCGGCGCCGGGACCTTGCCATAGTCCGGATGAAACCGGACGATGGGAGTCATGGACGGCGCCGTTCTTCATGCGATCTTCGACGTCGCCGCCTGGCTCAGCGCGGCCACTGCCGGCTGGTGGCTCGCGCGAGGGGCGCGCGTCAGCTTTCCCAAGCAGTCGACCGAATGGCCCTATGTCGCCGCGCTCGTGTTCGGCGCCGGGCTGGGCGCCTATCTGTTCGGGACCTTGAACCTGTGGCTGTCCGGCATGACCGGGCTGGCGCGCTCGGTCGAAGGCGCGCTCGCCGGCGGCATCGTGGCGGTCGAGCTCTACAAATGGCGGCACGGCATTGCCCTGCGCACCGGTGCGCGCTTCGCGCTGCCGCTGGCGGTCGGCATCGCGGTCGGCCGTATCGGCTGCTACGTGGCAGGGCTCGATGATTTCACCTATGGCACGCCGACGTCCCTGCCTTGGGGCCACGATTTTGGCGACGGCGTTCTGCGTCATCCGGTGCAGCTTTATGAAAGTCTGGCGATGGCGGCCTTCGCGGTGCTCTACATCATCGCGGTCTTCAGGCGGAGCGGCTCCATCATCGCCAACGGCTTCTATCTCGCGCTGCTGGTCTACGGCCTGCAGCGCTTCGCCTGGGAATTCCTCAAGCCCTACGGGCCGGTGATCGGCCCGCTCACCCTGTTTCACCTGCTGTCGCTCGCGATCGCCGCCTACGCCGCGGTCATGCTGTCGACCGCGCCGCAACCGAAGGCCCTGCATGAACGCGCCGCTGCGTAAGTCTCGCCCCTATGTGTTCTGGGGGCAGACGCAATCCCTGTGCGAGACCTGCCTCGAACTGGTGCCGACCAAGATCCAGATCCTCGACAACGAGGTCTGGTACGAGAAGCGCTGCAAGCAGCACGGCGTACAGTCGACCCTGGTTTCCGACGATGCCGCCTATTGGCGGCGCTGCAAGTCCTTCATCAAGCCGGGCGACACGCCGCTCAGCTTCCAGCGCCGCACCGAATATGGCTGCCCCTATGATTGCGGCCTGTGTCCCGATCACGAGCAGCATTCCTGCCTGGCGCTCATCGAGATCACCGATCACTGCAACCTGACCTGCCCGGTGTGCTTCGCCGAGTCCTCGCCGCAGCGCGCGCATTTCACCCCGCTGGCGACCGTCGAGCGCATGCTCGATGCGCTGGTGAAAAGCGAGGGCGAGCCGGACCTGGTGCAGATCTCCGGCGGCGAGCCGACCTTGCATCCCCAGTTCTTCGACATCCTCGCCGCGGTGCGTGCGCGCCCGATCCGCCACGTCATGATCAACACCAACGGCCTGCGCATCGCGCGCGAGCCGGAGTTCGTGGCGAAGCTCGCGGAAAACAAGCGCGGGCTCGAGGTCTATCTGCAGTTCGATTCGCTGTCGCGCGCCGGCCTCACCAACATCCGCGGCGCCGATCTGCGCCGCATCCGCCAGCAGGCGCTGGAGAACCTCGAGCGCGCGGGCCTCTCGACGACATTGGTCGCGACCATCAAGCGCGGCGTCAACGACGACGAGATCGGCGACATCGTCCGCCACGCGCTGGAATGGACATGCGTGCGCGGCGTGACGTTGCAGCCGGTGCAGGACGCCGGCCGCAACGCCGATTTCAACAAGGACACCGACCGCATCATGCTGTCGGAGATCCGCCGCCGCGTGATCGAGACCGGCGTGTTCGGCGAGCAGGATATGATCCCGCTGCCCTGCAATCCCGAGAGCATCTCGATCGGCTATGGTTTGCGCAACGGCACCACCGTGCTGCCGCTGACCTCGATGGTGCCGCAAGAGGAATTGCTGTCGGTGATGCCGAACACGATCAGCCCGGAGAAATATCCGGTGCTGCGGGACAAATTCGTCGAGCTGTTCTCGCTGTCGTCGGGGCCGCTGAACACCGGCGAGCGCGTCGCCGAATTCCTCTGCTGCCTGCCATCCGTGCAGGTGCCCGACAATCTCGGCTATGAGCACGTCTTCCGCGTCACCATCGTGCAGTTTCTCGACCGCTTCAATTTCTGTGTCGGCAACGTCAAGCGCTCCTGCATCCATTTCGTCACCGAGCGCGGCGAGATCATCCCGTTCGACACCTACAACCTGTTCTACCGCAACGGCGCCATCGACGGCATCCGCGCGCGTATGGGGAAGGGGCCGATATGAGCAAAGCGCCCATCCGTGTCGTTCGGCCGCTTCAAGCGTGGTCGCCATGACGGAACGCCCGATTCTTCCCCCCGAGCTCCCGCCGCAGCAGCAACGCTCCGGTTGTCTTGCTGCGCTTGGCATCATTGCCGGCCTGATCCTGCTGTTTCCGATGGCCTGCGTCCTCGTCATCTTCCCCAATCAGATCACGCGCAATGATCTGGTCGATCCGATCGGACTGCTGTTCATCGGCGCTGCACTCGCCGGCGTCGTGCTCATCGTTCTCGCCGTCAGGCGGGGGCGGGGGCCTGCATGACGTCGCCTGCGCCGCCGTCGGCTGCGCGTGGTTGCCTTACGGCGGTGGCGTCCATCCTGATGCTGCTGATCGGGCTGGTGCTGCTCGCGCCCGGCTTGCTATGTTTGATCATCGAGCGGAATCTCTCGGGCCTGCTTGCCGCGCTTGCGCTTGGTGCCGTGATGCTCGGCTTGTTGCTGGTCTTTGCCGCGATTCGCCTGATGATGCCGCGCCGCCATGGATGATGATCCCTTCCACCGCCGTCCGCCACTGTCGCCCTTCCTGGAGGAGGTGGGTCGGGCGCGGGAGCCCGCCGGCCTGGCGGCGACGGTCGGAGCGATCCTCGGCGGCCTTGCCCTGATGTTTCCGTTCGGCTGCGTGATGGCGCTGATGCGCCGCGAGTGGAATGAGTTCGGCGGCCTGTTCGGCCCCGGGGTGATCCTGGCCGGCATGGCCGTCGCGGGACTGGTGATGATCGTGCTGGCGGTGCGCCGCCGTTGGGGCTGAGTCCGGTCAGATGACGTCACCCGACCGTCCTGGCTCGGAGACTCGCGCTATCCCGCCGCTGCCGAAGGAGCGCTGGAAGGGCCCGCCCGGCGGCATTCCGGATGAGGAGCGGCCGCGCGGCAAAGGCTGCCTCACCCCGCTGATCATGGTCGGGAGCCTCGGCTTGATGGCTTGGGGGCTGTACGCGGCCATCTATCTCGCCCTCGTGCCGAGATGGACGATGGGCGGCTATTTCGGGTTTTTCCTGGCGGGTCTTGCTGCGGTGGCGCTCGGTGCATGCTTCATCGGCTACGGCCGCGGCCGTCGGCCACCCAGGCCGCGGACCTTCGTCGCGTCGGTGGCACGAGAGGGGCTGACCGCGCTGCTCGGGTTCATCGGACTGTTGCTCCTGTTGCCGGGGCTCTGCTCGCTGCTGTTCGGTTCATCTGCGCTCAGCTTGCCTGAAGGCGGCGACATGGCCTCGCAAGGCATGATCCTCACCGGCTTGCTGGCCGGTGCGGCCGGCATCACATTGATCACCTGGGACAGTATTCCCTCTGGCGCCGCCGGACTGGTCCTGGCAACCGGCCTCCTGCTCCTGATCCCCGGCGCGTATGCCGTCCTGTACGGTTTCAGCCGCCTCTATTGGATCAACCATCTGCAGTCTCCCCTGCTGCCGATCGGGCTCCCCGCCGGGGTGATCGGAATCCTCTATTTCCGGGCGGCCCGGCAGCGCATGCGGGACGGAGCGTCCGTCGATCCCCCGGCCGACCCGCCCGGATCCGCTCCTCATTCCTGAAAGCAGTCATTGTTTTTTGGCATTTTCTGCCTATATTGCGCCGCAACGCGCGAGGTCTGCCCGGTCGATTGGCCGGGTTTCCTATTTGGGGCTGCCGGCCCCTTCCGCCGAACGAGTTTCGCGAGCGCGCGTCGCAAAGCTAACAGCTTGATTCGACTATCATAAAGCGCGCGCCCCGCCGGGGACAGAGCACGGGCTCTTGAGAAAGCTTAGAAGACACCGACCATGAACCTCCGCAACATCGCTATCATCGCCCACGTCGACCACGGCAAGACAACCCTGGTCGACAAGCTCCTGCAGCAGTCCGGTACCTATCGCGAGAACCAGCGCACGGTTGAGCGCGCGATGGATTCCAACGACCTGGAGCGCGAGCGCGGCATCACCATTCTGGCCAAGTGCACCTCGGTGCAGTGGCAGGACACCCAGATCAACATCGTCGACACCCCCGGCCACGCCGATTTCGGCGGTGAGGTCGAGCGCATCCTGTCGATGGTCGACGGCGTGATCGTGCTGGTCGACGCCGCCGAAGGCCCGATGCCGCAGACAAAATTCGTGGTCGGCAAGGCGCTCAAGCTCGGCCTGAAGCCGATCGTCGCCATCAACAAGGTCGACCGCCCCGACGCCCGGATCACCGAGGTCGTCAACGAGGTGTTCGACCTGTTTGCTGCGCTCGACGCGACCGACGAGCAGCTCGATTTCCCGATCCTCTACGGCTCGGGCAAGAACGGCTGGATGGCGACCTCGCCCGACGGCTCCCATGAGGACGGCATGAAGCCGCTGTTCGATCTCGTGCTCAAGCACGTGGCGCCGCCGGTGGTCGAGGAAGGCCCGTTCCGGCTGCTCGGCACCATCATCGAGGCCAACAACTATCTCGGCCGCATCATCACCGGCCGCATCGCGTCGGGCTCGGTGAAGCCGAACCAGGCCGTCAAGGTGCTGTCGCGCGACGGCAAGCTGATCGAGACCGGCCGCATCACCAAGATCCTGGCCTTCCGCGGCCTCGAGCGCCAGCCGCTCGACTTCGCCGAGGCCGGCGACATCGTCGCCATCGCGGGCCTGACCAAGGGCACCGTGGCCGACACGTTCTGCGACCCTACCGTCGAGACGCCGCTGCAGGCGCAGCCGATCGATCCGCCGACGGTGTCGATGTCGTTCATCGTCAACAACTCGCCGCTGGCCGGCACCGAAGGCGACAAGGTCACCAGCCGCCTGATCCGCGACCGCCTGCTGCGCGAGGCCGAGGGCAACGTCGCGCTGCGCGTCGTCGAGTCCCAGGATAAGGACGCGATGGAAGTGTCCGGCCGCGGCGAGTTGCAGCTCGCGATCCTGATCGAGACCATGCGCCGCGAGGGTTTTGAGCTTTCCGTGTCGCGTCCGCGCGTCGTGTTCGAGAAGGACCCGGCCACCGGCCAGACGCTGGAGCCGATCGAGGAGGTCGTGATCGACGTCGACGAGGAGCATTCCGGCGTCGTCGTGCAGAAGATGAGCGAGCGCAAGGCCGAGCTGATCGAGATGCGCCCGTCCGGCGGCAACCGCCTGCGCCTGGTGTTCTACGCGCCGACCCGCGGCCTGATCGGCTACCAGGGCGAACTCATGACCGACACCAAGGGCACGGCGATCATGAACCGCCTGTTCCACAACTACATGCCCTACAAGGGCGCGATCCAGGGCCGCCGCAACGGCGTCCTGATCTCCAACGACCAGGGCGAGGCCGTGGCCTATGCCATGTTCAAGCTGGAGGATCGCGGCCCGATGATGATCGAGCCGGGCTGGAAGGTCTACAAGGGCATGATCGTCGGCGAGCACACCCGCGACAACGATCTCGAGATCAACGTGCTGAAGGGCAAGCAGCTCACCAACATCCGCACCACCTCGAAGGACGAGGCCGTCCGCCTCACCCCGCCGATCCGGATGACGCTGGAAAAGGCGCTCGCCTATATCGAGGACGACGAGCTGGTGGAGATCACCCCGAAGTCGATCCGGCTGCGCAAGAAGCACCTCGATCCAAACGAGCGCAAGCGCGCCGAGAAGCAGAAGGAAGCGGTGGCGTAAGCCACTCGACCGCTTCAGTGGGGCAGGGCGTGGTGGCGCAACATCCGCTCTCGTCATGCCTCGCTTGTCGAGCGCAGTGTCTCGACATCCTCCGCCGTCATGCCCCGCGCAGGCGGGGCATCCAGTACGCCGCGGCCCCTCGGGGTCACACGCCCGTCTCGGCGTACTGGATCACCCGCTTTCGCGGGTGATGACAGCAGTGGTGAGGTGATAGCCGGGCCTCCATCGTAGGAGCCGCAGCCGCCTCATGAGCAGCCTCCCATCCTCCATCGACATCGCCATCATCGGCGCCGGCGCGGCCGGCCTCGGCGCCGCGCATGCGCTGCGCGACAAGGGCGTCTCCTTCATCGTGCTCGAAGCGCGCGGCCGCATCGGCGGCCGGGCGCACACGATCATGGCGTCGCCCGACGTCACCTTTGACCTCGGCTGCGGCTGGCTGCATTCGGCCGACCGCAACTCCTTCGTCGCCATCGCCGAGCGGCTCGCCTTCACCATCGACAAATCCCGTCCGCCCTGGCGCGACCAGGCCTATGAGGCGGCGTTCCCGCGTGCCGAGCGCGACGATTTCCTCGGCGCGCTGGAGGCCTTCTTCACGCGCACGGCGGAGGCTGCCGCAAGCGACCGCGACGCGCCCGCGAGCATCTGCCTGGAGCCCGGCAATCGCTGGAACGGCATGATCGATGCGATCTGCACCTATCTCAACGGCTGCGAGCTCGACCAGATGTCGCTGCTCGATTTCGAGGCCTATGAGGACACTGAGCTGAATTGGCGCATCCGCCGCGGCTATGGCGCGCTGGTCTCGGCCTATGGGGCCGGCCTGCCGATCGCGCTGAACTGCAACGTGACCCTCATCGACCACAGCGACAAGCGAGTCCGCCTGACGACGTCGGAGGGCACGCTGACCGCCGACAAGGTCATCGTCACCGTGCCGACCAATCTGATCGCCGACGAAGCGCTCCGCTTCATGCCGGCCCTGCCGGCGAAGGTCGAAGCCGCCGCCGGCCTGCCGCTCGGCCTCGACAACAAGGTGACGCTCGCGCTCGACGGCTGGGATCACCTGCCGAAGGATTCCGGCATGCGCGGCCGTAGCCACACCGCGCGCGTCGGCAGCTTTCAGCTCCGCCCCTTCGGCCAGCCCTGTATCGAAGGGTTTTACGGCGGCAGCTTCGCGCGCGAGATCGAGGCGGCGGGCGAGGGCGCATTGGCTGCGCAGGCGATCGACGATGTCGCAGCCCTGCTCGGCAACGGTGTCCGCAAGAGCCTGCGTCCGCTGGCCGAGTCGCGCTGGGGTGCCGACCCGTTCGCGCGCGGCGCCTATTCGCACGCGCTCCCCGGCCACGCCGACAAACGCGCGGTGTTGGCCGCACCGGTCGACAATCGGCTGTTCTTCGCCGGTGAGGCCACGCCGCCGGATTTCTTTTCCACCGCCCACGGCGCGCGCGACTCGGGCGAGCGGGCGGCCAAGGAAGTGCTTGCGTCGTTGGGCAGGCACTGACCTCTCTGCCGTCATTGCGAGCGCAGCGACGCAATCCAGGACCGCACGGGTGGTGAGAGTCTGGATCGCGTCGCTACGCTCGCGATGACGGTGCCTCAAACAGCGACCACCTCTCCCACCATCCGCAGAAACTCCCGCGCCGCCTGCGTCTGGTGATGCTCCTTGTGCCGCAGGCTGTAGAAGTGCCGCTTCGGCAGGTCGAGATGGGCCACCGCCAGCAGCCCCGCCTTGACCGCGCGCATCACTACCAGCCGTGACAGCACCGTGACGCCGGCGCCGGCCTCGACGGCGCCGCGCACGGCCTCATTCGACGGCAGGTCGAACGCGACATCGAGCTCGTCCATGCGAATGCCGAACCGGCCGACCGCCGCTTCGAGCACGGCGCGTGTGCCAGAGCCCTGCTCGCGCAACACCCAGCGTGCTGCCTTCAGATCCGCGGCCTTCACCGACGCGCCCCGGCACAGCGGATGATCGACCGGCCCGACCAGCACCATCTCGTCGTCCGCCACCGGCTGGGCCGCGAGCACGGGATCGTCGATGTCGCCCTCGACGAAGCCGAGGTCGGCCGAGCCCTCGCGCACGCGCTCCGCGACCTGCTCGGTATTGCCGATCGACAGCTCCAGCGTGATCGCCGGATGCGCGGCATGGAAACGATGAATGAAAGCCGGCAGCCAATAGCCGGAGATGGTCTGGCTCGCCGCCAGCGCCAGCCGACCGCGTTTCAGGCCGGCGAGATCGTCGAGCACGGTCTCGGCCGCGGCGGCGCGCGCGAGCACGGCCTTGGCCTCGACCAGAAACGCGCGGCCGGCCGCCGTGAGCACGATGCGGCGGCCGACACGATCGAACAGTTTCGTCTGGTAGCGCGCTTCGAGCGCGGCGACCGCCGCCGATGTCGCCGATTGCGTCAAATTGAGCTCGCGCGCCGCCTGGGTGACGTGCTCGCGGGTGGCGACCGCAACGAAGATCCGGAGCTGCTCGAGCGTCACGTGCTCTCCTATGTCGCCAGCTTCACCAGAGCGAGGCTGAAGCTCGCGATGAACAGGAAGGCCGCGAAGCCGAGCGCCGCCGGCCGCAGGCCCTTGGCCTTCAGCTTGGCGAAATCCGTCTCCAGCCCCATCGCGGCCAGCGCCATCGACAGCAGGAAGGTCGTCGCAGTCACGATGATCGTCTTCGCCTCGGCAGGCACCGTGATGACGCTGTTGATACCGACCATCGCGATGAAGCCGAGCACGAACCAGGGCAGCTGCGGTTGCGCGCTGGCGTGACCGTGTCCGCCATGGCCGGCGCGGCGCGTCGCCAGCAGGCCAAGCGTGAGCACGACGGGCGCCAGCAGCATCACCCGCGCGAGCTTGGCGATGGTGCCGAACTCGCCGGCCTGCTGTCCCCCCTGGAACGCGGCCGCGACCACCTGGGCGATCTCATGGATCGAGGCGCCGCTCCACAGCCCGAAGGCGTGGGCATCGAGATGCAGAAGGGCGGGCAGCAGGGGATAGGCGATCATCGCGATCGAGCCGAACACGGTCACGCAGGCCACCGCATAGGCGACGTCCTCGTCATGCGCGCGCGTCACGGTGTTGGTCGCGATCACCGCGGACGCCCCGCAGATCGAGGTGCCCGCCGCGATCAGCTCGGCCAGCTTGCGATCGACGCCGAGTAGCCGGCCCATCCACACCGTGAACAGGAACGTGCCGGTCAGGCTCAATGCGATCACGAACAATCCGCGCGCGCCGACTTCGACGACCTGGGCCGCCGTGAGCTGCAGCCCGAGCAGGATGATTGCGACCCGCAGCACCCGGCGCATGGCGAAGGCGACGCCGGGCTTGGCCCGCACCGGCGTGCCGACCACATTATGCAGCGCCATGCCGGCCACGATCGCGAGGATCATCGGGCTGAACACGCCCAGGCCCGGCAGTTCGCGCAGCCCGAAGGCGCCCGCCGCGATCGCGGCGGACAGCGCGAGGCCCGGCAGCAACGGCGCCAGGCGCGACGGTGAGGGGACGCGCGTGTCTCGATGTTGGGCGATGTCGGGCGCATCGGCGGTCAGATCGTTCGGGTGGGTAGCCATGAAAAAACTCTCCAAACCTGGGGTTTGAGAGAGAATTTCATGCTTAAATCAATCGATCCAACGGATTATATCGGACATTATGATCGATTCAATCGATTGATTGGCGCCTCTTGCGCCAGCAATCCTAATCCTCCAGGACGCGCCGGCGCAGCGCGGCGTCCGGCACGAAGCAGGAATCGTATTTGCCGAAAACGCGGTAGCGATTGCGGGCGACCACGCTGTAGAGCGCGTCGCGCAACGGCTTCGGCACGGCGAACAGCGCGCGGGTCCAGCCCCAGCCGGGGAGGTTGGAGAGCACGGTGAGCGCCGCATCGGATTTCAGATGCGCACGTCCGCCGTGCACGACCGCGTTGGTGTCCGGCTCCTTCGGATCGATGCCGAAGGCTTGCGCGAGTCTGGTGCCATAGGGCGATTGGATCGGCGTGAAGCGGAAGCGCTTGGCGCTGTCGCGCGCGATCACGAACCGGACCCAGCGCGAGCAGAACACGCAGACGCCGTCATAGAGAATCACATCGTCATCGGGCCAGTCGGTCATCAGCGATTGTCCATCATCAAGAGCGCGGCCAGCATCAGCACGATCGCAGGTGCGGTCTTCACCAATGCGCCGAGCGGCTCGAGCCAGAGGTCGGGCGTCAGCACCGCGCATCCCAGCATGTAGCCGAGCGAGACGACGATTCCGGCAACGAGGCCGAAAGCCGCCGTTTTGCGGAATGCGATCAACATACCGACGGAGATGTCCATCATGCTGGTGATGGCCGCGAACGGAATCGCAAATCCCTCCGGCCAGCCGCGCGTGGTCAGGATCGCGGTGGTCGCCGGGAACGAGATGAACAGCGCGATGCTGCCGGAGGCGATCCAGAACAGCACGAGGCTCGCGATCATCAGTGCCTTGATCAGGAACAGCCGCGCGAACCATTTGTCCTGAATGGACGCGCCATGCGCGCCGACGGCTTCGCTGAGGCTGACCGGCGTGATCCCAGTGGCCGCCATCCATGGCGCGGGATCGCCGCGCACGCCGCGGCGTAGCTCGGCGATGGCCGTGCGGCGCATCGGCGGCATCCAGCCCAGCCGGCTGGAGAGGTCGCCCGCGAGCGCGCCGAGATCGACGAGCGGCGCGGGCACGGCGAGGCGCGGCCAATCCGTGGTGCCGAAGCTGCGCCGGAACGCGGCGATCACGTCACCCAGCGTCACCGCCTCCGGCTGCATCAGATCCCAGCTCACCGCTTGCGTCGCGTCCTCATCGATCGGCCGCGTGGCGAGCCAGGCGATGGTCGCGGCGATATCCGCAACCGCCACCGGCTGGAACGGCGTCGCCGCGTCCTTGACCGGCAGATCAATCGGAAACGCCGCGAGCGCGCGCAGCATCGCACTGCCGCCATAGGCCGAGGGTGCGATCACGAAGCCTGGGCGCAGGATCGCATGCGGAACGCCTGAAGACGCGATCAGCCGTTCGGCCTCGCGCTTGGTGGTGGCGAAGGCGGTGTGATCCTCGTCCGCCGTGCCAGGAATCGAGATATGAACGAACCGCACGCGGCGGCCGCTCGCCGGGATCGCGGCGAGCAGGCGCGCCACGAACTCGCGATGCACGGCCGTGGTGTCGCTGCCGGGACCATCCTGCAGCACGCCGAGACAATTGACGACGACATCGATTTGATGCGCGCGCATGAGGCCCGCCAAGGCGGAGGCATCGAGCGCCATGATCGGCAGCTCGATGTCCAGCGAGGAGACCCGTTGCGAGGCCGAGAATGCCCGCGCGACGCCGACTGTGGCGAAGCCGCGCCGGCGCAAGTCATCCGTGACGAAGCGGCCGATCAGCCCGGAAGCGCCGAGCACGAGGACGCGCGAGGTCGGAGCAGCGATCATGCAAAACCTGTTAGTACGGCTTGGCGATCATCAGCCAGAGAATGGCCATGACCGAGCCGAAGCCGGGGATGCCGCACAGGAACCAGCGGCGGAAGACGGTGAAATAGCGCGGCGGCAGCTTTTGCGCACGGCTGTCGGCGGCGCGCGCGAGGTCGCGGAGCTCGATCTGCATGAAGATCACGGGCACCCAGAACAGGCCGGCGACGGCGTACAGCAAGAGCGAGGTGAGCAGCCAACCCTCCGTCACGGCCGTCGACGACAGCCACATCAAGGTGCCACCAGTGATCGGCTGCAGCAGCACCGCCGACAGCGTGAAGATCATGTCCGCGATCACGACGACACCGGCCGTCCGTGCGATGAACGCGGCTTCGCCGCTCAGATGTGCCATCAGCATGAAGAATGCGATCCCCGTGCCGGTTCCGAGAATCACGATGGCGCCGAGCACGTGCAGATATTTAACCAGGAAATACAGCGTCATCATGGTCCTGTTAGTTCGCCGATCCCGACTTGACCGGGCGCGGCGCCGGCGGCCGGACGAGCGCTGAGGCCAGCGCGTCCGAGGCGGTCATGAGACCGGCGTCCTGTTCGGCCAGCCAATGGCCTTCGTTTCCGAAGGCGGGCAGCAGCTTGAAGTCGACTTGCGCCCCACCCGAGACGAACGCGTCGGCGATCTCACGCGACAACGCCGGCGGAAAGTAGCTGTCATTGGCTGCAACGAGCCATGTGACCCGGAGCTGTGCGTTGTGTCCGAAGGCACGGGCGGCGTCGCGCAGCCGCAGCTCGCCGCAGATGCGTCCCGGCACATCGTCAGCGTGGCCGCCGCGGCCAGGTGCAAAGACGACGATCTTCGCGACGAGGCGCCGAGGCTGACCGGCGAGCGCCAGCGCGCCCCAGCCGCCGGCCGAGTGGCCGACGACGAGCGCGCCACCCCTTGCAACGAACGGCTGCTCGCGCATGAAGGCGAGCGCGCGTAAGATCTGCGCGGCGGTCGCGCGTCCGGCTTTCTCGTAGTCCGGATTGGCGCACTCACCCTGGTCTTCGACGTAAGGTCCGCCGGTGCGGCCATGCCCGAGACGCTCCGGCACCAGCACCGCATAGCCGCGCGCCACCAGCTCGCGCGCCAGGGCCGTGTAGCTCGGCTGCGGCATCTGCGCCCGCCGGAGCGCGTTCTGCGTGGAGGCGTGTGCGATCAGAGCCAATGGAAACGGTCCGTCACCGGCGGGCCGGTAGAGCAAGGCGTGCGCCGGAATGTCGGTCGAGGTCGACGGCACCAGCCATTGCTGCCGTCGCGCCGGCTCGCCCTCGGCCGACACTGGTCCGAATCGCTGCGCCCAGGCGTTCGATCCTGTGAGGACGGCGACCGCGAGCAACCATGAGACGCAGCGAAGCAGCACCAGTCAGCCTGACGGGAAGATGTTGAGCCCGAGCCACACTAACCGATGCAGCGTCGCCGTCAGCCGCTGTTTGTCGTGCGTGCTATGAACCTGCGGTGACAGGACACCGCTGTCTCCCAACAATGTTGCGAATTTGTCCCTTTTCGGCACAGGTTTCCGCCACTGTGATGCCGAAAGTCCACAGGTTAACCGATCTTTAACGTGGCACCTTGAAGGCGGACCGCCGACTTGCTTTGATCCCGTCATGAGCACAACCCTGATCGAAGTCCGTCCGGCCAAGGCTGCAGATGCGGCTGCGGTGGCGTCAGCCCATGATGAAGCTTGGCGTTCTGCCTATCAGGGGATCATCCCCGGCGCAGAGCTGGAGAAGCTGATCAATCGGCGCGGTCCCCAGTGGTGGGACAGCGCAATCCGCAAAGGCAGCCGCGTCAGCGTGCTGGTGTTCAACGACAAGGTCGCGGGCTATGCGAATTACGGCCGCAATCGTGCCCGCAGCCTGCACTTCGACGGCGAAGTCTACGAGCTTTATCTGCGACCGGAATTTCAGGGGCTGGGGTTCGGTCGCCGGCTCTTCCAGTCCGCCAAGCGCGATCTCGCGCAGAGCGGGCTGAAGAGCATGGTGGTGTGGGCGTTGTCCGACAACGACCCCGCCACCGAGTTTTACCGCGCGTTGGGCGGCCGCATGGTCGCGCGGTCGTCGGAGCGCTTCGGGCCGAAGTCGCTCGACAAGGTCGCTTTCGCCTGGACGAACTGAGCTGGACCGACCGAGGTCCGGCGGATTGAAGCTCTGGACGCGTTAAGCGTTAACGCGTCGGCGAATTGAACTGAAGGTTTCGGATTGAGCTAGCAGTTGCGCGGTCGCCATTTTTTTGCGACTGCGAATGCGAGCGCTCATCGCCCGAGCGTCTGACCCGCGAGGGTCAAATCCTCAAACGTTCAAGTTCCACGGAGCATCCATGCGCATCGACGCCATCCCGATCGGGAAAGATCCGCCGCGCGAGGTCAATGTCGTCATCGAGGTCCCGGTCGGCGGCGAGCCGATCAAGTACGAGCTCGACAAGGAAGCCGGCACGCTGTTCGTCGACCGCTTCCTCTATACGGCGATGCGCTACCCCGGCAATTACGGCTTCATCCCGCACACGCTGTCGAATGACGGCGACCCCTGCGACGTGCTGGTGGCCAACACCCGCGCGATCGTCCCTGGCGCGGTCATGAGCGTCCGCCCGGTCGGCGTGCTGATCATGGAGGACGAGGCCGGCGGCGACGAGAAGATCATCGCGGTGCCGTCGTCCAAGCTGACGCAGCGCTACGACAAGGTCCGCAGCTATTCGGACCTGCCTGATATCACGCTGCAGCAGATCCAGCACTTCTACGAGCACTACAAGGACCTCGAGCCCGGCAAATGGGTCAAGGTGTTGCGCTGGGGCAATGCCGACGACGCCCACCAGCTGATCGCCGAAGGAATCGCCCGCGCCAAGGCGGCGAAGAAGTAACCTCCGGCGCGTTGGCAACAACGCGCACAAGGTCATTCCGGGATGCGCGAAGCGCAGACCCGGAATCTCGAGATTCTCAGGTGCGCGATTGCGCACCTGAGTTCAGCCGCTGCGCGGCTGCCCCGGAATGACTTTGCAGGCTACACCGCCGGCTTCGGCAGCCCGGCGATCGCGCAAGCCGCGCGCAGCGTGTTCACCAGCAGGCAGGCCACCGTCATCTGGCCGACGCCGCCGGGCACCGGCGTGATCGCGCCGGCCACTTCAGCAACCTCGGCATAGGCGACATCGCCGACCAGCTTCGTCTTTCCTTCCGCGGTCGGGATGCGGTTGATGCCGACGTCGATCACGGTCGCGCCCGGCTTGATCCAGTCGCGCTTCACCATCTCCGGTCGGCCGACCGCCGCATAGACGAGGTCCGCGCGCGCGGTCAGCGCCGGCAGATCGCGCGAGCGCGAATGCGCGATGGTCACGGTCGCGTTCTCGTTGAGAAGCAACTGCACCAGCGGACGTCCCACCAGATTGGAGCGGCCGATCACGATCGCATTCAGGCCTTCGAGCGAGCCGTGCACGGTCTTGCTCAGGATGATGCAGCCGAGCGGCGTGCACGGCGCCAGCGCCGGCTGGCCGCCGGCCAGGCGGCCGGCATTGTGCGGGTGCAGGCCGTCGACGTCCTTGGCCGGATCGATCGCGTTGATCACCACCTCGGTCTCCAGCCCTTTCGGGAGCGGAAGCTGCACCAGGATGCCATGCACCGACGGGTCTTGATTGAGCCTGCCGATCAGCGCCAGCAGCTCCGCCTGGGAGACGTCGGCGGGCAGCTTGTGCTCGAACGACGCCATCCCGGCGGCCTGGGTCTGGGTGTGCTTGCTGCGGACGTAGACCTCGGAGGCCGGGTCGTTGCCGACCAGCACAACGGCAAGGCCCGGCGTCAGACCGTGGTCGCGCTTGACCCGCTCGACCTCGCCCGCGACCTGCGCCCGCAGATCGGCTGCGATGATTTTTCCGTCGATGATGCGTGCGGTCATGGCTCTACCTCTTCGGTCAAAACAGTCTCTTCAGCGCACGACGCCAGCCGCAAGCTCCCACCCTCCCCTGGAGGGGGAGGGTCGCTCGCGCGCGAAGCGGGCGAGCGGGGTGGGGTGATCTCTCTACTCGCGCTGGTGCCAGAGGAGAGATCACCCCACCCCGCCTCACACGCGCTTCGCGCCTGTGAGCCGACCCTCCCCCTCCAGGGGAGGGTGAAGGCCGCCGCTGCAGCCGGAAGCGTCGATACGCTCGTTTTGCGTCTGCTCTCGTTATTTGCCGCTGGGCTTATGGGCTGCGATGAGGTCGCGCAAGGCCTGATCCAGCTTGGACGGCTCGCCGTCGATCGCGACCTGCTTGAGACGGGCCGTCGTGCCGGAGGTGATTCGCACCGCCTTCTTGGTGACGCCGATCGCCTTGGCCAGAAGCTCGGTCACGGCGCGGTTGGCTTCGCCGCCGTCGGCAATCGCACGGACCCGGACCTTCAGCACGTTGCGGCCGTCGGACAGCGTCTCGACACCGTCGATCGCGTCGCGGCCGCCGCGCGGCGTCACCCGCAGCGCGACGGTCAGGCCACCCGCCGCCGTGCGCCAGGGCTCCATCGCGACGACAGCGATCAGAAGACGTTGGGGTAGATGTAGTAGGTGATCACGCGCTGGATCAGCATGATGATCAGGATCAGGATGATCGGCGAGATGTCGAGGCCGCCCAGATTGGGCAGCATGCGCCGGATCGGGGCCAGCACCGGCTCGGTGATTCGGTAGAGGAATTCGGCCACCGCGGACACGAACTGATTGCGCGTGTTGACGACGTTGAAGGCGATCAGCCACGACAGGATCGCCGAGGCGATGAGCAGCCAGACATAGAGGTCGAGAACGATCAGAACGATGTCGAGAACGGCACGCATGCGGGTCCACTCGGGGGCGAGGTCGCGGATTCGACCTGGGTTGTGCGGTAGATATCGGTTCCCCCCCGCCCAAACAAGGGAAGCCGGACGTCAAGGCTAACGGGCGATGTGAGCGTTCTTGACTTGACCAGTTCACCGCCTGTAAATGGCGCCCGATCTGCCGGCCGCCTTCCCACTCTCGCGCGGCCGCGTGACCAAGACATCGGACTGTCCAAAACATCGGACCGTCGAAGTCGTGACTTGGGGCCATAGCTCAGCTGGGAGAGCGCATCGTTCGCAATGATGAGGTCGGCGGTTCGATCCCGCCTGGCTCCACCACGCTTCGCCCTTCGGGCTACGCGTGGCGCAGCCACGCAGTGCCCGAGGGGCGAAGCGTGGTGTCCGGCGTAGCCCTTGGCGAAGCCGGACTGACACCAGTCACCACAATCCGATCGTCTGAAGCCGCTACTCCGCCGCCTCGGCCATCGCCGCGACCGGCTGCCGCTCCAGCCATCCATCCAGGAAGTGCTTCAGCCATACCCGCTCGGCGGCATCGTGCACCGCGCGGCCCTCGAAATGATGGTGGCGCGCGCAGGCGCCGGGCGTGTCGAGCCTTGCATGGCCGCGCGTGGTCCAGCGGCACATCATCGCGTAGGTGACGTCGGGGTGGAACTGCAGCCCGGTGGCATTCTCGTATTGATAGGCCTGCACCGGAAAGTCGCCGCCCTCGGCCAGGAGGTCGGCGCCGGCGGGCAGGTCGAAGCCCTCACGGTGCCAATGGTAGACATGGTCGGGCCAATGCGGGCAGAGCTTCTTGCCCGCGCGCGTCGGATGGATCGGATAATAGCCGATCTCGGCGCGTCCCTGCGGATGCGGCGCCACCCGGGCGCCGAGCTGCATCGCCAGCATCTGCGCGCCGAGGCAGATGCCGAGGAACGGGCGCTGCTCGCGCAGCGGCACCTCGATCCAGTCGATCTCGCGCCGGACGAAATCGTCGGGATCGTTGGCGCTCATCGGACCGCCGAAAATCACGGCACCGGAATGCCCATCGAGCGTCTCCGGCAGCGGATCGCCGAAGCGCGGCCGGCGGATGTCGAGCCGGTAGCCGCGGGCGCGCAGCGCATTGCCGATGCGGCCGGGACTCGAGGTTTCCTGGTGCAGGATGATGAGCACGGGCCGGTGCGGCACAGCCGCCGCGGCCGGCGTCGAGGACAGGGGCCGAACGTCCGCCGTGGCGGTCCCGTTCGAGGAAAGCGAAGGGTCTGGCCTGAGCATCACCTGGCGATCATAGCTAAGCGAAGGTTAACGGTGCGTGAGCAAGTCAACCTCGGAAAGCAAACACCGGGCCAGCACGGGCCATTTCGGCCGACGCAACGAATCATCTGCGCGACGTTTCGCGATAGTCGAAGACCACTGGCGGCGTCGAAAACGCAGAACGAAAAATCTGGTGCGGTTTCAGAGCCAATGCCGCCACGGCGACAACACCGACATCGCAAAGCGGAATGTCGGATCCGCCCCGCGCGGGCGGATCAACTGCGCTTGAGCTGCAGCCGCCCGACCGCGTCGAGGATGAAGCCGCGCGGGAACCAGCGCAGCAGGAACGGCACGATCTTGATGCCGATCCCCGGCAGCACGACCCGCTTGTCCGCCATCAGCCCGCGATAGCCGGCCTCGGCGACGGCCTTCGGCGAGACGTTGAGGATCACCGAATCGACACCCGGCTTGAAGCCGGCGCGGTCCTGGAATTCGGACGGCACCGGACCCGGGCACAGCACGGTGACCCGCACGCCATGCGGCGCCAGCTCCTTGCGCAGCGCCTCGGTGAACGAAATCACATAGGCCTTGGAGGCGTAGTAGACGGCCATGCCGGGCCCCGGCAGGAAACCCGCGACCGAGCCCAGGTTGAGGATGCCGCCCTTGTTGCGGATCAGCTGGTCGGAGAAGCGCAGCGACAATTCGGTCAGCGCGCGCACGTTCACCGAGATCATGTCGAGCTGCTCGGTGCGGTCGAGCTGCACGGCCTTGCCGAACAGGCCGAAGCCGGCATTGTTGACGAGATATTCGAGCTCGACGCCGGCGTCAGTCAGCGCCGCCGCGATGGTCGCCCCGGCATTGGGGGAGGTGAGATCGCAGGGGATGACGAGCGGCGCCGGTCCGCCCTTGGCGGTGATCTCGCGGGCGAGCGCGGCGAGGCGGTCCTCGCGCCGGGCGGTCAAGGCAAGCCGGTGACCGTTGGCCGCGAACACGCGTGCCAGCTCGGTTCCGATTCCGGCCGAGGCGCCCGTTACCAGCGTAACCCGTTCACTCACGATTCCCTGCTCTTCGATTACATTCCGAACTTGCTTGGTCGCCGCGGACGAGAGCATAGCCCGGCCGGAACATGCAAGCTGGCCCGAAGCCCGGCTCGGCGCCCGGTTAACGCAATAACATCGGATTCACATAGGTTTACATGAACAAAGGTTGCCCGGAACAAAATTAAAGTTTGTTCATCTGACGGCCACTCGCCGGGCGGGAGCCGGATCAGGCCGGGTTCCCCGCGCGTCGGGAGGCCACCCGGTGCTTGAGGTCGATGCGGTCGGGAGTGGAGATGCCGAGCAGCTCCGAGGCGCGCCAGACCACATTGTCCTCGAACTCCGTCACCTTGCCGTCGGCATAGACCAGCTCCCACATCATCTCGACGATGCGCAGCCGGCCGGCCTCGTCGACCTCGCGCATGATGACGCTGGTGAACCGGTAGAGATCGACCGCGTCGCCCTCGGCCAGCATCGCCTGCGCGATCAGCCGGTCGGCGGAGCCATGGTCGAGGCCGAAGCGCAGCTCGATCAGGCTGTGCAGCTTGCGCTGCTCCGCCGCACTCGGCTCACCGTCCAGCGAGATTACGTGGATCAGCAGCGCGGTCGCGGCGAGCTGGTAGCCATTGTCGTCGAAGGCCGGCGTCTCCTGCGGCGACACGACGTCGGCGATGAATTGGCGCAATCCTTCGAGCATGGCGTCCTTCGATGTTGCGTGCAGGCCGCGGATCGTCCTGCTGACGCCTGTTATATGCAAACGCCGCCGGTCTCGGACAATCCATCCGGGCCCGGCCGCGGCATGACATTTCGGTAAGCGTTACGGTATTTCGTAGACCATCATCCGGTCGGCGATCCCGCGCAGCGCCGCCTGTTTCTGGATGGGGGCGATGTTCGCCGTGCTCAGAATGTCGGCGACGCCAGGGCTCTGGATGACCGGTGCGGTGATGTGGATCTCCTGCGCCGTCGACAGGCTCTGCACGCGCGCGGCGATGTTGACGGTCTGTCCGAAATAGTCCTGACGGTCGTTGAGCATCACCGCCAGGCAGGGCCCTTCGTGGATGCCGATCTTCACCACGAGATCCTCGGTGCCGCGCTCGGCATTGAGCCGCTGCATCGCGTGGCGCATCCGCAGGCCCGCGGCCAGCGCATGCTCCGGCTTGATGAAGGTGGCCATGACGGCGTCGCCGATGGTCTTCACGACCGCGCCCTTCTCGGCATTGATGATCTCGAGCAGGATGCGGAAATGCGCGCGCACCAGGTCGAACGCGGCGAGATCGCCGACGCGCTCATACAACGCGGTCGAGCTCTTGAGGTCGGTGAACAGGAAGGTCAGCGAGGTGATCTTCAGCCGCTGGTCGATGTTGAGATTGTCGGCCTTGAACACGTCGCGGAAGGTCTGGTTCGACAGCATCCGCTTGGCGGTGAGGAACGGCTTGCGCCGGCCGATCAGGTGATGCAGCGCATCGGCCGCGACCATGATGGTCGGCAAGGTCCGCACCCGGGCCTTGTTGTCGAGCGCGAGCTGCAGCGGGCCGGGCCGCAGCACCGTGGTCTGCACCGCGCTGTGTCCGCCTTCATACTTGATGGCGAGCTGCTGCACCTCGTCAGTCGGGTCGCCCTGCACGTCGATGAAATGCGCGGCATGCGTGACCGGCTCGAACAGGATGATGAATTGCGGCGGCAGCGTCAGCGTGACGGTGGTGTGGTCGCCGGCCGCGAGCTCGCGCGTGTCGATCACCACCTCGTTTGACAATGCCGCCATCGCGGCGTCGTCGAATTCGACGCCGGAGCTCCAGAACACCTGCTTGAAATAGTCCCAGACCGGCAGCGCATGCGGGTCGTGCGCGGCGATCCGCCTGACGCGCGGGCTCACCGTGAAGGCGGCCTCGACCTGCTGGTCGACGGTCGCCTCATAGCCGCAGGCGCACAGCCCGCATTGATACTCGTCCGAGCGGAGTGATTTCAGCGTGCCGTGCGCGTCGAGCACGCCGCCGCAGCCGGGGCACAGCACGTTCCAGGTCAGGTCGAACAGGCCGGCCCGCGCGGCATGGATGAAGCCGGAGATCGCGCGCTCCTCGTCGAGGCCGGTCCGGGCCGCGAAGTCGAGCACGTTGATCCGGTTGAGCTCGTGGTCGGCCCCTTCCGCGATCAGCCGCGCGATCGCGTCCGACACGGCCGGGTCGGCAGCGTCGTGGGAGGCGGAAAACGGCATGGCCGCGGTCATGGACATTCCGATCAGGTAGTCAAAGATGGACCGGAATACCAGATGACGGCGCTCACCGCGGCGTGATTCGGAACAGCGGCGAGCGGTCGGGCTGCGTCGTCACCACGCCGACCGGCATCACCGGCGCGCGGTCGACCAGCTCGATCCTGAAGGCGCCGACCAGGCGCGCCAGCGCCAGCACTGCCTCGACCAGGGCGAAATGAGCGCCGATGCAGACCCGCGCACCGGCCCCGAACGGCAGGTAGGCGAAGCGCTCCAGCGGCGGTGCGCCGGGCATGAAGCGCTCCGGCTTGAAGGCATTGGGCGCGTCCCACAGCTTCTCGTGCCGGTGCAGCAGCCAGGGCGAGATCAGCACCACGTCGCCGCGCTTGACCGAAAACGACGCAAGGCGGTCCGGTCCGCTGGCGGCGCGGGCGATCAGGAACGCCGGCGGATACAGCCGCAGCGTCTCGTCGATCACCGCGCGCGTGAACGGCAGTTGCTCGGGACTGCCGAGATCGGCCGCCGCGCGCACCTCCTGCGCGAGCCTGTCCTGATTGGCCGGGTCGAGGGCGATCAGGTACAGCGCCCAGAACAGCGCCGTCGCGGTGGTCTCGTGTCCGGCGAGGATCATGGTCGCGACCTCGTCGGCGAGCTGCGCGTCGGTGAAGGCCGCTCCGGTCTCGGGATCGCGCGCGGCCCCCATCAGGTCGAACAGATCGCGCGGCGGCGCATCCTCCAGCTTTCCGGCGGCGCGGCGCTCGGCCATCAGCATGCCGATGAAATCGGTCCAGCGCCTGCGGAACTTTCGGCGGGCGAAGTCGCGCGGGGTCGGCCAGGACACCGGCAGCACGATGTCCAGGAGATGCGGGCTGGCGAGCCGCATGCCGTACTCATAGACGAAGTCGCGCAAGGTGGCGCCGTGGCGGCCCATCTCGAACGAGAACATCGTTCGGCCGGCGATGTCGAGCGTCATGCGCTGCATGACCTCGCGCAAATCGACCGGCTGCCCGCATTGCTGCCGCAGCCGCGCGACCGTCTCGTCGGTCACCGCCACCATGTGCGGCACGAGGCCGGAGACGGCGCGCGGCGTGAACGCCGGCGCGAGCGTGCGGCGCTGATGCTTCCAGGCCTTGCCCTCGGCAATCAGCAGACCGTCGCCGAGCACCGGTTGCAGCACGCGGATCGCGCCGGCGGTGCGCGTGTAGTTCTCCCAATTGTCGACCAGCACATGCTTGATGGTCTCGGGCGTGTTGAGGATGTAGCTGGAGCTGCCGAGGAAACGGCCGCGGACGATCTCGTCCTCATAGGCGCGCTGGCTCCAGGTCGAGATGGCGTTCTGGCCCATCATCAGCACCCGCCGCAGCGTGCCCATGCTGTCGGGCGCGCGTGGCGGCATCGGCGGGATCAGCGGCCCCCGGGAATGCGGCACCCGTGCCTGCGGCAGATAGTGGATCTCGGCAGTGCTCATTCACTCCTCACAAGATCGCTCCCATGAGCGCCCGTCGACCCAAACTATCGCACCGACGAGCGCGACATCTTCACGTCATCGCGCTCGTCGCGTGAGCTGGGACGCGCAAGCGCACCCCCTCGGGTGTCCTGTGACGTACCATCATACTCCAGCAACTAATCAGTCAGCTCGATCAGCGCAATCCTGCCCTCCGATGCTGGCCAAAGCCGGGCGGCGATGCGTTCCTGGTTGAACAGCCCGATGACGCTGCGCCCGATGTCTCCGGCCGGCAGCCGCAACGTCGTCGCGGCATCGGTCGGCACGCCCTTCTGTACGTCGCCCGGTTCCTTGCCGTCGAGCAGCACGATGTCGCGGGGCAGGCCGAAATAGCCGCGCGGACGTGACATGATCACGATCGCGCCAGCACCGGCATCGGCTTGGCCGAGCGGCCGCGCGGCGCGCAGATGCACCACGTCGGACGAGCGCGGGAACGGCGAGCGGTAGAAATGTGTGACCGGCGCGCCCGGCGACGTCAGCACGATCTCGATGAACGACGTCGGATCGATCTCCGCCGGGCCCCAGCGCCCGTCGGCGCCGGTCTGGCCGCGATAGACCGGCTCGCCGTTGCGCGCGCCGGTCTCGCCTGAGACGCGGTAGACTTCCACGCTGGCGCCGGCAACGGGGCGGTTGGTCGGTGCGCCGCCTGGCGTGCCCGTGACGAGGCCGCTGATCCGCACCTCGCGCTCCGGCTGGACCGCGATGACCGACGGCTCGCGGCCGGCAATGAATTTGTAGATCTCGCGGAACGCGCGCGGATGGAACGCGACCTCGCGATGGTCGAGCGCGCCGAGCACGAGATTGGTCGCGCCTTTCAGCGCCGGGCCTTCCGCGGTGATCCCGGTGGGGACGCCCGGCTTGCCCACGAGCCGGCCGTCGGCCTGCGCGTATTTGTCCAGCCCGTCGCTGCGCAAGGTCAGGAAGGCGGTGCCTGGGGTAACCTCGCTGTCACCTGAATTGAGAGCGCGCAGGAACGGACCTCGGCCGTTGAACTCGCTGCCGGGACTGTCCTCCCAGTCGAACACGCCATGATTGGGCGTGCCGCACAGCACGGCATGACTGACGTCGGCGCCGCCGCCGTTCTTGATGACGTTGCGGATCGCGTAGCCGCCGCGCGAGCTGCCCACCAGCGCCACGCGCGGTGCGCCCGTGCGCTCCTTCAGCGCCTTGATGGCCTCGGCCAGTTCGCGGCGCTGGTCGTCGGTGGACGACCGGTTCGGCTGCGCCACCGCGTCGTCGTTGCGGGCCAGCGGATCGGTGAAGTTGAGGGCGGCAAGCCGCGACCGCGGCACGCCGTTGGACTCCATCCGCCACAAGGTCGTGAGCCACAGCGCGGCATGATCGCCGTTGCCGTGGACGAACAGGATCGGAGGAATGTCGCCGGTCGATGGCGCGGTCGTCGTCTGTGCGGCGGCGGAGAGCGGCAGGCCGCTGGCGAGCAGGGGCAGGGTTCCCATGCCCTGCAGAATGTTGCGGCGCGTCAGTTTCATGGGCGATCTCCCCTTGTCTCATTCATCTTGTGTTGGTTGGCCGCGATCCATGATGCGATCGTCTGCGCACTGGACGCGGCTGACCTTCGCAGGCATCACATTCGTCCGGCTGGAATCAAGCGATAGTTCAATGCGATCTTCTGCCCTGCGATCTGGCGACCTGGACGGACCGGCATGAATGCGCCGCAGAAACGCGAGCTGTTCGCCGCGGAGAGCATCGCCGCACCGCTGAAGCACACGGTGTTCCGCCGGATCTGGCTGGCGAGCCTGCTGTCGAATCTGGGACTGCTGATCCAGGCCGTCGGCGCCGCCTGGGCGATGACGCAGATGACGTCGTCGGCCGACAAGGTGGCGCTGGTGCAGACCGCGCTGATGCTGCCCGTCATGTTCATTTCGATGCCGGCCGGCGCGGTCGCCGACATGTACGACCGCCGCATCGTCGCGCTGGCGTCCCTGCTCGTGGCCCTCGGCGGCGCGACGACTCTGACCGTGCTGGCCTGGCTCGGCATGGTCACGCCCGAGCGCCTGCTCGTGCTGTGCTTCGTGATCGGCAGCGGCATGGCGCTGATGGGGCCGGCCTGGCAATCCTCGGTCAGCGAGCAGGTGCCGCCGGAAACCTTGCCGGCGGCCGTGGCGCTCAACGGCATCAGCTACAACATCGCGCGCAGCTTCGGCCCGGCGATCGGCGGCGTCGTGGTCGCGGCTGCGGGGGCGGTGGCCGCGTTCGCGGCCAATGCGCTGCTGTACCTGCCATTGCTGGTGGCCCTGTTCATGTGGCGCCGCGTGGTCGAGCCGAGCCGGCTGCCGCGCGAGCCGCTGAACCGCGCCATCGTCTCCGGCGTACGCTACATCATCCATTCGCCATCGATCCGCATCGTGCTGATCCGCACGCTGGTGACCGGCATCATCGGCGGCTCGATCTCGGCGCTGATGCCGCTGGTCGCGCGCGACCTGCTGCATGGCGGTGCGCAGACCTACGGCATCATGCTCGGCGCGTTCGGCATGGGCGCCGTGATCGGCGCGCTCAATATCGGCGAGGTCAGGAAGCGGCTGTCGGGCGAGGCGGCGATCCGCGTTTGCGCGCTCACCTTGGGAGCGACCACGGCGGCCGTGGCGCTCAGCACCGAGCCGGTGCTCACGGCCGCAGCGCTCGTCGTCGCCGGCGCGGTGTGGATGCTCGCGGTCGCGCTGTTCAACATCGGCGTGCAGCTGTCGGCGCCGCGCTGGGTCGCGGGCCGCGCGCTGGCCGCGTTCCAGGCGGCGATCTCTGGCGGCATCGCCATCGGCAGCTGGGGCTGGGGCCGCCTCACCGACGCCGCCGGCGTCGAGGTCGCGCTGCTGGTGTCCGGCGGATTGATGATCGCCTCACCGCTGCTCGGCCTGTGGCTGCGGATGCCGCCGATCGGCGCCCGCAACGAGGACGGCGAGACCTTGGCCGATCCCGAGGTGCAGCTCGAGCTGACGCCGCGCTCAGGCCCGCTGGTGGTCGAGATCGAGTACCGCGTCGCCGAGGACAATGCCCGCGCCTTCCACGATCTGATGCAGGACGTGCAGCTCAGCCGTCAGCGCAACGGCGCCTATGGCTGGTCGATCGCGCGCGACATCGCCGATCCCGAACTCTGGACCGAGCGCTATCACTGCCCGACCTGGATCGACTATCTGCGCCAGCGCAACCGCTCGACCCGCGCCGAGCGCGAGCTGCACAAGCGCGCCATCGATTTCCACATCGGCCCCGATCCGGTCCGCATCCGCCGCATGCTGGAGCGTCCGTTCGGCTCCGTGCGCGCCAAGGACGACATCGACCGCACGCCCGAGACTGCGCCTGCGGTGGCGAGCGCAGCGCGGAGCGGGCCTTAAGCGGCTCATTCGCTCAAGCAAACCGCTTCCGAGTCATTCCGGGGCAATCGTCAACGCGCGGCTGCGCGGTGACGATTGAACCCGGAATCTCAAGCTGAGGAGCAGGGTGCAAGACAATCTCGGGATTCCGGGTTCAAGGCCTGCGGCCTTGCCCCGGAATGACGAGCCTCCGGAGACGACAAAAAAAACTTCGGCCATCCGCTCGACGACCGAAATGATTACGCCAAATCAGGACTCACTGCCCGTGATCGGTCAGCACCTTGTCGCAGGCCTTCGACAGCTTGGCGCGGTGCTCCTTGAGGCAGGCGAGCACGGCCTGGTCGCCATTGTTCATCACCGCCCGGCAATGCCGCGATACGTCGCGGGCGCAGGCATCCTGGCCGGGCTGCTGCTGGGCGGAGGCCGCCGATGCGAGCAGGAGAAAGGGGATGACCACCAAGACTTTGTTCATGACTGACGCCTCGCTCCCGGCATTGAAGGTTCGGCGGCGCTTTTAGTGGCCGCAACCGGGCCTCGCAAGCACCTCGACCGCAGCCGGGGCGCGCAAGGGGAGCCAGAGCCCGTGATCACTGGCTGTCGCTGACTTCGGCGATCTTGCCGCTGCGCTGCTTTAAGACTTCCTTGTCGAGCACGGTGCGGCAGCCAGAGCTGAGCGAGGAGCGGTTCTTGATCATGCAGGCGGTGACTGCCGGGATGTTGGGGATTTCGCTACTGCACAGGCGGAAGGCGTCGCCGGTGCACATCTGCTGCGCCTCGGCGCTGAAGGCGAAGCTTTCGGTGGTGGTGAAGGTTGCGACGGCGGCGACGCTGACGGCGGCCAGAACGGCCTTGCGCAGCAGAGTGAAGGACTTCGTCATGGCTGGCTCCCATTGGCTCCGCGTCATTGCGGGCCCCGTGTTTCGATGCGCTCATCATGGCCGGATGCCGCGTTAGCAACCGTGATGCGGGTCACGCCAGATCGGCCTGCGCAACCCGGATCGGCCATTTCGGCAGGGCGGCCGCCCGCGGCGACATGTCGCTCCGGTGAACACCCGAGAGCGTCGGCGATCGTCCTGCAAATCTTGGTCGATCCTGGCCGTGTTGGCACCGCGTTAAGGTTTCGTTGGCACTAATGGAAGCTAATCGAGGTGGTTGGACGGTGTTCTTGTCCGCCACCGTCTGTCTCGCGTTTTCGGGAAGAGTAACCATGCGTAATGCGTTAGGCTTGCTGCTGGCCACCGTCGTCGCGGCATTGGCGATCACCGGTGTGTGGTACTATGTGTCGAAGCCGAGCGCCGCGAAAGCCGCCGCGCAGAGCGCATCGATCAAGCCGGCCGAGCCGGCGTCCTCCCCATCCTCGACCAGGCTCGCCGCCAAGGCCGACGTCGAGTTCACCGGCACCGTGCCGGCCCGACCCGCAACGCCGCCGCCGGCGCCCAGCTTGCCGAAATCGACCTGCGCCAATCCGGATGCGCTCGGCGTCTCCCGCACCGTCGTGGTCGACACGACAGGCGGTCCGGGCTTCGGCCTCGACCACTTCAAGCAGTTCGACTTCCTCGCCGACCGCGAGGTCGTGCTGACCTTCGACGACGGCCCGTGGCCGGTCAACACGCCGGCCGTGCTGAAGGCGCTGGCCGACGAATGCACCACCGGCATCTTCTTCACCATCGGCAAGCACGCGACCTATCATCCGGAGATCCTGCGCCAGGTGCAGGCGGCCGGTCACGTCGTCGGCGTGCACACCTGGTCGCACGTCAATCTCAACGGCAAGAAGATGACCGATCAGACCGCGAAGGACGAGTTGGAGAAGGGCATCAGCGCTGTGAAGTTCGCGCTTGGCGGCACCAATCCCGCGCCGTTCTTCCGCTTCCCGCAGCTGCAGCACCGTCCGTCCGCCGTGGCCTATCTCGGCACCCGCAACGTCGCGATGTTCTCCTGCGACGTCGACAGCTTCGACTTCCGCTCCAAGGATGCCGACCAGGTCGTGAACACGGTCATGACCGGGCTCGACAAGAAGGGCAAGGGCATCATCCTGATGCACGACTTCCAGAAGAACACGGCGCTGGCGCTGCCGACCCTGCTGCGGCGGCTCAAGGCCGGCGGCTACAAGGTCGTCGCGATGAAGCCGAAGGGCACGCTCGACACGCTGCCGGAATATGACGCCATGGTCGGCCAGGATCCGAAGCTGCCGACCACCATGACCAATGCGCGCCCGATCTCCAGCGTGATCCAGACCGTCCAGCAGTGATGCCCCGCTGCCCGTGAGTGACGGCAAAGGCCGGGCGATTGCCCGGCCTTTTTCGTTGCACGCGTGTTTGCCTGAAAATCACGCCGCGCCTTCTTCTATCGGCCTGGCAACCTGCAGCGGATGCCGTCGATGCCGCCGCGAACCGGGCCGGCTATTTGCAGGTCGGTTCGATCGTCCAGGACCAGGTCACAGTCGAGCGCGCCGAGGGAATCAACGCCTGGGACATGCCGACATCCTTGCCGCCGCGCTTCGGCGCTTTGCCATCGACGCACAGCCACCAGAACGGTGATCCCAGACCACCATTGGTCACCAGGGGCGTGCCCTCGGCAATCACGAGTGCATTTCCGAGGCCGGGATACCAGGCGGTGACGTACTTGATCCCGGCGCCCTGCATGGCCTGCTCGACCGTGATGCCGGGCCGCCATTTGGCTGGATGGCTCACCGGCGGCTGGCCCGGGATGTTGAAGGTCAGCGCAACAGTCTGGGCGGCGGCGCCAATTGTCGTCGCCGCAAGAATTGCAGTGGCAAGCAGGGCCGTTCGGAACATCATGTTTCCCCATATGGCGGTAATATGGGCCAAAAGCTAGCTCAGGTTGAACGGCTGTCAACCGGGCTCGATGCCGAACGAAGCTCTCGCTGTCCGCTCACCAATAGATGCCGTGGCGGTGCAACTCGCGGACGATGCGGGCCTCCGTCCAGCTCCTGGTCCGCGGCTTGCTGCTGCGGGCGGAGCGCTGGGACTTCTGCGGCTTCTGCACCGAGCTTGTCGACGCTGCAGGCGCGGTCGCTGTGGCCGTCGCCGGCTGCGGTGTCGCGGCGGTGGTCGCTGGAGCGGCTGGCGCGGGCGCCGCCGCGGGTGCAGCAGCGGCCGTCGCTTGGGTGGCGGGCTGCGCCGGAACGGTCGCGACGGCCGGGACCGGTGCGGCTGTCACGGTGACTTGGCCGGCCTGCTGCACATAGCTGGGTCGCGGCGTCGGGGCGGCGTCGCTGGACGACAGCGACAGGCTGCGGGTGCCCTCGGCCATGGCGGCGGTGGCGGACATCAGGACCATGGCACCGGTCAGGATCATCTTGCGCATCGTGAAAGCTCCCCTTGTTGGCTGCGAGGAGGTTTAGACGTCCCGGCGATCCCCCGATGTGATGCTCGTCACACTGGGTGGGACAATTCCAGATCGTACGCGGGCGCTCCACACGCCCTCGCGGATCGGCACACCGCTTTTCTCAGAACCTTTTGTCGATGACCGCGACTTCAGTTCAGGGCGATGAGGAGCTCAGGGACGCGCCCGACGATCATCCGAACATCGTTGATTGCAGCATGTGCGGGCGCTCGCACTGCAATCCCAGACCATCGGCGTTTGTTACCAAAATACCGCCATGCGGAGGTGTTCCATCCTCGTGGAACGACCCAAGGTTGAGGTATGATCGTATGCATATGTACTTTTCGTTGGTGCTGTTCAGAAGGTTCGCCGAATCCGATAGGGAAAGTGGTCGATTCGGGGGAAGGGCTGGCGCATGCGCCGAATGATCTCAGCACTGCTCATAACGGCCGCCATGCTGCTCGCCGGCCAGCAGCAGAGCCTCGCCCAGGCGGGCGAGAATGACGTCGAGGAAATCTACATCGCGCGCTCCGTACGCCGTGGGCGGGTCGTGCCGTCGGATTTCTGCGCGCCGACCAAGACCGGTTTTGCTCCGGCGCTCGAGGACCAATTGTCCATTCACAGCGTGAACGTGCAGCCGAGCGATGGCCGGATGACCGGCAGCAACGACAAGAGCATCGGCGACATGCGGGTGTGTATTGGCCAGGCGATGGACCCGACCGTGCTCGGCACCTACACCGAAGGCCAGCTCAACGGCATCCCCTTCACCGGGCTGGGCGACTGCCGTCTGGTGCGCGGCAACCAGCCCGAGGATGGCCTGCTCACGCACCGCTGCTTCCTGGTGCTGACGGGATTGCCGGAGCCATATGTGGGGGGCTTCATGGTCTCCAGCTCACTATATTCGCGGACCCCGTTCGGGCCCGACAGTTCGCCGCCGGGCTATGCCCAGGCCAGCTTCCTGATCTTCCGTCTCTGGAAGAAACGGCTGCCCTGAGGCAGCCGATCTGAATTGCTCTCCGTGACCGTGCTCAGGCCGGCGAGAAGGTCTGCACGAAGGCGCGGACGGTCGCCGACACCTTGTCCTCCGAGACGTGCCAGGCGGCGCCGTCATCGGCGGCGAAGAAGCTGGAGGCATTCGAGCCGCCCCAGCGGAAAACCTCGAACGAGGGCCAGTACCAGATGTCCTCGAGCTCCGAATTGTTGACGATCTCGTGCGCGACCAGCCGCATCGTGCTCTTCGACAGGCAGTCGGCCTGCACCACCGATTCATATTCGAAAGAGGTGAGCAGCGGCACCGGCGACACGGTGACGATCACCTTGATGCCGGGCCGCACGCTCCTGACGAAGTCGATCAGATAGCGCACGTTGTCGACATTCTCCTGCACGCTGGCGGTGCGGAATTTGTACTTCTCGGCCAGCGCCCGTGAGTTGAGCGCGCTCGGCCTGGGGAGCACGAAGGCGCCGGTCTCGCGGTCGAAGAACGCGGCGGCGACGCCGAGCGTCAGGATGAAGACGTCGGCCTGCTTGATGACGGCGAGCGTATTCTCCTGGCTCGATCCCGGCGGCAGCAGCTCGACGATGCGCTCACGGATCTCCGGATCGATCTTGGCGCCGCGCAGCCAGTCGACGAACACGCGGTTGGCGAAGGTCGTGTTGATGTACTCCGAGATCTCCATGTGATGGCTGTTGTAGCCGCTGTCATTGAGGCTCTTGGAGAGGTTGCGCGCGAAGCACGAGCCCATGGTGAAGAAGCGCGTGCTCTTGTCGAGAAACTTTGGCGCGGCCGCGAGATTCACGGCGATGTGGTTGGTGATCAGCGTTTGCAGATCGCCGAGGAAGTCCTTCGTCTCCGGATAGCGCCCGACCTTGGCGCGGGCCTTGACCTCCTTGGTCTTGCCCTTCTTGGCATTGGAGCGCGCGAGCTCCAGCGTCTCGCGATTGGCCGGCGTGTCATAGGCGGGGTTGAGCTTGATCGCCTTCTCCAGCGCGGTGACCGCTTCCTCGAATTCGTTGCCCTGGGTCAGGATCTCGCTGAGCGAGAAGTAGTCCGCCGCCTCGTTGGAGGCGGGCGCGAGCTTGCGGAACAGCTCCATCGAGCGGGAGAACGGGCCGACATGGCTGCAGCGCACCGCGGCGCTGCGGATCAGGTGCAGATTGCCCTCGGTGGCCTGCTCGAAGATCTGCGGGTTCTCGTCGAGGATCGCCAGCATCATGTCGCGCGCCTCGGCGCGCTTCTTGTGCGAGCCGTCGTCGATCAGCTGCGCATAGATGAAGCGCGCGTTGATGTCCTTGGGGTCGAGCTCGAGCAGTTTCTGGAAGGCGAGCTGCGCGCTGACGTAATCCTTGTCCTCGATATATTTGTAGGCGAGCGTCCGGATCTGGCCGACGATGGACTGGTACTGGCTGTGATTGTCGAGGGCAGTGGCTGTCGTGCTCATGTCGAAGGGCTCGCCTTGTGTCTCGTTGCGTCGATCCGGCCTGCCGGCCGTCGGAGCCTGGCATCGCCGCCTACCCGGTCAAATCGTCACGCGCGCAGGCATCACACGCCGCGCATTCCGTTTCGACCATGACCCTTGTACTGATCGTCCGCGGCCTGGCCGTTGACGTACGCCGAGCACAGCCGGCATTGCGGATATCGAACGTAAAAACACGGGTCCGAAGCGCCGCCTGAGCGGGAACTTTCCCCGCAGCTCGCGCCCGACGATGGCGCGATTTGGGTTAAGCAATTCTTAACCGGGGAACGAAGCGGGGAGTGCGGAAAAGGCGGACGACACCGGCTGCTGCACATGAGTGCGCCCCGCTATAGGCGCATCGTTTTGACGAACCTCGCGAATCTCCGCGCTATTTTCAAAAGTTCGGGTGCAGTGGAGCTACTGCGCGCGACCATGAAAGGTCGTAAAGTGCCGTTTCGCCATAGGTGTCGCGGAGCCAGACACCACGATCTTGCTGCAGGAAGCCGATGGCATTGAGAGGTCCTGGCCACGGCAGACGGGCCCGTTGCACGACCGTCCCGTCGCTCATGGGGTAATTATGGTGCACTAATTGGCTACAGCGTCTGCGCGAGCTAAATGCACTGTCGCTGTAACTCCTGAAGAAGGTGGGGCTGGAGTAGTTCAACTTCGAGCGGGCGGGGCCGCGTCTCCCCTGGGCATTACGGGACAGTCCAGCACTGCCAGCGCATTTCCGAACGGCTCAACACGCCTTGATTGTAGTGTCAGAACCAGTCAACAATGCCTGCGCATGGATTTCGGACCGTCGGGAGGCGACAATGGATCCGGCTACTCTTGCAGGCGCGGCGATCGCAGCATCACTGCCCTACCTGATCTCGCTTGGAAAGGAAGCCGCCAAGGGTGCGGCCGGCGCCGCGGGCAAATCCGTCTGGGAGTGGCTGAAGGGCAGACTCGGGTCCGATTCGAAGGATGTCCAGGACCTCGAAAAGGACCCGGATGATCAGGACAACCAGGAGGTGCTGGAAGCCGCGCTGAAAAAATATCTGCGCAGGAACGAGGGCGAGGTCGCGGCGCTGGCGTCGCTGTTGCAGCAGACTGGCCATCTAACGGTCACGGGCGATGTGACGGCGACGCAAGGCGCGGCTGCCGGGCGCGACATGGTCGGCAACACCATCACGATCTCCGTCAACGACCCGAAGCCGAAGAGCGGGCGGTGACGGGACGGCTGCGTCGCGGAGCAAGCACTGGCGGCGCAGGCGCTAGCAGCGTCCAGGCGCACCATGGCGTCGCCGCCGGCCGTGACATCCGCGACAACGTCATCCATGTCGGCCTCGACGCGGAGGCGACCGGCCGCCTGATCCGCGAGGCCGTGCATCCGACCTTGCGGCTCACGCGGTTCGAGGCCCGTGCCGAGCGGGCGCGACAGACCGACTCGGACGCCGTCCTGCTCAGCGCCTATCGCACCGACGTCGTTCAAATGCTCGGGCGCGACGCCGTGATGGCGGACCTGCGGGCCTGGGCCGACAGCAAGCAGGACATCTCGATCCGGGTCGTCACCGGCGCGGGCGGACGGGGCAAGACGCGGCTGGCGCTGGAGCTCGCCCGCACCCTCGGCGGTCAGGGCTGGCTCGCGGGCTTCGTCACCGACAGCGAGCTCGATCGGTTTCGCGGCCAGGCCAGGGTTGCCGAATGGGTCTGGAATGCGCCGACGCTGGTGGTCGTCGATTACGCCGCCAAACGTGCGGCGCAGTTGCGTGGCTGGATTGACGACCTCGTCGATGCGAGAAGCGAATTCCCGCTGCGGCTGCTGTTGCTGGAGCGCCAGGCGCAACGTGAGATCGGCTGGCTCGCCGATATGGTCGGGCTCGGGCAAAATGAAAGCTCTCGTGCGGCGCAATCGCTGCTCGATCCGCCGGAGCCGGTCGAGCTTGCCGAAATCGACGACACGGTTTTTCGCCGCGAGATCTTCACGACCGTCCTCAGCCGTCGGCGCAAGGATCTGCCGGTGCCACTGCCAGGCGCCGATCCGGAATTCGACCGGCTGCTGATGCAAGAGAAATGGGCCGGCAATCCGCTGTTCCTGATGATGGCGGGGCTGGTCGCGGCCGAGGCCGGGGTCCACGAAGCGCTGGCGCGCCGCCGCACCGATCTCGCGGCCATCATCGCGCAGCGCGAGCTCGACCGCATCGGCGGCATTGCGGCTGGCCGCGGCGTCGATGCCGCCGATCAGAGCTCTCCTGGCTTCGCGGCCCGGCACATGGCCGTGATGGCGACGCTCGCCCAGGGACTTGCCCTGACCGACGCCCGCACCCTTGCCACCGAGGAGCTCTCAGCGCTCGGGTCGGGCGCCAGCATTGACGGCATTATGGCGGCGCTGCGGGATGCGCTGCCGCCAGATGACGGCTCCAACCCTGAGATCGCGTCCATCATCCCGGACATCGTCGGCGAGGCAACGATCCTGATCTGGCTCGGCAGCGGAGGAACGCTGGAGGCGCGCGGCGTCGACGTGATGCGCTCGCTCCGCCGCCTGGCGGCATCCTATGCGCAGGTCAGCGCGACCCTGATGCGGACCGCGCAGGATTTCGCGGCGACCGGGCGCGAGGAGCCGGTGCGCTGGCTCTATGCGATCGTGCAGGACGCCGAGGCGGACCTCGGCGCACTGATGCAGATCGCCGGCCAGTTGCCTGACCAAACATTGGCGCTCCGGGAGCTGGCCGCCGACCTGACCCGGCTCATCGTCAGCCGGCTGAGATCCCAGGCCGCCGATCGGGAACGCGAGACCGCGGCCTTCGGACGGATCGGGCAACTCCTGTCCTGGATCGGGCATGCGTTGATCGGCAGCCGGCCGCCGCTCCGAGACAGCGCAATTCCGTCGATCGGTCGACTTGCGGCTGGCCTGAACAATCTCGGCCTCCGCCTCTCCAACCTCGGGCGGCGCGAGGAAGCGCTGACCGCGAACCAGGAGGCCGTCGACATCTATCGGCGTCTGGCGCAAAGCCGGCCCGACGCCTTCCTGCCCGATCTCGCGATGAGCCTGAACAACACCGGAGCCATGCTCTCCAACCTCGGGCGACGCGAGGAGGCGCTGGCCGCGAGCCAGGAGGCCGTCGAGATCTATCGGCGTCTGGCGCAAAGCCGGCCCGACGCCTTCCTTCCCGATCTCGCTGGCAGCCTGAACAATCTCGGCATCCGCCTCTCCAACCTCGGGCGGCACGAGGAGGCGCTGTTCGCGAGCCAGGAGGCCGTCGACATCTATCGGCGTCTGGCGCAAAGCCGGCCCGACGCTTTCCTGCCCGATCTCGCGATGAGCCTGAACAATCTCGGCAATCGCCTCTCCGACCTCGGGCGGCGCGAGGAGGCGCTGGCCGCGAGCCAGGAGGCCGTCGACATCTATCGGCGTCTGGCGCAAAGCCGGCCCGACGCCTTCCTGCCCGATCTCGCGATGAGCCTGAACAATCTCGGCAACCGCCTCTCCGCCCTCGGGCGGCGCGAGGAGGCGCTGGCGGCGAGCCGGGAGGCCGTCGACATCCGAAGGCGTCTGGCGCAAAGCCGGCCCGACGCCTTCCTGCCCAATCTCGCGAGCAGCCTGAACAACACCGGAAATATGCTCTCCAATCTCGGGCGGCACGAGGAGGCGATGGCCGCGAGCCAGGAGGCCGTCGACATCTATCGGCGTCTGGCGCAAAGCCGGCCCGACGCTTTCCTGCCCGATCTCGCGAGCAGCCTGAACAATCTCGGCGGCTGCCTCTCCAATCTCGGGCGGCACGAGGAGGCGCTGGTCGCGAGCCAGGAGTCCGTCGATATCCGAAGGCGTCTGGCGCAAGGCCGGCCCGACGCCTTCCTGCCCAATCTCGCGATGGGCCTGAACAATCTCGGCAACAGCTTCTCCAACCTCGGCCGGCGCGAGGAGGCGCTGGCCGCGAGCCAGGAGGCCGTCGACATCTATCGGCGTCTGGCGCAAAGCCGGTCCGACGCCTTCCTGCCCGATCTCGCGATCAGCCTCAACAACACAGGAAATATGCTCTCCAATCTCGGGCGGCACGAGGAGGCGCTGGTCGCGAGCCAGGAGTCCGTCGATATCCGAAGGCGTCTGGCGCAAGGCCGGCCCGACGCCTTTCTGCCTGATCTCGCGACGAGTGTCAGCGTCCTTTCCGATATCCTGGCTGCCCTCGAGCGTTACGACGACGCGGCGCAGGCGGCGCACGAGGCGCTGAGATTGCTGTTGCCCTATGTCCAGCGCTATCCCGCGACCTATCGCGGATTGGCCCGCACGATCCTGGCCGATATCGAGCGCTATGGCAATGCGGCCGGAACAGCACCTGACAGATCCCTGATCGCGCAGGCAGCGCGACTGATCTCCCCGGACGGACGACAAGGCAAGTAACAGCGCAATGCCCTTGGCGAAGGATCTCGCCTGTCAACTGCTTCGATCGAACGTCGCGCTGATCGCCGCGGCCGGCATCGGCACATTCGCAGGCCTGGGAGCTACGCCGCTGAGCTACTCGTACGCATGCCCCATTTTCCGCGCGCGCTGACGCCATCCGTCTCGTGCGTCCGTGTTGAGGAACGGCACGGTGGCGGACTGCTCATCGGCCGGCAGCTGGTCGTGCGTCCACCGCGGCTCCAGATCGGATTCTGGACGCAGGATGAGATAACGGAATGGCTCGATGTAGGAATGCCACTCACCCGTCCAGGATCGCCCGAACGCGATATGACAACGCTTCAGTGCAATCGTGTTCTCTGGATTCGCCCCTTTGGTCTTAATCAGGCCTTCGAACCGCACCGGTGGGCGGATGGCATCGAAGAAGTGCGATGCCCACCCAAGCTTCGGCTTGCTCGCCAACCAATAGTCGGGCCAATTCGTCATGCCGATGGCATAGGTCTGGAGCCTGTCGGGTACCGCATACGACGACAATCTTCCCGCCGGCATGCAGTGGCCAGCTCGAAGCAGATCCAGTCGCAGGCAATCCTTCGCCAGATCATAAGGGAAAGCAGGCGGATCATTCGGCACGCGACGATTGAGACTCACGGGCACGTATTTCAATTCGATCGCGACCATTCCTTTTTCGTCATGCCGACCGACGAGATCGATCTCGATCCTGCCTTTGTTCACCAGGGTCCCGGTCTCGTACTGCTCTTCGTTTTCGTTGCCGTAGCGCCACGTCCAGCCATCCGATCCAGTCATCCGTTCGAGCCTGCGACCAAGAGCGATCTGGAACTCCTGTTCGCCATGTCTCGAGCTTTCGAGCCCGAAGATGGCTCCGGCTTCGGCCAGCGTTCGCATGGCATCCACCAATGTCTGGTACATGTCCCCCTCATGGGCTGCGCGCTCAAGCAAGGCTGCAAAGACAAATCAGGTAGCAAGCGTAGCAGATTGCCTGCGGCCCGTGATTGGCGCTCGATGAATCGCTTCGAGTTACGGTGACGCTGCATATTTCTCGCCGTGCCGCCCGCGAGCCAGATCAGCCTCGACATCGAGTTGATGGCGGCCAAACGGAATGACCGACGGTGTATACGGCAAGTGAGCGGGTCGCGAATTCCGAATACCAGAAATTTTGTTGACGCCGCCCCCAAATCAGTGGTTTGATGTCTCCATCCCGCCCGCACTGAGAGGGGCGTATCGCGATCGTCACGGGACGTTGCGGCGGGGAGCGGTGGCCGCGGGGCGACGCAGCATCTCATGGAGGTGCGGACGAACGTCGTTTCGCGGACGGTCAAGCCGTGTGGTCCCGACACCCCGACGCTGGTGTCTTGGTCGGCGACGATGTCGATGACGGGGGCAATCAAGCCCGGTCCCCTGGGAGAGCACGGAGCAGCCGTTCAAACCATCGCGCAGGGAAGGCCGGGTTGTTTCCGGCTGAGCCTGTGGTTCCTGCCCCGTGCATTTTCCTTCGCACGGGGGCCGCGGGTGCCAGTCGGCACTCGGCCTTCCCTGCGCCCTCTCAATCGACGAGGACGCCCTTATGAAGCAGAGCTCGGGCTGATCCGGCCGCGAGATCGCGGTGGCATGGGCAACGTGAGCTGCGGTTGCGGCAGGTCGCGTGCTGTTTGACAGTGTTTATCGGAGATCAGGGAGCGGGGCTCGAGCTAGGCTTGGGGGCTCAAACGCCCGGCTTCGCGAAGACGCTACGCCGGCCACGCTTCGCCCTACGGGCTACGGCTTGGCTGCGCCACGCGTAGCCCGAAGGGCGAAGCGTGGTGCCGCAAGAGGGACTCGAACCCCCGACCCCGTCATTACGAATGACGTGCTCTACCAACTGAGCTATTGCGGCGAACCATAGCAGCGCGTGTCCGGCACGACCGGACCACGCGAACGCGCTCCTGATATCGGGCCGATGGCCCGTTGGCAAGGACAAGTCGGGGGCGAGGGGACCGTCCCGGACGATTTCGTGGCCACCGTGATGCTGGTTCCGCGCGGCTAGTTGCCGAAGCGCGACCAGAAGCCCCGCCAGCCGCCGGCCTGGACCTTGGGGGCGATCTGCTCGGCGAATTCGTCGCGCGGCTGGTCGTCGTCCTCGACCCCCGGATCGTCCGGCGGTCGCATGATCGGCACGATGGCCTGGATCGGCGTCTCCGGCGGCTTGGCGAGGTCGTTGCGGGTCCGGAACAGCGGCGTCGGCGCGGTCGCGGCCGTCTCCGCCGGTTTTGCCGGCACGTCCGCGGCCTCGATATCTTCGCCGGGCTCCGCTGTGTCCGGCTCGGCGGGGGCTGCGGCCTGCAGCGGTGGCGCCGGCTCGACCGCGACGGGCGTGACCGCGGTCGCCTCGATCAACGGACCATCCCCAGCCTTTTCAACAGGGTTGTCCACCGGCTTCTCGACAGGCTTCTCCAGCGCCTTGTCCACGGAATCGCCAACAGGCTTGTCCACCGGGGCCTCCGCAAGCGCGGTCTCGGCGGGGCGTGGCGGAACGTTGTCCTGGACGGCCGGGGCGATCACCATCGGTGAGGGCATGTCGCGCGGCGGCTCGGCCGGGGCCTCGGCGATGACCGGCCGGGCCGGCGGCGCCAGCACGGCTTCGGCGAAGGCCGAGCTCTCGATCACGCTGTTGCGCTCCGACGGCAGGCTCGCGACCGGCGTCTGCCACTGGAAGGCGTCGATGCGGCCGGTGACCGGTGAGATCGGCTGCCAGCGCTCGCTGACATAGCCGTCGGCGGTCCAGGCCGGGTCGTGGCGGGCGCGGACCGCGCGCAGCGTCCATTCGCGCGCCTTGCCGGCATCGCCGCTCTCGGTGCGCTCCAGCTCGGCCATCAGCATGGCGACGCGCTGGGTCGGATCCTCGGTGAACGGCGCCAGCGCCTCGCGGGCGCGGCTGAACTCGGAGGCGTCGATCGCCGCGCGCGCCACCGCCAGCGCACCCTCGACATGGCCCTTGGTGCGGGCAGCGAGATTCTCCACCCGCGTCAGCCTCTGCCGCGCGGAATCGCCGAGCCGCACATGGGCGTAGGCGTCGGCGAGATCGGGATGCGGGCAGGCGGCCCAGGCCGCCTCGATGATCTTCATCGCGCGCCGCACCTGGTGCGCCTCGCTCTCGAACTTGGCCGCGAGCACCGCGGCCGGCACCAGGGTCGGGGCCAGCTTGACCGCTTCCATCGCGCTCGATCGCGACACATCGCGGTTCTCGGTCTCCAGCGCGAGCGCGCGCGCCGTCAGCAGCACGCCGCGCTGGCGGCGGTAGGTCGGCTTGTCGATCATTCCGGCGGTGTAGTTGCTGTCGAGGATTGCAAGCGCGCCGTCCCAGTCGCCCTGCGCGCAGCGGAAGCCGAGCACGGCATGCGAGGCCCAGGTTGCGTTGGGCGCCAGCCGCAGCGCCTCGTCGGCGATCATGACGGCCGAATAGGCGTCGTCGGCGCGCTGCGCCTCGATGAACAGGCCGCGCAGGCCGAGCAGGCGGGTGTCGTGGCGCTCGGCCATCGCGCGGAAGGCGCGCTGCGCGCCGTCGCGGTCGCCTTCGAGCTGCGCCGCCTGGGCATGCAGGAGAAGCGTCAGCGGATCGTCGCCGGCGAGCCGCTTGGCGATGTCGGCATGCTGCCGCGCCGCCGTCGAATCGCCATGGCCAATCGCGAGCAGGCCGTGGGTGATGGCGTGGCGGCCGCGCTGATGGCGGCGGTTGCGGTGCGCGTGACGGATCCGGCCGGGCGCCCGCAGCAGCGCGCTGATCAGGTTCCATACCAGCACGCAGGCCGCGATGGTCAGGCCCAGCGCCAGCACGAACACCGGCAGGGTCATCGCGACCCGCCAGGGGCCCCAGTTCAAGACGACGTCGCCGGTCTGCTCGGCGACCCAGGCCGAGCCCGCCGCCGCGAGCCCGACCAGGATGAGGAAGATGACGATCCGGAACATGTGCGTCCTTGCGCGTCCTATTGCGCGGGTTTGGCGAGCGCGGTCATCGCGTCGTCGGCGAATTTGCGGGCGGTCGATAGCGCGGCGTCGCGTGCATCGGCCTTGGCGAGCCAGTCATTGGCCGGCGCGCGATCCTCGGCCGACAATCCCTTCAGCTCGCGCCGCGCCTCGGCGACGTCGTTGCGCAGGGCAGCCGCGGTGATCCGCGCCACCACGGCGCCGCGATCGGTGCCGGCGCCATCGGTGCGCTCGACCTTGACCAGGCTCTGCGCGCCGGCGGAGAGCTTGCTGAGGATCGAGGTTCCGGTGGTACCGTCCGCCGCGGGCGGCGTCAGCTTCGGCACGATGGTGAGCAGCTCGCGGCTGAGCGCGGCCTGGCTCGGCACGCCGCTCTTGGCGAAGGTCTCGAGCGGCTGCAGCGCCGCCGCGTCTCCCGCCAGCGATTTCGCGGTCGACAGCGCCGGGCCATAGGGATCGCCGTGGCGCACGGCGACGTCGAGCAGGGTGGCGGCAATCACACGGCGCAGCGGCGCGTCGTCGGTGGTCTTGGCCGCCTCGGCGGCCTCGGACAGCTTGCGGCTCTCCTGGGCAAGCGCCGCGCTCTGGGTCTTGCTGGCGCGCTCCAGCGCTTCGATGCGCGCGGTGAGGCCGGACAGATCGACCGGGGCAGGTGCGGGCACGGACGCGCCGCCATCGCGCGGCTGCGCCTTGACGTCGTTCAGCGCCGCGACCGTCTTGTCGTTCTGACTGCGCAATGCGGCGACGTCGCTCCGCACGCCCGCGATCGCCTTGTCGATCGCGTCGATGCGGCCGGTCACGGCCGTATCCGGCTTGCCGATGCGCTGCTCCAGCCCGGCGACCCGCGTGGTGAGCTCGTCGACAGCGGTCGACAGCGGCGTGGTGGGCGAGGGCGGCTGCACCGCCGGCCAGCCCAGCATCCAGCCGACGCCGATGACCAGGGCTGCGGCCGCCGCGCCGGAGAACGGCGCGATGATCCACGGCGACACCGGGCGCGGTGGCGCAGGCGGCGGCAGGTCGGCGCGCGGCGGCTCGGCCGCGGCGACGGTCTCCTCCGGCGCGGCAGTCTCGGTTTCGGTCTCCGGCTCGCCATGCGGATGCGACTGGCTCGCCGCGCCCGATGATCCCTCGGCGACGGCCTCGGCCGGCGCCGACCACGGCGACGCCGCCGGCCGATGTTCGGCTGCGCTCTCGCTGGCCGCGGGGCGTTCCTCGCGCGAGGTCGCCTCGAGATCGATGGTCGGCGGCGGCCGTTTCGGCCGCCCGGGATCGGAGGCCGGTGCAGCGGTGTCGGGTTCATCGACCATGATGGAGGTTCCCTGGCTGAAGCAAGACTGGGCAGGCCCTCTTACGCCATTCACGTCTGCAGCGCACGGGTCAGCCCTTCCAGCATGTCGTTTTCATCCGGATGCGCTGGGATTGTGACCTGGGTCGCCCCGGCATCACGCAGCACCTCGGCGATATTGGCCGACAGGCAGCCATGCGGCACCGCCAGCGCCGAGATTTCGACGCCCTCGGCCCGGATCGCGGCCACGAATGCCGCGGCACTTCGCCGCGAATAATGCAGCACCGCCTGAATCGCGTTGGCCGCGAAGGCGTCGCAGACCTCGCGCGGCAGTGCCGCGACCGGTGCCATGCGGTAGACGGTCTGCGTGATCACCTCGAAGCCGCGCTCGGCCAGCTCGGCGGCGAGATCGCGCGAGATGTCGGCGCCGGCGAGATAGAGCAGGGTGGACTTCACGTTGGCCTTGGCCTTGACCAGGCGGCTGCTGGTGATCACCTCGCGCAGCGCCGTGGCATCACCGGCGGCGGAGATCACGTTCGTGAAACCCGCGTCGCGCGCCGCCGCGGCGGTCTGGTCGCCGACCGCGAACAGGGGCAGGCGCAACAGCGCGGAGCTCTGCAGTTGCGGCGCGACCGCGCGCAGCGCGTTCGACGACGTCACGATGACCCCCGCCACATCGCGGCCCGCATCGGCCGGCAGCGCGACCGGCTCGAATCGCAGCATCGGCGCCAGCAGCACCTCGAAGCCGCGCGCACGCAAGGCCGCGGCGGTGCGTTGATTGTCGGGAGCGGGACGGGTCACCAGCACAGCCATGTGCTATGCTCCCGTCGAATACGGATCGGCCGGGCTGCAACGGCGTGGTGATTGCACCTGGCGACCTCGTGGTGTTAGGCGGTTTCCCGCACACATAATGACCAAAGGGTTGAGATTGGGTAACGACTCGCAAACGCTCGTGCTCGGCATCGAAACCACCTGCGACGAAACCGCCGCGGCCGTGGTTGCGCGTGATTCGGACGGCAAGGGGACAATCCTTTCGAATGTGGTGCGCTCGCAGACCGATGAACACGCGATCTATGGCGGTGTGGTTCCCGAGATCGCGGCGCGTGCCCATGTCGACATGCTCGACCATCTTATCGATGCCGCGATGCGCGAAGCCGGCGTCGACTACGCCGCGCTCTCCGGCGTGGCCGCCGCTGCGGGGCCGGGCCTGATCGGCGGCGTCATCGTCGGTCTCACCACGGCGAAGGCGATCGCGCTGGTGCACGACACGCCGCTGATCGCGGTCAACCATCTCGAGGCGCATGCGCTGACGCCGCGTCTCACCGATGCAATCGACTTCCCCTATTGCCTGTTCCTGGCCTCCGGCGGCCACACCCAGATCGTCGCCGTCGCCGGAGTCGGCGACTATGTGCGGCTCGGCACCACCGTCGACGACGCGATGGGCGAGGCCTTCGACAAGGTCGCCAAGATGCTCGGGCTGCCCTATCCCGGCGGACCACAAGTGGAGCTGGCCGCGCGCAACGGCGACGCAACGCGTTTCGCTTTGCCGCGTCCGATGCAGGGCCGCAGCGACGCCAATTTCTCGCTGTCTGGCCTGAAGACGGCCGTGCGCACCGAGATCGGACGATTGGACAGCGTGGGCGAGCAGGATGTGGCCGACCTCTGCGCCAGCTTCCAGGCCGCGGTGCTGGAGTCGACCGCCGACCGCTTGCGCGTCGGCCTCGATCTGTTCAAGCAGCGCTTCGGCGCCCCGACCGCGCTGGTCGCCGCCGGCGGCGTCGCCGCCAACCAGGCCATTCGCGCCGCGCTGGACGATGTCGCGCAAGCCGCGGGCACCCGCCTGATCATGCCGCCGCCGGCGCTGTGCACCGACAACGGCGCCATGATCGCCTGGGCCGGCGCCGAGCGCCTCGCCCTCGGCCTCGTCGACGGCATGGATGCCGCCCCGCGGGCGCGCTGGCTGCTCGACGCGAATGCGACCGTGCCGGGCAAGTTCGCGAAAACGCGCGCGGGGTTTTGAGACGTGGCGCTAGTGCCCGAACCCGCGAGCTCACGGTCGATCCGTGCCCCTGCGCAAGGTGACCCAAGCCGGCGCCCCACCTTCGGTGCGCTCCCCTCCCCCTTGCGGGGAGGGGTCGGGGGTGGGGGTGGCCCCACCAAGACTCTCGCGCGTGGCACCCCCCTCCCCAACCCTCACCCACAAGGGGAGAGGGAGCGCAACGACGCGTGTCGTCGATGACCCGCTTCCAAGCCATCTCCATCATCGGCGCCGGTGCCTGGGGCACCGCGCTCGCGGCCGTCGCCGCGCGCGCCGGCCGTGACGTCACCCTCTTCGCCCGCGATTCCGATCACGCCGCGCGCATCGCGGCTGCGCGCGAAAACCCGCGTCTGCTCGGCATTCCGCTCGCCGACAGCATCGCCGTTACCGCCGATCTCGCCGCCGCCGCCCGCGCCTCTGCCATCCTCATCGTCGTCCCCGCGCAGCATCTGCGCGGCGCCGTCATGCACATCGCACCGCTGCTTGCGCCCGCCACGCCGGTCATCGCCTGCGCCAAAGGCATCGAGCACGGCACCCACAAATTCATGACCGAGGTCATCGCCGAGGCGGCGCCGAACGCGACGCCCGCCATCCTCTCCGGCCCGAGCTTCGCCGACGATGTCGCACGCGGCCTGCCGACGGCCGTGACGCTCGCCGCGCCCGACGAGACGTTGGCAGCCGATCTCGTCCAGGCACTGGGCTCGCCGACCTTCCGGCCCTATCACTCGACCGACGTGCGCGGCGTCGAGATCGGCGGCGCCGCCAAGAACGTGTTGGCGATCGCGGCCGGCATCGTCGCCGGGCGCCAGCTCGGCGCCTCCGCGCTGGCGGCGCTGACCACGCGCGGCTTCGCCGAGCTGGTGCGGCTCGGCCGCGCCTATGGCGCGCGCAGCGAGACGCTGACCGGCCTGTCCGGCCTCGGCGACCTCATCCTCACCTGCGCCGGCCCGCAATCGCGCAACTTCGCCGCCGGTCTGGCGCTCGGCCGCGGCGAGCCGCTGCCGGCGGGCAAGCTCGCCGAGGGGCAGTACACCGCCCCTGTGCTGGTCGAGCTCGCCGCCTCGCGCGGCGTCGAGATGCCGGTCGCGCAGGCGGTGGCCGCGATCCTGTCGGGTGCGGTCACGATCGATGCCGCGATCGAGGCGCTGATGCTGCGGCCGTTCAAGGCGGAGCAGTGAGCGCGCAGGCGCTGCCACGCCGTCATGCCCGCGCTTGTCGTAGGCATTCCCGTCTTGGATAATGAACAAAGCTGTGAGACGAGGCGGCCCGCACTTCCGAAATACGCGCGTCGCGTCTATGCCCGGCGATGACGATTTGAAAGAGAGCGGCGATGAGCTACTGGCTGGTGAAATCCGAACCCTCGGTGTGGTCCTGGGACCAGCAGGTCGAGAAGGGCGCCAAGGGCGAGGCCTGGACCGGCGTGCGCAACTACACGGCGCGGCAGAATCTGGTGGCGATGAAGAAGGGCGAGCTCGCCTTCTACTACCATTCCAACGAGGGCAAGGAGATCGTCGGCATCGCCGAGATCATCAAGGAGGCCTATCCCGATCCGACCGACAAGACCGGCAAATTCGTCTGCGTCGACATCAAGGCGCACAAGCCGTTCAAGACCCCGGTCACGCTCGCCGCGATCAAGGCCGACCCGAAGCTGTCGGAGATGGCGCTGGTCAAGCAGTCGCGCCTGTCGGTGCAGCCGGTGACGCCGGAGGAGTGGAAGCACGTCTGCAAGCTGGGCGGCGTGTCGGGCTGACGAGCGTGCGATCGAACAAGTCTGGCCGTCATGTCGGTCAGAGATCCTGCCCCTTCTTGCACCGCTCTTCGATCATCTGCGTCCTGATCTCCTGCCGGACCGCCTGCCCGAATGTCTGACCGGCAAGGCTAGCGTCATGACAGACGATCCGCTGCAGCGGCAAAATTCCTGAGGCGACTAAAAGCCCCGCTACCGATCACGACGACGCTGAGCTCCCCTCCCCCTTGCGGGGAGGGGTCGGGGGTGGGGGTCCACAAACTCCGCAGTTTATGAGAGTCCGACTCCTCGCTTGCTCTCAACAATGAGGTCGCCGATTTTGTTCGGACGCCCCGCAAGCCATTGACATCATCGCGCGCGGACCCCCACCCCCAACCCCTCCCCGCAAGGGGGAGGGGAGCGCACCGTCTACGCGGCGGGCATCTCGGCTCACATGATCTCTTGGCAAGATCACATCCATCGCATGCTGCTCGCCGACATACCTTCCATGCACAGACTGCCCGTCGTGTTAGTTTGTCGCATCATCCTCGCTTGTGTCGTCGGGCAAATCACCTGCACATTTCCGCGCGTCCCTGCTGCCGCATGAGGGGCGTGTCGCGACCGTCACGAGACGTTGGCAGTGGGATGCGATGGGCGTGTGTCGACGCAGCGTGAGCTAATCGCGCGGACGAACAAGGATGCACGCACGGTCAAGTCGCGCGGTCCTGATATCCCGACGCTGATATCAACTCACGTTGAGGCTTCGCTTCGCGTGGGGATGGTGGCCAACAAGCCCGGCGCACCAGGGAGAACGCGAAGCAGCCGTTAAAACCGTTGCGCGGGGAGGGCCGGGCGTTCTCGGCCAGACCTGTGGTGACTGCCGCCTGCTTTATTTTCTGCAGGCGGGCCACGGGCGCGGCCAGCGCCCGGCCTTCCCCGCGCCCTCTGTTTTGAGGAGGGCGGTGACGGTGAGCAGAACTCGGGCGTCGATGCGCCGCGAGACGTTGTGTGCTCGTCCAGAATTCAGCTGACCCAAGATTGTCATGATCGCGACGAGAACAGAAGAGCACGGCGCCCACCCTCCGCTGGACCGCAAGACTGTTGCAAATGACCGTCGAAGTTTTGCACTCGTTTCTCTCCACGTCGTCATGGCCGGGCTTGTCCCGGGCATCCACGTCGGTCGGCATCCTGAGAACGACGTGGATGCCCGGGACAAGCCCGGGCATGACGGAGCAACTAATCGGCGGGAGTGTTGGCTGGAACAGGGCCCGTCTCCACATGCGATAGCCCTCTCCTCCGGTGGGAGCCCCCTACATCCGGTTTCAGACATGAGCCCCGCGTGACGGGGATGCGCACCAAAAAAGAAAGGGGCCCCAGCTTGCGCTGGAGCCCCTCAACGGTCAGGGCATTGCCGGGTATTTGCCCGAACCGAAGTTGCGGACCTGGTCGCTTACGACCAAGTCCCGGGAGAACTCAGTAGTTGTAGGCGCGCTCGCCGTGGTCGGTGATATCCAGACCCTCGCGCTCCTGCTCGACGGTCGGGCGCAGGCCGATGATCACGTCGACGACCTTGTAGAGGATCGCCGAACCGATACCGGACCACAGCAGCGTGGCGACGACAGCCTTGATCTGCGCCAGCATCTGCGTGGCGAAGTCGTAGGTGCCGGCGTTGTTGCCGGTGACGTTGGTGTAGTCGGTGATGCCGACACCGCCGAGAGCCGGGTTGACCAGGATGCCGGTGGCCAGGGCGCCGATGATGCCGCCGATGCAGTGGACGCCGAACACGTCCAGCGCGTCGTCATAGCCGAGAGCGTTCTTCACGGTGGAGACGAAGAACAGGCAGATCGGGGAGACGATCAGGCCGAGGACCAGCGCGCCGATCGGACCGGCGAGACCGGAGGCCGGGGTGACGGCGACGAGACCGGCGACCGCGCCCGAGCAGATGCCGAGCAGCGAGGGCTTGCCCTTGACCGCCCATTCGCAGATCAGCCAGGACAGCGCCGCACCGGCGGTGGCGACCATCGTGTTAACGAAGGCCAGCGCGGTGACACCGTTCGACTCCAGGTTCGAACCGGCGTTGAAGCCGAACCAGCCGACCCACAGCAGGGCAGCGCCGATCATGGTCATGGTCAGCGAGTGCGGAGCCATCAGCTCCTTGCCGTAGCCGGTGCGCTTGCCGACGAGAACCGCACCCACGAGGCCAGCGATGCCGGCGTTGATGTGGACGACGGTGCCGCCCGCGAAGTCCAGGGCGCCGGCACCGGCGAGCCAGCCGACAGCGCCGGTGACTTCGTCGAGCTTGGCCTGGGCCGCGGTCTTGGCGGCGGCATCGGTGGCGGCGGCGACGGCCTTGGCGGCGGCGGCGACGTCATCCGGAGCGGCGATGAACCAGACCCAGTGCGCGATCGGGAAGTAGATGAAGGTGACCCAGAGCAGCACGAACAGCATCACCGCCGAGAACTTGATGCGCTCGGCGAAGGCGCCGACGATCAGGGCCGGGGTGATCATCGCGAAGGTCATCTGGAACACGAAGTAGGCGAGTTCCGGGATCACGACGCCGTTGGAGAAGGTCGGGACCACCGAGTTGGCGTCGACGCCCTTCAGGAAGGCCTTGGAGAAGCCGCCGACCCACGAGGTCATGCTGCCGCCGTCGGTGAAGGCCATCGAGTAGCCGTAGAGCGTCCAGACCACGCCGACCATGGCGACGATCGCGAACACCTGGGTGAGAACCGAGGCCATGTTCTTGGTGCGGACCAGGCCGCCATAGAACAGCGCCAGGCCGGGGACCGACATCATCAGAACGAGCGCGCTGGACACGAGCATCCAGGCGACGTCGCCCTTGTTGGCAACGGGGGCGGCTGCGGCAGCGGCGGCCGGCGCATCTTCAGCGAAGGCGACATCGGCGAGGCCCGCGACGCAGAGCCCTGCGACTGCGAGCGTAACCCATCCCGCGCTGGTTGGACGCTTGAACGTCATTTTCTTCTACTCCGTAAGTGTTCTGGTTTGAGCGCGAAATCAGAGAGCCGCAGCGTCCGCTTCGCCGGTGCGGATGCGCACGGCGTGGTCGAGGCTGATGACGAAAATCTTGCCGTCGCCGATCTGGCCGGTCTTGGCGGCCGAGGAGATCGCATCGATGGTCTTGTCGACCTGGTCCGAGGGGATCGCGACCTCGATCTTGATCTTGGGCAGGAAGCTCACCGCATATTCGGCGCCGCGGTAGATTTCCGTGTGGCCTTTCTGCCGGCCGTAGCCCTTCACTTCGGTCACCGTGAGACCATGAACGCCGATGGCGGTCAGGGCGTCCCGGACTTCTTCGAGCTTGAATGGCTTAATGATCGCCATAACAATTTTCATGGGTCCTATCCCCGCTTGGGCCCGGCACGGACGTTACCGAGCGCTTCTTGTCGACTGAGGTTCACCACGCGGAGAAAGCTTCACGACGCGGGCACAGCCGGGGCCCTAGAATCAAATGCCGTGCCAGACGGCTGGTCAGGGCTAACGAGCCGTGAATCCTGACCTTTTCAGCCCTCAGGGGGGATGTCCGGGGCTGCGCTATTCGGTCGCGCCCAATTCATGGGCAGTCCTGCGCAAGAACTACGCAAGACAGGCTCGGGACACAATGCTGCCCACGGCGCGGGCAGATTTCCGCGACTCAGAACGGATCAGATGCCGTCAATTACTGCAGCGCCTCGCCGTGCTGGGAGATGTCGAGCCCCTCGAGTTCCTGCTCGCGGGACACCCGCAGCGGGACGAAGGCGCTGACCAGCTTGAGAAGGCCCCAGGTCACTCCGCCGGACCACACCAGGGTGACGGCGACGCCGTAGAGTTGCGACAGCAGTTGCTTCGGATTGCCCTCGATCAGCCCGGCGGTGCCGCCGATCGCGGCGGTGGCGAACACGCCCGCCAGCACCGTGCCGGTGAGGCCGCCGATGCCATGGACGCCGAACACGTCGAGCGAATCGTCGTAATTGAAACGGTGCTTCAGCGAGGTGCAGGCCCAGTAGCATATGATACCGGCGAGTGCGCCGATGACGAGGCCATGCCAGGGCGCGACGTAACCCGACGCCGGGGTGATGGTGCCGAGGCCGGCGACGGCACCGGAGATCATGCCGAGCACCGACGGCTTGCGCCGCGTCGACCATTCCAGCGCGCCCCAGGTGATCGCGCCGGCGCAGGCGGCGAGGTGGGTGGTCAGGATCGCCATCACGGCATGGGCGTTGGCGCCGAGCGCCGAGCCGCCATTGAAGCCGAACCAGCCGACCCAGAGCAGGCCGGTGCCGACCACCGCGAGCGACAGGTCGAACGGCGACAGGTTCTCGCTGCCATAGCCCTGGCGACGTCCCATCACCAGCGCCGCCACCAGCCCGCCGGTGCCGGCGGAGAGATGCACGACGAGGCCGCCGGCGAAATCGACCACGCCGGCCTGGGCGAGGAAGCCGCCGCCCCAGATCCAATGCGCCAGCGGCACGTAGACGAACACGAACCAGGCGACGCCGAACACCAGATAGGCCGAGAAGCGCATGCGGTCGGCGACCGAGCCCGCCACCAGCGCCACCGTGATGATCGCGAACGTCATCTGGTACAGCATGAACAGCGCTTCCGGGATCGTCTTGGCGCCGGGATGCACGCTGTCCATGCCCATGCCGGCGAGGAAGGCGCGATCGAGCGTGCCGATCCAGGCGCCGTCGCCGACGAAGGCCAGCGAGTAGCCGAACGCGACCCACAGGATCGAGATCAGCATCACCGCGGCGAGGCTCTGCGCCATCGTCGCCAGCACGTTCTTCTTGCGCACCATGCCCGAATAGAACAGCGCCAGTCCCGGAATGGTCATCATCAGCACCAGCGCGGTGGCGACGATCATCCAGGCGGTGTCGGCGGCTTCGATCGTGGATGGCGCGGCCGCCCGTGCCGGCGTGACCAAGGCGATGCTTCCCGCCGCAGCCAAAGCTGCAGACGCGCGCAGGCAACGAGACGCGCAGGTCCCCATGACAGTCCCCCCGGCATGTCAGATCAGATTGAGATTGGTCGCTCCGCCGCGCCGTTGCGGCGGGCGTGCAGCCGTTGCGGCTGCCTAGAGTGCGTCGCTGTCGGTCTCGCCGGTGCGGATGCGGCGGGCGTGATCGATCGGCGTCACGAAAATCTTGCCGTCGCCGATCTGGCCGGTGCGCGCGTGCGTGGTGATCACCTCGACCGCCTTCTCGGCGATATCGGAGTTCACCGCGATCTCGATGCGCAGCTTGGGCAGGAAGTTCACGATATATTCGGCGCCCCGATAGATCTCGGTGTGGCCCTTCTGACGGCCGTAGCCCTTGACCTCGGTGACGGTCATGCCGTGGACGCCGATCGCGGTGAGGGCCTGGCGCACCTCGTCGAGCTTGAAGGGTTTGATGATCGCGACGACGAGCTTCATGGGCGGGCCTTGGGTTCCTCGGAGCTGAACAGCCTGTTTCGCAGGCAGAAATGGGTCGGCTGTTTTGGCCTGTTCATAGGCAAATGGCACAAAATGAGCGCAGCGTTAAGCGAAAACGTCAAGGAGTGACCGATATCACTGAACGCAAAACCGCCTCGGCCGACAGACTGAAGAACTTTTCCTGCCTCTCCACTCAAGGACTCCCAAGGACACCCTATGTCGAATCGTTCCTGGTATTACGCGGCTCAAGGTCAGCAACAGGGCCCCATCTCGGAAGACGAGTTGCGCGACCTGATTGCCCGGGGTGTCGTGACCGCCGAAACTCTGCTCTGGAGCGACGGCATGGCCGGCTGGGAGAAGGCTGGACGCATTCCTGGGCTGATGTCGGGTGTCCCGAGCGTTGCGCCGGGCGGCCCGCCCGCGTTCGATGCCGGCGGCTCGGCGCCGTCGGGCGCGCTGTCGGTCAAGCTGGAGACCTGGCCCTATTTCGGCTGGACCGTGCTGTATGTGCTCGGCCAGTTCCTGGTCGTCATCACGCCGTGGACGGCCGTTTACCTCTACCGCTACGTCATCGAGCGGATGAACGTGCCCGGACGGCCCAATCTCGGCTTCAGCGGCCAGCCGCTGGACATCTGGTACGTCTTCATCGCGATGGGCGTCCTGACCTATGTCGGCCTCAGCGACAGCGTGATCCTCAACCTGATCTCGACCATCGCCCCCGCTTTCCTGGGCTGGATGGTGGTGCGCTGGATCGCGACCAAGCTGACCTCCAACGGCGAGCCGCTGCCGCTGCATTTCGAGGGCAGCCCGCTCGCCTATGTCGGCTGGTACCTGCTGCTGCTCGTGTCCGGCATCACCATCATCGGCTGGGCCTGGGTGCTGGCGGCCTGGATGCGCTGGATCTGCCGCAACGTTCAGGGCTCGCGCCGCGAGATCGTGTTCACCGGTTCGGGACTGGAGGTGCTGTGGCGGACGCTGGCCTTCACCTTCGGCTCGATCCTCATTATTCCGATCCCGTGGCTGCTGCGCTGGTACAGTGCCTGGTACGTGTCGCAATTCGCGCTTGTGCCGCGCGGCTCGCAGCCGGCCTGATGGGCTTACGCCCGGCGCTCGCGGATCGATCCCTCCTGCGCGACGGAGGCGACCAGCGTGCCGTCGGGCTTGAAGATCGAGCCGCGGGTCAGCCCGCGGCCGCCCTGCGCGCTCGGCGAATCCTGCGCATAGAGCAGCCATTCGTCGGCGCGGAACGGCCGGTGAAACCACATCGCGTGATCCAGCGAGGCCGGCATCATGCGCTTGTCGAACAGGGTGCGCCCGTAGCGCGCCATGACAGCGTCGAGCAGCGAGAAGTCCGACGCATAGGCCAGCGCGCACATGTGCAGCGCCGGATCGTCCGGCAGCTTCGCCGCCGTCTTGATCCAGACATGAATGCGGCCGTCATCGATCTTCTTGCCGAAATAGCGATCGAGCTCGACCGGCCGCAGCTCGATCGGCCGGTCGGATTCGTAATAGCGCCGGATGAAGTCCGGCATGCGCTGGAAGAGCTCCGTAAACATCGGCTGCTTGGAGATCTCCTCCGCCGTCAGCTTCTCCGGCGGCGGCACGTCCGGCATCTTGTCCTGGTGGTTGAACGCGCTCTCTTCGTCGCCATGGAACGAGACCATGATCGAGAAGATCGCGTTGCCGTGCTGGATCGCGGTGACGCGTCGCGTCGCGTAGCTCTTGCCGTCGCGCAGGCGTTCGACCTGGTAGATGATCGGCACCTGCGGGTCGCCCGGCAGGATGAAATAGCAATGCAGCGAATGCGGCAGCCGGCCCTCGACGGTGCGGCATGCCGCCATCATCGCCTGGCCGATCACCTGGCCGCCGAACACGCGCTGCCAACTGGTCTTCGGGCTGTTGCCGCGGAACAGGTTCACCTCGATCGGCTCGAGGTCGAGGATCGCGATCAGATCGATCAGTCCCTTGGACATGGCGTGGTGCTTTCGCTGGCGTTGCGGTCCAATCCGGTCCCGGCCCCGTTATGGCAGGATCAGGCATCCGGAATTGACGGCTTCGGGTCGCAGCCGTTGGTTCACGGTCCTGTTTCGCCCAGCTATACTCCACCCGCAAGAGTAACCGTGAGCAGAGTGGCATGACGACACAGCGAAGCATTGTCATTTGTGGCGGGGCCTTTGCCGGCCTGGCGCTGGCGCTGGCGCTGCGGCAGGGCCTCGGGCCCGAGGTGCCGGTGATCGTCGCCGACCCGGCGCTGGCCAACCGGCCGAGCCGCGATCCCCGCGCGTCCGCCATCGTCGCCGCCTGCCGCAAGCTGTTCGACGCCATCGGCGTCTGGGCCGACGTCGCACCGGAGGCGCAGCCGATCCTCGACATGGTGATCACCGATTCCAAGCTCGAGGACGCCACGCGCCCTGCCTTCCTGACCTTCGCAGGCCAGGTCGAGGCCGGCGAGCCGTTCGCGCATATGGTCGAGAACCGGCTGCTGATCGATGCGCTCGTCAAGCATGCCGAGGCGGCCGGCGTCGAGCTGAAGGCCGCGCCGGTGACCGGCTTCAAGACGCGGACGGACGCCGTCACGGTGACGCTGGGCGATGGTAGCGAGATGGAAGCCAGCCTGCTGGTGGCGGCCGATGGCGCGCGCTCGAAGCTGCGCGAGCGCGCCGGTATTTTGACCCATGGCTGGGACTACGACCAGTCCGGCATCGTCGTGACCGTCGGCCACGAGCGCGACCACAACGGCCGGGCCGAGGAGCATTTCCTGCCGCCGGGGCCGTTCGCGATCCTGCCGCTGACCGGCAAGCGCTCGTCGCTGGTGTGGACCGAGCGGCGCCGGGAGGCGCAGCGCCTGGTCGCGCTCAGCGCCGATGAATTCCATGCCGAGCTGGAGAAGCGCGCCGGGCTGCATCTCGGCGAGTTGAAGGTGCTGGACCAGCCGCGCGCGTTTCCGCTGTCCTATTTCGTCGCTCGCTCCTTCATCGCGCCGCGGCTGGCGCTGGTCGGCGACGCCGCGCATGTCATCCATCCGATCGCGGGGCAGGGGCTCAACATGGGCCTGAAGGATGTTGCGGCGCTGGCCGAGGTCGTGGTCGACGCGGCGCGGATGGGCATCGATCCCGGGCAGGTCGACGTGCTCGAAAGCTACCAGCGCTGGCGGCGGTTCGACACCATGGCGATGGGCGTCGCCACCAACTCGCTGAACTTCCTGTTCTCCAATAAGTCGACCCTGCTGCGCACCGTGCGCGACATCGGCCTCGGCCTCGTCGACCGCGCGCCGCCCTTGAAGGAGCTGTTCATCAAGCAGGCCGCTGGGCTCACCGGCCAGATGCCGCGGCTGCTGAAGGGCGAGGCGCTCTAGCGCGGGCCGGGGGCCGTAATGAAGCCGGCGACGGCCTCGACCATGTCGGGATCGAGCGGGCGGTCGGGGTCGTTGTAGGACGAGAGATTCTCGTCCTCGTTGGCAACGTCGACCAGCACATGGTTCATGTCCGGCAGCCACAGCGTCTTGGCGGCCGGCGCGGCGGTGGCGAGGGCAACCGCGTCGAGCCGCGGGATCTGCGAATCGCGGGCGCCGCCGACGATCAGGATCGGGATCACGATCTGCTTCAGCGGATCGATCGGATCCTCGGCGAAGGCGGAGCCGATGCCGGGCTGCATGCTCGGTGCGATCGGCAGCTCCGGCGGGGGAGGGTCCACAATCTGGCCCGCCATGATGGCATCGATCGCCTTGGCGACCGGCTCCATCTTCGTCGCCGGCAGCTTCTTCTCGAGCTGCGCCTTGAGCAGGTCACCCTGCCGTCGCGCCGACGTCGTCAGCAGGACGAGGCGATCGACCGGGGTGCGGCGGGCGGTGAGGATGGCGACGAGGCCGCCCTCGCTGTGGCCGACCAGGACAATGCGGGCGAACTTGCCGCGCAAATAGTCGACCAGCGACGCGCTGTCGTCGACATAGTCCTTGAAGCGGAAGTCCTCGGGCCTGCCGAACTCCGCCTTCCAGCCCCGCGCACCGCGCTTGTCGTAGCGCAGGCTGGCGATGCCGCGGGCAGCAAACTGCTCGGCGAGCTTCTTCAGGGTCGCGGGCTTCAGCTGCGGCCCATTGCCGTCCCGGTCCGTCGACCCGGACCCGGCGATGAGCAGGGCGACCGGCGGCCGCTCGATGCCGGAGGGGGTGGTCAGTACCGCGTCGAGCGGGCCGACGCGGATCGCGCTCTCCTCCGCCGACGCGGCCGAAGTGAGCAGGAGCAGCGCAAGCACGCAGCGGGCGACGGCGGACCGCATCGGTCAGTCGATCTTCCGGGCTTCCTCAGGGAGCATGATTGGAATGCCGTCCCGAATTGGATAAGCGAGCTTCGCCGAACGCGAGATCAGCTCCTGCTTGGCGGCGTCATACTCCAGCGGTCCCTTGGTCATCGGGCAGACCAGGATTTCGAGCAGCTTGGGATCGACGGAATTGGCGGGGCGTTCGAGCGGGGCGTTCATGGCATGGTCTCCGGCGGGCGCTCTGTAGCATATTCGCGATGGCGCTGTCCTCACTCAAGGCTCGTCCAGGGCGATCCTGATCAGCTCCTCGATCACCGCCTGCTGCTGCTCGGGCGGCAGTTGCCGCTCGGACAGCGCGTAGCCGAGGAACGCCCAATAGAGCACCTGGGCGCGCGCCTGTACGATCGCGGCCGGCAGGCCCTGGGCCGCGAGCAGGCCCTCGATATAGCCGAGCCGGCGCTTGTCGATGGCCTGAACGGCCTGGCGCGCCACCGGGCTGGTCGCCGCCCAGCTACGAACGGCGCGCTCCAATGTCAGCCGGGTCGCAAGCGTGCGGCGCAGGAGCACGGCGATGACCGGCTCGTCTCCCGCGCTCGCCTCCACGCCGATGATGATCTGCTCGGCCGCGATGTCGCGCCAATGCTTCAGGAGTTCGGAATGGAACGCGGCGACGTCGGCGAAATGCCAATAGAAACTGCCGCGCGAGACGCCCATGAACTTGGCCATGGGCTCTGCCTTGAGCGCGGTGAAGCCCTTGCTCGCCAGGAGCTTGAGCCCCTGGTCCAGCCAGTCCTGCGCCGAGAGTTGCTCATTCATGTCGTGCCACCTGCCGAACCATACACAAGTGTATTGACGATCGCCAGCGCGGAGCGCATGCTCCATACACAACTGTATGGAGAGGATCATGCGTGACTTGCTGTTGCAATGCGCGGGTGTGACCGCGATCGTCGTGGCCCTGATCCACGGAGTGCTCGGCGAGACCGTCGTCTTCGCGCGCGCCAGCATCACGCCCGAGCGGCTGCGCACTCTGCTTCGGGTGGTCTGGCAAGCCAGCACGGTGGCCTGGATCGGTTGCGGAGTCCTGCTGATCGCCGTGCCGTGGATGGAGTCCGAGCCGGCGCGGCATTGGACCGTCATGACCGCGATCGCGGTGTTCGGCTTGGCGGCCCTCGGCAACGCGTGGGCGACACGCGCGCGGCATTTTGGTTGGATCATGCTCGCAGGTGTGGTGGCGATGGCTGCGGCGGGCTACTAAGTCCCCACCGTGCAGCTCATGGCGCAAAAGCGCCAGCACCTTGACGCGTCGACGGCAGGCAACGCGTCGCGACATCTCGCTCGCGTTCGGCCGCACTCCGCTCACGGCGATGCCACTGCCGCGACATATTCGGAAAGAATGGTTCCAACTTAGAAGGAGTCTCTTTGCAGACACGGCGGCGGGCCGCTTAGCTGTTCGTCGTCGCGAACGGATGCCCGGCATCGTCTTGGGTGCGGAAGCAGGACCGTTCTCCGATTTGCTTGTCTGGATAAGAGAGGACGGATCGATGTTGGTCGACGTGGTGCGGAAGTTGGTCGTGGTGGGTGGAAGTGCCGGCATGCTGCTGGTTGCAGCGCAGGCCTATGCCGGGGGGCCGAGCGAGATTTGCCTGACCTATGCCAACGGTCAGTTCGAGCCCAAGGAGCCCACCGTCCCCGCAGACGCGCCGCTCACGATCCGTGTGAAGAACATGGAAGGCAAGGCCATCGAGTTCGAGAGCGAGACCTTGAAGATCGAGAAGGTCATCGCCGCCAACAGCGAGGCCGTTCTGAACGTGCGGGCGATGAAGTCGGGCCGCTACGAGTTCTACAACGACTTCAACGAAAAGGCCCGCGGCTTCGTCAACGTCCAATAGCGCTCAGCAGGTCACGCCATGCTCGCCGCACTGATCATCGTCTTTCGCGAAGTCTTCGAAGCCGGCCTGATCGTCGGTATCGTGCTGGCCGTCACCAGTGCCGTGCCGCACCGGTTGCGCTGGATCGGCGCCGGATTGTTCGCAGGCCTGGTCGGCGCCTGCATGGTCGCAGCGTTCGCGGGCACGCTGACGCAGTTGTTCGAAGGCATGGGGCAGGAGCTGTTCAACGCGGCGATCCTGTCGACCGCCGTGATCATGCTGACGTGGCACAATGTCTGGATGGCGCGGCACGGCCGCGAGATGGCGCAGGAGTTGCGGACGATGGGCCAGGCGGTGGCCGCAGGCGCCAAGCCGCTGGTGGCTTTGGCGACGGTGATCGCCATCGCGGTGCTCCGCGAAGGCAGTGAAGTCGCGCTGTTTCTCTATGGCGTCGCCGCGTCCGACGAGGGCGGCGGCCGGGCGCTGCTCGGTGGTGGCGTGTTGGGGCTGCTGCTCGGCGTCGCCGTCTGTCTGTTGACCTACTATGGCCTGATGCGCATTCCCCCGCGCGCGCTGTTCCGGACCACGACCGTGCTGATCACCCTGCTGTCGGCGGGCATGGCTGCCCAGGCGGTGTTCTTCCTCGCCCGCGCCAACTGGCTGACCTCGTTCGATCAGGTGATGTGGGATTCGAGCGCGGTGCTGCCGGAGAAAGGCCTCGCCGGCCGGACGCTCAAGGCGCTGATCGGCTATACGGATCAGCCGACCGCGATGCAGCTCGCCGTCTATGTCGGGGTCATCCTGGCGACGATTGCGCTGATGCGCCTCACGGCAGCGCCAGCGCCGCGGCGCGCGGTTGCCGCGGAGTGATCACTGCAGGGGTGGATCTCCCGAGGTCCGCTTCTTGGCGAGATCCATCTCGGTGACGGCGATGAGGATCTCGGTGCGCGTCTTCAGGTCCGGCGCTTCGAGCATCGCCTGCTTTTCGGCCGGCCCATAAGGCGACATCATCGCGAGCGCGTTCACGAGCGCCTCGTTGGGGGCGGCTTCGATGCCGGCCCAATCGACCTTGAGATTGTTGGCCTTGAGGAAGTCGGTCAGCACCGCGAGCAGCGCATCGCGGTCGACCGCATCCTCACCCTTGCGCGCGGTGAAGTCGTCGAGGAACGGGAAATAATCGACTTTGCACTGGCGGTACGGCGTCAGCACGGTCATCTCCTCGACGACCTTGAAGCGGGAGACGCCGGTGAGCTCGAGGATGTAGCGGCCATCGCCGGACTCTGCGAGCTGCGTGATGCGGCCGACGCAGCCGACCTTGAACAGGACGGGGCGTTCCTCGCTGGAGGAATGCGTCACGTCCGGCTGGATCATGCCGATCAGCCGATGGCCGTCGCGGAAGGCGTCGTCGACCATCGCGAGGTAGCGCGGCTCAAAGATGTTGAGCGGCATCTGGCCGCGCGGCAGCAGTAGCGCGCCCGCCAGGGGAAACACCGGAATGACCTCCGGCAGCTCGGCGGGACCGCGATATTCGGCATTGATCGGCATGCGATACCTCGTATCCCCCAGAGAGCGCGTGGGTGCCCGCCTAGCTCACGAAAACAGGATCGTCGACAGCCGCTTGCGGCCCTCGACGGTGGCCTCGTCGGCGCCGCCCCAGGCTTCGAAGAACTGCACGAGCTGCTTGCGCGCGCCGTCCTCGTTCCATTTGCGGTCGCGCCTGACAATCTCGAGCAGATGGTCGGTGGCCTCCGTCCGCTTGCCCGCGGCGTTGAGCGCGATCGCGAGGTCGAAACGCGCCTGATGGTCCAGCGGATTGGCGGTGACCTTCTGTTCCAGTTCGCCGACCGGCCCGAGCGACTGCGCCTGCTCGGCGAGATCAATCGCGGCCTGGACTGCGGACACGGCCTGATCATTGCGCTTGGCTTCGGGCACCATGGCGAGCGTCTGCTTGGCCTGCTCGATCGCGCCGAGCTCGACCTGGCACTTTGCCAGCCCTGCGATCGCCGGAATATTCGTGGCATCGAACGCCAGCACCTCGGCGTAGATCTCGGCCGCGCCGGCGGCGTCACCCTCGGCCAGCACGGCCTCGGCTTCCTTGAGGATCTCGGCGATATCGGGCTCTCCGGCGCCGGGAACGCCCTTGGTGATCTTCTCGATGAAGGCGCTGACCTGGCTCTCGGGAACGGCGCCCATGAAGCCGTCGGCCGGCCGGCCGCCGACGAAGGCGATCACGGCGGGAATCGACTGGATACCCATCTGGCCCGGGATGGCCGGATGCTCGTCGATGTTCATCTTCACCAGCTTGACCTTGCCCTTGGCGGCCTTGACGGCCTTTTCCAGGATCGGGGTCAGCTGCTTGCACGGTCCGCACCACGGAGCCCAGAAGTCGATGAGGACCGGCTGACGCTTCGATTCCTCGATCACGTCCTTCACGAAGCTCTGGGTCGTGGTGTCCTTGATCAGATCCGGCACCTGCGGCGCCGCTCCGTTGCCCTGCTCAACAATGGTCACGGGGTCCTCGTCCGAAAAAACTGGGATGGACAGCGTGCCGGGAACCAGCCGCCGCCGCGCCTCAATACACGGTTTCCGTCACCTTAAGTGGCGGTCGACTGGGGAAATTTCAATTGGTTCATCGCGAACGGCGCCGGTCGCCCGATTCGACCGGGTTTCGCGGTCTCGACACCCAAAATTGAGGATGATCTCGTGACGAAACCTGTCGCAGACCTGTTGCATTCGTCCGCGGCATTTGGCATAGGTTCGCCCGTCGCCGCCGGCCACAGCGCCCAGGTGACACGGATGCGGGTGTAGCTCAGTGGTAGAGCACGACCTTGCCAAGGTCGGGGTCGAGGGTTCGAACCCCTTCGCCCGCTCCAAATTCTCCGCTCCGCCGCTGATACCTCCGCCAAGCAATCACCGAGACGACTGGGACTTCTCCCAGGCCGCGAGCGCGTCGGCAAAGACGCGATCTCCGCTCGGACCTTTGCCGATGGCCAGGATGCCTCGTCGCTGATTGCCGTAGACGAGCGGAATGTCGAACCATTCACGCTGTGCGAGCAGCTCTTCGTTGCGAGCACGATCCTCTTTGACGTTCGAAAAGCCGACCAGGAAGGATCCTTCCGTCACCTTGACGGAGAGTCCGGCCAGCGGTGTCCCGCGCGCATTCTCGTTGGTCTTCATCAGGATTCCCGGCACGTTGCTGATGCCGCCGCCGGCAAAATCAGGGGCCGGCTTGAACATCAGCTCCGCCACGTGGCTGGCCGGCAGCGCGGGATCGTCATTGCGACGAAGGACCAGGCTGACCTTGAGCTTGCGATCGGGAATGTCGATGTCGCCGCGGATGACCGGCAGGGGCTGCCCCGATTGAGCGCTCTTGATGGTGTCGCTCCGCCACGTCACCGAGCCTGAATAGCGCTTGCCCTGGGGGTCCGAGAGATCCTCGTCATACAGCACGGCGAGGCCGGGGGTCCGTGCGTCCGACGGGACCGACGAAGCTGCGGGCTTCGGCGAAGGAGCGGCAGATTGGCTGGCCATCGGGCGGGCCGGCTGGGGGAAGCTCGGCCCTGCGGAGCTCAGCTGCGGGCCGCCGTCCACCAGCGTATACATGACCAGGGGCTGCTGGGCGCCGCCGGTGGCGCGCCCCACCGCCGCATTGGTCTGATTGAAGATCTCGATCAGGCGAAGTCCCGGCTGCTGCAGCGCGTCGGCGAAGGCGACAGCGAATGCGCCATGGCCGCCGGGGCCGCGCTGTCCGACGGTCCCAATCTGCGCGGCAAAGGAGACCACGGTACGGGGCGGCACCCGCATCGGCAGCAGGCCGGCGGTGAGCCCGGCGATGCCGCGCGCTTCGAAGGGATTTCCACGGAAGGCGTCCAGAATGACGACGTTCTGGCGCGCACCCGGCGCGTCCAGATCGCGCATGATGCCGTTCAGGCTGCGCAGCTCGGTCTCGGCGTCGGCGGCCTTTGCCGGCGCGGCGTCCACCGGGACCAGATAATTGGCGCCGCCGAGGTTCAGCCCATAGCCGGCGTAGTAGATCAGGGCGACGTCCGCATCTGCGATCCGTCCCCTGAACTCGGCCAGCGCGCGATCGAATCCCTTCTTGTCGAGATCGACCAACGCGGCGCCGCCGCTCAACGTGAATCCGAGCTGCACCAGCCTGTCGGCCAACAGCTTTGCGTCCGCCGCCGGCTCGTCGAGCAGCGGCGCGCGCTCATGGATGGAGTTGCCGATCACCAGCGCTACGCGCTTATCGGCCTCGGCCGGTCCGGCACCCGCCAGGACCGCGATGATCACGGCCACGGCCGCAAAAAGCAGCTGTCCGCCTCGGCGCCTCGCCTCACGCATGCCCACGGTCTCCTGCTCCGATGTTCGCGCGCTGATTTTACCGCAGCTCGAACAAAACCGGAACAAGAATTGTAGAGACCGCGGCGGAAATCGCGCTCAGGTCAGACCAGCACGGGCGTGCGAACCCGCCCGGCGTCGCCGAACACGCGCAGGTAACGGGCGATCTCGGCGGGGTCGCCGGTCGCCTTCTCCGGGTTGTCGGACAGCTTCACCGCGGGGCGGCCGTCCACGGAGGTCACCTTGCAGACCAGCGAGATCGGGTCGAGGTCCACCGAGCCGTCCGGCGAGCAGCCGACGAAATCGTTGGTCAAATTGGTGCCCCAGCCGAACGACAGCCGCACCTGGTCGGAGAAGCGCTGGTGGATCTGTTCGATCGATTCGACGTCCATCGCGTCGGAGAACACCAGCAGCTTCTGCCGGGGATCGCGCCCCTTGGATTTCCACCAGGCGATGATCTCCTCGCCGGCCTGGATCGGCGGCGCGCTGTCGGGGCGGAAGCCGGTCCAGTCGGCAACCCAGTCCGGCGCGTCGCGCAGGAAGGCCTTGGTGCCGAAGGCGTCGGGCAGGGCAATCAGCAAATTGCCGGCATAGGTCTGCCGCCACTGGTCGAGGATGCGGTAGGGCGCGAAGCGCAGATCGTCGTCGTTCTTGGCCAGCGCCGCGGCGACCATCGGCAATTCGTGCGCGTTGGTGCCGATGGCTTCGAGGTCGTTGTCCATCGCCAGCAGGACGTTCGAGGTGCCGGTGAACGACGATCCGAGCCCTTCCTTCACGGCCTCGACGCACCAGCGCTGCCACAGGAAGCCGTGACGCCGGCGCGTGCCGAAATCCGACAGCCGCAGGCCCTCGAGCTTGCGCAGCCGCTCGACCTTCGCCCACAGCTTGGCCTTGGCGCGGGCGAACAGCACGTCGAGCGCGAACCGGCCCTGGCCCTTCATCGCCTGGCGCGAGCGCAGCTCGTTGACGATCGCGAGCGCCGGAATCTCCCACATCGTGGTGTGGGTCCACGGCCCGTGGAAATGCAGCTCGTACTGGCCGTCGGCCTTGTGCAGCTCGTATTCGGGCAGCCGGAAATTGGCGAGCCAGTTCATGAAGTCCGGCGAGAACATGTGGGTCTTGCCGTAGAAGGTATTACCGGCCAGCCAGATCAGCTCCTTCTTGGTGAAGCGGATGGTGCGGGCATGATCGAGCTGGGCGCGCAACTCGCCTTCGTCGATGACGTCGGCCAGGCGCACGCGCTTGGTCCGGTTGATCACCGAGAATGTGACCTGCTGATCGGGGTAGAACTCCCGAATCATCTGCAGCATCAGGAGCTTGTAGAAATCGGTGTCGAGCAGGCTGCGCACGATCGGATCGAGGCGCCAGCCGTGATTATAGGTTCTGCTCGCGATATCGGTGACTGTCATGCGACGATTTTACAGTGCTGCGCGCGACGCCGCCACTGGGCTTGTCGCAGGGGCGCTTGCGGCTGGTGAAGGGGATTCCGCCCGATTTGGAGGGCCTATCGGCGGGCCAGCAACGGCAGGCCGGGATCGAACGCCGTGACGGTCTCGACCCATTTCGCGACGCGAAGGACATGGAGGTCATTCCGGTAGGTGCCGGCGATCTGGACGCCGAGCGGCAGGCCGTTCTTGCCGAACCCGGCCGGTAGCGCCACAGCCGGCGCCCCGACGAAGGTCCATGGCGCGCAATATTCGGCATCGCCGGTCCAGTCGATGCCGTGCGGCGCCTCGCCGAAGGCCGGCAAGGTGAGCACGGCGTCGAAGCCGGCGAGTTCTCCGGCCAACGCGGTCTGCCGCGCGGCCTGCGCCGCCTTGGCGGTGAGATACTCCATCGCCGTCTTGCTGCGCCCGCTCTCGACATGCGCCTTCATCACGTCGCTGACCCGGTCCGGGAAGCGGGCGATGAGGTCGGAGAAGATCGTGGTCGCTTCGCTCAGCATGATCGTGGTGATCGCATCCCAGTTCACCGCATCGAGCGCCTTAAGCTCGATCTCCTCGATCGCGGCGCCCGCGCTGCGCAGCCTGGCGACGACCGACTCGAACACCGCCTGCTGCTCGGCTTCCGCGCGCTCCCATTTGGCGAAACGAACGACCGCGAGCCGCGGCTTCGCCAGCGGCATGAGGCCGGTCTCGATATCGACGGTAAAGCCCGGCAACGGCCGGCCGTGCAGGTCCTCGGCGCTGGAGCCGGCCAGCAAAGACAAAGCGAGCGCGACGTCGTCGACGCGGCGGGCGAAGAAGCCGACATGGTCGAGCGAGGGGCTGAGTGGATGCACGCCGGTACGCGGGATCGCGCCGAAGCTCGGCTTGAAGCCGACCACGCCGTTGAAAGCCGCGGGCCGGATCACCGAGCCGAGCGTCTGCGTCCCCAGCGCCAGTGGCACCAGCCCCGCCGCCACCGCGGCCGCCGATCCCGATGACGATCCCCCCGGCGTGTGCGCCGGGTTCCAGGGATTGACGGTCGGGCCGGGATGCCGCCAGGCGAATTCGGTCGAGACCGTCTTGCCGAAGATCGTGGCGCCGAGATCGCGCAGCCGCGCGACCACCCAGGCGTCGGCATCGGGCACATGATCGCGATAGATCGCCGAGCCGTTGGTGGTCGGCATGTCCGAGGTCGCGATGATGTCCTTGATGGCGACGGGAATTCCACCCAGAGGCCCGGACTTCGCCGCGACATCGCGTGGCAGATATTCGAACGCCTTGAGCTGCGGCTCGATCGCCTGCGTCTTTTTCAGACACTCTTCGCCATAAGCGGCGGGTGCAGACGAGTCCGCCTTGAACTGGCGCAGCAAGTCGACGACGCCGGCACCGGCTTTCGGCGTGGAGAGTGAGAGACGCTCGGACATCAACGATCCCATCGGTAGGACGCATGGTCGCGCGGTGTCAGGTCACGGCGCGGCGCGGTTGCCTCGATCCTATCGAGTGTTCCTCCGCGCGCCAACCGCCCGGCCGATCGGCGCGTATGAATACAGCGCATGACAGCGCGCTCCGCGCGAGCCGAGGGCGCGAGATGAGTTGGGTGGCGCATCCTGAGCCGCGCGCGCTCTCCGCAATCCGCTTCTCACCCGCGCAGGATGTGCTACCATTTTCAAGTCGACCGCCGACGTGGCGACCAAGGACGTCTTAAACAGTGTCCGAAAAATAGACGCAGCCGAACGAGCTGCAGGGGAGTGAAGCGATGACATCGGCTTTCCACCGAAGCATTCTTGCGCTTGCAACAATCAGTCTTCTCGCCGGCACCAGCATAGCCGGCGCGCAGCAGAAGCCCGACGCGGGCAAGGCTCTCAAGAAATACGAATCCGGCACCAAGGAATTCTGGACGCATCCGCCGGACGACTGGTTCCTCGGCGACGAGACCGAGGATCAGAAGGGATTGGCGCCGCCCTCGGGACCGCCGACCGGCGCATCCGACGCCGAGCTCGCCGACCTCGTCAAGAAGGTGAAGCTGCCGCAGGGCTTCAAGATGGAGGTGTGGGCGTCGGGCGTGCTCGCCGCGCGGCAGATGGCCTGGGGCGATAAGGGCACGTTGTTCGTCGGCTCGTTCGGGCTGGGCAACGTCTATGCCATCACCGACAAGGGCGGCAAGCGCGAGGTCAAGACGGTCCTCAAGGGCCTGAACATGCCCACCGGCTTGGCCTTCCAGGACGGCAATCTCTACGTGATCGCGGTCGACAAGCTGATCAAATATGAGAACGCCGAGGCCAATGTCGACAATCTCGGCCAGGGCAAGGTCGTCTATGACGACATGCCGTCCTATGCCGCGCATGGCTGGAAATACATCGCGGTCGACAAGGAGGGCTGGTTCTATCTGCCGTTCGGCCCGCCCTTCAACATCGGCATCCCGCCGACCTCGGTGTCGCAGATCCGCCGCGTCGATCCGCGCACCGGCAATGCCGAGATCTGGGCGCTCGGCGTGCGCAACAGCGTCGGCGGCGACGTCGATCCGCGCACGGGCCGCTATTGGTTCACCGAGAACGCGCGCGACTGGATCAGCGACGATCTGCCGAGCGACAAGCTCAACATGATCTCGCGGATCGGCGAGCATTTCGGCTATCCCTATTGTCACCAGGGTGACATGCCGGATCCGAAATTCGCGATGGGCCACAAATGCTCGGAGTTCACGCCGCCGGTGCTGAACCTCGGGGCGCATGTGGCGCCGCTCGGCATGAAGTTCTACACCGGCGACCAGTTCCCCGCCGAGTACAAGAACAACATCCTGATCGCGGAGCACGGCTCCTGGAACCGCCACAAGTACCAGGGCGCGCGGATCATGCGCGTGATCGTCGGTCCCGACGGCAAGGATGCCAAGCAGGAGGTGTTCGCCTCCGGTTTCCTCGAGGGCGACCAGGGCTATCTCGGCCGTCCCAACGACATCGTGCTCGCCAAGGACGGCTCGATCCTGGTGGCCGACGACTGGGCCGGTGCGATCTACCGCATCAGCTACGACAAGAAGTGAGGCTCTGACCAAAGCAGGGGCTGCGCGCCGCCATCATGGCGGCCGCAGCCCCAACTATTTTGTGAGCCGCGCGTTGTCCGGCTATCGGCCCGCGCGCGCGGGACGACGCTGCGGTGCATAGACGCGGCGACACGGGAGGATTGAGACATGCGTCATGGAGTTGCCGGTCTGCTCGCGCTCGCGCTGCTGAGTGTTCCGGCCGAGGCGGCGGATATCGAGGCGGGAAAGGCGAAGGCAGAGGTGTGTACCGGCTGTCACGGGGAGAACGGCATCTCGCAAACCCAGAACATCCCCTCGCTCGCCGGCCAGCCTGATCAGTTCATCCAGTGGCAGCTGGTGTTCTTCCGCGCCGGCACGCGCAAGAACGAGGCGATGAAGCCGATCGTCGATCAGCTCACGAACGAGGACATCCGCAATCTCGGCGCCTATTTCGCCTCGCTGCAGCCGGCGAAGTCGCCGCCGGACGATGATCCGGATCTGTCGAAGAAAGGGGCGGAGGCAGCCGCCGGCCGCCGCTGCGCGTCATGCCATCTCGACAGCTACGCCGGCACCAAGGGCGTGGCGCGGCTCGCCGGCCAGCGCGAGGAATATCTCGTCAAGGCGCTGCACGACTACAAGAGCGGCCAGCGCGTCGGCGGCAGCCAGGCGGCGATGACGGACGTGGCGTATCCGCTGTCCGCGGAGGAGATCACCGCGCTCGCGCATTATCTCGCGCATTTGTAGCTCACGGTCAGCGTCGACAACAGGTGTCGTCCCGGACAAGTCCGCCGACGCAACGCGGCGGCGGATGCCGATCCGGGACCCATACCGCGGAATCTATCGAGGGACTTCGCTGGCACTTGCCTGCATCACGACCGCTGCGGAGCATGGGTCCCGGCTCAAGGCCGGGACGACAGCGGAGTGTGTGGCGCGACCTCGCCTCACTCCGTCTACTTCCCCCGCTGCGCTTCATACACCTTGAGCTGGGTGTACGAAATCCGCAGCCGCGGCACCGGGACCTTGGCGGCGTCGGCACGCGCCACCAGATCGCCGATGACGTGATCGGCTTCGACCGGCAGGCCGGCGCGGAGGTCGCGGAACATCGAGGCGGTCATCGGCGAGCCCTCGGTGGTCAGCATGCCCGAGACGCGCTGGAAGAACGGACCGGCCGGCGCGTAGCCGGCGGCCGCCGCCACGGCGCTGCACTCATCGAGCATGCCGAGCAGGAAATCCTTGCCGCCGGGCGCGGTCAGGATGACGCCGACCGGCGCGCGCATCAAGGTCGTGGACGCCGCCAGTGACGACAGGAACACCCACTTCTCCCACATGTCCTGCATGATGTGGTCGCTGGCGGAGGCATTGAAATTGCCGCGCTGGAAGATCTCGAAGATCGCGCGGACGCGATCGGACGAGCCGCCGTCGCGCTCGCCGAAATTCAGCGACTGCATCGGCTGCAGCTGCACGACCTCGCGGCTTTCATTCAAGGTGGCCGCGATCGCGCAGAGGCCACCGAGCACCCGCGCGCGGCCGAATCCGGCATCGAGCACGTCGAGATGCTTCATGCCGTTGAGCAGCGGAATGATCGCGGTGTTCGGACCCACCGCGGGCGCGAACGACGCGATCGCGTCGTCGAGGTCGAACGCCTTGCAGCTCAGCAGCACCACATCGAAGTGCTGTTTCAGACTGTCGGCCTGCACGGTCGGCGGATTGGGCAGGGTGACGTCGCCGGCCGGGCTGCGGATGACGAGGCCGGCACTGGCCAGCTCGGATGCGCGCCGCGGGCGGACCAGGAAGGTGACATCAGCGCCGGTCTGCAGCAGCCGGCCGCCGAAATAGCCGCCGATCGCGCCGGCGCCGACGACGAGAATTCGCATGGGTGAGGCTCCTTGAAAGAGGCCGCATCTTGCCGAAGCGAACAGGGAATGGCGAGCGGCGAATAGGGATGGGCTCCATTCCCTATCCGCGACTCCCTATTCGCCATTCGCCCCTTACCATTTCTCCCCAAACGGCCGGATCTCCATCTCGAAGGTCCAGGCGCTCTTCGGCTGCTGGTAGAGCTGCCAATACGCGCCGGCGACGGACGCGGGCGGCATCAGCAGGTCGGGATTATCAAGCGCCTCCTTGCCCCAGAGCTGGGCGCGGCGCTCGCGGACCCAGGCGGTGTCGACGCCGGAATCGATGATGAGATGGGCGACATGGATGTTCTGCGGCATCAGCTCGCGCGCCATCGACTGGGCCACCGCGCGCAGGCCGAACTTGGCGGAAGCGAACGCCGCGAAGCCCGAGCCGCCGCGCAGCGAGGCCGTCGCGCCGGTGAAGAAGATCTTGCCGCCGCCGCGCGGCAGCATCAGCCGCGCCGCCTCGCGGCCCGTAACGAAGCCGGCCCAGCACGCCATCTCCCAGACCTTGCGGAACACGCGGTCGGTGGTCTCCAGAATTGGGAAATTGACGTTGGCGCCGACGTTGAAGATCACGACCTCGAGCGGCGCGTGCTTGTCGGCGTCGTTGAGGAAGGCGGTCGTTTCGTCCTCCTTGCGCGCATCGAGCGAGCGCGCCACGATCCGGCCGCCTGCGGCTTCGACCTCGGCGACGAGCGGCGCGAGCTTGTCGCCGTTGCGGCGGCCAGCGAACACCGTGAAGCCTTCGGATGCGAATTTCTTGACGATCTCGGCGCCGATGTAGTCGCCCGCGCCGATCACGGCGACGGTGGCGTTGCGCTGTTGCATGCTGGGGTCTCCGTTCAAAGTCCGGCGTCATTGCGAGGAGCGAAGCGACGAAGCAATCCAGGGCTGCGCGCGTGACTCTGGATTGCTTCGCTTCGCTCGCAATGACGGGCGATTACCTGCCGAGGATGTAGTCTTCGACGTCGCGCAACTGCTCCTTGCCGAAGAACATCTCGTTGCCGACGAAGAAGGTCGGAGAGCCGAACGCGCCGCGTTCGACGGCGCGTTGGGTGTTCTCGACCAGCTTGGCCTTCACCTCCGGCTCCTGGGCGCGGGCGAAAAGTTTCGCGCCGTCAAGTCCCGACGAATTGAGCGCTGAGATCGCGATCTCCGGATCGTCCATCTTCTTCGGCTCGCGCCACATGTGGTGGAACGCCGCGTCGACGTATTTCTCGAACACGCCTTCAAGCTCGGCGGCGATCGCCGCGCGCATCAGGTTGAGCGTGTTGACCGGGAAGTGCGGGTTCCACACCCAGGGCTGGACGTGAAAGCGCTTGAGGAAGCGCTGCGTCTCGACCTCGTGAAACTCGCGCTTGTTCTTGATGCCCGCATAGGCCTCGGCCGGAGACCGGTTGTTGGTCGCCTTGAAGATGCCGCCGAGCAGCACCGGCACGTAGAAGAACTGGACGCTGATGCGCTTTTCGATCGCCGGGATCGCCTCATGGCTCAGGAACGCGTTGGGGCTGCCGAAATCGAACATGAACTCCGGTGCGGGTCGGCTCATGGGCGGTCTCCTCGAAGGTTTTTCGCATTGTGGTCCAGCGCGGCTGCTGCGTCCAGGGTTTTATGATGATCATCATATTTCGGCCGGCACCGGTCAGATCATGCGCCGTACCGTCTGCTTGCGCCAGACCACGAGAAAATAGCTCATCTGCAGCAGCATCATTGCGGTGAAGGCGATGGGGTAGGCGAGCCAGACGCCGTCGAGGCCGATGCTGCGGCTGAGCCAGACTCCCGCGGGGACCTCGATCGCAGCGATCGCGAAGGCGGAGATCGCAAGCGGCATCCACACCGTGCCGGAGGCGCGCATCGCCGCCGAGAAGGTGATGGAGATGCCGAACAGCACCGAGCTCCACAACACCAGGTGCAACGAATGCTGCGCCACCTCGATCACGGCGGGATCGGTGATGAACAGCCCCATCAGCGGCCGCGAGAACAGATAGGCGATCGCGACCAGTCCGCCGGTCAGCACCAGGTTCATTTCGACTCCGGTGCGAACGATCCGGCCCATCTGCTCGGGCGCGCCGCGGCCGATCGCCTGGGAGCCGAAGATCGACACCGAGATCGCGATCGAGAGCGCGGGGAATTGCACATAGCCAAGCACCTGGTTGACCGCGCCATAGGCCGCGGTCGCGTCGGAGCCGAAGCCGTTGACCAGGCCGATCAGCACCATCTCCGCCAGCGACATCACGATCATGCTCAGCGCCGCGGGAATGCCAAGCCGCAGCACCGTGCGCAGCAGCTTCGGCGCCGGCCGCATTCCGCGCAGCACCGCGACGTCGATTGCGAGCGGATGCTTGCGCCGGCGCAACTGCGCCAGCAGCCAGCCCAGCGTGAGGAGCGTGGAGACGGCCGATGCCCACGCCGCGCTGGCCGCGCCCAGCTGCGGCGCGCCGAACCAGCCGCGGATGAGGATGGGCGTCAACACCAGACCGAGCGCGGTGGACACCGCGAGCGCGATCAACGGCGTCACGGTGTCGCCGACACCGCGCATCAGCGCCGTCAGCATGATGAAGACGAAGGTCAGAGGCATCGAGATCATCATGACGCGTGCATACTCCGCCGCCGCATCGAGAATGTTGGCCGGCGTCGCCAGCGCCGTCAGGAGTTCGCGGCTGAAGAGGCCGCCCAGCGCGATCGCGAAGCCGAGCGCGAGGGTAATGGCAAAGGCCGCGCCGGCGACTGTCTTCACGGTGGCCAGCTGCTTGGCGCCCCAGGCTTGGCCGATCAGGATGCCGGCGCCGGAGGCGAGACCCATCACGAAGGAGACGAAGAAGAACATCGCCGGAAAGAACGCCGACACCGCGGCCAGCGCATCGACGCCGATCATCTGGCCGAGATAGACGTTGTTGATGGTGCCGAACAGCGATTGCAGCGTGTTGCTCAGCATCATCGGGATGACGAACAACAGGAACGTCTTGCGCAGCGAGGGAGCGGGCGTCACGGCATGATCCTTCCACCGCCCTTCGATGCGAGGCGGGTCGTGTCAGGAGGAATGGAAGGAGAGCGGCCTCGGGCGGACGCTCTCCAGATGTCGTTGATCAGCCGATCTCGGTGTCGGTGCGGTGACGATGGGCCATCGCAATGGCGTGATCGCGAATGTCGGCCGGCCACTCCGCGAGCAGCCTTGCGAAGCGGCCGAGATCACCTGCGAACAGCGCCCGCGAGGCCTCCTCGAACTGCGGCAGGTTGCTGCCGATCCCGGACATGAAATGATACGCCGCATCGCGCGCCTCGCGGGCGCGATCGCTGTCACAGCTGGCGCGACGCGCCTCGTGGACCAGCTTGCGCAGCGCGACCGAGGCCCCGCCGGGCTGGGTGCTCAGCCATTCCCAATGTTGCGGCAGCAGCGTGACCTCGCGCGCGACGACGCCGAGCTTCGGCCGGCCACGGCCGCGCGGCTCGCTGGGCAATTGCTGGGCGGCGGCGCCGGCATCCGCCGGCAACCGGGCCAAGATGTCCCGGTCGCTGCCGCGCAGGTCCAGGTCGATCGGCTGCCCGGTGCGGTCGCTGAAGATGATGACCGGCTCGGTCGCAGGCGCAGCATGCTTGAGGACCAGCGCGACCTTGGGCAAGGGCCCGGTGGCGATGCGGGTATGGCCGGCAAAGGCAGTATAGGTATCCATGTCCGTTCGTCCCGGTTGACAGGGGCAAATAAAATCCGGGTAGAAATAAAAGTCAATATTACCCGGATAAATATTTGGTCGCTGTGACCGTCCCGCCGCTCGCCGAAGGCAGCGGGCTTTGCTACGGAACAGCGCCTGCTCACTCGATCCGTCTTTCGGGGACCTCATGCTGACCGTTCACCACCTCAACAACTCCCGTTCGCAACGCGTGCTCTGGCTGCTCGAGGAACTCGGCGTCCCCTACGAGATCATCCGCTATCAGCGTCAACCGGACATGCGCGCGCCGAAGGAGCTGCGCGCGATCCATCCGCTCGGCAAGTCGCCCGTCATCACCGACAATGGCAACGTGGTCGCCGAGTCCGGTGCCATCGTCGAATATCTGGTCGAGACCTATGGCGACGGCCGGCTGATCCCGCCGCCGAAGACCCCCGAGCGGCTGCGCTATTCCTACTGGCTGCACTACGCCGAGGGCTCGGCGATGCCGCTGTTGCTGCTGAAGCTGCTGTTCAACGTCATGCCGAAGCGCGCGCCGGCGCTGCTGCGCCCCCTCGTGCGCAAGGTGTCGAGCCAGGCGCTGACCACCCTGGTCAATCCGCAACTGAAGCAGCACATGGCGTTCTGGGAAAGCGAGCTGCAGAAGAGCGAGTGGTTCGCCGGCAATGAGTTCACCGCCGCCGACATCCAGATGAGCTTCCCGCTGCAGGCCGCCGCCGCGCGCGGCGGGCTTGAGCAGGGCCATCCGCGCGCGATGGATTTCCTGGCGCGCATCGAGGCGCGCCCGGCCTACAAGATCGCGCTGGAAAAGGGCGGCCCGTACGAGCTCGGCCGCTGACGCGGGCTATGGCGATCGCGCGGCGGTGGCCGAGGCCTCCGTCGCCGCGATGACCTCGCGCACCAGGCGCGCTACGCCCCGGATGTCGCCATCGGGATCGACGGCATCGCCGAGCCGCACCACGACCATGCGCTGGGTCGGCATGATCACGAGCCGCTGGCCGAGCAGGCCGAAGGCGAAGAACGCATCTGGCGGAATTCCGGCGCGCGCGCGCCCCTGGGCATGAACATGCGGGCTGCGGTTGGTCCAGAGACCCGCGCCGTAGTCCGTGTCCAGCGTCGCGGTCGCCGACATCGCCACCCAGCCCTCCGGCAGAATCCGTGTGTCGCCGGCCATGCCGTCGGCGAGATAGAGCAGGCCGAGCTTCGCCCAGTCGCGCGCGCTGGCCAGCATGTTGGCGTGACCCTGATAGGTGCCAGAGCCGTCGAACTGCAACGTCGCGCTGCGCATGCCAAGCGGTCCGAACAGCTCGCGCCAGGCGAACGCGATGGTCTGCTCCGGCCCGCCGGCGGCGTCGCGGATGATACGGGCCAGGATCTGCGTCGATGCGCTCGAATAGGCCCAGCGCTGGCCCGGCGGGGCGATCAGCGGCGCATGCACCGCGAACGCTGCCATGTCGCGATGAATCTCCATCTGGCTCGACGGGTCGAAGCCGGAATTGGTCTCGTCCAGCGCCAGCCCTGACGTCATGCGCATCAACTGCTCGATGGTGATGTCGTGGCGCGGGTCGCGCGCGTCGCGCCATTCCGCGACAGGCGCCGGAATTCCAGGGCTGAGCTTGCCCTGCCGCGTCATGATCCCGAGCAGCGCATTGGTGACCGTCTTGGTCATCGAAAAGCCGATCAATGGCGTGTCGACACCGATGTCAGCCGCGTAGCGTTCGGCGATCAGCCGGCCATCCTTGACCACCACGACCGCCTTGGTGCGCCGGAACGGTGGGCTGGCCGGCTCCTCGAAGGCGTGATCGAGCGCGGCCTTCAACGCGGGATCGGCGGGTTCCACCGGGGCCGCCGCTGCAACCTCCGGCAGCGCCGGCGGCGGAACGGAAGCGCGCAGCCCACGGACGTCACTGTGCGGCACATAAGGCGGCTTCTGGCCCTGCATCGACACGCAGCCGAGGCCGTCGTGATAGCTGGCGCGGCTGACATGCAGGCCGAGCAGCGAGGCGTCGACGTAGCGCATGTCGGGCTCGACGCGGTAGCGCATCACGGCGCGCAGCCGGCGCAGGCCGGGACGCTCCATGGTTTCAGCGAAGGTGGTCTGGGGATCGAGGCCGGAGACGAAGGTCTTGGCGCAGATCATCTGCGCGACCGCCGTGGTGGCGGACCGCAGCGCCCGGTCCGGCCGATAGGTAAGCCAGCCCGCCACCAGCAGGGCCGCGAACACCAGGAGACCGACCGAAAATCTTCGCAAGTTCACCAGAACGCCTGAAATGGTCTTGCGGGCAAGCTTCGCCCTCGCAGTTCTTGTATCCCGGCTTCGCCAGCTCGCCAACGGACCGACGCGATGGAACAAGGCCTCGGGGCGGCGGCAAATCGTCATCCGGGACAATGACGATGCTCGCCGCCGGCCTGGTCGAGCGGGATGCCTGTACCGGCTTCAGCGCCCGGCGGCAGTGGCCCCCTTGCTGCGCGGGTCGGGAGCGCCGACCAGTCCTTCCGCCGTGACCAGGATCGAGTTGGCCGAGGTGCGGCCCATCGGCTCCTCGATCTTGTGGCCGCGTGCGCGGAGGTCGGCGAGCACGTCGTCGGCGAACCCCTTCTCGATTCTGACCTCGTCCGGCATCCATTGGTGATGCAGGCGCGGCGCGGTCACGGCCTGGCGGACGTCCATCTTGTAGTCGAGCACGTTGACGATCACCTGCAGCACCGTGGAGATGATGCGGCTGCCGCCCGGCGAGCCCGTCACCAGCACAGGCTTGCCGTCCTTCAGCACAATGGTCGGCGACATCGACGACAGCGGGCGCTTGCCGGGACCGGGCAGATTGGCCTCGAAGCCGACGAGGCCGAACGCGTTGGATGCGCCGGGGGCGGCGGTGAAGTCGTCGAGCTCATTGTTGAGCAGCACGCCGGTGCCTTCCGCGATCAGGCCGACGCCATAGGGGAAGTTCAGCGTGTAGGTGTTGCTGACGGCATTGCCGTCATTGTCGACCACCGAGAAATGCGTGGTGTTGCTGCCTTCGCGCAACGGCTTGGTGTTGAGCACGTCGCCGGCGCTGGTGGCGCGCGCCGGATCGATGCCGGCGCGTTGGCGCTCGGCGTAATCCTTCGACAGCATCGCGCGCACCGGCGCATCGACGAAGGCGGGGTCGCCGAGATAGCGAGCGCGATCGGCATAGGCGCGCTTCATTGCTTCGATCAGCAGGTGCAGCGAGGCCGGCGAGCCCTGTTTCAACTCGGCGAGCTTGAAGCCTTCGAGGATGTTCAGCATCTCGATCAGCACGGTGCCCCCGGACGAGGGCAGCGGCATCGAGACGACGTCGTAGCCGCGATAGGTGCCGCGCACCGGCGTGCGCAGCACCGGCTGATAGGATTTGAGATCGTCCGCGGTCATGATGCCGCCGGCTTTCTGAATCGCCTTGGCGAGCTTGTCCGCGACCGGTCCCTCGTAGAAGCCGCGCGGCCCCTGTTCGGAGACCGCGGCGAGCGTCGCGGCGAGGTCGGGCTGCACCAGCCGGTCGCCTTCCTTGAGCACGGTTCCATCCGGGCGCATGAAGATGGCAGCGGAGGACGGCCACTTCGCCAGCCGCGGCGCCATCATCGGCAGGGTGACGGCGACGTCGTCGGCCACGGGGATGCCGTCACGGGCCAGCACGATCGCCGGGTGCAGCAGCTGAGCCAGCGTGAACTTGCCCGAGCCGTATTTCTCGAGCGCCAGGGCGAGGCCGGCCACCGTTCCGGGCACGCCGATCGACAATGCCGAATCGCGCGACTTCGCAATGTCGGGCTTGCCATCGGCGCCGAGGAAGATGTCGCGCGTGATCGCGGCCGGTCCGGTCTCGCGATAGTCGATCGCGATGTCCTCGTTGCTCTTGGCGAGATGGATGACCATGAAGCCGCCGCCGCCGATATTGCCGGCGACGGGATAGGTCACCGCCATGGCGAAGCCGGTCGCGACCGCGGCGTCGACGGCATTGCCGCCGAGCGCGAGGATGCGCTGGCCGACCTCGGCGGCGATCCGCTCCTGCGCCACCACCATGCCATGCGCGGGCGGTTGCGCGGGCGCGACGACGCCGGGCGGCAGCGGAATCTCGCGTCCCCCGCTGTCCAGCGCCCATGCCGGCAGGCAGCCCGCCAACAGAATCAGCGCACCTGCGAGGAGCCGCCGTCGATCAATCGTGAACATGGTCATCGCCATTCTGCTGCTGCTGACATCCGCATGGGATCGTCAGATGTTATAGGGCGCCGTCGCCGGCGTAAAACGCGACACCGTGATCGTCGCCCTGTGCGGCGATGCTGCCAAGGGAACTGCAATGGCCGTGACCGCGATCGAGACCGCCAGCGAAGCCGACAGCCGGACGTATCCCGGCCGTGCCGCCGTCGTCAGCTGGATCTTCTTCGACTGGGCGGCGCAGCCATATTTTACGCTGATCACGACCTTCGTGTTCGCGCCGTATTTTGCCGCCCATGTCGCGCCCGATCCTGCCAGCGGACAGGCGCTGTGGGGCTTTGCGACCGCCGCCGCGGGTATCGCCATCGCGCTGTTGTCGCCGGTGTTCGGCGCGATCGCCGATGCGACCGGTCGGCGCAAGCCGTGGATCGCTGCATTCGGCGCATTGCTGGTGATCGGCTCCTCGCTGATGTGGATCGGCCGGCCCGGCGCGCCCGAACTGATTGTGCCACTGCTCGCGGCCTATGTGCTCGCCACCATTGGGGTCGAGTTCGCCACCGTGTTCAACAATGCAATGATGCCCACGCTTGTGCCGCCCGAGCGCATCGGCCGCCTGTCCGGCACGGGATGGGCGACCGGCTATGTCGGCGGCATTCTCTCGCTCGTTCTCGTGCTCGGCTTTCTCGCCGCCAATCCCGAGAGCGGCCGCACGCTGTTCGGGCTGACGCCGCTGTTCGGCCTCGATCCGGTAACGCATGAAGGCGACCGCATCTCTGGCCCGCTCACCGGTCTGTGGTTCATCGTGTTCGTACTGCCGATGTTTCTGTTCACGCCGGATTTCCCGGCGCGGCACCGGCTCGGTGCCGCCGTGCGCGAGGGTCTCGGCCAATTGAAGGAGACGCTGCGCAGCCTGCCGCAGCAGCGCGACGTCGCGCTCTTTCTCATCGCCAACATGATCTACACCGATGGCCTCGTCTCGCTGTTCGCGTTCGGCGGCATCTATGCGGCCGGCACGTTCGGCTGGAACACGATCCAGATCGGCACTTTCGGCATCATCCTCGCCGCCGCCGGCACCTTCGGCGGCTGGCTCGGCGGCAAGCTCGACGACCGGCTCGGGCCGAAGCGCGTCATCGCCGGCAGCATGACCCTGCTCTTGCTCGCGATCATCGCAATCCTGCTCGTGAGCCGTGATTCGATCCTGTTCATTCCGGTCACGCCGGCTGTGCCGGGAGGACCGCTGTTCGCGTCGTGGCCGGAGCGCGCCTATCTGCTGCTCGGCTGCGTCCTGGGTGCCTGCGGCGCGCCGCTGCAGGCCGCGTCCCGCTCGCTTCTCATCCGCATGGTGCCGAAGGAACGTGTCGCGCAATATTTCGGCCTGTTCGCGCTCACCGGAAAAGTCACATCCTTCATCGGCCCGCTGCTGATCGGCATCATCACCGCGGCGACCGCGAGCCAGAAGGCCGGCATGGCCGTGCTGGTGCTGTTCTTCGTGGTGGGACTGGTGCTGCTGGCGCGGGTGAACTCAAGTCGTCGTGCGGGGCAGGGCGCCTGAAACTTGCTCCGCCGTCATTCCGGGGCGCCCGGAGGGCGAGCCCGGAATCCATACTCACGATCGTGGTTATGGATTCCGGGCCTGCGCCTTGCGGCGCATCCCGGAATGACGGCGGAGATCTTGGATAAATCAGTGCCGGAAATGCCGGACACCCGTGAGCACCATCGCGATGCCGTGCTCGTCGGCGGCCTTGATGACCTCGTCGTCGCGGACCGAGCCGCCCGGCTGGATCACCGCGGTGGCGCCGGCCTCGATGCAGGCCAGCATGCCGTCGGCGAACGGGAAGAACGCGTCGGATGCGACCACCGAGCCCTTGGTCAGCGGCTCCGCGAGCTTCATTTCGGCAGCGGCATCGAGCGCCTTGCGCGCGGCAATGCGTGCGGAATCGACGCGGCTCATCTGGCCCGCGCCGATTCCGACGGTCGCCGAATCCTTGGCGTAGATAATGGTGTTCGACTTCACGTGCTTGGCGACGCGGAACGCGAAGCGCAGGTCGCGCAGCTCGGCATCGGTGGGTGCGCGCTTGGTGACGACCTTCAAGGTCATGTCGTCGACCACGGCGTTATCACGGCTCTGCACCAGGAGGCCGCCGGCAACAGTTTTTGCCGTGAGGCCGGCCTCGCGCGGATCGGGCAGGGCGCCGGCCAGCAGCAGCCGCAGGTTCTTGCGCGCGGCGATCACCGCGATCGCCTCCTCGGTGGCATCAGGCGCGATGATCACCTCGGTGAAGATACCGGTGATCGCGCGCGCGGTCGCGGCGTCGAGCTTCCGGTTCATCGCGATGATGCCGCCGAACGCCGAGGTCGAATCGCTGGCCAGCGCCTTCTGATAGGCGGTGATCAGGTCGGGGCCCTCGGCGACGCCGCAAGGGTTGGCGTGCTTGACGATGACGCAGGCCGCGGTGCGCGCCGGATCGAACTCGGCGATGCACTCATAGGCCGCATCGGTGTCGTTGATGTTGTTGTAGGACAGCTCTTTGCCCTGCACCTGCCGCGCGGTGGCGACGCCGGGCCGGCGGCCGGGCAGCGCGTAGAAGGCGGCATGCTGGTGCGGGTTCTCGCCATAGCGCAGCGACTGGATCAGCTTGCCGCCGAAGGCGCGATAATCCGGCGCGTCGTTCTGGATCGTGGCGGCGAACCAGTTGGAGATGGCCGCGTCATAGGCGGCGGTGCGCGCATAGGCCTTCGCGGCGAGCCGCCGGCGCAGCAGCAAGGTGGTCGAGCCCTCGTGGCGCGCGAGATCCTCGAGCACGGCCTCGTAGTCGTTGACGTCGACGACGACGGCGACATCCTCGTGGTTCTTCGACGCCGCGCGGATCATCGCGGGGCCGCCGATGTCGATGTTCTCGATGCAGTCGCTGAACGGCGCGCCGCGCTCGACCGTGGATTCGAACGGGTAGAGATTGACGACGAGCAGGTCGATCGGCGCGATGCCGTGGGTCTTCATCGCCTCGGCGTGCTCGTCATTGCCCCGGATCGCGAGCAGGCCGCCATGGACCTTCGGATGCAGCGTCTTGACGCGGCCGTCCATCATCTCGGGGAAGCCGGTGAGATCGGAGACGTCCTGCACCTTCAGGCCGGCCTCGGTGATCGCCTTGGCGGTGCCGCCGGTGGAGATCAATTCGACGCCGCGCGCGGCAAGCGCGCGCGCGAAGTCGACCAGGCGGGTCTTGTCGGAAACGGAGAGCAGGGCGCGGCGAATAGGACGAAGCTGATTGGTCATGGCGGGCAGAATCCTGTTGCAGGAGGTTCAGTTGCCCAGGCGCACGGCGGTCGATCCCGCGCTCCCCGATGGTGCTCCATCCAAAGTCGCCAGTCGCGCGAGAGCCGGGCTCATAGCAGCTTTCGGCCGGGCGGACAACGGGGACGCAGACGCGCTCGCGCCGGGTTGACCGTATTGGTTACCCTCAACTCGAGCGTTGGGACGGTACCCTTAACCTCTCCCCGCGTGCGGGGAGAGGTCGGATTGCATCGAAGATGCAATCCGGGTGAGGGGGGCTATCCGCACGGTCGGTGGGTGTGGCGGCCCCTCACCCCAACCCTCTCAGCGCGAGCGAAGCTCGTCGCGGCCCCGTGAAGGACGGGGAGAGGGAGCGCACTGCCGTCGTGGAGACGACGTGCGCTCACTGTATCCATCAGAGCGGCAGCTCCGGCTCGCGCCGTGCGTTCCGCCGCGCGTTGGTGTCGCTCGGCGAGGTCGAGGAGCGGATAAAGCTCCAGCGGATCGAGGCGGCCTGCTGGGCGTCCTGGCGGATCACCAGCTGCGTCGTGCGCCGCGGGCCGTCATTGCCGGCGAGGAACACGCTGTCCTCGAGGTCGACGCGGTCCTCGAAGGTCTCGAACGTCCAGACTTCACGGTTGGGCAGCACCAGCATCGCGCCGCGGCCGTCGCTGAGCCGGCTGGCCTTGACCGCCGGATGCAGATGGAAGCGCAATGTGTAGTCCGAGCCGCCGCCGCGCAGCCGCGCGCCTTGCGCGGGTGTCACGGTGTCCTCGCCGTCCAGCCGCGCGCCATCCTCGGCGGCCACCAGCACGCGGCGGTGGATCAGGCCGAACTTCGACGCATAGCCGTTGTGCGAGGTCGACAGCACGGTGCCGTCGGGCACGACCTCGCGGAAATTCTCCACCCGGGTCGGCCCCGACACGATCGGCGCGCCGTGCAGCAGCCGCTTCATGGCCGACATCTCGACGAAGTTGCAGGACGAGGTGTTGTGATAGGTCAGCGTCGAATGCGCCACCGTCGAGCGCGCGAAGGTGCGCCAGTTGTCGCGCCCGGTCGACGGCATGCCGCAATTGATGACGATGCGGCTGGCGCCCGACGACAGCTCGAATGCCAGGCAGCCGGCATGCGCCTCGTGGCTCAGATGCGGCGGTGGCGGCGCGCCGGTGTCGACGATGACGGTCATCTGCCCGGCGTCGAGCCGCTGGAAGCCGGAATGCGGCATGCTCGCCATCGGCGTGCCATGGGTGTCGTCATAGGCAAGCAGGGTGGCCAGCAGGTCGGACGGCGTGCCGCCCATGCCGTTGAACAGCGCCATGTTGCCGTCGCCATGCCGGAAAAAGCGCAGCATCGGCATCATCCGGTCGATGGCGTTGAGCAGCGCCGGCGGCGGCGCGATGTTGCGCGCGGCGAAGGTCTGGCGCAGCGGCAGCAGGTCGATCAACAGCTCGATCAGCGCGCCCGGGTTGCGCGACACATGCCCGCCATCGGGGAGGATCTGCCGCTGCAGCTCGTCGGAGAGCTTTCGCGTCGCGCTGCGAATGTGCTTGGCCTGGTTGGCGAGGCACAGCGCCGCGTAGCACAGCGCGATCAGCACCTGGAGCCGCGGCACGCCGTCGGGAATGTCGATGGTCGAATAGCGCAGATAGCGGATCTCGCGGGTCAGGCCGCGCAAGTACCGGCGATAGAACTTGCCGTCGGAATCGGCCAGCACCAGCGGCGCCTGCGACAGCAGCGAGATCACCCGGCGCGCCAGCACGTCGGCGCGGCGGCTGAGCGGGTGGCGGCCGATCTGGTTGGTGATCCAGTCGTCGACCAGGGCGCGTGCGTTGGCGCGGGTCAGGGCGGTGTCGGCTGCGCGAAGATGTCGCAGCCAGCCGAAGCCGAGCAGCGCCACCTCCCAGTCCTCCGACGGAGGCTCCAGGTCGAAGATCGAACGGCCGTGACAGGTGACGATCTTGCCGGCGAACACGAAGCGCCCGGCGTAGATCTCGGCCGCCCGTGTGGCGTCCGACGTGCGCAGATCATGCGGCGCAATGATGAGCCGGTCCGCGCGTCCGGGCCACAGGCCGGACACGGATACCGATACACCGCTGACATTGGACATCAGGCTGCGCGCAAAGCGGCCCATGACCAGCGTCGATATGCGTCTGCGTTGAGCGGCGGACACGCCAAGCCTTGTTCAGAGGGGATTCGGTTGCGGATCCTTCATAGATCGCAACTGCCGCCGATACACCATTTTTGGCCCCGGTGCAGCACCCACGCAGGACCAGAATCTGGTGCAAAATCAGGATTTAACGGACAGACACAACCCGCACGCCCTCAATCCGGTACCGGCATTGCGCCGGTGCACGTCATGCACGATGACACGCTCACGCGCGCCGCTCCAGCCTCGCGGCATAAAATCCGTCGAGACCGCCGAGCCGCGGGTCCTGGTGCGGCAGATGGCAGGGTAGTGTTCGCAGGTCGCCCGCCGCCGTCACGAGTTCGGCAAGCCCGGCCACCTCCGCGGGGGTGATGGGGATGCGCCGCAACTCGGCGCCGCCGGCGAGGGCGCTCTCGACCACCTGCTCGCCTTCCTCGGGCTCGAGCGAACAGGTGCAATACACCAGGATTCCGCCGGGCTTTAGCAGGCTGGCGGCCCGGGTCAGGAGCCGGGCCTGCAGGCCGGACAGCGCGGTGATGTCGGCCTCGCTGCGCAGCCAGCCGACATCGGGATGCCGGCGGATGGTGCCGGTCGAGCTGCAGGGGGCATCGAGCAGCAGGCCGTCGAAGCCGGCGCCGTCGGCCGGCTGCCATTCAGCCGCGTCAGTCACGACCGTCTCGGTCGTCAGCTGCAGCCGGGTCATGTTCTCCTTGAGCCGGTTCATCCGGGCAGGCGACCGGTCCACCGCGGTGACGCGGGCGCCGGCATGGGCGAGCTGGGCGGTCTTGCCGCCCGGGGCGGCGCAGAGGTCGGCAATGGTCTTGCCGGCGACGTCGCCGAGCAGCCGCGCAGGCAAAGCGGCTGCCGCGTCCTGCACCCACCATTGTCCTTCGGCGAAGCCGGGCAGCACCGTGACCGAGCCATGCAGCAGGGTGCGCACGGTGCCGGTCGGCAGCACCTCGCCATGCAGGCGCGAGGCCCAAGATGCCGGGTCGGATTTGACGGTGAGATCGAGCGACGGCTCCTGGCCGAGCGCGGCCGCGATGTCCTTGGCGGTCGTCTCGCCATAATGCGCGATCCAGCGGGCGAGCAGCCAGGGCGCGATGTCCAGCGGCTGGCCCATTGTGTCGTCGAGCAGCGCGGTGCCCTCGCGCGCGCAACGTCGCAGCACGGCGTTCACCAGCCCGGCATATTTGGCGGCGCGGCGGTCGGCCTGAACCAGTCGAACCGACAGGTCGACCGCGGCGTGATCCGGCACGTCCATCCACAGGATCTGCGCCGCGCCGATCAGCAGCGCGCTCTGGGCGCGCGGTGCATCGGTCGGAATGCCGCGATCCAACAGCCGCGACAGCACGTTTCCGAGCGTGCCGAGCCGGCGCAGCGTGGTCGCCACGAGGCGTCGCATCAGCGCACGGTCACGATCGGCGAGATGCTTCAGCCCGGGATGCGCACCGGTGCCGTCGAGCTGATCATCGAGGGTACGATGCTTGTGCAGGACCCCGTCGATGACGTCGGCGGCGATGCGCCGGGCGGCAAGGCCCGGAACTTCGGAAGGGGTCGCAAAACGCGGCGGAGGCATGCCTGGAGACTACTCGCGAAAGAAGAAAGGCAGTTCCGCGACGATCGGGGTGCATGCCATCAGCTTGCGGGACCTCTGCCACGGGAATATGCCAAATGTAAGAATCGGCTCTGCTTTTTTTAGACCTGTTTTATCGAGCGTGCTCACACGATCTGATGATGTCGGCAATGATCCGGTTCAATGGTGGAATGGTACGATGAGCGATGAGTCCTCAGGTAAGCCCGCTTTGACGCTGGTGGCCAGCAATGACGCGCCGCGCAAGCCGCTGAGCCCGGCCGCGAAGCGCGCGCTCGCCGAAGCGGAGGAGCGCCGGCGCCTAGCTGCCGAGCAGGCTGAGACGCCGATGCCGAAGGAGCTGCAGGGCCCGAAGGGGCCGGAGCCGACCCGCTACGGCGACTGGGAACGAAAGGGCATCATCTCGGACTTCTGAGGCCATTGCCTGGAACGTGGTCCATCGTCAGAGATAGTGCTGGTCGCGCAGATAGCGCACGATCTGATCGGCGGCCGCGTCGGCCGAGAGAGTGTCGCCATCGATCGTGATCTCCGGCCGTTCGGGTGCTTCATAGGCTTGGCCTAGTCCGGTGAAGTTCGAAAGCTCTCCGGCGCGCGCTTTCTTGTAGAGGCCTTTGGGGTCCCGCGCCTCGCACCTCGCCAGTGAGGTGGCGACATGGATCTCGACGAATTCGCCGGCATCGAAGCGACGGCGTGCCATCTCCCGGTCGGCGCGGAACGGCGAGATCAGCGACACCAGCGTGATCAGGCCGGCGTCGACGAACAGCGCGGCGATCTCGGCCACACGGCGGATGTTCTCGACCCGCGCCTCCGGCGTGAAGCCGAGATCGCGGTTGATGCCGTGGCGGAGATTGTCGCCATCGAGCAGCGCACTGTGCCGGCCGAGCTCGCACAGCCGGCGGTCGACGAGGTTGGCGATGGTCGACTTGCCAGCCCCGCTCAGGCCGGTCAGCCAGAGCACGCAGGGCTTCTGCTGCTTGAGGCGGGCGCGCACCGATTTGTCGACCGCGAGCGGGTGCCAGCTGATCTCGGCAGGCCGTCGCAACGGCGCATCGATCAGACCCGCAGCAACCGTGCGCCGGCTGAACGGATCGATCAGGATGAAGCTGCCCAGTTCGTGGCTGTCGCGGTACGCCTCGCAGACCAGCGGCCGGTCGAGCGCGATATCGACACAGCCGATCTCGTTGGCGTCCAGCGTCGCGTCTGCCTCATGCGCCATCGTCTCGATGCAGACGCGATGTTTCATGGCAGAGACCACGGCGCCGATCGACGATGTGCCCGATTTGAGCAAATAGCGGCGGCCCTGCCGCATGGCTTCGTCATCGAACCAGATCAGATGAGCGGTGATGTGATCCGTCACCACGGGTGACGCACCGGAGGTCAGTACGTCGCCGCGGCTCGCATCGATCTCGTCGGCGAGCAGCAGCGTCACCGATTGCCCGGACACGGCCTGCTGCAGCCGGCCGTCGGCCGTGACGATGCCGGTGACGCGGCTGCGCCGCCCCGAGGGCTGGACGATGACAGGATCTCCACAGCGCAGCGTGCCGCTGGCGACACGGCCGCTGAAGCCGCGAAACTCCGCATGCGGGCGGTTGACCCATTGCACCGGAAAGCGGAACGGCCGGTCTGCGATGCCGTCGGACACGTCGGCCCGTTCGAGATGCTCCATCACGCTCGGCCCGATGTACCAGGGCATGCGCGCGCTGCCGCCGATGATGTTGTCGCCGTCGCAGGCCACCACCGGGATGCATTGCACATCGCTGATGCCAAGCTGCTCGGCCAGGCTGCTGAAGGTGGCCGAGATGGTGGCGAAGCGTTCGGCGTCGAAGCCGACGAGGTCCATCTTGTTGACGGCCACCAAGACGTGACGGACGCCGAGCAAAGCGAGGATATGGCTGTGGCGGCGGGTCTGGCTGACGACACCCTTGCGGGCGTCGACCAGGACGACCGCAAGGTCGGCCTGCGAGGCGCCGGTCGCCATGTTGCGCGTGTATTGGACATGGCCGGGTGTATCGGCGATCACGAAGCGGCGGCGCGGCGTGGCGAAGAACCGGTAGGCGACGTCGATCGTGATGCCTTGCTCGCGCTCGGCCTGCAGCCCGTCGACCAGCAGCGCGAAGTCCAGCGCCGGTCCGGCGGTGCCGGCCGTCTTGCTGTCCGAGGTCAGCGCGTCGAGCTGGTCGTCGAGCAGCATCTTCGAATCATAGAGCAGCCGTCCGACCAGCGTGCTCTTGCCGTCGTCGACGCTGCCGCAGGTGACGAGACGCAGGGTCGGCTTGTCCTGCGCGTGTGTGCTGGCGGACGCCTGCGTCCGTCCGATTGTCGCGTGGTGCCCGGCCATCAGAAATAGCCCTCCACCTTCTTGCGCTCCATCGAGGCCGTGCTGTCGCGATCGATCACGCGGCCCTGCCGCTCCGAGGTGCGGGACGCCATCATCTCGCGCACGATCGCGGCAAGGTCGGACGCCGTCGACGGCACAGCGCCTGTCAGCGGATAGCAGCCGAGCGTGCGAAAGCGGACCGATCGCCATTCCGGCGTCTCGCCCGGCCGCAGCGGCATGCGCTCGTCATCGACCATGATCAGCGCGCCGTCGCGCTCGACCACCGGCCGCAGACTTGCGAAATACAGCGGCACGATCGGGATGTTCTCGAGGTGGATGTAGTCCCAGACGTCGAGCTCCGTCCAGTTCGAGAGCGGGAAGACGCGCATGCTCTCGCCGGGCGCAAGCAGGGTATTGTACAGGTTCCAAAGCTCCGGCCGCTGGTTCTTCGGGTCCCAGCGATGCGTGATGCTGCGATGGGAGAAGATGCGCTCCTTGGCGCGCGACTTCTCCTCGTCGCGGCGCGCACCGCCGATGGCGGCGTCGAAGCCATGCATGTCCAGAGCCTGACGCAGCGCCTGGGTCTTCATGACGTCGGTGTAGAGCGCAGAGCCGTGGACGAACGGGTTGATGCGCTGGGCGAGCCCATCCGGGTTGACGTGCACCAGAAGCTCGAGTCCGAGCTCTCGCACGCGCTGGTCCCGGAACGCGATCATGTCGCGAAACTTCCAGGTCGTGTCGATGTGCAGCAGCGGAAACGGCGGCTTGCCGGGATGGAACGCCTTCATCGCCAGATGCAGCAGCACCGAGGAGTCCTTGCCGATCGAATACAGCATCACCGGGTTGCGAAACTCGGCCGCGACCTCGCGCAGGATGGCGATGCTCTCGGCTTCGAGCCGGCGCAGATGGCTGAGGGCTTGCGGCTGCGGTTCGGTCTCCGGCGGCCGGAATCTGGATGTCGTCGCGGGTGCGCGATCAATGATCCCGTTCATGCCGCCACTCCCGCACGCTCGCCGAACAGGCGCGACGATGCCGCGGCATTCAGGCCGAGATCGCCAATGCAGGCTGCCACCGAGGCGCGATAGACGTCGTTGACGCCGCAGCGCTCCAGCAGCTCCAGCTGAGCACTCGTCACCGCGCCTGTCGCGCGCGGCTGGAAGCGATAGGCGCTGTCGGAGGTGTGGAGATTGGGCACCTTGTAGATTGCGGCCTCGCTCGGGAAGATGACCCGGGCATTGCTCCCATGCTCCTGTCCCGGCTGTTGCCAGCTCGTCACCGCGTCTTCTGCGAAGCTTGCGGACAGGCCGAGGCGATCGAACAGCACGCGAACCGATGCGATCGGCTCCTTGCTGACTTCGTAGACGTAGTGCGTGACGGGAACTCCCTGCTGTCTCGCGTAGCTCGACACTCTTGCCGCGCTCAGGGCGGCGATGATGTAGTGCGCCAGCAAAGTATTTTCTGAGGCCCGCGAGATCAGCTTGTCCAGCCACGACGCGAGTGCGCTCGCGGGCTCGCGATCGAGCGCGATCAGGTGGAGCCGGTGCGGCGGATATCCCGCATCGATCAGCAGCTTGAGCGGATTGAACAGGCTCTCCGCGATGACATAGGGGCCGATCGTCTCCTTGCTGAACAGATTGGGTTGGTCCGCGGTCGACGGAATGATCCAGGGCGTGAGCGGCTCGCCGACCATCGCATCACGCAGCATGGCTTTCAGCGGTTGATAGTAGGACGGCATCCCGGTCATGCCGAACAGATTGCTCAGCGCGGTCGATCCAACCCTGGCCTTGCCGCAGGCGAAATAGAGCATCGGGAAGTCCTGCGCCGGGCGTCGCTGGAGCGCCTCGGCGAGAGACTCCGTGACCTCGCGCATCAGCGTGTGCAGCGTCACGGTCCTGTTCTGGAAGGCGCCGACGGGCGTGAGCGACATGGTGTCGAGCGAGGAGTCTTCGGTCCTGATCAGAGCGGCCATCTCTGCAATGGACGCAGCCGAGTTCGTGTCGAGAAGCATGTGTCTGCTCCTGTCCTTGAGTTTCGAAAAAAGCTTGAGAATGTGCTTCGGGATGCAATGAGTGCGGGGCGCGATCGCGGGCGACCGCGCCGGTCGATCAGGCGGCGCGCACGGTGTCGAGGAATCGCTCGACCTCCACCTTGAGATTGCTGCTCTGGAGCGTCAGCGAGCGCGCGGAGTCGAGCACCTGGCCCGAGGCCGTTCCGGTGGCGCTGGCGCCGCGGTTGACCTCCGTGATCCGCTGCGCGACCTCCGCCGTGCCCTTGGCGGCTTCGCCGACATTGCGGGCGATCTCGCGCGTCGCGGCGCCTTGTTGTTCGACGGTGGCGGCGATGGTCGCAGCGATGTCGGAGATCTGCGTGATGGTCGCGCCGATCTCCTTGATCGCGGCGACCGACTCCTGTGTCGCTGCCTGCATCCCGGCGATCTGCGTGCCGATGTCCTCGGTGGCCTTGGCGGTCTGCGCCGCGAGCGCCTTGACCTCGCTCGCGACGACCGCGAACCCGCGGCCGGACTCGCCGGCGCGCGCGGCCTCGATGGTCGCATTCAGCGCCAGCAGGTTGGTCTGCTCCGCGATCGCGGTGATCAGCTTGACCACATCGCCGATCCGGCCCGCGGCCGACTGCAGCTCGTTGATGCGGCCGTCGGTGCGTTCGGCCTGCCTGACCGCCTCATTGGCGATGCGGCTGGAATCGTGGACCTGGCGGCTGATCTCGGTGACCGAGGCGCTCATCTCCTCGGTCGCCGAGGCCACGGCGCCGACATTGGTCGAGGCTTCCTCCGAGGCTGCGGCGACCATGCTGGACAACGACTGGGTCTGGTTGGCGGTGCCCGAGAGGGTGCCCGCGGCGCCTTCGAGCTGATGCGCGGCCGACGATACGGTGGTGACGATGCCGCCGACGGCTGCCTGGAAGGCGTCCGCGAGCTTCATCATCTCCGCTTTGCGCTGCTGGGCCGCGATCTTTTCCTGGTTCTTCTGGTCCTGCTCCATCTGCTCGATGCGGATCAGATTGTCCTTGAAGGTGCGGGCCGCGCGCGCATTGTCGCCGACCTCGTCACCCCGCTGCGTGTAGGGAATTTCCACCGCCTTGTTGCCGCCGGCGAGCTCGAGCAGAACGTCGCCGACGCGCCGGATCGGACGGGCGATGGTCAGCGACGAGAACACCGCCGAGCCGATCAGGATCAGTACCACCAGCGCGCCGACCAGGATCGCGACGTTGCCGACGCGCTCCATCTCGGCCGACAGCTGGCTCTGCCGCAGCGACAGCATGTCGGTCGCGATCTTGACGCCTTCGCCGAGACGCTTCCTGATCTCCTGGTCTGTCGTGACCACTGTCTCGTCGAAGATGCGCCGGCTGGCCTCGTCGGCCTTGAAGTAGTCCAGCGCCGCCGTCTTGAACGCGGTCGCGATGCTGATGAGCTCGTCGATGCCGGCCTGGATGTCCTTGTTGTTGGTGAGCTCGCGGGACTTGCCGAGATCGGCGAGCAGCGTCTCCAGCCCCGCGGTCACGACGTCGCGCTGCGCCGGATCCGCGTTGGTCCCGTAACGCCAGCTCGCCGCGTTGATCGACGCCATGGCGGCATCAGCCGTGCGCAGCTCGGACTCGATGCTGAAATGCACGGGGGAGGCGAGCAGGCTGGGCAGGCTCGTCAGCTTGGGAAAGCTGCGCTTCCAGGCATCTAAGGCCTGGCTGCGGGCCGCGGTCTTGGCGAGCACCTCGCCGCGCGCCTTGGCGAAATCGGCTCCGGCTGCGGCGGATTTGTCGATGGCTTGGCGAATGTCCGCGTACAGCTGCTGCGCCACGGCGCGGGTCGCGCGCTGGCGGGCGGCTTCCACTTCACTGCCGGCCGCCGCGAGGTTGGTCTGCAGCGCCTGCAGGCTGCTCTGCAGCCGCTCAGGCGTTGCGGCGCGGGCGATCTCCTGCTGGTTGAGCTGCGCGCGCAGCAGCGCCGCATCGGCCCCTTGCGCGTTGGACTTGTTGGCCATGTTGATCACGGCGAGGCGAGTCAGCTCGGCGATCGATTGATTGCCGACGATCTGGTTGGCCAGCATGCCCGCGACCAGGATCACACCGATCCCCGCCGTAATCCCGAGCTTTGTCCCGATCTTGAAATGTAAGCCGAACATTCCCACTCCCCAGAGTTGTATCTGGGTAGTAGGCTCAACCAAGATTAAAGAAGATATAAATACCTCAGGCCGTACAACTACAGGTAAAAAGTTCCCGTCGGGAACCGCAGAGAGGGAACTCTATTCTACGGCTGCATATCCCCTGCATCGGCCGGGCATTCTTCAGCGCGTCACCACCACCTTGGTGCCGATCGACACCCGCTCGTAGAGGTCGGTGATATCCGTATTGAGCATGCGGATGCACCCATAGGAGACAAAGCCGCCGACCGAGCCCGGCACGTTGGTGCCGTGGATCGCGTATTCGCCGCCGGCCAGCGTCATCGCCGCGACGCCCATCGGATTCTGCGGCGAGCCGCCGGCAATGACGTCGGGAATGTTCGGCTTGTCGCGCTTGACGTCCGCCGGCGGCGCCCAGGCCGGATATTTGTATTTGCCGTCGATCTTGGTGGTGCCGGCCCATTGCCGGCCGGCCTTGCCGACGCCGACCGTGTAGCGCATGGCGTGGGTGCCATCGAGCACCAGATAGAGCTTCCGCTCGCCGGTCTTCACGACGATCGTGCCGGGCGAATAGTCGCCGGCGATGGGGACCAGTTCGGGCCGGGCCGACGCTGTCCCGATGCCCGCCATCGTGATTGCGATTGCCGCGGCGGCCATCGCGGCCGCCTGCCTGATCGTTCCAGTCCGCATTGCCATCCCCTCACCTGATCGCGTTCGGTGCGCGCTCCAGCCCGAGCGCTCGGATGGCTTGAGGAAAGGAAAACTTCGCCTGCGAGTAAATGACCTGAAAACAACACTCCCGCGGAATTTCGCCGCGGGAGCGCCACAATGTCGGTAATTGGGGTGGAGCGCGCCTACGCCTGCTTGCGGTTCTGCCGGTGCTGGACGAGGTCGTCGACCACGCCGGGATCGGCCAGCGTGGAGGTGTCACCAAGGCTGCCCGGCTCGTCCTCGGCGATCTTGCGCAGGATGCGGCGCATGATCTTGCCGGAGCGGGTCTTGGGCAGGCCCGGCGCGAACTGGATCTGGTCGGGCGAGGCGATCGGGCCGATCTCCTTGCGCACCCAGGCGACGAGCTCCTTGCGCAGCTCCTCGCTCGGCGTCTCGCCGGCCATCAGGGTGACATAGGCGTAGATGCCCTGGCCCTTGATGTCGTGGGGATAGCCGACGACGGCGGCTTCCGAGACCTTGGCATGCGCGACCAGCGCGCTCTCGACCTCGGCGGTGCCCATGCGGTGGCCGGAGACGTTGATGACGTCGTCGACGCGGCCGGTGATCCAGTAATAGCCGTCGGCATCGCGGCGGCAGCCGTCGCCGGTGAAGTATTTGCCCTTGTAGGTCGAGAAGTAGGTCATCTCGAAGCGGGCATGATCTCCATACACGGTGCGCATCTGGCCCGGCCAGGAGCGGGTGAGGCAGAGATTGCCGGTGCACTCGCCTTCGAGCGGGACGCCGTCGGCGTCGACGATCTCCGGCACCACGCCGAAGAACGGCCGCGTCGCCGAGCCCGGCTTGAGCTTGGTCGCGCCCGGCAGCGGCGTGATCAGGATGCCGCCGGTCTCGGTCTGCCACCAGGTGTCGACGATCGGGCAGCGGCTGTCGCCGACGACGCGGTGATACCACTCCCAAGCTTCCGGATTGATCGGCTCGCCGACCGAGCCGAGCAGGCGGAGCGACGCGCGCGAGGTCTTCTTCACCGGCTCGTCGCCGCCCTGCATCAGCGCGCGGATCGCGGTCGGGGCGGTGTAGAAGATGTTGACCTTGTGCTTGTCGATGACGTTCCAGAACCGCGAATTGTCCGGATAGTTCGGCACGCCTTCGAACATCAGCGTGACGGCGCCGTTGGCCAGCGGCCCATACAGGATATAGCTGTGGCCGGTGACCCAGCCGACGTCGGCGGTGCACCAGTAGACGTCGCCCTCGTGATAGTCGAACACGTATTGATGCGTCATCGACGCATAGACCAGATAGCCGCCGGTGGTGTGCAGCACGCCCTTGGGCTGGCCGGTCGAGCCCGAGGTGTAGAGGATGAACAGCGGATCTTCCGCATTCATGTGCTCGACCGGGCACTCGGTCGTCACCATCTCCGCGGCCTCGTGGTACCAGAGGTCGCGCGTCGGGTTCATCTCGACCTTGCCGCCGGTGCGCTTGACCACCACGACCCAGTCGACATTGTCGACCTTGTTCAGCGCCGCGTCGACATTGGCCTTCAGCGGCACCTTGCGGCCGCCGCGCAGGCCCTCGTCGGCGGTGATGACGACCTTGGAGTCGCAATCCTTGATGCGCTGCGCCAGCGAGTCCGGCGAGAAGCCGGCGAACACCACCGAGTGGATGGCGCCGATGCGGGCGCAGGCCAGCATCGCATAGGCCGCCTCCGGGATCATCGGCAGATAGATGGTGACGCGGTCGCCCTTCTTGACGTTGCGGTTGCGCAGGATGTTGGCCATCTTGCACACTTCGTCATGCAGCTCGCGATAGGTGATGTGCTTGGACTGCGAGGGATCGTCGCCTTCCCAGATGATCGCGGTCTGGTCGCCGCGGGTGGCGAGGTGGCGGTCGATGCAGTTGTAGGCGGCGTTGAGGACGCCGTCCTCGAACCATTTGATCGAGATGTTGCCGGGGGCGTAGGAGACGTTCTCGATTTTCGTCGGCGCATGGATCCAGTCGACGCGCTTGGCCTGCTCGGCCCAGAAGCCGTTCGGGTCCTTGATCGAGCGCGCGTACATCTCCTGGTACTTGGCGTCGTCGACAAAGGCGCGTTTCGTCCACTCGGCCGGAACGTCGTAGATCTTCTCGGACATTTCACACCCTCCGCATGCGGCCCGCCGTGGTCCAGCGCAGGCCGTCGTTGTTCCCACTATGCGTCCGCGTAACCGGCGGCGACAAGGCAGGACAAGTAGAACCTTCGGCGGGGAGGCGGTCTGCGCAGGATCAAAGATTTGTGCGCGGAGGTTGCGACAGCGTCGGCCGCACTGTTGGTGATCGTGCCAGCCGATCGTCAAGGTTACCCCGAATCGGGCAGGGTTGCGGTATCCGGTAACCGATCTGCCTGAATTTAGGGACTCGCCATCCGCGTTGTGACGCCCTAAATCGCCTGGAAGCTGTGGATAACCCGGCCGGAACCAAAACGACGGCCGGGGCATTGAGCGGATAAGACCGGCGGCAGGGCGTCTAAAGCAATGATGGACCAGCAGAATTTCGAGAGCTCACGGGTCGGCCCGGCCGATGCCGAGGTCGCGCTCGCAAAGGCGCTGGGCCAGTGGCCGCCCAAGCCGGGGCGCCGCAAGCTCACGCTCAAGGATCTGGCCCACGCCAAGACCGCCAATGCGCAAGGCTCCGCCAAGACGACGGTCGAGGAACTGGCGAAACGTATCGGGCTGAAGCTCGGCGACCAGTCGGAGCTGACGATCCGCCGCATCAAGCGCGGCAAGAGCTACACCTTCATCCGCGCCAACGGCACGCAGATCCGCCACGCCGGCACGATCCGCCGGCTGCACGCGATGGCGGTTCCACCGGCCTATCGCGAGGTCCGCTACGCCGCCGATCCGAGCTCGCATCTGCAGGCGGTCGGCATCGATGCCGCCGGGCGGCTGCAATACCGCTATCACACCGATTGGGAGAAGGTGCGCGAGCATCGCAAGGCGCATCGGCTGGCCAAGCTGGTCGGCGCGCTGCCACGCATCCGCCGCGCCGTGTCCAAGCATCTCGGCAGCGAGGAGCCGACGCGCGAGTTCGCGCTGGCCGCCGTGATCGAGCTGATCGCGCGCACCGCGATCCGTCCCGGCAGCGAGTCCTATGCGCGGCTCAACGGCACCCGCGGCGCCGCGACGCTGTTGAAGTCGAACGTTCTTCTGGAAGACGATTGCCTGGTGCTGACCTTCAAGGCCAAGGGCGGCAAGGCGGTGCGCAAAGAATGCGATGCCGCCAAGCTGGTCCGCGCCGTCGGCATCCTGCGCGGCCTGCCCGGCCGTCGTATGTTCCAGTATCGCGACGCGCAGGGCGTGGTGCGTGCCGTCTCGACCACGCAGGTCAACGCGTTCCTGCGCGAGATCGCCGGCATCAAGATCTCGGCCAAGGATTTCCGCACGCTGATGGCCTCGGCCGTCGCGCTGGAGACGCTGTCGCGGATCACGCCGGCTGCGAGCGCGCGCGGCCGCAAGAAGCAGATTTTGGAAGCGATCCGCGCCGCCGCCGACGAGCTCACCAACACGCCGGCGATCTGCCGCAAGAGCTATGTGCACGATACCATCGTGACCGCGTTCGAGGACGGCATTCTCGAACGCTTCGCCGCGACCATGAAGGGCCAGCGCTCGCAGACGAAGCGCGAGCAATTGCTGGCGCAGGTGGTGACGGCCGTTTCGGCCTGATCTCGCGCAGCAACTAGGCCTGGCAGCGCGGGCCGATTTTCGCCGACGCAAGGAAGCGCGCGATCGGATCGAGCTGCTTGCACGGCACGGCCGCGCTCCTGGCAACTTGAGGATTGCGCTTGGCGGGCCGCAGCACGGCCGCCTTGGCCGGCACCTTGGTTCGGCGCGCCACAGCTGCGCCGCGCCCGTCGACACGCACGGACTTCGACACCAGCGGCAGACGCGCGGCGTCGTTCAGTTCGAACGGCTGGGTTTCAAAACTCCGATCGCTCTCGCTCAGCGTATCAACGCCGGGAACGGGTTCGCGGATCAGCGCCGACGTCGTCTCGCCGGCCAGGTCGCGATCGATGTCACCGGGCGTGACCGCCGCCAGCACCATCTTCGTTGCAAGCAAGCAGCAGATTATCACGAGGCAGAACCCCGCAATCCAGATCGTTCTGTTCACTGTTGGAAACCCCCGCCGATCGCGCCGGACAGTGCAGGACATCCCCTTCCCGCAGCCGGCGCCGTGACGACCAATCAACCTTAAGAAAGTCTTACTCGCAATGTTTTCGGCAGCTTCGACCGGGCCCGGCTGGCATCGTAGTTAATGGCCGAGTCCTCGCTGTCATCATCGGCCAATGACCGACACCGTGCTGATGAGTTCAGCGGTCTGCGACATTCCGGCGCGCGACATCTCGGTCAATGAGTCGGCGAGACGATCTCGATGCCCCGAGGTTTCACGGATCACGTTAAATTTTGCCGCGAAACTCGCATCCCGAAGCACGCGTAGCTCGGCCCGACACGACGCAAGAGCACGAAGCTCTGAACCGCATCGGTGTCGCCGTCGAACTCATCACGCGGCCCTGCCGCGCCATCCTTAGGGAGCTACCCATGTCCAAGCGCATTGCCTTCCTCGCTGCCGCCGCCTTCAGCGCGCTGTCGCTGACCTCGATCGCCATCGCGCCCGCGAGCGCCGAGGAGAAGACCGTGATGGTCGGGGGCGCGGCGATGTATCCGTCGAAGAACATCATCCAGAATGCGGTGAACTCGAAGGATCACACCACGCTGGTCGCCGCGGTGAAGGCCGCCGGCCTCGTGCAGACGCTGGAGGGCAAGGGCCCGTTCACGGTGTTCGCGCCGACCAACGCCGCCTTCGGCAAGCTGCCGGCCGGCACCGTCGACAACCTGGTCAAGCCCGAGAACAAGGCGACCCTGACCAAGATCCTCACCTATCATGTTGTGCCCGGCAAGCTTGAGGCCGCCGACCTGAAGGACGGCCAGGTGCTGAAGACGGTCGAGGGCGAGCAGCTCACCGTGAAGCGTGACGGCAAGACCGTGATGATCATGGATGCCAAGGGCGGCTCCTCGACGGTCACGATCTCGAACGTCAACCAGTCGAACGGCGTGATTCACGTGATCGACACCGTGCTGCTGCCCGCGTCCTGATCGCGCGAGGAAACACCGGTCGCATCCGTTTCTTCCTCCTCCTCCTCCTCGCGGATGTGACCACGAGCGAGCCGGGCCCACCCCGGCTCGCTTTTTTGTGAGCGCCATCGCTCCGAAAGCATCGATTTGCCGGTTTGAGCGCGTAACGGCCGGTCTTCGTTTGGCGTATATCTGCCTGGAACCACCCCGAACCACCGAGCCCGCCATGTCCAGCATCGCCGCCACCGATCAGACGATCAGCACCGAGAAAGCCAAGGTGATCCAGCCGGCCTGGGTCCGCGTCATGCATTGGATCAACGCCGTCGCGATGATTCTGATGATCATGTCCGGCTGGCAGATCTACAACGCCTCGCCGCTGTTCGACTTCCACTTCGACCGCAGCATCACGCTGGGCGGCTGGCTCGGCGGCGCGCTGCTGTGGCACTTCGCCGCGATGTGGCTGTTGATGCTCAACGGCCTCGCTTATCTCGTCACCGGTCTTGCCACCGGCCGGTTCCGCCGCAAGCTGCTGCCGGTCTCACCCTCCGCCGTCATCGCCGACATCAAGGCCGCGCTGACCTTCAAGCTGTCGCATGCCGACCTCACCGTCTACAACGCGGTGCAGAAGCTGCTCTACCTCGGCATCATCCTGGTCGGCATTGTCGTGGTGCTCTCGGGCCTGTCGATCTGGAAGCCGGTGCAGCTGCACTGGCTGGTCATGCTGTTCGGCGACTATCCGGCGGCGCGCTACGTTCATTTCGTCTGCATGGCGCTGATCTGCGCCTTCCTGGTCATCCACATCCTGCTCGCGCTGCTGGTGCCGAAAAGCCTGCGCGCGATGATCATCGGCCGCTAAGGGGAGACTGCATCATGGCCAAGCGTCCGTTCCTCATTCCCGGCGTCGACAAGCGGCTGCTGATCAAGGATTCGATCAAGGCGATGCCCGACCTCTCGCGGCGCCGCTTCATCACCGGCGGCGCCAGCCTGGGCGCGCTGACCTTGCTCACCGGCTGCGACGTCGTCGACAGCGACAGCGCCGAGGAGCTGCTCAAGAAGGTCTCCAAGTTCAACGACGCCGTGCAGTCCTGGATCTTCAACCCGGACGCGCTGGCGCCGACCTTCCCGGAGAGCGCAATCACAAAACCGTTCCCGTTCAACGCCTACTACACGCTCGACGAGGCGCCAGAGATCGATGCCGCCGACTGGAAGCTCGAGGTGCGCGGCCTCGTCGACAACAAGAAGTCGTGGACGCTCGAGGAACTGCACGCGCTGCCGCAGGTCAAGCAGGTGACCCGCCACATCTGCGTCGAAGGCTGGAGCGCGATCGGCTCCTGGACCGGCACGCCGCTGCGCGACTTCCTCAAGCTGGTCGGCGCCGACACCCGCGCCAAATATGTCTGGTTCAACTGCGCGGATTCCCAAGGCTACAATTCGCCGCTGGACATGCGCACCGCGCTGCATCCGCAGACCCAGATGACGTTCAAGTTCGCCGACCAGATCCTGCCGCGCGCCTATGGCTACCCGATGAAGATCCGCGTCCCCACCAAGCTCGGCTTCAAGAACCCCAAATACGTCGTCGCGATGGAAGTCACCAACGACTACAAGGGCGGCTACTGGGAGGACCAGGGCTACAATTCGTTCAGCGGGAGCTGAGCGCTTTTGCCAGATAGAATCGCGATCGCCGCCACGCCCTCCGCTGTCGTCCCGGCCTTGAGCCGGGACCCATACCCACAGGGAGTGGTTTGAGGCCGGCAGGTCATTGGCATTTTGCCCATGACATCCGCCGCGGCGTATGGGTCCCGGCTCAAGGCCGGGACGACACCGTTGGTGAGGCGCGGTCTGTGGCCTTCAGCTTGCCCTGCATCGCGGCCATCACCGCGCCGAGCAGCAGCAGCGCCGCCGAGACGTTCAGCGCGTAGGTCAGGCTGCCCATCGCATCGGTGATCGCGCCGACGGCGAACGGGCCCAGGGTCTGGCCGACGCCGAACGAGATGGTCAGCGCCGCGATCGTGCGCGGCCAGGCGCTTTGCGGCAGGTTGAAGCGCACGAATGCCGTCGTTGCGGTGGTCACCGTCGAGAACGCGATGCCGAACACCGCCGCCGACAAGGTCAGCATGGCCGGCGAATGGCTGAGCGAGGGCAGGGCGGCGCCGATCGCATTCACCGTGAGGATCAGCGCCGTCGGCCAGCCGCCGCGATCCAGCGCCAGCACGCGGCGCCACACCCAGGGCGTGGTGAAACCGGCCAGCCCAATCAGGCACCAGAAGCCGGATTGCGCCGCGGCGCCGCCGCCGAGATCGCGCACATAGGCGATCATGAAGGTGAGATAGGCGATGTAGCCCGCGCCATAGAGGAAGTAGCCGAACAGGTAGATCGCCATCGGCCGCAGTGACACACGGTCGGCGCGCGTCTCCGGCATGGCGGCGTTCGATGGCAGCCGCATCAGCATCAGCGGCACGATCAGCACCACGCTGACGCCGGCGAGCACCGCCCACACGATCCACCATGAGCCCGGCCCGAAGGCCTGCAGCACGAACGGCGCGATCAGGCCGGAGACGACGATGCCGAGCGGAGGCCCGGCATAGAACAGGCTGAGCACGAAGCTCGCCTGCGCCGGCCGTGCCAGGGCGACCCGCGCCGCCAGCGCACCACCGACGACGAGCGCCACGCCGGCGCCGATCCCCGTCACCAGGCGTGCCACGCTCAACGCGACGAAGTCGCCCGTCATGGCGCAGACCATGAGCGACGCCAGAGCCGCCACCGTGCCGCCGCGCACGGCGGCCAGCCCGCCGAACCGCCGCGCCGCCTGCGACGCGATCAGCGCGCCGATCAGGTAGCCGGCGGCATTGACCGTGTTCATGAAGCCGGCCGCCGAATACGACCATTGCAGCGTGTCGCGCATGTCCGGCAGCACCAGTGCATAGGCGAAGCGGCCGATGCCGAGACCGATGATGGGGCCGAGCGACAGCGTCAAATTGGTCAACGCCGGGTGGCCCGGAGTCGAGGCGGAGGGTGAGTTTGGCAAGAAATGCTCCGGCGCGGCGAATGTCCGGCAATTCATGCTGTCCGGCTGCCATTTCAGAGCACCGTATAGCCTGGCGCCGCGCGACAGAAGACGGGCAGCGGCAATGGTGGCTTGCCAACCACGCAGGAGGGCTTTAGCACTCCGCCGATTTTGCAACTCTCGTCGTTGCCGGGCTGCCGTCCCCGATCCATCGGGGCGAGCCGGCAATCCAGCCCAGAGATGATGGAGGCCCGGGTTCAGGCCCGGGCATGACAAAAGCCCTACGAGGACAACGACCATGGCGACCCAGAAGCTCCTGCTGCTGCCCGGCGACGGCATCGGCCCCGAAGTGATGGCCGAGGTGAAGCGGCTGATCGGCTGGCTGAACGGCAAGGGGCTGGCCTCGTTCGAGACCGAAGAGGGCCTGGTCGGTGGCTCCGCCTATGACGCGCACGGCGCCTCGATCTCCGAAGCCGACATGGACAAGGCCAAGGCGGCCGACGCCATCATCTTCGGCGCCGTCGGCGGCCCGAAGTGGGACGGCGTTCCCTATGAGGTGCGCCCCGAGGCGGGCCTGCTGCGCCTGCGCAAGGATCTCGGCCTGTTCGCCAACCTGCGTCCCGCCGTCTGCTATCCGGCGCTCGCCGACGCCTCCAGCCTGAAGCGCGAGATCGTCGAGGGTCTCGACATCATGATCGTGCGCGAGCTCACCGGCGGCGTCTATTTTGGCGAGCCGAAGACCATCACCGATCTCGGCAACGGCCAGAAGCGCGCCGTCGATACCCAGGTCTACGACACCTATGAGATCGAGCGCATCGCCCGCGTCGCCTTCGACCTCGCGCGCAAGCGCAAGAACAAGGTGACGTCGATGGAGAAGCGCAACGTCATGAAGTCGGGCGTGCTCTGGAACGAGGTCGTCACGGCCGTCCACGCGCGCGAGTACAAGGACGTCACGCTCGAGCACCAGCTCGCCGATTCCGGCGGCATGAACCTGGTGAAATATCCGAAGATGTTCGACGTCATCGTCACCGACAACCTGTTCGGCGACATGCTCTCGGACATCGCGGCGATGCTGACCGGCTCGCTCGGCATGCTGCCGTCGGCCTCGCTCGGCGAGGTCGACGCCAAGACCCACAAGCGCCGGGCGCTGTACGAGCCGGTGCACGGTTCGGCGCCGGACATTGCAGGCCGAGGCCTCGCCAACCCGATCGCGATGCTGACCTCGTTCGGCATGGCGCTGCGCTACTCCTTCGACATGGGCGCGCTCGCCGACAAGCTCGACGCCGCGATTGCCGCCGTGCTGGCGAGCGGCCTGCGCACGGCGGACATCAAGGCCGAGGGCTCGACCCCGGCTTCGACCACGCAGATGGGCGAGGCGATCATCAAGGAGCTGGAGAAGCTCACGGCGTAGTCTGTGCCGCCGCTCATTCGAGCCCGGCTGTTGCCGCGCTGACGGTCTGCTCCCCTCCCCCTTGCGGGGAGGGGTCGGGGGTGGGGGTCCCCACCCGGTATGAACCGGGCTGAGTCCTGACATTCTAGACCGGGTTGATTCCTGACAGGCAAGCTTCGTCCGATTCGAAGGAG
>NZ_JBNPTW010000010.1:0-243234 GCF_051167855.1 Bradyrhizobium sp. HKCCYLRH3099
GCGTCTCAAGCTCAAGCGCGCCGGTTGGAGCGATGACTTCTTTTTCGAACTCCTCAGTCACGTGCGATAGCCCTGCCGCAAGGGGGAGGGGAGCGCACCGATCGCATGGCGAGATCGTGGCTCAATCGGCCTAGTAAGCTATTGCGATCGTGGCCGTCTACGACTTCACCGGCGCCGGCGGCCCATATGCCTCGCGCTCTGCCGCTGGCGCCTTCTCCCGATCGCCCGCCAGCACGCGCTGCACCGAGACGAAGAACACCGGCACCATCAAGAGCGCCAGGATCACCACCGCGATCATGCCGCCCATCACGTTGGTGCCGAGCGCCTGCTGGCTAGCGCCGCCGGCGCCTGTGGCCATCGACATCGGCAGCACGCCGCAGACGAAGGCGAGGCCGGTCATGATGATCGGACGGAAGCGCAGCGAGCACGCCTCGACGGTCGCCTCGACCAGCGGCTTGCCATGGGCGCGCAGATCCTTGGCGAACTCGATGATCAGGATCGCGTCCTTGGCGGCGAGGCCGATGATCGTGATCAGCGCGACGGTGAAGTAGACGTCGTTCGAGAGCCCGCGCAGATTGGCCGCCACCACGGCGCCGAGAATGCCGAGCGGCACGGTCAGCAGCACGGCGAGCGGAATCGTCCAGCTCTCATACAGCGCGGCGAGGCAGAGGAACACGACCAGCGCCGACAGGCCGAGCAGTAGCGGCGCCTGCGAGCCCGACAGCTTCTCCTGCAGCGACTGTCCGGTCCATTCGTAGCCGAAGCCGCGCGGCAGCTTGGCGGCGAGACGCTCCATCTCGTTGAGGGCATCGCCCGAGGTGAAGCCCGGCTTCGCCTCGCCGGAGATGCGGATCGCCGGGTAATAGTTGAAGCCCGCGATCTGGGTCGGTCCCTTCGCCCACTGGATGGTCGCGAACGACGAGAACGGCACCAGCTGGCCCTTGGCGTTCTTGACGCTGTAGTTGAGGATGTCGTCCGCATTCATGCGGCTGATGCGGTCGGCCTGCACCACGACGCGCTGCATGCGGCCACGATTGGGGAAATCGTTCACGTAGTTCGAGCCGAGATTGGTCGAAATCGTGTTGTTGATATCCTCGAAGGTGACGCCGAACGCGCCGGCCTTCTCGCGGTCGATCATCAGGTTGACCTGCGGTCCCTGCGGCAGGCCCTCGACATAGACCTTCTGCAGCACCGGGCTGGCATTGGCTTCCGCGATCAGCTGATCCGCAGCCGCAACGAGCGCGGTGTAGCCCTTCTGCCCGCGGTCCTGCAGGCGGAAGCTGAAGCCGGAGGAGTTGCCGAGATTGTCGATCGGCGGCGGCTGCAGCGCGGTGATCTTGGCGTCGCGGAGCGAGGCGAGATCGCGGTTGATGTCGGCGACCAGCGCCGCGGCGCTGTCGTGCTTGCCGCGCTCGGACCAGTCCTTCAGCGAGATGAAGGCCTGCGCGGTGTTGACGCCCTGGCCGGCATAGCTGAAGCCGGTGAGGAAGGTGACGTCCTCGATGCCGTCGCGCTTGGCCAAGTACTTCTCGACCGCCTCGACGGCGGCTTGAGTCCGCGCGTAGGATGAATCCGCCGGCGTCTGCACGTCGGTGGTGATGAAGCCCTGGTCGTCGACCGGCAGGAAGCCGCCGGGCAACTGGATGAAGGCGTAGCTGAGACCGGCCAGGAAGATCGCGTAGATCAGCATCAGCCGTCCGGTCCGGCGCAGGCCGCCGCGCACCACGCCGACATAGCGGTTGCGGCTGCCATCCATGAAGCGGTTGAACCAGCCGAACACGCCGGTCTTGGCATGGCCGTGACCCGCCTGGACGGGCTTCAGCAGGGTCGCGCACAGCGCGGGGGTCAGCGACAGCGCCAGCAGCGCCGAGAAGCCGATCGCGGCGACCATGGTGACCGAGAACTGCCGGTAGATGATGCCGACGGAGCCGGGGAAGAACGCCATCGGCACGAACACCGCCATCAGCACCAGCGTGATGCCGATGATGGCGCCGGTGATCTGGCCCATCGCCTTGCGCGTCGCCTCCTTCGGCGACAGCCCCTCCTCGGTCATGATGCGCTCGACGTTCTCGACCACGACGATGGCGTCGTCGACGAGGATGCCGACCGCGAGCACCATGCCGAACATCGTCAGCATGTTGATGGAGTAGCCGACCAGCATTAGCGTCGCGCAGGTGCCGAGCAGCGCCACGGGCACGACGATGGTCGGGATGATGGTGTAGCGGATGTTCTGCAGGAACAGGAACATCACGACGAACACCAGCACGACCGCTTCGACCAGCGTCATCAGCACGCGCTTGATCGAGGCCTTCACGACGGGCGTGATGTCATAGGGGATCTCGTAGGCGATGTTCGAGGGGAAAAAGCGCGACAGCTCCTTCATCTTGGCCTCGACCGCATTGGCTGTCGCCAGCGCATTGCCGGTCGGCGACAGCAGCACCGAGAGACCCGCGGTCGGCTTGCCGTTGAGGCGGGTGTTGAACTGATAGCTGAGGCCGCCGATCTCGATGCGGGCGACGTCGCGCAGCCGCACGGTGGAGCCGTCGGCATTGGCGCGCAGGATGATCGCGCCGAACTCGTCCGGCGAATCGAGCTGGCCCTTGACCAGCACCAGCGCCGAGGTGCGCTGCACGGTCGTGGCCGGCTCGGCGCCGATGCTGCCGGAGGCGACCTGCGCGTTCTGCGCGCCGATCGCCTTGGTGACATCATCGGCTGTCAGGCCGTAGCCGATCAGCTTGGCCGGATCGAGCCAGACGCGCAGCGAGCGCTCGGTCGAATACAGCGTGGCGCGGCCGACGCCGGGGATACGGCGGATTTCACCGAGCACGTTGCGGATCATGAAGTCGCCGAGGCCGACCTCGTCGAGGCTGCCGTCGGTCGATTGCAGGGTGATGATCTGCAGCACCGCGGCCGAGGCCTCCTCGACCAGGATGCCCTGCTGGATCACGGCGCGCGGCAGCCGCGCCTCGACGCGCTTGAGGCGGTTCTGCACCTCGACCGAGGCGTCGTTGGTCGACGTGCCCGGCACGAAGTTCGCGGTGATCTCGACCTGCCCCAGCGAGTCGCTGGTCGATTCGAAGTTGAGGATGCCGGAGGCGCCGTTGAGCTCCTCCTCGATCAGCCGCGTCACGCTGTTGTAGAGATTCTCGGGCGAGGCGCCGGGATAGCTGGTCGAGATCGAGATCGAGGGCGGCGCGATGATCGGATATTGCGCCACCGCCAGCAGCGGGATCGCGATCGCGCCGATCAGGCAAATGAACAGCGCGACGACCCAGGCGAAGATCGGCCTGTCGATGAAGAAACTCGGCATCGGGACTTACCGCGACGCTGATTTGGTTTCGAGCTGCGTCGCCGTGCTGACCTCTGTCCAGGCCTGCGGCGTGACCTTGTCGCCGGCGGCAAACTTCTGGAAGCCGTCGACGACAACCTTGTCGCCGGCGCGCAGGCCGTCGGTGATCAGCACCAGGCCATCCTGCACCGGACCGGTGCGGATGGGCCGCGCGATCGCGCGGTTGTCGTCGCGGATCACATAGACCTCGGAGCCGCCGGCGGCATTGCGCTGCACGGCCTGCTGCGGCACGCCGACGGAATCGCTGTCGATGCCCTGCTCGATGCGGACGCGGACATACATGCCCGGCAACAGCTCACGCTTGGGATTGGCGAACTCGCCGCGCAAGGTGACCTGGCCGGTCGCGGCATCGACCTTGGCGTCGGAGAACAGCAGCTTGCCGGGGATCGAATAAGGGGTGCCGTCGTCGAGCACGAGGCGGACCTTGATCGCGTCGGGCGCGATCTGGTCGAGATCGCCGGATTCGAAGGCGCGCCGCAGACGGTTGAGCTCGCTCACCGACTGGGTGAAGTCGGCATAGATCGGATCGAGCTGCTGGATCGTCACCAGCGAGGTCTCGTTCTGGACCGCGATCGCGCCCTCGCTGAGCTGGGCGGCGCCGACGATGCCGTCGATCGGCGCACGGACGGTCGCGTAGTCGAGATTGAGCTGGGCGCGGGCGAGATCGGCCTTGCGCGCCTCGATGTCGGCCGCGGCCTCGCGCTCCGAAGAAATCGCCTTTTCGTTCTCGACGGCCGGCGCCGCCCGCTCCTTGAACAGTTGCGCAATCCGGTTCGCCTGCTGCACGGCGCGCTCATGCACGGCTTCCGCCTTGGCGAGCGCGGCGCGGCTCGACATGATCTCGACCTCGAACGGCTTTTGATCCAGGCGATACAGCGGATCGCCGGCCTTGACCTCGCTGCCCTGGCGGAACAGACGCTCGACGATGATGCCGGACACCCGCGGCCGCACATCGGAGACGCGGGTCGGCGCGATGCGGCCGGGCAGCTCGCGCACGATCGCCCGCGCCTTCTGCTCGACCGTGATGATGCCGACGTCGGGAACGGTGACCTGCTCGCTGGCGGACGCCTGGGCCGGCGTGGTTTCGTTGCAGCCGGCGAGCGGCATGGCCGCGACGAGGATCAATGCAGTGCCGAGCAGCGGCGCGCGAAAACGAGACATGGACGGTGGTGCCCCCTCGATCATGTTTGAAAACAGTCGACCGGATGACCGGGTGATGGCGCCATTCTGGTGCCGAGCGTGGCCGCACCATAAAAGCGCGCTGCTGCGACGCAATGCAGCAGTCGGGCGGCTGTATGTCACATCCGCTAAGGGACTGATTAACTGCGCGTTTTGACGACTCACTCAATTGTGAGCGCATTGTGGCGTGAGAGTTCCCACAGGTTCCGCAGAGCGAAACGCGAATCCCGCGCGGGGGCCGCTGGTTCCCCGATCAGGTCACCGGCTGCAGGCGGTAATGGCTGATGCCCCATTCGCGGCCTTCGTCGTGACCGAACAGGCCCGCGGTGGCGAGGAAGAACCAGCGCCAGCGACGCATCCACAAGGCGGTGTCATCGCCATAGACCGGCTGCAGCACCTCGAAGATGCGATCGCGGTCGGCGTCGAAATTGGCGAGCCAGTCCCTGGCCGTGCGCTGATAATGCGTACCGCTCCAGCGCCATTCCTTCTCGACCGCGAACAGATCGTCGAACTGCCGGATCAAGGTGTGGCTCGGCATGATGCCGCCGGTGAAGAAGTGCTGCGCGATCCAATCCTCGCGATCGTTGCGGTCGAACAGATAGGAGCCGGAGCGATGGGTGAAGATGTGCATGAACAGCCGCCCGTCAGACGCGAGCCATGAGCGAACGCGCGACAGCAGTTCGCGCCAGTTCATCATGTGCTCGAACATCTCGACCGAGACGACGCGATCAAACTGCGCATCGGGCGCGAACGCGTTCATGTCGGCGGTGATGATCCGCAGATTGAGCAGGCCGCGCTCGGCCGCCATCTCCTCGATGGCGCGGCGCTGCGAGTGCGAGTTCGACACCGCCGTGATCTTCGCATGCGGGAACTGCCGCGCCATGAACAGCGACAGCGAGCCCCAGCCGCAGCCGAGCTCGAGAATGCTCTGGCCGTCCTGCAGATCCGCATTGGCCACCGTCTGCCGCAGCGCCTCCTCCTCCGCCTCCTGGAGGGTTGAAACCGGCTCCTTGTAGAAGCAGCAGGAATATTTGCGGTTCGGCCCGAGCACGCGGGCGAAGAACGCCGCCGGCACCTCGTAGTGCTGGGCATTCGCCGCATCCGTATGCTCGGCGACCGGGCGCGTCGTCAGCAGACGGGCAAACTCCGCATCGCCCATCGCCTGCGGCCCTGCGAGCCGTGTGGCCGTGCGCGCGCAGAGTTCGTAGATCGCGGCGCGGATCACGGCGTCGGGGAGCGGCACGCGCTCGGCAGCGCCGATGATGGTCGAGATGAAGCTCATGCGGTGGCTCCGTTACTTGCCGGCGGGGTTCGGCGGGAGAGGAAAGAAGGCGCTGGTGCGCGCCTGATAGTCCCGGTAGCGGTCGCCGCGCGAACGCAGCATCTGTTCCTCCAGCGGCGGGATGCCGGTGACGTGGACCAGGATGTAGTACATCAGCAGCGGGGCCAGCAGGCTGGCGAGCCCCCAGGGGTTGTCAGGTGACAACGCAATGACGGGGTAAGCGAGCCAGCACATCCACTCGAAAAAGTAGTTGGGATGGCGCGACCAGCGCCACAGGCCGGCATCGCAGACCTTGCCCTTGTTGGCCGGATCGGTGCGGAACGCCTTCAATTGGGCGTCGGCCAGCCCCTCGCCGGCGATGCCGATGAACAGCACGAGGATGCCGAGATAGTCTTGCAAGCGCAGCTCGGGGGCCGGAGCATGGGCGGCGACGAACATCGCGAACACCAGGGGAATCGCGCCCAAGGCCTGCTGCTGCAGGAACACGAACATCCGCCGTGGCGCCGCCTCGCCCCATTGCCGGGCGAACTCCGCGTAGCGCGGATCGTCGGTGATGCCGCGGCTGCGCACCGCAACATGGCCACCCAGCCGCAGCGACCAGACCGCCACCAGGATCGCGACCAGCCATTGCCGCGCGTGGGGTGTCGCCCCGCCCGCCGGCCAGATGGCGCCGACAGCGCCCACCAATCCGACGGAAAATGTCCAGATCGTGTCAACCCAGCCGGAATTCCCGGTGCGCTGCTGCACCACCCAGGCCAGGCTCATCAGCACAGACATCGCCACGGCCATGGCCAGGAGCGCCAGCAGATAATCAACGACGGTCATGACAAAGCCAGGGCGTTCCCGCTAGATATGAACCACGGGACTAACTACGCCGCGGACGCCCGCCGGTTTCAGCCAAAGTTCCGCGCAGGGGACGGGGATTGCGCCGATCGCGGCTTTTCTCCCGCCGCTGCTGTGCCATAGTGGAATTTCGGGACCGGTCCCCCCGCAACGGATGTCATCGACAATGCCTCAAGGCTCCCCTTCCCGCTCCGCGATGGACGTCGAACCGACCAAACTGTCCACGCCCCGGATCTTCCTGGTGCGGATGCTGGTCTTCCTGGTGCTGTGCGCCCTGGTCGGCGTCGTGCTCTACAAGCAGATCATCATGGCGTTCTTCGCCAATCCCGGGCTGAACGCGCTGATCGGAGCCGTGCTGCTGATCGGCGTCATCCTGGCGTTCCGCCAGGTGATCCGGCTCTATCCGGAAGTCTCCTGGGTGAATAATTTCCGCATCGCCGATCCCGGCCTGGCGGTGCACCGCCACCCGACCCTGCTGGCCCCCATGGCCGCCATCCTCGGCCGCGAGCGCACCGGGCGGATGTCGATCTCGCAGCAGACCATGCGGCACCTGCTCGACTCGATCGCCACCCGCCTCGACGAGGCCCGCGACATCTCCCGTTACATGACCGGCCTGCTGGTCTTCCTCGGCCTGCTCGGCACCTTCTGGGGTCTGATCGAGACCGTGGGCTCGGTCGGCAAGGTCATTGACGGGCTGAAGGTCGGCGGCGACGCCGGCGCGCTGTTCGACACCCTGAAAGGCGGCTTGGCGGCGCCGCTCAGCGGCATGGGCATCTCGTTCTCGTCCTCGCTGTTCGGCCTCGCCGGCTCGCTGATCCTCGGCTTCCTCGATTTGCAGTCCAGCCAGGCGCAGAACCGCTTCTATACCGACCTGGAGGACTGGCTCGCCGGCACGGTGCGGGAATATGGCGGCACCGGAGACACAGGCGCCGATCTTTCCGTGGCCATCGAGCGGCTCCGCACCGCCATGGAGGAAGGCTCCAACCGCGGCGCCACCGCCGCCATGGCCAACCTCGCCGAGGCGATCCAGGGCCTGGTCGCGCACATGCGCACCGAGCAGCAGATGATCCGCGAATGGGCCGACGGCCAGGGCGAGCAGAACCGCGAGATCAAGCGGCTCTTGGAGCGGCTGGCCCGGCAGACGGAGAAGAGCTAGCGCGTCCGCCGCGCTGGCTTCGAGTGACTTGAGGAGACGCTGAATGGCGCTTGCCCGTACCCGCCGGGGCGACTCCGGCCTGAACTACTGGCCGGGCTTCGTCGACGCGCTGTCGACGCTCGTGCTGTCGATCGTGTTCCTGCTGACCGTCTTCCTGGTGGTGCAGTTCTTCCTGTCGCAGGAGGTCACGGGCAAGGACAAGGCGCTGGAGCAGCTCAACGCCAAGATCGCGCAGCTCAACGAGATGCTGTCCTTGGAGAAGCTCGGCAAGCTGTCACTGGACGACCAGGTCGCGCAGCTGCGCGCCGGGCTGTCCAGCGCCGAGGCCGAGCGCGACCGGGTCAAGAGCCTGTACGACGGCCTCGCTAACGCCGGCAGCAATGCCACCGGCCGTGCCAACGAGCTCAACCGGGCGCTGGACTCCGAGAAGCAGGTCACGGCGCGGGCGCTGGCGCAGATCGAGGTGCTGAACCAGCAGATCAGCGCGCTGCGCCGCCAGCTCGCCGCGCTGGAGGACGCACTCGACGCCTCCGAGAAGCGCGACAAGGAATCCCAGAACCGCATCGCCGACCTCGGCTCGCGGCTGAACGTTGCGCTGGCGCAGCGGGTGCAGGAGCTGACGCGCTACCGCTCCGAATTCTTCGGCCGGCTGCGCGCCATCCTCGGCAACCGCCCCGACATCCGCGTCGTCGGCGACCGCTTCGTGTTCCAGTCCGAGGTGTTCTTCGACACCGGCCAGGCGACGCTGTTGCCCGAGGGCCAGCAGGAGCTGAACTCGGTGGCCACCGCGCTGGTCGATCTCGACAAGCAGATCCCGGCCGAGATCTCCTGGGTGCTGCGCGTCGACGGCCACACCGACGTCAGGCCGATCAACAGCCCGGTGTTCAAGTCGAATTGGGAATTGTCGTCGGCGCGCGCGATCTCGGTCGTGCAATATCTGATTTCGCTCGGCGTCCCCGCCCAGCGCCTCGTCGCCGCCGGCTTCGCCGAATTCCAGCCGCTGGACGCGGCGAACACCGAGGATGCCTTCCGCCGCAACCGCCGCATCGAACTGAAGCTGACGGAGCGGTGACGTCGAGCTTCACCCTGCGGGCTTATCGCGCCGAGGACGAGGACGCGGCGATCGCGCTGTGGCAGCAGACGTGGCAGCTCGCCTACCCCGCGATCGACTTCGCCGCGCGGGTGCCGTGGTGGCGCGAGCGCTGGCGGAGCGAGCTGGTGCCGAAGGCCGAGGTGATCGTCGCCGAGGCGGAAGGCACGCTCGCCGGCTTCGTCACGATCGATGCGGCGGGCTATCTCGATCAGCTGGTCGTGTCACCGGAGCATTGGGGCTCGCCGCTGGCGACGCAATTAGTTGATGCCGCTAAGCGGCGATCCCCTGGCGGAATCACCCTGCTGGTGAACAAGGACAACACCCGCGCCATCCGCTTCTACCAGCGCAGCGGCTTCGTCGAGGCCGGCGAGGACGTCAATCCGACCTCCGGCCGGCCCGTGGTGCGCATGGCGTGGAGGCCGGAGGCCCGTTAGCCCGGCACGCAGCAACACCCACAACCGTCGTCCCGGACAACCGAGCGAAGCGAGGGCAGATCCGGGACCCATACTCCGCAGCAGAGGTGTTGCGAAGAACGACGTGGCGAGGTTCGTCGACCAAACATTCGACCGGGGTTATGGGTCCCGGCGTTCGCCGGGACGACACCGAGTGTGGGCCGAACTGCAACTACACGCCGCGAAACAGGACGCCGATGGTCAGCACCACGAAGGCGATCGCCAGCGCGTCGAAGGCGTGGGCGGCCGACAGCAGCGGCACCGAGGCGTGCATGTAGTGCGCGAGCATCGCGACGAGCGCGAGCACCAGCGCGATGGCGAAGATCACGAACGACGGGGGCGTGAGGGCAAAGCTGCCGCGGCGATAGGGCATGGTCATCATCCTGTGCGAGGGCGCCACAGCATGAGTAGCGCCGTGAAGTTTCGCGCAGGGAACGTACAAAGCCGGAGAAAGGTTGCAGGGGCTGCGGCGCAAATTCGCAGTGTTGCCGACGGCCCACAATGTTGCCGAAACTACACGCCCTCGAACTGCAGCCGCGCCAGACGCGCATAGAGTCCATTCGCCGCCACCAGCGATGTATGCGTGCCCTGCTCGACGATACGGCCGCGGTCCATGACCAGGATACGGTCGCAGGACAGCACGGTCGCGAGGCGATGCGCGATCACCAGCGTGGTGCGGTCCTTCATCAGGCCTTCGAGCGCGGTCTGCACCAGCGTCTCGCTTTCCGCGTCGAGCGCCGAGGTCGCCTCGTCGAGCAGCAGCAGCGGCGCATCGCGCAGGATGGCACGCGCGATCGCAATGCGCTGACGCTGACCGCCGGACAAGGTCACGCCGCGCTCGCCGAGCGGCGTCTCGAAGCCCTCGGGCAAACGGCGGATGAACTCGCTGGCATGGGCGAGATCGGCGGCGCGCTCAACCTCGGCATCGCTGGCCTCGGGCCGGCCGAAGCGGATGTTCTCGCGCGCGCTCGCCGCGAACACCACGGACTCCTGCGGCACCAGGGCCATGCGCTCGCGCACCTTGCGCGGATCGGCCGCGCGCACCGGCACGCCATCGACGGAGATCGATCCCGAGGCCGGATCGTAGAACCGCAGCAGCAAATGAAACAGCGTGCTCTTGCCGGCGCCGGACGGGCCGACGATCGCGACCTTCTCGCCGGCGCGGATGGAGAACGAGACCTCCTCGAGCACGCGGACGTCGGGACGGGTCGGATAGGCGAAACTGACATGATCGAAGCCGATGTCGCCGCGCGCCGGCTCCGGCAGCGCGAGGGGACGCGCCGGCGGCTTGATCTCGGGCTGCACGTGCAGCAACTCGAACAGGCGCTCGGCCGCGCCCGAAGCGGCGGAAACCTCGCCCCAGACTTCCGAGAGCTGGCCGAGGCCGGCGGCAGCGAACGCCGCGTACAGCACGAACTGGCCGAGCCGGCCGGCGCTGATATTGCCGGTCAGCACGTCGTGCGAGCCGACCCAGAGGATCGCGACGACGCTGGAGAACACGATGAAGATGATGATCGCGGTCAGCACGCCGCGCGCCTGGGTCGAGACGCGGGCGGCCTCATAGGCCTGCTCGACCTCACCGCCGAAACGCCCCGCCGCGAGCTTCTCGCTGGTATAGGCCTGCACCGTCCTGATCGCGCCGACCAGCTCCGAGGCATAGGCCGAGGCATCGGCGAGCGTGTCCTGCGCGTTGCGCGACAGCCGACGCACCCAGCGGCCGAAAGCGACCAGCGGCAGCACGATCAGCGGGATCGCCAGCAGCACGAACAGTGACAATTTCGGGCTGGTGAACACCATCATCCCGGTCGCACCGAGAAACAGCAGCAGATTGCGCAGCGCGATCGACACCGACGCGCCGGCCGCCGACTTGATCTGCGTGGTGTCGGCCGTCAGGCGCGAGACCAGCTCGCCGGAGCGCGCGGAATCGAAGAAGGACGGCGACAGCGACATCAGATGCGCGAACACGTCCCGGCGGATGTCGGCGACGATGCGCTCGCCGATCGTCATCACGAGGTAGTAGCGGGCGGCACTCGCCACCGCGAGCACGGCCACCACAGCGATCATGACGCTGAAGTAGCTGTTGATCAGCTCGATGCCCTTCGGCGTGAAGCCGAAGTCGATCATGCGGCGGACCGCAACCGGCACCAGCAGCGTGGTCAGCGCGGCAACCGTCAGCGCGATGAGCGCCAACACGGCGCGGCCGCGATAGCGCATGATATAGGGAGCGAGCGCAAGCAGCGGGCGCAGCTTGGAGCGGCGGACCGGGCTCGCCGGTTCGGCCAGCGCCTCCACGGCCGCGACGGCATCTCCGACCGGATCCTGCCCGGCAGCATCATGCCGATCGTCAAGCCGTTCCACTGCGCTCATGGGCCACCTGAGAATTCTTCCAAATACCGGTTCTTCGTCCAGATAGGCCTTCCGGGCCGGAGTTTGCAAATCCGGAAACGTACCAAGGTGCTCATCCATGAGCTTGGCTTGTTTTGGGCGGGACCTTGGGCTATAGAGCGCGCCAATTGTCCCCCTTCAGTGACGACAGGATCAGGCGCGGCCGCGCGAGGTCATGTCTTCGCATTGCCCTAGGATGAAGCCATGAAAGCCGACATTCACCCGAATTATCATACGATTACGGTCGTGATGACCGACGGCACCGAGTACCAGACCCGCTCGACCTGGGGCAAAGAGGGCGACAAGCTCAACCTCGACATCGACCCGAAGTCGCACCCGGCCTGGACCGGCGGCACCCAGCAGATCATGGACCGCGGCGGCCGCGTCTCGCGCTTCCAGAAGAAGTTCCAGGGCTTCCTCAAGAAGGATTGATCCTTGCGCCGTGGCGCCGGCCTTTGGCCCCCGCCCGACGGATGGCAGACAGCAAAACGCCCCCGGAAACGGGGGCGTTTTTGTTTCTGGTCCGCTGGCGGATCGGGAGGAGCGGCCCGGATCGACCAAGCCGCCCGGAGCCGGGCTTACTGCTCGAAAGCGGCCTTCAGCCGGTTCAGATGCGGCACCAGGGGATTGCCGATCGCGCTCTGGTCCGGCGGCGGCGAATGGATGGTCGAGTCCAGGCGGCGGACCCGGGTCTGCAGGCTCATCGAGCGGGCGATCAGGTCCTGCAGCTGCTGCGGCAGCTTCTCCAGCATATCGTCCGGGCCCGGATCGGCGGCGGTCAGCTTGACCTTGGTCTTTTCGCGGTTGGCCTGGCTCAGGGTCATCTCGCCCTCCTTCACCGCGCGGTGAAGAAGCAGCCATGAAGCGAGTTGCATCAGCCGCGTGGTGAGCCGCATGCTCTCCGTCGCGTAGGTCAGGCTGACGGCGCGGTCGAGCGCCTTGGCCTCGTTGCGGCCGTCACCGTCGAGATAGGCAGCGGTCTCCTCGACCAGATCCATGCCTTCCCGGAACAGCGCGCCGAATGCAGCTGAGTTGGTGAGCCGCTCATTGAACTGAACAAGAGCGCCATCGCCCAGCAAACGGTCCGACATGGTTAACGCCTCTTAAACGCGACTGGTTACGCAATCCGGCAACCGCGCCGGTATGATGAACAAATCATTGCGCGGCCGCTTTCGAGAGTCCAGCAGCAACGCCGTTTATGGTTTCCACGGCGTGGGACATGCCGTGCCCTCGTACCACTTGCAGCTGTGATGCGGCTGATCAGGCCGATTTGCTGCGCTTGCGCTATTAGCAGACATGATCGCGGCAATAGTTTGCGGTAACCGGACGATCCTCATCATCCACATTGCGCTGCACAGGATTGTTAGCTCGGTCCTTGCCGCGGCTCGCCCAAGCGACGTTCTTCAAGCACGGCGTCTGGGCATCGTTCCACGCGCGCCGGCCGAGCATCCGCGACGGGCCGATCGCGAGCGCGCAAAAAAAGAGCCGCCGTTGCCGGCGGCTTTGAAGTTGATAACAGGGAGGCGTCAAACAGAGTGGACAGGAGCCACTCGGTGTCCAAACGAGGACAGTTCCGGTTGTAAACCCGAAAGCTTAATCAACCGTAAATGGCGAAAATTTTTCAAACTTCGTTAGCCATGTCGGCCACTGGCCGACCGTGTTTCTACGTGGCGACTGCCTTACGATTTGAAGATGCTGGCGGCTGCGTCGCGCGAGGCACGCTTCCTGGCGACCGCCTGCTCGATCCGTTCGATCTCCCCGCGCAGCAGCGCCACCCGGCTGGTCAGTTCCTCGACCGAGAGCATCGACAGATCCTGCCCGATCTCGTGCGAAACGGCCTTTTTCGGCCGGTCGTCATCGTCATTTGCCATCTGGTCCTCTCCCGGTTGCCAGCCATGCCTCGGCTGGCTTAAGCACGCCGCAGCACCCTCTTCATCGCCTGCCGAGGATTTCTCATGGAACAGCTGCCTGCGCAAATGACCGTGGTCGCCATCAGCCAGCCCGGCGGACCCGAGGTGCTGAAGCCGGAGACGCGGCCGGTTCCGAAGCCCGGTCCCGGCGAGATCCTGATCAAGGTGAAGGCCGCCGGCGTGAACCGGCCCGACGTCGCGCAGCGCTCCGGCAGCTACCCGCCGCCGCCCGGCGCCAGCGACCTGCCGGGCCTGGAGGTCGCCGGTGAGGTGGTGGCGCTCGGCGAGGGCGCCGTCCGGCACAAGCTCGGCGACACCGTGATGTCGCTGGTCGCCGGCGGCGGCTACGCTGAATATTGCATCGCGCAGGACGCTCAGGCCATGGCGGTACCGCCGGCGCTGTCGATTCTGGAGGCCGGAGCCCTGCCCGAGACCCTGATGACGGTCTGGCACAACGTGTTCGAGCGCGGCGCGCTGAAGGACGGCGAGACCCTGCTCGTGCATGGCGGCTCCTCCGGCATCGGCACGATGGCGATCCAGCTCGCCAAGGCGTTCGGCGCCAAGGTGCTGGTCACCGTCGGATCGCAGGACAAGGCGGACGCCTGCGTCAAGCTCGGCGCCGACCGCGCCATCAACTACAAGACGGAAGACTTCGTCGCCGTGGTCAAGGAAGCCACCGGTGGCAAGGGCGCCAACGTCATCCTCGATATGGTCGGCGGCGACTACATCGAGCGCAACTACGACGCGGCTGCGACCGACGGCCGGATCGTGCAGATCGCCTTCCTCAGCAGTCCCAAGGCGACCGTCAACTTCGTCAAGTTGATGGTGAAACGTCTCACCCACACCGGCTCGACCCTGCGGCCGCGCAGCAATGCCGACAAGGCCGCAATGGTGGCGGCGATCGAGGCCAAGGTGATGCCGTTCCTGCGTGAAGGCCGCATCAGGCCGCTGATGGACTCGACCTTTCCACTGGTGGATGCAGCAAAAGCGCATGCACGCATGGAGACGAGCCAACATATTGGCAAAATTGTGTTGGAAATCTAGGCGCGGTCTAAACAGAGCGTGTTTGGAAACTCTTTGATTTTCCTCGCTTTCGTGCCAATGATCGCGCACATCTGAACCGTGCCTGGAACGGCTCCATTCGCCTGCGACGACGTCTTTCGAATTGGCTTGTTGCGCTCTGAGTTGGTGTCGAACGCGGAGATTTGACATTGCGTCTGATCAGGTGCCTTGCGTCACTGGCGCTGGGTCTCGTGATGTGTGGTGCCGTTACCGCCGCGCGGGCCGTTGACGCCGTCAGCGTTCGCAGCGACGCGCCTGCCATCGACCTCACCGGCATCCTCGATCATCAGCGCAGCGAAAACGACCGCATCCAGGTCTCGACCGCGCCGGGCACCGACGGCATCGTCCGCCGCATCGAGGTGCGCGCCCGCGAGGGCGGCCAGCACTGGATCGTGTTCGCGCTCGCCAACAATACCGACGACCAGCTCGACCGCCTGATCGTGGCGCCGCATTACCGCGTGGTCGGCTCCGGCGTGTTCTGGCCCGATCTCGGCCTGTCGCGCATCGCCACCATCACGCCCTCGATCGGCGACCTGCCGGAGCGGCAGGAGAGCCCGACCGCCGACGTCTTCCGCGTCACGCTCGATCCCGGCTCGGTCGTGACGTTCGTGGCCGAATTGCGCACCGACAAGCTGCCGCAGCTCTATCTGTGGGAGCCCGAGGCCTACAAGGACAAGGTCAACTCGTTCACCTTGTACCAGGGCATCGTGATCGGCATCTCCGGCCTTCTTGCCCTCGTGCTGACGATCCTGTTCGTGGTCAAGGGCAGCATCATGTTTCCAGCCGCCGCGGCGCTGGCCTGGGCGGTGCTGGTCTATATCGGCGTCGACTTCGGCTTCTGGGGCAAGGTCCTGGACATGTCGAACAATGCCGAGCGCGTCTGGCGCGCGGCGGGCGAGGCGATCCTCGCCGCGACCTTGCTGGTGTTTTTGTTCGCCTATTTGAACCTCTCGCGCTGGCACGTTCGCTACTCGCACATCACGCTGGGCTGGCTGTTCTTCTTAGGGTCGCTGGTCGCGGTCGCGCTGTTCGATCCGGCGGTGGCCTCGGGCATCGCGCGGATGTCGCTGCTCCTGATCGCCGTGCTCGGCTTCGCGCTGATCGTCTATCTCTCCAGCCACGGCTTCGATCGCGCGGTGCTGCTGATCCCGACCTGGTTCCTGCTGACGGTCTGGGTTGCGGCCGCCGGCATGACGGTCGCGGGCCAGGTCACCAACGACATCGTCGGCCCCGCTTTGCTCGGCGGCCTCGTGCTGATCGTGATGCTGATCGGCTTCACCGTGATGCAGCACGCCTTCGCCGGCGGCGGCGCCACCACCGGCATCGTCTCCGACGTCGAGCGCCGCGCGCTGGCGCTGGCCGGTTCCGGCGATTTGATCTGGGACTGGGACGTCTCCGCCGACAAGGTGTTCACCAGCCCCGAGACCGAGAGCCTGCTCGGCCTGAAGCGCGGCACGCTGGAAGGCCCGGCCGCCAAATGGCTCGAGGTGCTGCATCCGCTCGACCAGGACCGCTTCCGCGCCGCGCTCGACAGCGTGCTCGACCAGCGCCGCGGCCGCCTCGTCCAGGACTTCCGCCTGCGCACGCCCGACGGTCATTTCATGTGGTTCGCGCTGAAGGCGCGCCCGGTGGTCGGCTCCGACGGCGAGGTGTCGCGCGTCGTCGGCACGCTGACCGACGTGACCGAGTTCAAGAATGCCGAGGAGCGCCTGCTCCACGACAGCGTCCACGACAATCTGACCGGCCTGCCCAACCGCAAGCTGTTCATCGACCGCCTCGCCGCGGTGGCCAATTTCGCCAAGACGATGCCGACCCTGCGGCCGACCCTGATGGTGATCGATCTCGACCGCTTCAAGCAGGTCAACGATTCCGTCGGCATCGCGGTCGGCGACTCCATCCTGCTGACCCTGGCGCGGCGGCTGTCGCGCATCCTCAAGCCCCAGGACACGCTGGCGCGGCTCGCCGGCGATCAGTTCGGCCTGATCCTGCTGTCGGAGCAGGACCCCGCCCGCATCACGGCGTTTGCCGAGACCATCCGCAAGACCATCCGCGCGCCGATCGCCTTCAATGAGCGCGAGATCTTCCTGACCGCCTCGATCGGGCTCGCTTTGTCCGATCCGCAGACGCAACTGTCGGAGGACATCATCAAGGATGCCGAGCTTGCGATGTATCATTCCAAGCGCATCGGCGGCGACCGCATCGACGTCTACAAGCCGGCGATGCGCGCGCGCAAGAACGACCGGCTGACGCTCGAGAGCGAGCTGCGCCGCTCGATCGAGCGCCAGGAGATCACGATCCTGTATCAGCCGATCGTGCGTCTCGAGGATCGCTCGATCGCCGGCTTCGAGGCTTTGGCGCGCTGGGATCATCCGAAGCTCGGCCGGATGTCGCCGATCGAGTTCATCACCATCGCCGAGGAGATCGGCCTGATTGTCGATCTCGGCACCTTCGTGCTCGACCAGACCGCGCGGCAGCTCTCGGTATGGCAGCGCGCGACGCGGCTGCGCGAACCGATTTTTGCCAGCGTCAACGTCTCGTCGCGCCAGCTGCTCCGCCACGACCTGATCCACGACATCCGCTCGGTGCTGGCGCGCTCATCGGTGGCGCGCGGCTCGCTCAAGATCGAGCTGACGGAGTCACTGGTGATGGAGAACCCCGAGCACGCCGCGCAGATGCTGGCGCGCATCCGCGAGCTCGGCGTCGGCCTCTCGATCGACGATTTCGGCACCGGCCACTCGTCGCTCGCCTATCTGCAGCGTTTCCCGTTCGACACCTTGAAGATCGACCAGTCCTTCGTCCGCACCACCGCGCGCGGCACCCGGCCGGTGATCCTGAAGTCGATCATCGCGCTGGCGCACGATCTCGGCATGGACGTCGTGGCGGAAGGCGCGGAGTCGGACTCCGATGCCGTCGAGCTCTACCAGCTCGGTTGCGAATACGCCCAGGGCTACGCCTTCGGCGAGCCGATGGACGCCGACGCCGCCATGCGGCTGCTGACGGAAGAGCGGCTGGAAGCGGCGAGCTAATCCGCTCATCGGCCGCGGCCGGCGCGAGACAGGTCCGGCCGCCCGACATCCCCAGGATGTATCTTTTCTTTTCGATTGCTTGAGGTAGACTTACCGCAGTACCGCGTTCGCGTGCCGGCTGCGTGTGGCCGATGCGTCCTGGTGCGGCAGGAGGCTCACGGCAGTGCCATCCGCGACGAGTCTAGTCGGTTTCGAACCGCGACAGTGCCGCCAGCGCGCGGCGGTAGTTCTCCGCGCCGAGCCGCCGCGCCACCCGCTTCTCATGCGCGGCAACGGCCGCATTGGCCTTCTTCAGCATCATGCGGCCGTGCGGCGTCAGGCCGAGCGCATGGGCCCGGCGGTCGTGCTCGGAGCGCTCGCGCACGATCAGTCCGGCCCGCTGCAGGCTGTCGAGCAGCCCGACCATGCGCGCGCGCTCGATGCCGAGCGCCCCCGCGATCGCGATCTGCGTGGCGCCTCGGTTGGCGGCGATCGTCTCCAGGATCGAATAGCCGATCACATCGAGGTCGATCGCCGCCAGCGCTGCATTGACGTCGCGGAAGATCCAGTGCTGCAGGCGGCGGACGAAATAGCCGAGATGGTTCTCGAGCTCACCGAGACGGATTTCGGAGTCCTGCCTGGCTCCATCTTTGTGCGCTCCGGCACTCGCGCTCTTGGACATCAGGGGCTCGCTGACATGGGGCATTCCTGCGTAGACCGGTGCACTCTTGCGCACAAGCCGCCGCAATTGGTCACATCCACAATAATTGCAAACCACAACTATTCTGTTAGTCTCGCGTCCAACAAATACAGATGGGAGGGGAACGGTCATGCCGGCATCGATGGCGACGGCTGCCTGCATTGCGACGGCAATGCGGCGGCGCAATGCAGCTGATCGCGGCAGGGGCCGCGCCGCATCTCCCCTTGCCGTCGCGCGCTCTCCATGGATGACCGGCCGCCGCGCGGAGGTGCGCCATGGCTGAAGCCGAAGCGCGCCGCGCCGCCGCACCGGCGATGTTCGCGGCGCCATCGATCGAGGCGTTGAAACGCGACGACGGCGCGATCATCTTGCGCTCGCGCATGCCGCTGCTGCCGACGGTGCGCTGCACCGGCGAGTGGCTGGAGCATTGGGGCCGCCATTATCCCGACCGCACCTTCCTGGCCGAGCGCCGCGGCGACAGCTGGACCTGGATCACCTATGGCGAGACGCTCACGCAGGTGCGCGCGGCCGCGTCCTGGATGCTGACGCAGGGGCTCGGCCCCGACCGTCCGCTCGCGATCCTCTCCGACAACAGCATCGCGCATGCCGTGCTGGCGCTCGCCGCGCAGCATGTCGGCATTCCCGTCTGCGCGATCTCGCCGGCCTATTCGCTGATGTCGACGGATCACGAGAAGCTGCGCGCGATGATCCGGCTGCTCGATCCCGGCGCCATCTTCGTCGCGCAGCGCGAGCCGTTTGCCCGCGCGCTGGCGGCCATCGAGGGCCTGCATCACGCGCCGATCATCGCCGGCGGCGGCGGCGGGACGAGCGCTGTCGCGTTGCAGAGCGTGCTTGCGACGAAGCCGGGCCCCGAGGTGGAGAGCGCCTTTGCCGCGGTGACGCCCGACACGATCGCAAAGCTGCTGTTCACCTCGGGTTCGACCGGACAGCCCAAAGCCGTGATCAACACGCATCGGATGCTGACGATGAGCCAGCAGGCCAAGGGCCAGCTCTGGACCTTTCTGCGCGAGGTCGAAGGCGGCCCTGTCATCGTCGACTGGCTGCCCTGGAGCCACACCTTCGGCGCCAACCACAACTTCAACCTGGTGCTCGCCCATGGCGGCTCGATCTACATCGATGGCGGCAAGCCCGCGCCCGGCCTGTTCGAGACCTCGCTTGCGAATCTGCGCAGCATCGTGCCGACGATCTACTTCAACGTTCCGCGCGGCTTCGACATGCTGATCACGGCGCTCAGGGCGGACGACACGCTGCGGCAGAAATTCTTCTCCGGCGTGCGCTGCATCCTCTATGCCGCGGCGGCGCTGCCGCAAAATCTCTGGGACGCGCTCAACGAGATGAGCCGGGCCACGATCGGCCGTCCCGCCCCGCTGGTCTCGGCCTGGGGCGCCACCGAGACCTCGCCGCTCGCGACCGACTGCCACTTCTTCGCCGAGCGCGCTGGCAATATCGGCGTGCCGATCCCCGGCACGGAACTCAAGCTGATGCCGGCGGGCGAAAAGCTCGAGGTCCGCATACGCGGATCGAACGTCATGCCGGGCTATTGGAAGGCGCCGGACATCACCGCCGCCGCCTTCGACGAAGAAGGCTTCTACAAGATCGGCGATGCCGTGAAGCTCGCCGATCCCGATCATCCCGAGCGTGGCCTATTCTTCGACGGCCGCATCACCGAGGATTTCAAGCTCAGCTCCGGCACCTGGGTCAATGTCGGCGCGCTGCGTGTCGCCGGCATCTCGGCACTGGCGCCGCTGGCGCAGGACATCGTCATCGCCGGACACGGCACCGACGAAGTCCATTTCCTGATCGTGCCCAACATCGCCGCCTGTCGTACCCACGCCGGCCTTACAGACAGCGCGACAGCCGGCGATATCCTGGGACACGCGTCGGTGCGCGAAGCCGTCGCACAGGGGCTTGCCAAACTACGCGCCGAGGCAGTCGGCTCGTCACGCTATGCCGCGCGTGCGCTGCTGATGGCCGAGCCACCCTCCCTCGATGCCGGCGAGATCACCGACAAGGGTTATATCAATCAGCGCGCCGTGCTGACGCGCCGCGCTCATCTCGTGGCAAGGCTGCAGGACGACGCCGCGCCCGAAGTCATCAGGCCAACGCCCAATTGAGAGAACAGCGCCGCGTCGCGCATCCATCCCGCAACCCGTCGGGTCGGCCTGAAATTCCGTAGAACTACGTGCCGGACAACCTCCGTTCGGCATGATGCTACCATGCGCACTTAACCGGGCATCAACCGCGATTCCTTAAAGTCGTTCGCAATCAGCCCTCCTCTCGCGCCCCGGTATCTCCATGGCTCAGCCGCGTTTCTCTCTTGCGCTTCGCATCTACGCGATCATCGGCCTGTCCTTTTGTGGACTCCTCGGGCTCGCGGCCACGCAGACGCAGAATCTCGAAAGCTCCCTGAAGGAGCAGCGGCAGAGCGAGCTGGTCCATCTGACGCAGACCGCCCTCAGCATCGCCCGCGAGGAACATGATGCGATCGCGCGCGACAAGGTGGCGCCCGAGCTTGCACAGAAGAAGGCAGCGGAGCGGATCGGCAAGCTGCGCTACGGCAGCGGCGACTACTTCTGGATCAACGACATGACTCCGAAGATGGTCATGCATCCGATCAAGCCGGAGCTGAACGGGCAGAGCCTTGCCGACAACAAGGATCCGACCGGCAAGCGGCTGTTCATGGAGATGGTCGATGTCGTCAAGCGCCAGGGCGCCGGCGTCGTCGACTACATGTGGCCGAAGCCCGGCAAGGACGCGCCGCAGCCGAAGATGTCCTATGTCGCCGGCTTCGAGCCGTGGGGCTGGATCATCGGCACCGGTGTCTATGTCGACGATCTCGAAGCGCAGATGTGGGAGAGCAAGCGCGGCGTCTTCATCACGGCCTTGCTGGTGATGCTGGTCATCGGGTCGATCACGCTGATCATCGCCCGCCGGATGTCCGCGGCATTGGCCTCGATGGGCGCTGCGTTGAACGAGCTGGGTCACGGCAATTTCGATATCAAGCTGCCGGGCCTCAATCGCAGCGATGAGCTCGGCGACATGGCGCGTTCGATCGAACAGTTCCGGCTGAAGACGGAGGAAAAGGCACGGCAGACCGCGATGCTCGAGGACGAGCAGCGCCAGGTCGCCGAGCGCGTCAAGAGCAAGGCGCTGCAGGAAATGGCCGAAGCGGTCGAGCTGGCGGCGAGCACGGCGGTCGGCGAGGTTGCCGACGGCACCGGCCACATGGCCAAGAACGCGAAATCGATGACGGAGAGCGCACTGACGCTGGAGCGCAATTCGAGCAGCGTCGCCGCTGCCGCCGAACAGGCGCTCGCGACCACGCAGACCGTCGCCAAGGCGTCCTCGCAACTCGCGGCCTCGATCTCGCAAATCTCGGCCCAGGTCAGTTCCTCGCGTGAGCTGACCCGCAAGGCGGTCGCGACCTCGTCCGAGGCGCAGGCGACGATCGCCAAACTGTCGGAAGCCGCCGACAAGGTGGGAGCCGTCACCAGCCTGATCAGCGAGATCGCGGGGCAGACCAACCTGCTCGCGCTGAACGCGACGATCGAAGCGGCGCGCGCCGGTGACGCCGGGCGTGGCTTCGCGGTGGTCGCCTCCGAGGTGAAGTCGCTCGCCGAGCAGACCGCCAAGGCCACCAGCGAGATCGCGCAGCAGATCGCCGAGATCCAGGAGTCGACACGCGCGTCGGTGACCTCGATCGGCGCGATCGGCGAGGTCATCCGCAACGTCGAGGCGGTGTCGTCCGGGATCGCCGACGCCATCCAGGCGCAGAACAGCGTGACCATGGAGATCTCGCGCACCGTCGAGGAGACCTCGGCGGCGGCCCGCGAGGTCGCCAGCCAGATCGCCGAGGTCTCGCGCGAAGCCAGCGAGGCCGGCCGTCGTTCGACCGACATTCGCGACGGATCGAGCACCGTCGCCGAAAAGGTCCAGCGCCTGCGCACCGAGCTGGTCCGGGTGATCCGGACCTCGACCTCCGATGTCGACCGCCGCCTGTCGACGCGGCTCAACATCAACCGTCCCGGCACGCTTCAGGTGAATGGCGAGGCGATCGGCATCACAGTACGGAACCTGTCGCTCGGCGGCGCGCTGCTCGAGCAGATCCCGGTGCGGCTGTCGGTCAACACGCCGGTGACGCTTGCGATCACGGGCATGGTGTCGGATCTGCCGGGCACGGTGACCCGCGTCGGCGATCGCACCGCGCTGGTGCAGTTCACGCTCAACGCCGAGCAGTCGGCGCGGCTGACAGGCATCATCTCCGAACGCCAGGCGGCGTGACGCCAAGGCGATGACAAACGCCGCGATCTCGGTGCCAGCCTCCCCTGAAGGGGAGGGCTATCGCATATGGAAATGCGGAGCCTTACCAACGAGCAATCCTGCCAACTAGTTACTCCGTCATGCCCGGGCTTGTCCCGGGCATCCACGTCGTTCTCAACATGCCGACCGACGTGGATGGCCGGGACAAGCCCGGCCATGACGGCGCGGAAAGAGAATGCGAATTAATGGAACGCTTCGTTCCTCTGGCTCAACGGAAATGGCAGGCGACGAGATGGCCCTCGTCGCTGGCCTTGAGCGGCGGCACTTCCTTGCTGCAGACGTCCTTGGCGATCGGGCAGCGGGTGTGGAAGTGGCAGCCGGACGGCGGATTGATCGGGCTCGGCACCTCGCCCTTCAAACGGACGCGCTTGCGCTTCACGCTCGGATCGGGGATCGGCACCGCCGACAGCAGCGCCTCGGTGTAGGGATGCTTCGGCGTCGAATAGAGCTGGCGTGACGGCGCGGTCTCGACGATGCGGCCGAGATACATCACGGCGACGCGGCGGCTGATGTGCTCGACCACCGAGAGGTCGTGCGCGACGAACAGATAGGCGATGCCGAACTTCTGCTGCAAATCCTCGAGCAGATTGATGACCTGGGCCTGGATCGAGACGTCGAGCGCCGACACCGGCTCGTCGCAGATGATCAGCTTCGGCTCGACCGCGATGGCGCGCGCGATGCCGATGCGCTGGCGCTGGCCGCCGGAGAATTCGTGCGGATAGCGCGTCATGTGATCGGCCTGCAGGCCGACGGTCTCCAGCAGATGAACGATGCGCTCTTCGTATTGCTGGCGTGAGGACGCCAGCCCGTGGATCGTCAGCGCCTCGCCGATGATGGCGCCGATGGTCATGCGCGGGTTGAGCGAGGCGTAAGGGTCCTGGAAGATGATCTGGATGTCGCGGCGCAGCGCCCGCAGGCTCTCGCCCGAGAGCGAGATGACGTCCTTGCCCTCGAAGGTCAACTCGCCCGAGCTCGGCTCGATCAACCGAAGCACGCAGCGCCCGGTGGTCGACTTGCCGCAGCCGGATTCGCCGACCAGGCCGAATGTCTCGCTCGGCTCGATGTGGAAGTTGACGCCGTCGACCGCGCGGACGCTGCCGATCTGGCGCTTCAAGAGCCCGCCCTTGATCGGGAACGCCTTCGTGAGGTTGCGCACTGTGAGCAGCGGCGCCGATGCGGCAACGGGAGCAGTGACAGCTTCGGTCATCACGACAACGTCTCTTCGGCGCGGATGCACGCCACCTTGTGGCCGGGCTCGATCTCGCGCAGCGGCGGCTGCGCAAGCTTGCACTCGGGAATGACGAAGCGGCAGCGCGATGCGAAGCGGCAGCCTTGCGGCGGATTGACCAGCTTCGGCACGCTGCCGGGAATGCTCTCCAGCCGGCTCTTCTTGACCGCCGCGAGATCGATGCGCGGGATCGAACGGATCAGGCCCTGGGTGTAGGGATGGCGGGGATTTGCGAACAGCCGGTCGACCGGCGCCTCCTCGGCCACGCGGCCCGCATACATCACGACCACGCGCTCGGCGACCTCGGCCACGACGCCCATGGCATGCGTGATCAGCATGATCGACATGCCGAGCCGCTCCTTCATGTCGAGCAGCAGGTCGAGGATCTGGGCCTGGATCGTCACGTCGAGCGCGGTGGTCGGCTCGTCGGCGATCAGGAGTTTTGGATTACACGACAGCGCCATCGCGATCATCACGCGCTGGCGCATGCCGCCGGAGAAGTGATGCGGATAGTCGTGCACGCGGCGCTGCGGATTGGGAATCTGCACCAGCGCCAGCATCTCCGCCGCGCGATCCATCGCCGCCTTCTTCGACAGGCCCTGATGCAGCCGGATCACCTCGGCGATCTGGTCGCCGACGGTATAGACCGGGTTGAGCGAGGTCATCGGCTCCTGGAACACGATCGCGATCTCGCTGGCGCGGATGCGATTGAGTTCGGAGGTCGGCAGCGGGACGAGGTCCCGCCCCTGCCACAGGATCTGACCGCCGGCGATGCGCCCTGGCGGCATCGCGATCAGCTTCAGCACCGACATCGCGGTGACGGTCTTGCCGGAGCCGGACTCGCCGACCACGCACAGCGTCTCGCCACGATTGATGGAGATGTCGACGCCGTCGACGGCCTGGACCTGGCCGTCGTCGGTGTTGAAATAGGTCTTGAGCCCCTTGATCTCGAGGAGCGGCGCGGCGTTGGAGAGCACTTGCGCGTCCATCACATCACCTTCCGCGGATCGAGCGCATCGCGCAGGCCGTCGCCGATGAAGTTGATCGCGATGACCGTGAGGAAGATCGCGCCGCCGGCGAACAGCGCCCAATGCGGCGCGATGTCGAGATAATCCTTGGCGTCGAACAGCAGCCGGCCCCAGGTCGGAATGTCCGGCGGGAAGCCGAGGCCGAGGAACGACAAGGTCGATTCCGCGATGATCGCGGCGGCCACGTCGATCGTGCCGGCCACGATCACCGGCCCGAGCGCGTTCGGCAGGATGTGGCGGACGATGAGACGCAGATTCGACGCGCCGAGCGCGCGCGCCGCCTCGACGAATTCCTTTTCCCGCAGCGACAGGAACTGGGCGCGTACCAGGCGCGCCACCGGCATCCAGCGGAAGCCGCCGATGACGAGCACGATCAGCACGAACACGCCGCCTTCAGGGCCAAGCCAGCCTTTGAGGAAGTCGCGGAACAGATAGATGATCAGCAGCAGCAGCGGCAGTTGCGGCAGCGACAGGAACAGGTCTGTCAGCCACATCAGCGCGGCATCAACCGGCCCCTTCGCGGTGCCGGCGAGTGCGCCGACGACGATGCCGACCAGCAGCGCCACGCCCATCGCCGCGAAGCCGACGGCGAGCGAGATGCGGCCGCCATAGATCATGCGCGCCAGGAGATCCTGGCCGAGATCGTCTGTGCCGAACGGATGCTCCCAGGACGGCGGTGCGAGGCGCGCGGTGAAATCGATCTCGTTGATCGGAATCCGCCACAGGAACGGGCCGAGCACGATCGACAGCGCGAGCAGCAGCAGCACGACAATGCTGGCCGCCGCGAGGCGGTGACGGAGGAAGCGGCGGAGCGCGTCGCGGCCCGGCGAGAACCGCCGTTTGGGCGATGCGGCGACCGGCGCCGTCTCAACGGAAGGAGATGCGTGGGTCAAGCCAGCCATACAGGATGTCTGCGATGAGGTTGAAGAGGACGACGAGGCAGGCGAACACGAAGGTCACGGCCATGATGACCGGCGTATCATTGGCGAGGATCGCGCTGATCAGCAGCGAGCCGATGCCGGGAATGCGGAAGATCTGCTCGGTGACGATGGCTCCGCCGAACACCGTCGGCATCTGCAGCGCCACCAGCGTGACCACCGGGATCAGCGCGTTGCGCACGACGTGCTTGACGATGACCTTGCGCTCGTCGAGGCCCTTGGAGCGCGCGGTCGTGACGTAGTCGAGCTTGATCACGTCGAGCACGGCCGAGCGGACGTACCGGGTGTAGGACGCCGCCTGATAGAGGCCGAGCACCGTGATCGGCATGATCGCCTGCTTGATGCTCTCCCACCACCATTGCCATCCCGTGGCCTGCAGATCGGCGCGATAGACGAACGGCAGCCAGCCGAGATTGACGCTGAAGATCAGGATCAGCAGCAGGCCGGTGAAGAAGGTCGGCAGCGAGAAACCGATGAAGGCGAAGGTGTTGGCGATCTGGTCGAAGATCGAATAGGGCCGCCGCGCCGCCAGCACGCCGACCGGCAGCGCCACCGCGAGCGCGAGGATCTGCGCGGTGCCGACCACATAGAGCGTGGTCGGAATCCGCTGCAGAATCAAGGTGTCGACATTGACACGGCTGGCGAAGGAGAAGCCCCAATCGCCCTGGAACATGGCGAGCAGCCAGCGCACGTAGCGCACCAGCACGGGATCGTTCATCCCGAACTTGATGCGCAAGGCCTCGCGCACCTCGGGCGGCACGTTCGGATTGCTCGCGAGCTCGCCGAACGGGTCGCCCGGCGCCAGCGCGAGCAGCACGAACAGGATGAGGCTGATGCCAAGCAGGCTCGGCAAAGCGACGATGAGGCGCCTGAGAAGGTAGTTTCCCATCGCTCCACCCCTACGATGTCTGGCTGGTCATGCGGGCCGCGCGTCAGCTCGCCCGATGCCAGGTCGCGATGAACGCGAGGTCGTTGTCCCAGCCGCTCTTGTACAGGACCATGCCGTTCTTGACGCCGATGACGTTGAGCCGGTTGATCTCGGGCAGCACGTAGTTGTCGCGCACGACGAGGTCGTTGAGCTTGATGAAGTGCGCGGCGCGCTTGACGGGATCGAGCTCGCTCTGGGCCAGCTTGTAGGTCTCGTCATAGTCCTTGTTCTGCCAGCGGCAGACGTTGCGGCCCTGCCACTTGTTCTCCTTGGTGGCGCACTCCCACGAGGTGAACTGGTTCATGAAGAACTGCGGATCGGCCTGCGGCATCGTCGTCTGGTACATCTGCATGTCGCAGTAGAAATGCGAGTAGGTGTCGGGGTTGGCGACATCAGAGGAGAAGAACACGGAGGCCACGACCGACTTCAGCTCGACGTCGATGCCGGCCTTCTGACAGGCCTGCTTGATGATCGCCTGGTTCTTCTGGCGCGGGCCGTTGATCGAGGTCTGGAACACGAATTTGAGCGGCTTGCCGTCCTTCTCGCGAATGCCGGAGGAGCCCTTCTTCCAGCCGGCCGCGTCGAGGATCTGGTTGGCCTTCTCGATCGAGAACTCGAACGTATTGTTCTTCGAGCGGAAGCGCTCGGGATTATTGAGGAAGTTCGGCGTCGCGACGCCGGCGCGGCCATAGATGAACTTCTGCACCGAGGCGCGGTCGATCAGCAGGTTGAGCGCCTTGCGCACCTCGGGATCGGAGAACAGCGGATGCTTGGTCTTGAGGCTGGCGCGCTCGCCATCGACCTCGGTGTTGGGATCGGTGACGTTGAGGCCGATATATTCGATGTGGCCCGTCAGCGTGAGATCGGCCTTGCCCTGGCCGCCGGCCTCGAGCTTCTGAAGGATCTCGTCCTCGACCTGCAGATTGTAGGCGTAGTCATACTCGCCGGTCTGCAGCACCGCGCGCGCCGCCGACACCGCGTCGCCGCCGCCCTTGATCTCGACCGTGTCGAAATAAGGCTGCGTCGGAACGTGATAGTCCGGGAAGCGCTTGCCGGCGACGGTGTCGCCCGGCTTGAAGTCCACGAACATATAGGGGCCGGTGCCGATCGGCTTCAGGTTCGCCGGCGCCTCGCGCGACTTGCTGCCGATGTAGTCCGCAAAGTGATGCTTGGGAATGATGCAGCCGAACGACGCCACGAAGCCGTCGGCCCAGAACGGCGTCGGCTGCGGGAAGATCAGCTTCACCGTGAGGTCGTCGATCTTCTCGATCGCCTTGATGTTCTTGTAGCTGCCGATCGAGACCGCCGAGGTCTCGGGATTGTTGGCGTATTCCCAGTTGAAGATCACGTCGTCGGCCGTGAACGGCTTGCCGTCGTGCCACTTCACGCCGGGCTTCAGCTTCCAGGTGACGGACAGACCGTCGGCGGCAAGACCGCCGTTCTCCTTGCTCGGGATTTCGGCCGCCAGAATCGGAACGAGATTGCCTTCCTTGTCCCAGCCCGCCAGCGGCTCGTAGAACAGGCGGCAGGCCTCCTGGTCCTTGGTGCCGATGGCGAAATGCGGGTTGAGCAGGGTCGGCGCCTGCCACAGCAGAAGCTTGAGCGGACCGCCGCCGCCGGCCTTGGTCGGCTTGTAGGGAATGGCGTCGGCGGCCACCGCGATGCCGGAATAGGAGAGCATGGCGCCGGCCATCGGCGCGGTCAGCCCCACGGCAATCATCCGCTGCACAAATTCGCGCCGCGACAGGCGTCCCGCTTTGACATCAGCGATCTGGTTACGGAGGTCACGCTCGTTCATTCAATCGGCTCCAAGCTGGTGCTGATGCCCAAAAAAACGCGCCCCGCGATGCATCGGCGCGGAGCTGCACAAAATTGGATCAGCCTTCGAAGCGACTGTCAAAGCAGAATCCGGGCCAATTTCGCAAGATGGAAAGGATCGATTGTCGCACCTTTGCGGTGCGACAATCTGCGCTGCACAGCACCCGGAAAATGGAACTACGCGGCGGAACTGTAGCGCTGCACCAGCGAGGCCAGATGCTGCAATCGCCGCGTGTGCTCAGCTCTCGCGATACCAGTTCGGCAGCTGCCAGAGATCGTTGTCCCAGCCCGAGGAGTGGGTCTGCAGACCCTTGCGGATGCCGCTGACGCGCGGACGGTTGAGCTCAGGCAGCACGTGACGGCCCGCGCAGACCAGATCGTTGAGCTTGATATAGAGCGCCGCGCGCTTCACCGGGTCGAGCTCACGCAGCAGCTCGTTGTAGAGGTCGTCATACTCCTTGTTCTGCCAGCGCGAGACGTTGCGGCCCTGCCATTTGTTGGCCTTGCTCGCCGCTTCCCAGGAGACGTACTGGCTCAGGAACGATTGCGGCTCCGGCGACGACATCGTCATCATCAGCATCTCCATGTCGCAATAGAAATGCGAGTAGGTGTCGGGATTGGCGACGTCAGAGGAGAAGAACACCGAGCCCACCACCGATTTCAGCTCGATCTCGATGCCGGCCTTCTGGCAGGCCTGCTTGATGATCGCCTGGTTCTTCTGCCGCGGCCCGTTGGTCGAGGTCTGGAACACGAATTTGAGCTGTTTGCCGTCCTTCTCGCGCAGCCCGCTCGCGCCCTTCTTCCAGCCGGCGTTCTCCAGGATCTGGTTGGCCTTCTCGATGTTGAACTCGAAGCTGGTGTTCTTGGAACGGTAGCGCTCGGGATTGTTGACGCAGTTCGCCGTGGCGATGCCGCCGCGCCCGTAGATGAACTTCTGGATCGAGGCGCGGTCGATCAAGAGGTTGATCGCCTCGCGCACCGCGGGATCGGAGAACAGCGGATGCTTGGTCTTGAGGCTCGCGCGCTCGCCGTCGACCTCGACATTGGGGTCGGTGGCGTTGAGCATGATGAATTCGAGATTGCCGGTCGCCACGATCTCGGCCACGCCGGTGCCGCCGGCCTCGAGCTTGACCAGGATCTCGTCCTCGACCTGCAGATTCCAGGCGTAGTCGTATTCCCCGGTCTGCAGCACCGCGCGCGCCGCCGACACGGCGTCGCCGCCGCCCTTGATCTCCAGCGTATCGAAGTACGGACGGTTGGCGACGTGATAGTTCGGGTTGAGCTTGGCGGTCAGCATGTCGCCCGGCTTGAAGTCGACGAAGAGATAGGCGCCGGTGCCGACGGGCTTGAGATTGTTCGGCGCCTCGCGCGACTTGGCGCCGACATAGTCGCCGAACAGATGCTTCGGAATGATCGCGCCGCGGCCGCCGACGAAGGCGGTGAACCATAGCGGTGTCGGCTTGGCGAACACGAGGCGAACCGTGTGGTCGTCGATCCGCTCGATCTCCTTGATCTCCTTGTAGTCAGCGATGGTGACCGCCGACGTGTCCGGATTGGTGGCGAACTGCCAGTTGAAGATCACGTCGTCGGCGGTGAACGGCTGGCCGTCGTGCCATTTGACGCCGGACTTGAGCTTCCAGATCACCCAGGTCCCGTCCGTGGCCACCGTGCCTTTCGCGACGCTGGGGATCTCGGCCGCGAGAACGGGCACGAGATTGCCGTCGGCATCCCATCCGGCCAGCGGCTCGTAGAACGCCCGCGCCGCTTCCTGATCCTTGGCGCCGATGGCGAAATGCGGGTTCAACAGCGTGGGTGCCTGCCAGAACAGGATCTTCAGCGGCCCGCCGCCGCCGGCCTTGGTCGGCTTGTAGGGAAATTCCTGCGCCGCCATCGCCACTCCCGAATGGGCCAGCATCATGCCGGCCAGCGGCGCGGTCAGCCCGAGCGCGAGCATCCGCTGCACGAAGTCGCGGCGCGACAGCCGCCCCGCCTTCACCGCAGCAATCTCGTGGCGCAGGTCCTGTTCGTTCATTTCAGTCTCTCCAGATCGTCGACAGCACCGGCGCTCGATCGCGCCGGACGGCTCAACCGACGCAGCGTCGCCGGTTCCCGCGCACGATAGGGACCAAACGTTACCGAGAAAAGGTATCTCCTTAGCGCTCGGCCTTCAGCCTGCGGAATCGGACGCCCTTGCCGTCAGGCATGCGGGTGGCGACATAGCCGGCCGCCAGACACGCTTCGCGCTGTGGCATCTTCTCCTGCGGGCTGCGCAGACTATCCCACCACGACGCCCGCTGCGCCGCGCGCGGCAAACTGTCGCCGATCAGCTCCTCGATCTCCTCGACGCTGAGCACGAGCTCGGGGCGGGTCTGCCGCTTGAGATAGTCGCGCAGCGCATCATAGTCCGGCAAGTCTCGACTCCATGCTTCTCGACGCCATGCTTCTCGACGCCATTCTTATCGATTCCATCTTCATCCGAAGCGGGCGCGGCGGCCGCGCGACCGTCGCAACCCCTCGTTAACCTAACATGCGTTACTCCCGGGTGACCCGTTACTCTACGGACGGGACTCCACGGGGGTGGGACCGATGCCACTGCAGCGCCGAACAGGCCGGGCAAAGCAGCCGTGGCGGCTATCGGCGCGCACGCTCATCACCTGCTCCATCTCGACCATCATCGGCTTCTCCGCCATCTGCGCCAGCGTCATGATCGACCTTCGCCGCGGCGAGGCGGTGCGCGCCCGGCAATCGCTGGAGAATCTCGCCGCCGGCATCGGCGCCGACATCAGCCGCAACATCGAGCTCTACGATCTCTCCTTACGCGCTGTCGCCGCCAACATGTTGCTGCCCGAAATCAACGAGGTCAGCAAGCCGGTCCGCCAGCTCATCCTGTTCGACCGCGCCTCCTCCGCGAAGAATTTCGGGGCCATCAAGGTATTCGACGCCAAGGGACGCCTGACCATCGACTCGTCGACGCTCGATCCGGCGCCTGACGATCGCAGCGACGCCGACTTCTTCCAGGTCCACCGCGATCGCAACGACGCCGGCCTTCAGGTCAGCCGGCCCGCCGAGGACCGCGGGCAATATTCCATCGTGCTGAGCCGGCGCATCTCCGCGCCCGACGGGCGCTTTCTCGGCGTCGTCGCCGGCACCATTCGCCTCACTTATTTCCGCGACCTGTTCAGCCGCCTGTCGCTCGCGTCGGGCGTCAGCCTGACCGTGCTCGGACGCGACGGCACCGTCATCGTGACGGCCCCGCTCGACGCCGGCGCGATCGGCCGCAACCTGGCCCGGGCGCCCGCGGTGACCCGTGCGCTCACCGAGCCGGCCGGCTGGCTCAGCAGCACCGGCGCCTTGGACGACGTGCCGCGGCTCTTGGTCTGGCGCAACGGCACCGAGCCGCTGGTGGTGATCGCCTCGAGGTCCTGGGACAGCGTCTACGCGGTCTGGCGCAACGAGGCCGCGGAGATCGGCGCGCTGATGCTGGCGCTGATCGTGTTCGTGCTCGCCGCAACCCAGGTCGCCGCGCGCGAAATCCAGCTCCGAGCCAAGGTCGAGCGGCGGCTGGAGCAGCTCGCGACCACGGACCCGCTGACCGGGCTGAAGAACCGGCGCAAGTTCGACGAGACCATCGAGATCGAATGGCGGCGGGCCCATCGCGCCGGCGCGCCGCTGGCCCTTCTGATGATCGATGCCGATCACTTCAAGTGCTACAACGACACGCACGGGCATCAAGCCGGCGACCAGATCCTGGTCGGCATCGCCGTGTGCATCTCCGACTCGGTGCGTCGCGCCGGCGATTGCGCCGCGCGCTATGGCGGCGAGGAATTCGCGGTGCTGCTGCCGGGGACCGCGGAAGCCGATGCGCTGCATGTCGCCGAGACGATCCGCTGCAAGGTCGCGCTGTGGGCGGGCGATGCCTGCAACACGTCGATCAGCATCGGCGTCGCCAGCGTCACGCCGTCTCGCACGACGCACTGGACCGGCCTGCTGCATGCCGCCGATACCGCGCTCTATGCCGCCAAGGCGGCCGGCCGCAACTGCTGCGCCACGGCGAGCGTGCCGCAACTCGCGACGACGCCCGTCCCGCCATCGCTGGCGGCGTGAGGCCGCCAGCTCTTAGCGCTATCCTTCGAGATACTTCTTCATGTCGGCGCGCAGGCCGTCGCGCAGGTCGGAACGCGCCATGGCGAAGGCGATGTTGGCCTTCAGGAAGCCGGACTTCGAACCGCAATCATGCCGCTCGCCGTCGAAATCGACGCCGTAGAACTTCTGCGTCTTCGACAGGCCGATCATCGCGTCGGTCAGCTGGATCTCGCCGCCGGCGCCGCGCTCCTGCGTCGCCAGGATCTTGAAGATCTCCGGCTGCAGGATGTAGCGCCCGGTGATCGAGAAGTTCGACGGCGCGGTGCCCTTGGCCGGCTTCTCGACCATGCCGTCGACCTCGAAGATCTTGCCGTCGCGCTTGCCTACGCCGCAGATGCCGTATTGATGGGTCTGGTCGGCCGGCACCTCCTGCACGGCGAGCACGTTGCTCTTCTCGGGCAGCTTGCTGGCGGCAGCAATCATCTGAGCCAGGCACCCGGGCGAGTTGAGCACCAGCTCGTCTGGCAGTACCACCGCGAACGGCTCGTCGCCGACGATGTCGCGCGCGCACCACACGGCATGACCGAGGCCGAGCGGCGCCTGCTGGCGGGTGAAGCTGACGGCGCCCGCCTCCGGCTGGTCGCGCGCCAGGATATCGATTTCGGTTTTCTTGCCGCGCGCCGCGAGCGTCGCGTCGAGCTCATACATCCGGTCGAAATGATCTTCGATCGAGGTCTTGTTGCGTCCGGTCACGAACACGAAATGCTCGATGCCGGCTTCCTTGGCCTCATCGAAGACATACTGGATGAGCGGCTTGTCGACGATCGTCAGCATCTCCTTCGGCATCGCCTTGGTGGCGGGAAGGACGCGGGTACCGAGGCCGGCGACCGGAAAAACGGCTTTGCGGATCTTCATGGCGACAGATTAAACCTTGTGACGATATGAATGCGAAATCGATCGCATCTTGGTAGCTCGTTTGCAGCCGAGAACAAAGGCGGATGTTGGTCGAGGGTTCCGGCCGACCCGCGTGCGACGGCTAAATTTCGCTGCGGAAATCATCAACCTTGTTAATCTCCTGTTAAGAAGCAACGCGCCTCCTGGGAGGCCTTGTTTCAGACGCTGCACGGATCGACGCATGGCAGAACGGGCCGAAATGGCGAGAATCATGAGAGCCGGTGTGCTGGCAGGCATGCTGGCGGCGGTGTCCGGTTCCGCATCGGCGCAGTCGAGCGGGGGTCCGCTGAACTTTCTCGACAGCCTGTTCACGGGCACGCTGAGCAAAGGCAATCCGGCCCCGAATCAGCCGGCCCAAACACCGTCGGGCAACGGCCCGCTGCCCTGGAGCGGCGAGGACGGCGCCTCCGGCCATCCGCTGATGACGGCGGCCGCGATCCGCGACGCCGCCGGCAATTTCGACGCCTGCGTCGCCGGCATGTGGCCAGATGCCGCAAGACGCAACATCACCCAGGACAATTTCCAGCGCTTCACCGCAGGGCTGTCGCCGGACCTGCGCATCATGGACCTGCTCGACGCCCAGCCCGAATTCACCAAGTCGATCTGGGACTATCTCGACATCCTGGTGAGCGACAATCGCCTGGCCAAGGGCCGCGAGGTGCTGGCGAAGTACAAGGCGCAGTTCGACGCCACCGAGCGCGCCTATGGCGTCGACCGCTACATCATCGCCTCGATCTGGGGCATCGAATCCAACTACTCGACGCAGATCGGCGATCGCAGCGTGCTGCAGTCGACCGCGACGCTCGCCTGCATCGGCCGCCGCCAGGCCTATTTCAAGGACGAGTTCCTCTCGGCGCTGGAGATCCTCAACCGTGGCGACCTCCGCCCCGAACAGTTGCGCGGCTCCTGGGCCGGCGCCTTCGGCCCGACCCAGTTCATGCCGACCGCGTTCAAGCGCTTCGCCGTCGATGCCGATGGCGACGGCCGCCGCGACGTCGTCGACAATCCCGCCGACCTGATCGCCTCGACCGCCAACAACCTCAAGAAGGACGGCTGGCAGAGCGGCCAAAGCTGGGGCTACGAGGTCGTGGTTCCCCAGGGTTTCAACTACATGCTCGCCGACCGCGCCAAGAGCATGAGTTTTGGCCAGTGGGAGCAGCTCGGACTCAAGCGCGCCAATGGCCAGCCGTTCCCGGCGACCAACGAGAAGGCCTACCTGCTGGCCCCGGCGGGCGCTCAGGGCCCCGGCTTCCTGATGCTGCAGAACTTCCGCGTCATCATGAAATACAACCCGGCCGAGGCCTATGCGCTGGCGATCGGCCATTTCGCCGACCGGCTGCGCGGCGCGCCGGCCTTCGTCCAGGCCTGGCCGCGCGAGGAACGCACGCTGTCGCGGGCGGAGCGGCTGGAACTGCAGCAGCTGCTGGCCGACCGCGGATATTACCGCGGAACCCCAGACGGCCAGTTCGGTGGCCAGACCCGGGAAGCGCTGCGGAACTTCCAGGCTTCGATCGGCGCCCCGGCGGACGGTTTTGCGACCTCCGAGGTGCTGGACCGGCTGCGCGGGCGCTGAAAGCCCGCATTTTCGGCCTGAGCGGTAACCTTTCGGGGCAATCGCGGGGCCGATCAACACCATCCGGTGAATGCCCGTTTGCGGCCTGATTCGGCTCCTATTATAAGGTTACGACGATTTCGCCGCGCGACGGGTGCGCATGTCAAAGCTGAAGTCCTTCCTCAAGCTGTTGAACGAGCCCGGCCCGCTGGTGGTGTTGGCGGTCGTCATTGCCATGCTCGTCGGCATTGCCGGTCCGGCCTCGGCCCAGTTCTTCAATTTCAACCCGTTCGCCTCGCCGCGGCCGGCGCCCCGCGGTGGCGGGGGCGGCGGTGGCTGGTTCGGCAACGACTTCTTCGCGCCCTACCCGCAGCAGCAGCCGAAGAAGGTGACGCAGGATTATTCCAAGGCGCCTCCACCCGAGAAGCGCGACAGCGCTCCGGAGCGCTACGTCCTGGTGCTTGGCGACGGCATGGCCGACTGGCTCGCCTACGGCCTCGAAGACGCCTATTCCGAGCAGCCTGACATGGGTGTCACGCGCAAGATCAAGACCAATTCCGGCCTGATCAAATACCAGCCGAAGGGTGACCCCGCCGACTGGGCCGCCGCCGCCAAGGGCATCCTGGCGACCGAGCGCGCCGACGCCATCGTCATCATGCTCGGCCTCAACGACCGCATCTCGCTGCGCGAGCCGGTGGTGGAGAAGACTGACAAGCCCGACGACAAGAAGGCGGCCGACAAGGCCAAGAAGGACGCGAAAGGCAAGCCAGGCGAGACCAAGCCCGGCGAGGCCAAACCGGACGGCAAGACAGACACGGCCGCCAAGCCCGACGACAAGCCGGCTGACAGCGACCTGCCGCAGGACGAGGCCGACAACGACACGCCGGCCGTCGCCGCGCCGGAGAAGGCCGCGCGCGCGCCGGGCGGCCTGTACGAATTCCGCGACGAGCGCTGGGCCGAACTCTACACCAAGAAGATCGAGGAGATGATCGCGGTCGCCAAGAGCAAGGGCGTGCCGGTGCTCTGGGTCGGTCTGCCCGCGGTGCGCGGCCCCAAGGGCACCGCCGACACGCTCTATCTCGACTCGCTCTATCGCGATGCCGCCGGCAAGGCCGGCATCACCTATGTCGACGTCTGGGACGGCTTCGTCGACGAGGCTGGCCGCTTCCTGCAGAAGGGCCCCGATTTCGAGGGCCAGATCCGCCAGCTGCGCTCCTATGATGGCGTCTATTTCACGAGGCCAGGCGCCCGCAAGCTCGCCCACTATGCCGAGCGAGAGATCAACCGCCTGCTCGCCGCACGCTCCGCGCCGTTGGAGCTGCCGAGTGAGCCGGCGACGCCCGACGCCAATGCGGTCCCGGGCCAGCCTGCGCCGCGGCCGGTCGCCGGCCCGATCCTGCCGCTGGTCGCCTCCTCGGTCGGCACCGACCAGTTGCTCGGCGGCCCCGGGTCGCGTCCGGCCAATGTCGATGCCCTGGCTGCGCGGACTCTGGTCAAGGGCGAGGCGCTGAGCCCGCCGGCCGGTCGCGCCGACGATTTTGTCTGGCCGCGCCGCGAGGTCGGCCGCGAACAGGCCAAGGAGCCGCCGAAGGAGCTCACCAAGCCGGATACGCCGGTCGCCGCGACGTCTCCGACCGAGGCCGCCCCGGCAGCCCCGGGCCAGCTTCCAGCACAGCAACGGCAGAAGCGCCTGACGACACCGGCCCCGCCCGCCCAGCAGCAGCCCTCTCAGGCCCAGCAGCCTAACCCCGGCATCCGCGACTTTTTCGGCTTCGGCGCGCCCCAGCCGCAACAGCAGCCGGCGAGGCCCCCGGCCGCGCGCAATCCGAACGCGCCGCCAAGGCCGCCGGGCTCAGTCGGCCGCGCGGCAGCGGTGCTTGAGGCGCCGCCGCGGTAGCGGCGATGCAATTCAGGTGAGACGCATGACGGTGCAGCGATATGGCTGCATCCGAGCGATCTGACGCGGGCGGCGACGCCGCCGCCCGTGCTGATCGCGCAGTCTCCACGACCTTTGCCTCAGCGATCTTCTCCGCTTGCACCGGTCTTTCCGCTCCCTCCCCCCTTGTGGGGGAGGGTTGGGGAGGGGGGTCGCCGCGGGCGCAGTCGACGAGAGCTTGGCAGACGGCATCAACACGCCCTCCAAACCCTCCGATGACTTCAAATCCGTCCGTTGCAAGCATTGCGTCGCGCTTGGCCCCATTGCTCGCTGACTTGGCGCCATCGGTTGCGCTGGCGGTGGCTGACTGCCGCGTACGGCGTCCTGAGCCACCCCCCTCCCTGCCCCTCCCCCACAAGGGGGGAGGGAACGGAAAGGCCGGTGGTTGTCGAAGTCTGAAATGGGATGCGAGTCCGTCAAGCTCCGGCGGCGTCGGCGGCACGTTCCGCAGGCCATGACGTAACGGACCGGACATAACGGATCGGCCCGCATTCGCGATCGAATGCGGGCCGACGGGGTTGTCGTCGCCTGAAGGTTCTACGGAAACTCAGTAGCGCCAGCGCTGGGGCTGCGGACGGCTCGACGGCCGCATCAGCATGGCCAGCAGGAAGCCGATGCCGCCGGCGACCAGGAGCGCGCCCATCGGGTTGTCCTGAACCCGCTTGGTGAGCGCCTGGGTGCCGTCGCGCAGCGACTCGGTGCTGTTGCCGAAGGTGTCCTTGGCGAAATCCATCGCAGCGTCGCTGGCCTCGCGCGCGGCGTCCTTGGCCTGGCCGTACATGTTCTGCACGACGCCGGACGCCTCACGAGCCCGCCCCGAGGCCTGCGTGCTCTTGTCACCCAGCATTTCGCCGATGCCGCCCTCAACCTTGCCTGCGACATCCTTGGCCGTACCGGTCAGCCGATCCTGATCCATTGCCGCTCTCCTTCTCTGCGCTGTGCGGGATTGCTGGCCTGCTAACCGGCCAGCACGGCGCAGGTTCCGGACGACTACAAAATCAGACCGCCATCGACCACGAGCGTCTGGCCGATGATGTAGGACGCCAGCGGAGATGCCAGGAACAAGGCCGCGCCCGCCATGTCCTGCGGCGTGCCCAGCCGCCGCAGCGGGATGCGCTGCAGCGCGCCCTCGAGACGCTGCGGATTGGCCGTGGTCACCTTGGTCATCTTGGTATCGACCAGGCCGGGCGCGATGCCGTTGACGCGAATGCCGTCCTCGGCCCAGGCCTCGGCCAGCGTCCGCGTCAGTCCGACCGCGCCGGTCTTGGAGGCATTGTAGGCCGGGTTGCCCATGGTCGAGTGATAGGCCGCCGTCGACGACACGATGATCAGCGATCCCTTGGCGTCGCGCAGCGCTCCGTGAAACTTCGTCGCACACGCCATCAGGCTCATGAGGTTGACCTCGACGACCTTGCGGAAGCCGTCCATCGCGAATTCGCCGCGCCGGTAGAGCACCGCGCCCTGCGCCAGGACCAGCACGTCGAGACGGTCGAGTTTCGGCGCGAACGCCTCGATCGCGCTCGGCGAACTCACATCGAGCTGATGATAGGTCAGACCCTGGAGATCGGAGCCCTCCTCCGCGGAATAATCCGCCGCGCTCGCGCGCGTGCCGCAAATATTGACCTGCGCCCCCTGCGCGCGAAAAGCCTGCGCGATGCCGTTGCCGATGCCGCTGGAGCCGCCGACCACCAGCACCGAGCGTCCCGTGAAATCGAGCGCGTTCATCTCCCTGCTCCCCTTGTTGTTGTTGGTCTGCCTGTGTGGGGACAGGCCTTGAGGCTGTCAACGCCTGGCGAAAAGCCAAGCGCCTCCGAATTCCGGCGGGCGGCAGCGCGTCACTTCATCGGCGTCAGGCGCAGCAGACGTCCCGGTGAATCATCCTCGATGATCCAGACCGCACCATCGGGAGCGACCGCGACATCGCGAATGCGATTGCCCATGTCCCAGCGCTCCGCCTCATCCGGCTGGCCGTCGGGCCGGAATGCGACGCGCACCAGCGCCTGGGCCCGCAAACCGCCAATCAAGGCCGAGCCTTTCCATTGCGGAAACATCGCGCCCTCATAGAAGGCAAGCCCGGCCGGCGCGATCACGGGATCCCAGTACAGCAGTGGCGCCTCGAGATTCGGCCGCGTCGCGTGACGCGGGATCGGCGTGCCGTCGTAATTGTCGCCGTTCGAAACCAACGGCCAGCCATAGTTCTTGCCCGGCACGATCAGGTTGAGTTCGTCGCCACCGCGCGGCCCCATCTCGTGCAGCCAGAGCCGCCCGTCGGACGCGAAGGCCAGGCCATAGGGATTGCGATGGCCGGTGGTCCAGGTCTGTGCTGGCACACCCTTGTCCTCCGCCTGCGGATTGTCCGACGGCGTCGAGCCGTCGAGATTGAGCCGCAGCACCTTGCCGCGCGCCTGGCGCGGGTCCTGGGCGCTGGTGGGCTGCATGCGATCGCCGACGGTCAGGAACAGATGCGTGCCTTGCGGATCGAATGCGATGATGCCGCCGGGCTGGCCGCCGCCGCCGGACGGCGTCTGACGCCAGATGACCTTGGGGTCGTTCAGCGTCACGCGATCATTCGCGAGCGACAGCTCGGCACGGGTGAGGACGAGCCGGCTACCCTCGGCGCTCGGCTCGGTGTAGGTGATGTAGACCTGCGAATTTGTCGCGAAGCCTGGCGAGATGGCGACGTCCAGCAGCCCGTTCTGACCACGCGCCGCGACCGCGGGCACGTTGCCGATGTCGCGCTTCTGGCCGCTCTGCGTGACCAGGAACATCCGGCCCGGCTTCTCCGTGATCAGCATGCGGCCATCGGGCAGAAACGCGATCGCCCAGGGTGTGTCGAACTCGGCGATGCTCTTGGCGTCGAACGGCCGCACCGCGCTCGGCTTGCGGCCGCCGGCATTGATGCTGTCGGCATGCGCGGTGGTGCCCGCAACGAGTCCCACCACAAAAGCCATGCATGCGAATGTCTTGGAGAACGCCATGATCACTCCAGTGTGTCGATCCCGATCGGATGCAACGTGCATTCGGCCATGCCGGATCGGTGCCTACCGAATGCGCCCGATCAGTGATAATGCCGAGAGCGCGTAAGCGATGCGCATATTTCCGTGAGCCGCAAATATGCAGGACCACAAGCAACTCAGCCGCTCGGTGGCGGGATTGACCGTGCTGATCACCGGCGCGGCCTCGGGCATGGGCCGCGCGACCGCGCGCGTGTTCGCCGACGAGGGCGCGAAAGTCGCCGTCACCGATGTCGATGCGGACGGCGCCCGCGCCGTGGCCGAGGCCATCACGACATCGGGCGGAACAGCGCAGGTCTGGCGGCTCGATCTCAGCGATCCCACGGCCATCACGACCGTCGTCGGCCAGGCCGCGGCGCATTTCGGCGGCCTCGACATCATCATCAACAATGCCGGCATTTCCGTGCGCGTCGCGATCGACGACGACGGCTATGACGAGGCCTGGGCCAGGGGACTCGCAGTGATGCTGACCGCGCAGCAGCGCGTCATCCGTGCCGCGCTGCCGCATCTGCGGCGCTCGACGAGCCCGCGCATCGTCAACATCGCCTCGACCGAGGCGCTTGGCGCGACCGCCATGCACAGCGCCTATTCCGCCGCCAAGGCCGGCGTGACCGGGTTGACGCGCTCGCTCGCCGTCGAGCTCGGGCGCGACGGCATCACCGTGAATTGCGTCTGCCCGGGACCGATCACGACGGCGATGACCGCGCGCATCCCCGACGAGCAGAAGGCGATCTATGCGCGGCGCCGCACCGCCCTCGGACGCTATGGCGATCCCGAGGAAGTCGCGCACATGACGTTGAGCCTGTGCCTGCCGGCCGCCTCGTTCATCACCGGCGCCGTCATTCCGGTCGACGGCGGGCTGATGGCGCGCAACGCCTGACCCTGACCGTCCGGCATGTCAGCCGTGCGCGGCGGCGCGCGGCCTATGAATTGACTTCGCACCTCGCGGGCGTAGCCTCAGGCATCAGAAGCGAACGTCAGTTCGCCATCATGAGGACACGCAAGGAGGACGCCATGGCCATCGCCATCCGGCAACTGCATCCGCATTTCGTCGGCGAGGTCTCCGGCGTCGACCTGCGCCAGCCGCTCACTCTCGACGAGATCGCGCAGTTGCAGGCCGCGATCGATCACTACGCGGTGCTGGTGCTCCATGACCAGGACATCACCGACGAACAGCAGCTCCGCTTTGCGCTCAGCTTTGGCGAACGCGAGCAGGCGCGCGGCGGCACGGTGACGAAGAAGGAGGACTACCGACTCTCGACCGGCCTCAACGACGTCTCCAATCTCGGCAAGGACGGCAAGCCGCTGCCGCGGGATCATCGCACGCATCTGTTCAATCTCGGCAACTGCCTGTGGCATTCCGACAGCTCGTTCCGGCCGATCCCGGCGAAGTACTCGATCCTGTCGGCGCGCGTCGTGAATCCGAAGGGCGGCAACACCGAGTTCGCCGACATGCGCGCGGCCTATGATGCGCTCGATAAGGAGACCAAGGCGGAGATCGAGGATCTCGTCTGCGAACATTCGCTGATGTATTCGCGCGGCTCGCTCGGCTTCCTCGACTACACCGAGGAGGAGAAGGAGATGTTCAAGCCAGTGAAGCAGCGGCTGGTGCGCACGCATCCGGGGCATGGCCGCAAGTCGCTGTATCTGTCATCGCATGCCGGCGCCGTCATCGGCATGAGCATGCCCGAGGGACGGCTGCTGCTCCGCGATCTCACCGAGCACGCCACGCAGCCAGAGTTCGTCTATGTCCATACATGGCGGCTGCACGATCTGATCATGTGGGACAATCGCCAGACCATGCACCGCGTCCGCCGCTACGACCAGTCCCAGCCCCGCGACATGCGCCGCGCGACGGTGGCCGGCACCGAGCCGACGATCGCGCAGCAGGCTGCGGAGTAGCTCGGCGCGGGAGCTCTGCCTTAACGTCATGGAGAGATGTTCGCAGAGCCTCAACAACACCGGTGTCGTCCCGGACAAGTCCGGCAACGCGCAAGCGTTGTCGGACGCCGATCCGGGACCCATACTCCGTGACATCTATTGTTAGGTCCGCTCGATCGGCACCGTGCGTCACCACACCCGCCTCCGCGTATGGGTCCCGGCTCGGAGGCCGGGACGACCCGGAGGAACAGCGGGTTCTAACCAAACCTGTTGTGAACTTCGAGAGCGGCAGGAGCGGTGCCACACCGCCTAAGCGTGCCCCGCGGCGTTCGACAGCATGCCCGGATCGATGCCGATCTTGCGCAGTGCCAGATCGTATTTGCTCTCGACATTGTCGCCGAAGATCAGCTCGGGATCGGCGTCGCAATGCAGCCAGCCATTGTCCTGGATCTCTTCCTCGAGCTGGCCGGCGCGCCAGCCGGCGTAGCCGAGCGCGAGGATGGCGTGCTTCGGGCCGTTGCCTTTGGCGATCGCCTTGAGGATGTCGATGGTCGTGGTCAGGCAGACGCCGTCATTGATCTTCAGCGTCGCGTTGGCGATGAAGTAGTCGCTGGAATGCAGCACGAAACCGCGTCCGGTGTCGACCGGACCACCGCTCAGCACCTTCATCGTTTCGGCGCTGTCCGGCAGATGGATCTGGTCGCTCTTCTCGATGATATTGAGTTGCATCAGGAGCTGCGGGAAATCGATGCTGCCCGCCGGCCGGTTCACCATGATACCCATGGCGCCTTCGGCCGAGTGCGCGCACAGATAGATCACCGAGCGCTCGAAGCGGGAATCGCCCATCACGGGCATCGCGACCAGCAGCTGGCCGTCGAGATATCCACCTTGCGAGGCGTGATCCCCGATCCCGGTCACTTTGCGGCGAATGTCGCCCAGCCTTTTTGCCTCAGGATTCATCCGCAAGGACTCTCATGATCGTTGATATCCTGATATTGGGATGCGCATCTGTCAATCAAGGTTCAGGGCACCGCGACGAAATCGACCTCACAAGCAATTCAATGGTTTGCGCCTGAAGCTCACTCTAAAGACGTCTCATGTCCGCCTTGGTTCCTCACCACTCCGCCACACTGTTCATCGTCTCCGTCCTGTCGTCCTGCCTGGCGTTCGGCGCGCAGGCGCAGGACTCCTCGCCCTGGCAGCGCGACACCCACTCCGCCGTACGCCTGCTTGCGGGCTCACGCAGCGGCCCTGTCATGCTCGGCGGCATCGCCATCCAACTGCAGCCGGGATGGAAGACCTACTGGCGCACGCCCGGCGATTCCGGTGTGCCGCCGCGGTTCGACTTTTCCAAGTCGGACAACGTCGAGGCAGTGACGGTTCTGTGGCCGGCGCCGACCAAGTTCGATGATGGCGCCGGCGGCCACTCGCTCGGCTATCACGACCAGGTCGTGCTGCCGCTGCGCATCGTCGCCAAGAGCGCGGACAAGCCGATGACGTTGCGCGCCGACATCAGCTACGCGGTCTGCGAGAAGATCTGCATTCCGGTGGAGGCCAAGGCGGAGCTCGCCTTCACCAGCGTCGCCAGTACCGAGGATGCCTCGTTGTCTGCGGCCCTCGATACCGTGCCGAAGCCGGCCAATATCGGCGATCCCATTCCGTTGACGATCCGCGACGTCAAGCGCGACGGCAAGAAGGACGTCATCGTCGACGTCGCCGTGCCCGACCCACGCGGCGTTCAGCTCTATGTCGAGGGCCCCACGCCCGACTGGGCGCTGCCGATCCCAGTCGTCCGCGACAGCGGCGCACCGGGCATCAAGCGCTTCGCGTTCGAACTCGACGGCGTCCCGCCGGGCGTCAAGCCGGATGGTGCCGCGCTGAAATTCACGCTGGTCGGTCCCGACAAGGCCTACGAATTCAACTTCAACCTGCCCTGACGGCGCCGCCGCGGCGCATCGCGTTGGCCCGAGGGCCCAACCGATTCTTAACGATGCGTTGATAGGAAGGTCACCATCGCCGCCATCGGTGCGGCCGTGGAGACTGGTCGCCGTGGCCGTGATGGACGCCCGCAACGAACGCGTATCGACCGGCCTCGTCGCCCGCCTGAAGGCGCGCCTGGCCGCGCTCGGCGGCAGTGGCGACGCGTCGCTGACGCGGCGGCTGGCCGGCACCATCTTCATCATTCGCGTACTCAGCGCCGGCCTTGCCTATCTCAGCCAGATCCTGCTGGCGCGCTGGATGGGCGGCTCCGACTACGGCACCTATGTCTATGTCTGGACCTGGGTGCTGCTGCTCGGCAGCATGCTCGATGTCGGCATCGCCTCCTCCGCGCAGAAGATCATTCCCGACTACCGCACGTCGAACCAGCAGGCGCTGCTGCGCGGCTTCCTCGCCGGCGGCCGCTGGCTGACCTTGGCGACCTCGACCGCCGCCGCGCTGCTGCTCGCCGGCCTGGTCGCGCTGCTGTCGCCGTGGATCGAGGCAGCCGAGCGCATGCCGCTCTACATCGGCTGCCTGACGTTACCGGCCTTCGTCGTTGCCAACACCCAGGACGGCATCGCGCGCTCGCATGACTGGATGACGCTCGGCCTGATGCCGCAATTCATCATCCGCCAGACCCTGATCATCGGCTTCACCGCGGGCGCCTTCGTGCTCGGCCTCGACCTCGGCGCCACCGCTGCGATGGCCGCGAGCGCCGCCGCGGTGTGGATCGCGATGTTCGGCCAGATGTGGGTGCTGAACCGCAGGCTCGATCGCCATATCGAACGCGGACCGAAGCAGTACGACCTCCGAGGCTGGCTCGCGATCTCGCTGCCCATCCTCCTGGTCGAGAGCTTCTATCTGCTCTTGTCCTACACCGACGTGCTGGTGCTGCAGCAGTTCCGCTCCTCCGAGGAGGTCGGCATCTATTTCGCGGTCGTCAAGACGCTCGCGCTGGTGTCGTTCATCCACTATGCGATGTCGGCGACGACGGCGCATCGTTTCGCCGAATACCACGCACTCGGCGACAAAGCCCGGCTGTCGGCCTATGTCGCCTACGCCATCAAATGGACGTTCTGGCCGTCGCTGGCCGCGACCCTGGTGCTGCTCGCGCTCGGCAAGCCGCTGCTCTATCTGTTCGGCGCGCAGTTCACCGCGGGCTACGACATCATGTTCATCGCCGCGATCGGCCTTGTCGTGCGCGCTGCGATCGGTCCGGTCGAGCGGCTCCTGAACATGCTGGGCCAGCAGCGCGCCTGCGCGATGGCCTATGCGGCGGCCTTCGTCATGAATCTCGTGCTGTGCATCCTGCTGGTGCCGCAGTTCGGCGGCCATGGTGCCGCCGCCGCGACCTCGCTGTCTCTGGCGTTCGAGACCGTGCTGCTGTTCCGCATCGTCAAGCAGCGCCTTGGCCTGCACGTTCTCGCCTTCGGCAAGGCAGCGTGAGGGAACTCAGCCGGCACGATCGTTGCGTCATCTTGTCCCTTCTCCGGCAGAACTAAGAGCGTTATCAGCACCCGGCCCTCACGCGGTGATCACGCAAGTGTTGAATGCAACGCCTTGATATTGGCGCGATGTTCCGGGCAGATCATTCGACCGCGCGTTGGGGGAGATCGAGATGTCGAGACTGGGGCTCGCGATGGTGCTGGCTGCACCGTTGCTGTTGGCAGGCTGCATGGAGGCGACGCTGTCGCCGACCACCGATGCCGCCTTGACGCCGCGCGACCGGCAACTGCTGGCGCGTGCGCCCTACGCCGAGGCGAAGATTCCCGACCAGTTCCAGCGCCACATCGTCGAATACACGCGGCAGGAACAGCCGGGCACGATCGTCGTCGATACCGATGCGCGCTTCCTCTATTACGTGCTGCCCGACCGCAAAGCGGTGCGCTACGGCGTCGCCGTCGGCGAGGAGGCGCAGGCCTTTTCCGGCGTCGCCACCGTCGGCAAGCTCGCGGAATGGCCGGACTGGGTTCCGACCGCCGACATCCAGGCGCGGCTCGGTCCCTATCCGAAGCGCGTCGCCGGCGGCCCGGCCAATCCGCTCGGTGCCCGCGCGATCTATCTCTACGAGGGCAACAAGGACACGCTGTACCGCATCCACGGCACCAATCAGCCCGAATATATCGGCCAGGCGATCTCGTCCGGCTGCATCCGCATGACCAACATCGACGTCGCCGATCTCTACAATCGCGTGCAGCTCGGATCGACCGTGGTCGTGCTGCCGCCCGGGCAAAGCGTCGCATCATCGACCACGAACGTGTTCGCGCGCCGCAGCTGAGGGCTGTGCCGTCTCGCGTTCAGGGCCGCGCGCTGAGGGTCAGGTAGTCCGGCGGGACGTGATCGGTGAGCCAGACACCATTGTCGGCGACATAGAACGCGATGCCGGCGCGATGCATGGCCGCAGCATCGATGCGAAAGATGGCCGGCTTGCCGTGACGGCGGCCGACATTGAGCGCGGCGGCCTCATCCAGCGACAGATGCACGTGCTGGCGCGACTGGGGCTTCAATCCCTGAGCCATGATCGACTCGACGAAGCGCGTCGCAGTCCCATGAAACAGCACGGCCGGCGGCTCGCTCGGCGCAAGTCCAAGCTCGACCGACACCGAATGTCCCTGCGCCGCGCGGATACGCAGCCCATCTTCCGAGATCGTGAAGCGCTTCTTGTCGCTGGTCGCGACCACCCGGTCCAGCTCGGCGCGGGTGAACGCGGTTCCTGCCGCGGCCGCCCGCGCGATCAGATCGTCGATGGCGGTCCAGCCCTGGACGTCGAGCTCGAGGCCGATCGCCTCCGGCTGATGCCGCAACACCAGGCTCAGGAACTTGCTCAGTCGAACGGTATCGAACGCCATGATGAGAGACCCTAGCCGTAGCGCAGCTTCAGGCCGAGGATCGCGGCGACCAGGCCCAGCGTGATGGCGTTGGCGACGACCAGCGGCAGGTCGCTGATCAGCGCGCCGTAGAGCAGCCACATCGAATTGCCGGTGGTCTGCAGCACGAACATGCCCATCGAGATGTCATGGGTCGAGCGCGAGCGCCAGGCCTTGATGACCTGGGGCAGGAACGAGCATGTGGTGCAGGTGGCGGCGCCGAGGCCGATGATCGTGGTCAGCAAGATGAAAAGTCCGTGCGCTGGTCGTGGAAACGCACGCTTGTAGAATGACCCGCGCCGAAGCGAAACCCGCTCCGGCGCGAAATTGCTTGCTGAGCGTGAGGCGGTGACCCCCACCAACACCCTCGGTCATTCCCCGCGAAGGCGGGGAATCCAGTACGCCGCGGCCCCTCGATCGATCACTGCCGTCTCTGGAATACTGGATCGTCCGCCTGCGCGGACGATGACGGTGTGGGTGAAGCAGGCTCCGCCCCCATCAAACAAAGCTACGCCGCGGTCCAACCGCCGTCGATCGACAGGTTGGTGCCGGTGATCTGCGCGGCTTCGTCGCTGCACAGGAACAGCGCGAGGGCGGCGACCTGGTCGACGGTGACGAACTCCTTGGTCGGCTGCGCGGCCAGCAGCACGTCGTTGATGACCTGCTCCTTGGTGAGGTTGCGCGCCTTCATCGTATCGGGGATCTGCTTCTCGACCAGCGGCGTCCAGACATAGCCCGGCGAGATGCAGTTGCAGGTGATCTTGTGGGTCGCAAGCTCCAGCGCCACCGTCTTGGTGAGACCGGCGATGCCATGCTTGGCCGAGACATAGGCCGACTTGAACGGCGAGGCGACCAGCGAGTGCGCGGACGCCGTGTTGATGATGCGGCCCCAGCCGCGCTTCTTCATGCCGGGCACGGCGGCGTGAATGCCGTAGAACGCCGAGGACAGGTTGATCGCGATGATCTGCTCCCACTTCTCCGGCGGAAACTCCTCGACCGGCGAGACGAACTGGATGCCGGCATTGTTGACGAGGACATCGACCGAGCCGAACGTGCTCTCGCCGAGCGCGATCATGCCGGCGATCTCGGCCGGCTTGCTCATGTCGGCCGGCGAATGCACGGCCTTCACCTTGAACTCGCTCTCGATCGCCGCGCGCTCCTTCTCGATATCGGCGGCAGCGCCGAAGCCGTTGAGCACGATGTTGGCACCGGCGCTTGCGAAACCGCGGGCGATCGCAAGCCCGATGCCGCTGGTCGAACCGGTGACCACCGCGGTCTTGCCCTTCAAATTCGTCGTCATAACTTCACTCCTTCTTGGCGGCGGCAAGGTTGCCGTCCTGCGTGAGATCGTAGGTCACCATGGTTTCGCCGGACTGCGGCCGCTCCAGCCAGTCCTTGTGGCGCATCGACGAATGCACGTCGCGCACGCCCGCCTCCCAATGCTCGACCATCGCGACATGGGAAAAATCGTAGTCCTTGGAGGACGTCTCGTAGTTCTTGCTGCGATAGATCAGATGCACGACCGTGACCGTGTTCTCCTGCGCCGCCTTGCACAGGATCTCCAGCGACGGATCGTTGCGCAGCTCGTCAGGCAGCTTGGCATAGAGCTCGCGGAACGCCTTGCGGGTGTTGTGGATCATGCGGTTCTTGTCGGTGTTCATCCGCGTCCGGCTGGAATAGCGGATGTCCTTTTCGCGTTCGGCGGCCTCCAACAAGGTGCGCGGCAGGTCACCGCGCGCGGAGAACAGATCGACCTGGAAGATCAAGAGATCACGGTCCGCCCCGATGTCGAGCACGTAGTCGAGCGGCGTGTTGGAGGCGATGCCGCCGTCCCAGTAGTGCTCGCCGTCGATCTCGACCGGCGGGAAGCCCGGCGGCAGCGCGCCAGAAGCCATGATGTGCTCCGGGCCGATGCGCTTGCCCTGCTTCTTGAACTCGACATTGTCGAAATAGGTGAAGTTGCCGGTGGTGACGCCGACGGCGCCGACCGACAGCCGCGTCCTGCAATCGTTGATGCGATCGAAATCGACCAGCCGCTCCAGCGTCTTCTTCAGCGGCGCGGTGTCGTAATAGCTCACCGATTGCGGCGTGCCGGCCGGCCACAGCGGCGCCGGTGGGAAACGCGGCGTGAAGAAGCCGGGCACGCCGAACGCCGCGATCAGCGCGGCGCTCGCCTCGTTGAAGGCCGAGCGGTGATGATCGCCGTTGAGCAGCGGCTTCCACGGCACCGGCGAGGATACCATGTGCCAGAATTCCTTGAGGCGCTCGATGCGCTTCTCGCGCTCGTTGCCGGCGATGATCGCGGAATTGATCGCGCCGATCGAGATGCCGGCGACCCATTCGGGCTCGAAATCGAAATGGCACAGCGCCTGATAGGCACCGGCCTGATAGGAGCCGAGCGCGCCGCCGCCCTGCAGGACGAGCACGCGCTTGGCATCAGAGGGAGTTGTCGGCGGAGCCGGCAGCGAATGATGATTCATGTCAATCGATCGGTTATCAGCAGTGGCGCCAGCGTGGCGTGACTTGCTGATAACGTCAAATCAACCTCCGGCATAGGTCGCCTCCGGCCAGCCATGGGGCCAAACCGGACAGGTCACCGCCCATGCAGGGAGCAGCGGCGTGCCTGTCAGGACGGCTTCTTGCCGTCGGGAGCGGCGAGGATCATGGTCCAGAAGACCTTGTATTTCGTATTCGGAGCATAGCTCGCGGCGATGCCTATTTTTGTGACACCGTTCTTCAGCATGTTGGCGCGGTGAGGCGGCGAATCGCGCCAGCCAGAAAAGGCTTCCGCCAGGGTATGATAGCCCGCCGACACGTTCTCGACCGCGACGACGGCATCATAGCCCGCGCCGGTCAGGCGCTTGGCCAGTGGCGCGCGCACGTCGTGATCGAGCTTGTTCTTGTCGGCCATCGCCTGCGACTGCGACTCCGCAAGCCGCATCAGCTCGGGATCGACCTCGACGGTGCCGAGCCCGTTGTTCTGACGATATTGTGAGATCATCGTCGCCGCGGCGACCGCATCGAGCCTCGCCCCCGCGACCGCCATGTCGGCGTACATGGTCGGCGCCTGCACGACAGCCGGCGTATCAGCCGCGCAGCCGGCGAGCAGGAAAGCGATGGGAAGAGCGATAGCCAGACGCGTCAATGAACCGGTCCCTATGCGAAGACGAGAGGCGGGTTGTTGCACATCAACCGTGGCTGAAAGGTGAATCGACGGTAAGTTCCATCGGTGCAATTGCATCCGTTTCGGCCGGGTAAGGGTTGGTCAACCATAAGCACGCTTCGGTCAAGCCAAAGACGACGCCACATTCCCGCTGTCGTCCCGGCCTCCGAGCCGGGACCCATACGCCGCGGCGGATGTGGCGAGACGCGATGCCGCTCCAGCCTGCCTCAAACAGACGTCACGGAGTATGGGTCCCGGATCGGCGCCCGCCAACGCTGACGCGTTGCCGGGCTTGTCCGGGACGACAGCGAATGTTTTTCTCGCAGACTTGGACTAACGACCTGCCGGTAGAAGCCGAGCTCGACCGGCCCTACCCGCCAGCAAAGATCCGATAATGCCGCGGCTTCAGGCCGATGCGGTCGCCGATGCGGAGTTCGCGGTCGCGGGGGGCATCGATCTCGATGGTGGAGCCTTCGGTCAGCGCGATCTCGGCGCGTTGCACCGGGCCGAAGCTGCGGACGTGGGTCACCGCGCCATGCAGGGTGCCGCTGTCCGCCGGGCCGATCAGCATGTCGTGACGCCGCACGAACAAGGTGGAGGCGCCCGCGGCGGCGCCCTCCGCGGCAATGTCGAGCGGCCGGCCGTTGAGATGCACCGCGCCCCCGGTGACCTCGACCGGCAGCATGATCGACTCGCCGATGAAGCCGTGCACGAAGGCCGTCGCGGGGCTGTCATAGACGTCGTTCGGCGAGCCGACCTGCTCGATGCGGCCCTTGTCCATCACCACGACGCGATGCGCGACCTCGAGCGCCTCCTCCTGATCGTGCGTGACGAAGATCGAGGTGACGTTGATCGAATGATGCAGGGTGCGCAGCCATTGCCGCAGCTCCTTGCGCACCTTGGCGTCGAGCGCGCCGAACGGCTCGTCGAGCAAGAGGATGCGCGGCTCGATCGCGAGCGCGCGCGCCAGCGCAATGCGCTGGCGCTGGCCGCCGGAGAGCTGGCTCGGATAGCGGTCGGCGAGCCAGTCGAGCTGCACGAGATCGAGCAGCTCCTTGACGCGCGCGCGGATCTGCGCCTCGCTCTTGCGGATGCTGCGCGGCTGCACGCGCAGGCCGAAGGCGACGTTCTCGAACACGCTCATGTGCCGGAACAGCGCGTAGTGCTGGAACACGAAGCCGACATGACGCTCGCGCGCGCCACGATCCAGCGCGTTCTCGCCGTCGAACAGGATCTCGCCGGCATCGGGCCATTCGAGACCGGCGATGATGCGCAGCAAGGTCGTCTTGCCCGAGCCGGACGGACCGAGCAGCGCCAGCAGCTCGCCATTGGCGACCTTCAAGTCGACCCCGTCGAGCGCCTTGAACGCGCCGAAGGTCTTGACGACGCCCCTCGCTTCAATGGTCATGAGGCATGTCCTCGTCGATATTGCGTTCGAGAATGGTCTTGGCGATCAGCGTAATCAGCGCGAGCATGGCGAGCAGCGAGGCGATCGCGAACGAGGCCACCATCTGGTATTCGTTGTAGAGGATCTCGACCAGCAGCGGCATCGTGTTGGTCTCGCCGCGGATGTGGCCCGACACCACCGACACCGCGCCGAACTCGCCCATCGCGCGCGCGTTGCACAGCAGGACGCCGTACAGCACGCCCCATTTGATGTTGGGCAGGGTGACGCGGAAGAAGGTCTGCAGGCCCGACGCACCGAGCGAGATCGCCGCCTCCTCCTCCTGCGTGCCCTGCTCCTGCATCAGCGGGATCAGCGCGCGCGCCACGAACGGGAAGGTCACAAAGATGGTGGCGAGCGTGATGCCGGGGAAGGCGAACAGGATCTGCAGGCCATGGCTCTGCAGCCAGGGGCCGAAGAAGCCCTGCGCGCCGAACAGCAGCACGAAGACCAGGCCGGAGATGACGGGGCTGACCGAGAACGGCAGGTCGATCAAGGTGATCAGGAAGGTCTTGCCGGGAAACTCGAACTTCGCGATCGCCCAGGCGGCGGCGAGGCCGAACACCAGGTTGGTGCCCACCGACACCGCCGCGACACCCAGCGTCAGGCGAATGGCGGACCAGGCCTCGGGGTCGGCCAGGGCGGAAAAATAGGCCGTAATACCCTTGCCGAACGCCTCGACGAACACGACGACCAGCGGCAGCACGACGAAGATCGACAGGAACCCGATAGCAAGCGTGATGATCGCGATGCGCACGAAGCGCGGCTCGGCGCGCGGATCGCGCCGGGCGGCCGTTGCGGCATGGCTGTGCGCTGCCGTGGCGTCGCGCGTCTGTTGCAGGGTCATTTCGATGCTCATGCCGCGGCCCTCACGTTGACGGCGCCTGGGCCTGGGCCCAGCGCTGCAGGCGATTCACCGCAAAGATGATCACGAATGCTACCACAAGCATGACCACTGCAATGGCCGTGGCGTCGGCATAGCGGAACTCCGACAGGCGGATGACGATGAGAAGCGGCGCGATCTCGGACACGTTCGGCAGGTTGCCGGCGATGAAGATCACGGAACCGTACTCGCCGACCGCGCGGGCGAAGGCGAGCGCGAATCCGGTCAGCAAGGCCGGCGTCAGGCTCGGCAGGATGACCTTGGTGACGATGTGCCAGCGGCTGGCGCCGAGGCTCGCCGCCGCCTCCTCAATCTCCGGATCCAGATCGATCAGCACCGGCTGCACGGTGCGGACCACGAAGGGGATGCCGATGAAGATCATCGCGATGAAGATGCCGAGCGGCGTGAACGCCACCTTGATGCCGAGCTCGGCCAGCGGCGCGCCGAGCCAGCCCTTCTGCGCGAACAGCGCCGTGAGCGCCACGCCGGCGACCGCCGTCGGCAGCGCGAACGGCACGTCGACGATAGCGTCGAACAGCCGCCGGCCGGGGAAGCGGTAGCGCACCAGCGCCCAGACCACGATCGTGCCCATCACGAGATTGACGCAGGCCGCCGCGAACGACAGCCCGAACGAGATCTTCAGCGCGCTGAGCGTGCGCCGGCTGGTGACGATGTCCCAGAACTGCGCCAGGCTGAGATCCGTCGAGCGCACGAACAGCCCGGCGAGGGGAATGAGGACGATCAGGGACAGCCAGGTCAGCGTCAGTCCCATGGTGAGACCGAAGCCCGGCAAGGTGCTGCGTCGTGGTGCAAGTACGCTCAATTAGCCACCCGGCTCATTCCAGCTCTGACGTCCGACCGGACAATCAGTTCTTGTAGATCTGATCGAAAATCCCGCCTTCGCCGAAATGCTCCTTCTGAGCCTTGGTCCAGCCGCCGAACACATCATCGATCGTGAACAGGTCGACCTTGGCAAACGACTCGGCGTACTTCTTGGCGACGTCGGAATCACGCGGACGATAGAAGTTGCGTGCGGCGATTTCCTGGCCGTCCTTCGTATACCAGTACTTCAGATAGGCTTCGGCGGCCGCCTGCGTGCCCTTCTTGGCCACGACCGTGTCGACGACGGCAACTGGCGGTTCTGCCAGGATCGACAGCGACGGCGAGATGATCTCGAACTTTTCCTTACCGAACTCTTTCAGCGCCAGATAAGCTTCGTTCTCCCAGGCCAGCAGCACGTCGCCGACGCCGCGTTCCACGAAGGTGACGGTGGCGCCCCGGGCACCGGTGTCGAGCACAGGAACGTGCTTATAGAGGTCGGCCACGAACTGCTTGGCCTTGTCGGCCGAGCCGGTCTTCTTCAGCGCATAGCCCCAGGCGGCCAGATAGTTCCAGCGCGCGCCGCCGGAGGTCTTCGGGTTCGGGGTGATGACGTCGACGCCGGACTTCAGGAGATCGTCCCAGTCCTTGATGCCCTTCGGGTTGCCCTTGCGCACCAGGAACACGATGGTCGAGGTGTAGGGCGAGGCGTTCTGCGGCAGCCGCTTCTGCCACTCCTTGTCGAGCAGTCCCTTGTTGGCGATGGCGTCGATGTCGTAGGCCAGCGCCAAAGTGACGACGTCGGCCTGCAGGCCATCGATCACGCTGCGCGCCTGCGCGCCCGAGCCGCCATGCGACTGCTTGATCTCGACCGACTTGCCGGTTTCCTTCTGATAGCTCGCGGCAAACGCCTTGTTGAATTCGACATAGAGCTCACGCGTCGGATCGTAGGACACGTTGAGCAGGTTCACGTCAGCCGCATAGGCCGATCCCGCCCATGCGAGGCCCGCGACCACAGCCAGAACACGCCGCATCATCCAAGCTCTCCATTTCCAGGCCCGCGATGTTGCAGGCGCACGCACCTCAGATCGCCGGATGTGTACGTCAGAGTCAACGGAACCGGATTTTCTTGTTTCCGGCCGAGCATCAGCATTTTGCTTACGATGCGCCCGGCATTGGCATAGACGTTCTTTGCCGTGACACAATGTCGTCCTCGCAGCCGAACAACGGGCAACGATTGTTACGAGACCGCCGACGTCGCGACCGTGTGGATGCCGCATTCGGTCTTGCCGCGGCCGCGCCAGCGTCCGGCGCGCTCGTCCTCGCCGGTGTCCGAACGGCTGGTGCAGGGCATGCAGCCGATCGAGCGGAAGCCGGCGGCGACCAGGGGATGCTGCGGCAGGTTGGCAGATTGATAGATCGCCGCGATGTCCTCGCGGCTGGCGTTGGCGAACGGGTTGAACTTCACCCGCGCGCCGTCCTGCTCGACGACGGGAATCGCGGCGCGCAGGCCGCCCTGGAAACGCTTGCGGCCATTGATCCAGGCCGCGAACGGCGCCAGCGCGCGCGCCAGCGGCTCGACTTTGCGGATGCGGCAGCAGGCATCGGGATCTGAGAACCACAGATCGCTGTCGGCATCCTCGCGCGCCAGCGCGGCCGCATCGGGCTTGATCGAGCGGACGTCACGGAGGCCGAGGATCTCGATCAGTTGGTCGCGATAGGCCAGCGTCTCGGCGAACATGTGCCCGGTATCGAGGAAGATGACGGGAATGGCCGGATCGACATCAGCGGTCACTTTCAGCAGGGCCGCCGACTCCGAGCCGAAGGAGGAGACCACCGCAAGCCGCTCGCGGCCGATCTCTTGCAGCGCGGCAGCGACCACCTCGTGCGGCGTCGCATTGCGCAATGCGGCGTCGAGCGCCGCAACCGGCCTCTCTCCGTTCAAGGATGATGCGGCCAGCGTGCTCACAGCCCGGCGCGCTCCGAATGGCGCAGTTGCAGGCGCTGGTGCAGCGCGGAGATCCGGCCGTCGCCGGCCGGCTGGTAGAACACCGAATAGCGCTTCACGGTCTCGGTGAAGGCCTCGGCGTCCGCCTGCTTCTTGACGTCGAAGGCGTCGAAGCCGGCGCGCAGCATGAACACGAATTGATCGCGCAGCACCTGGCCGGTGGCGCGCAGCTCGCCGCGATAACCGTAGCGCTCGCGCAAGAGACGCGCCTGCGTATAGGCGCGGCCATCGCGAAAACTCGGGAACACCAGCGCGACCAGCGCGAGCCGGTCGAGATAGGGCACGAGATCGTCGACGTCGCGATTGTTCGGCCAGATCACGCCGAGCTTGCCACCGGCGCGGCTCACGAGCGCATCGGGACCGGCGAGAAAGCGCGTCTCGGAGACGAGGATCGCGCCTTGCGCCGGTAACTCGGCGTCGTCGGTGACGCGGACGAACTCGTCCGTAACGATGTGTCCGCCCTTAACGAGTGGCATAAACCCGCTCCCTGAATGGTTCGACCCCGAGCCGCTTCACCGTGTCGACGAACAGCTCCTCGGGGCGCGCGCGCAGCGCTAGATAGGCTTCGACGATGTCCTCGACGACATCGGCAACTTCGGCATAGGGCACCGCGGGACCGATCAGGGTGCCGAGTTCGGCGCCCTCGTCGGCGCGGCCGCCGATCGTGATCTGATAGAATTCCTCGTTGTTCTTCTCGACGCCGAGGATGCCGATGTGGCCGACGTGATGATGGCCGCAGGCATTGATGCAGCCGGAGATGTTGATGTGCAGCCGGCCGATCAGGTTGGCGGTGTCGTGGTTGGCGAAGCGCCGCGTGATCTCCTGCGCGATCGGGATCGAGCGCGCATTGGCCAGCGAGCAGTAGTCCAGCCCCGGGCACGCGATGATGTCGGAGACGAGGTTGACGTTGGGGATCGCGAGACCGGCGTCCTCGAGCGCCTTCCACACCGCCGGCAGATCGCGCTTGCGCACATGCGGAAGCGCCAAATTCTGCTCATGGCCGACGCGGATCTCGCCGAACGAATATTTGTCGGCGATGGCGGCGAGCGCATCCATCTGGTCGGCGGTCGCATCGCCCGGCGGCTTGCCGATCGGCTTCAACGACACGACGGCGATGGCATAGCCCTGCACCTTGTGCGGAAACACCGAGTTCTTGCGCCAAGCCTCGAACTTCGGATCAGCGGCGGCCTGCTTGAGCTCGTCCGGCATGTGCGGGAGCGTCTCGTAGGACGGATAGAAGAAGCGCGAACGGATGTCCTCGATGATCCCCTGGTCGAGCTTGAGCACGCCGTCGCGGATCTGCTGCCACTCCTCCTCGACCTCGGCGGCGAACTTCTCGATGCCGAGCTCGTGCACCAGGATCTTGATGCGCGCCTTGTAGATGTTGTCGCGGCGGCCGTACTGATTGTAGACGCGCAGGATCGCCTCGACATAGCTGAGAATGTCATGGCCGTGCACGAACGGCTTGATGGTCTTGGCGATGAAGGGCGAGCGTCCCAAGCCGCCGCCGACCAGCACCTCGAAGCCGGTCTCGCCCTGCTCGTTCTTCTTCAGACGCAGGCCGATGTCGTGGATCTTGATCGCGGCGCGATCATGCTCGGACGCGGTGATCGCGATCTTGAACTTGCGCGGCAGGAACGAGAATTCCGGGTGAAGCGTCGTGAACTGGCGCAGCAGCTCGGCCCAGATGCGGGGATCCTCGACCTCGCCCGGCGCGACGCCAGCCCACTGGTCCGAGGTGACGTTGCGCATGTTGTTGCCGGAGGTCTGCATCGACTGGATGCCGACTTCGGCGAGATCAGCCATCGCGTCCGGCAGCTCGGCGAGCTTGATCCAGTTGAACTGGATGTTCTGACGGGTCGTGAAGTGGCCATAGCCGCGGTCGTAGCGGCGCGCGACATGCGCCAGCCGGCGCAGCTGGTCCGACGACAGCGTGCCGTAGGGAATGGCGATGCGGTACATGTAGGCGTGCAGCTGGAGATACACGCCGTTCTGCAACCGCAGCATCTTGAACTCGTCCTCGGACAGTTCGCCCGAGAGCCGCCGCTTCACCTGGTCGCGGAATTCGGCGACGCGCTCATTGACCAAAGTGCGGTCGATTTCGTCATAAGCATACATGAGAAGGCCTTCAGGCTTGAGCCGGGAGCGCGATGGTGGCGCCCGTCAGCCGGATGTGTTCGCGCATGTTGCCGGGCTTGACCGCGCCGTCGGCGGCGACCTCGACGGGAGCGATGTAGGAGCCGATCGCGTTGAGATCATCGGCGACCGCCTCCGTCAGCAGCGCGCGCGCCTCGTCGGCGGTGCGCACGATGGCAGCGTCCTTGAGCTCGTCCGACCAGCTTTTGGCGCCAGTGCGGTAGATGACGGCGCCGTCCCACGTGCGGTTCGCGGTGACGATCGAGGGACCGGTGATCTTGATCTTCTGTTGCAGCGGGGAGGTCATTCAGACGGGTTCCAGGAGTTTTGCAATCACGCCACTGAGATTCTGCTGACGCCACGGCGCCGAATGCGCCACGACGTCACCGATGATGAGGATGGCCGGGCCGCCATCGATCTTGGCGACGAGATCCGGCAATTGATCGAGCGTGCCGACCGCAGCCTGCGCGTCGGGCCGCGTCACGCGCGCGAACACGCCGACCGGCGTCTGCGGCGAGCGTCCCGCGGCGAGCAGGCCGGAGCGCACCGCCGGAGCCGCGGTCATGCCCATGTAGACGACCACCGTCATCTTGGTGTCGGTCAGCACCGACCAGTCGACCGCCTCGGCATCGCGCTCCTTGTGCGCGGTGAGGAAGGTGATGCGCAGCGCCTTGCTGCGGAACGTCAGGGGCACCTCGAACTGCGCGGCGGCGCCGATGCCGGCGGTGATGCCGGGCACGATCGTGTAGGACACGCCGGCGTTGCGCAGCGCGTCGACTTCCTCGCCGCCGCGGCCGAACACGTAAGCGTCGCCGCCCTTCAGGCGCACGGCGCGCTTGCCCTCCCGCGCGGCGTCGATCAGCAGCTTGTTCACCGCGTCCTGGCCGATGCCGGGCTTGCCGACGCGGCGGCCGACCGGCACGCGCGAGGCGTCGCGGCGGATGCGGTCGAGAATTTCGGGCGTCACCAGCTCGTCGTAGAACACGACGTCGGCATCCTGCAGCGCGCGCAGCGCCTTGATCGTGAGAAGATCGGGATCGCCGGGACCGGCGCCGACCAGGGTCACATGCCCCTCGCTGCGGCCGGCATGATCGGCGCCCGCGAACGCGGTGAGATCAGTGATGCCGTTCAGCGCCGCCTCGGCTTCCTGCTTGCGCCCAGCCAGAACCAGCGCGCCGATCGGGCCGTCGACGACGCGCTCCCAGAAGCGGCGGCGCAGCGGCATCTCGGCGATCAGCGGATTGATGATCTTGCGGAAGTCGCCGATGAAGCCCGCGAGCTCGCCAATCCGCGCCGGCAGCAGCGCCTCGATGCGCTCGCGCACGCGGCGCGCCACCACCGGCGACGAGCCGCCGGTGCCGATCGCCACCACGACGTCGCCGCGATCGACAATCGCGGGAAAGATGAAGCTGGAATGCGCGAGGTCATCCATCACGTTGACCGGCAGGCCGACGCTGCGCGCCCGCGCCGACATCGCGACGCCGACGTCGCCCGCGCCGGCGCACAGCACGGCGATGACACCCGAAAGATCCGTCGTCAGCGGGTCACCTTCGGCGCGCGTGATCTGGCCATGATCGTCGTGCAGACCGCCGAGATCGAAGTCGCCATCGGTCGCGAACCAGCGGATGCGGGCCCCCGCGGACAGCAAGACTCTCAGCTTGGCGCGCACGAGCTCGCCCGCGCCGATCAGCAGCACGGGGCCGGTCTTCAGATCGAGAAACACCGGCAGATATTGCATCGCGTTCTTCGGCTTCGACTCTTCGGGGTTGACTGGAATTATTTTCTATATAAGTGTCACGGCGCGGACGTAAAGAGAAAATTATTTCTTGGCTTCGCCATAGAATTTTCTCCCAAGCAGGCGATGGCTGACAGCATGCACATTCTCACCAACGACGTTTCCAGAGACCGGTTGCCCTCTTCCGAGCTGGATCAAGCATCTTCCATGCCGCGTGTCCTCGGCGCCGCGCCGACGATGGATCATCTCGACCAGCTGGAGGCGCAGAGCATTTACATTCTCCGCGAGGCCTTTGCACGGCTGAAGAAGCTCGCGCTGCTGTGGTCGCTGGGAAAAGATTCCAACGTGATGATCTGGCTGGCGCGCAAGGCCTTCTTCGGCCGGGTGCCGTTTCCGGCGATGCATGTCGATACCGGCAAGAAGTTTCCGGAGATGTACGCCTTCCGCGACACCTACGCGCAGGAATGGAGCCTCGATCTCCGCGTCGAACCGTGCCCGCCGATCGATGCCGTCGATCCGACCCTGCCGCCTGCCGCGCGCTCCGCCGCGCGCAAGACCGAGGGCCTGAAGATGGCGCTCGCCAAGCACGGTTTTGACGGCCTGATCGCCGGCATCCGCCGCGACGAGGAGGCGACCCGCGCCAAGGAGCGCGTGTTCTCGCCGCGCGGCGCCGAGGGCAATTGGGACGTGCGCGACCAGCCACCGGAGTTCTGGGACCATTTCAACGCCTCGCCGCCGCAGGGCGCGCATTTGCGCATCCATCCGATCCTGCATTGGACCGAGGCCGACATCTGGGCCTACACCGCGCGCGAGAACATTCCGATCATCCCGCTGTATCTGTCCAAGAACGGCAAGCGCTATCGCTCGCTCGGCGACCAGGACATCACCTTCCCCGTCGCCTCCAACGCCTCGAACATCGCGGAGATTCTCGCCGAGCTCGAAAGCACCAAAGTGCCGGAGCGCGCGGGCCGCGCGCTCGACCATGAGACCGAGGACGCCTTCGAGCGTCTGCGCGTCGCCGGCTATCTCTAGAGCGGAGCGCGAGGTCATGAACATGAGAGTCCCGGCCGCCGCCCCCGCCACGCCGAACGGCACCAGCCGCCCGCAGGTCTCAATCGTGATCGTCGGCCATGTCGATCACGGCAAGTCGACCCTGGTCGGCCGCCTGCTGCATGAGACCGGCAGCCTGCCGGACGGCAAGCTGGAAATGCTGCAGGCGGTCTCCGCCCGCCGCGGCATGCCGTTCGAATGGTCGTTCCTGCTCGACGCGCTGCAGACCGAGCGCGACCAGGGCATCACCATCGACACCACCCAGATCCGCTTCCGCACCAATGCGCGCGAGGTCGTGCTGATCGACGCGCCCGGCCACGCCGAGTTCCTGCGCAACATGATCACCGGCGCCTCGCAGGCGGACGGCGCGGTGCTGATCATCGACGCGCTCGAAGGCGTCCGCGACCAGACCCGCCGCCACGGCTATCTCTTGCATCTGCTCGGCGTGAAGCAGGTGGCGGTCGTCGTCAACAAGATGGACCGCGTCGATTTCGGCGAAGCGCGTTTCAACGACATCAAGGCCGAGATCTCGGCGCATCTCCAGGGCCTCGGCGTCAAGCCGGTCGCCGTGATCCCGATCTCCGCGCGCGACGGTGACGGTGTTGCCGAGCTGACCTCGCGGATCGGCTGGTACAAGGGCCCGACCGTGGTCGAGGCGCTCGACGGCCTGGAGCCGGCGAAGCCGCTGTCGAGCCTGCCGCTGCGCCTGCCGGTACAGGCGATCTACAAGTTCGACGACCGCCGCATCGTCGCCGGCCGCGTCGAGGCCGGTGAGCTGCGCACCGGCGACGAGATCGTGATCATGCCGGCCGGCAAGATCGCGAAGATCAAGACCGTTGAAGGCTGGCCGCAGACGCCGGTGACATCAGCGCAAGGCGCGGGCCGCTCGGTCGGCATCACGCTCGACCGCGAGCTGTTCATCGAGCGCGGCGATATCATCGCCCATGTCGGCCGCGAGCCGCAGGCGGCGCGCCGGCTGCATGCCCGCATCTTCTGGCTGCACGACCAGCCGCTTTCCAAGGGCGACAACATCCTGGTGCGGCTCGGCACCCGCGAAGCGCGCGGCAGCGTGGTCGCAATCGAGAAGGCGGTCGACCCCGGCTCGCTTTCGAACGAGGAAAACAACGCGATCGCGCGCAACCATGTCGGCGAGATCGAGATCGCGCTGACCCAGCCGGTCGCCGTCGATCCCTACACCGAAAATCCGCGCACCGGCCGCCTCGTCATCGAGGTGCAGGGCCGGATCGCCGGCGGTGGTCTCGTGCTGTCGATCGCAGCGGGCAAGCGCGCAGCACCGGTCGATATCATTCCGGTGGAATCGGCGCTGCAGCCGCAGGAGCGTGCCGACCGCTACCGCCACAAGGGCGCTGTCGTCTGGATGACCGGCCTGCCCGGCGCCGGCAAGTCGACGCTTGCCCGCGCGCTGGAGCGGCGGCTGTTCGGCCGCGGCGGCGCGCCCGTGCTGCTCGACGGCGACACCGTGCGCGCCGGCCTCAACAAGGATCTCGGCTTCACGCCGGAGGATCGCGCCGAGAATATCCGCCGCCTTGCCGAGGTCGCGACCCATCTCGCCCGCAACGGCCACATCGCGATCGTCGCCGCGGTGTCGCCCGCGCGCGAGGACCGCGCCGCCGCCCGGCGCATCGCCGGCGACCTGTTCCGCGAGGTCTACGTCGCCACGGCGGCCGAGATCTGCGAGAGCCGCGATCCCAAGGGCCACTATGCCAAGGCCCGCGCCGGCGCGCTGTCGAACTTCACCGGCATCGGCAACGACTACGAGCCGCCGCTGGACGCCGAGCTCGTGCTCGACACCGCCACCCGCGGCATCGCCGACGCCACCGACGAGCTCGAAGCGCTGCTCTCCCGGACTGGCGTGCTGTTCGACGACATCGCCGATCTCGGCGCGAATATCTGAGGCGAAGGCCGCTGTTGCCCCTCATGGTGAGGAGCGCCTTACTCCGCAGCCTCTCCGCGACAGCTGCCCAAGGCGGCGCGTTCAGGCGATGCTCCCGCATCGCCTTGAGAACCATGAGGCCCGCATCGGGGCCTCGCCCTTCGAGACGCCCGCCTCAGGGCGGGCTCCTCAGGGAGAGGGTTGAGGGTTCGCGCGGGTCGAGTTGCGAATGAGACCGCTCTAACGCGCGTCACAGCGCCCCCACATACGCCGTGAGATCATCGAGCTCGGCCTCGGTCGGCAGCCGCGATTCCATCTTCTTGGCGTAGAACTCCCACATCAGCTTCACCGCGTCGCGCAGCGAGGCCGTGCGGCCGTCATGGAAATACGGCGCGGTCGATGCGGCCGCGTGCAGGGTCGGCACCTTGAACTTGCCGCCGGTGCCGATGTCGTCCTTGCTCTTCTTGTCGAAGCTCGGGAGCTGATGGCAGGTGCCGCAGCCGCCGTCGCCGACATAGAGCTCGAAGCCGCGCTTCACCGCTGGGCTGGCATCCTCGCGCGGCGTGCCGTCCTCCCTGACCTGCCAGTTCGCCGGATAGTTCAGCGTCTTCACATAGGCGATGAGCGCCGCCAGGGTTTCCTTCGACGGCTCCGGCCCCTTCATGCGGTTGACGATGATGCCGCGGATGCTGTCCTCGAGCGTCGCGGCCTGGCCCTGCCAGCCGAACACCGAGCGTTCGCCGACTCCCCACAGGGTCGGCGTGTTGCGGCCGTTGGGATCGCCGTCCGCAACCACGTCGAGGCCGACATAGGTCTTGTTGTTGGTGTGGCCGGTCGAGAAGTGACAGGTGGCGCAGGACGCCTTGCTGCCGCCCGACAGGCTCGCATCGTTGAACAGCGCGAGGCCCTTGGCGGCGAGGTCGGCCTCGGAGAGTTGCGCTGGAGAGGTCATCGCCGCGCCGACGGTCGTGGACAACGCCGGCGTCTCCGCCGCCGCAGCGGCAGGCGGAGCCTTGCTCTTCTTGGCCACGCTGGCGACATGACGAGGCGCGGCCTTGTGTGCGGGCTCGGCCGTCCGCACCGGCTTGGGTCGCAGCGCCGACGCCAGCCGCTGCAGCAGGCTCGGCTTCTCCGGCACCACGGAGAGATACGGCGTCACCGACTTGTCGGCCGCGAGCGCGGGCAAGGTGAGTAGTCCGAGACACAGGACGACCGACCGCAGCCCAGTGAACGCCATGACACCACTCCCCGCACCCCACCAGATGCGAGTCGTTATCGAAAGTTTTTAAGTCCGAAGTAGGACTGCGCGGCGGCATTGAATCGGCGCGGGTGCGCCGGCCGCCGCACAACCGCCGTGCCTCGCCCCGCATGAGTTGCTGTTGTTGGCTCCGGCGTTCGAGGGATCAAACGCGGCCTCACCCCATTGCGTGATCCGCGTCACGGTCGGCGCAGCCCGCGATTTCTAAACGTGAGCGTATCGCTGACGGCGGCGCTGTCGAGCCGCGCGCAGCGACAGCCCCGGCTGAGCGGCAATCACCGGCCGCATGCGTTGTACTCACGGAGGGACCCATGGGACGTTTCGGCACCACCAACATCGTCTTGGTTGTCATGCTGCTGTCGATGTCCGTGCTGAGCGGGATGACCCACACCCAGGCGGGCCGCCTCTATCCGCCGGACGGCTGCAAGGCCGGCTTCGTCTGGCGCCAGGCCTATCCCGGCGACCGCACCTGCGTGACCTATGATCAGCGCAGCCGCGCCGCGAACGACAATCGCCAGGCGCCCAACCGCATCAACTACGCCGACCGCAGCAACGGCCCCAAGGCCTGCATCCCCGGCTATGTCTGGCGCGAGGCCTATGCCGGCGACATCGTCTGCGTCACCCCCGAGCAGCGCGCCCGCGTCAAATACGACAACGAGCATGCCAATGAGCGAAGGCGGGTGGTGGCGGTGACGGGCAGTTGATGCGGAAGACGGAAGCGTGGTCCGCCGATGCGCATGCAACCGTGCCGTAGGGTGGGCAAAGCGACGCCGGAGGCAGCGCGTGCCCACCGTTTCACGCCGAGAAAGCATGCGGTGGGCACGCCGCTCCCGCGCGACGCGCAGGCCCGGCTTTGCCCACCCTACGCTCTCCCTTTGTCGATCATCTCTCGGGCGTGCTGGGCTGCGCGTTGCAGCTTGATGCGCTCCTTACCTTGGCCGATCTGGTTTCGATAGTCCGCGAAGCTCTGAATCTCTACCGCCGTCAAAGCCATCGGCCGCCCCCCACGGGGCACGTCGAAGCTTGCGACGGTGTGGTCGTCGACGAGGATCGTGTAGACGTCTTCGCACTGCTCGGGGATCAATTTCAACACATGATAGATCGATCCGCTCGGGCAGACGCGGTCGAGCTGGCCCAATAGCTCGGCACGATACGCATCTTCCGGCAGCAGAAGATCAAATTGATCTCGGTCAGTCAGACGAGCCATCGATGTACGCTCCGAATACGATGTCAGACGGGCAGCTTCTCGTCGCGAGAGCCCATGTTAGGCATGCCGCTGATTCGCGATGCGCCTTCGCTTGGCTCACCCTGAGCACTGGTCAGGTCTGTAGAACGACCTTACTCAACCCAGGATCTTCAATCCGTGCTTTTGAACAACAGTGAGCAACTTTAGCGCCATGCCGCTCGGTCGCTTGGCACCGCTCTCCCATTTCTCGACGGTGCTTTCGCTCGTATTGAGGTAGCGGGCGAATACGGGCTGGCTGACCTTGTTCGCCTCGCGGATCTTCTTGATCTGGGCAGGCTTCAGCTCGTCGGCGACAACCAAATGTCGGGCATCGAAGTCTCTCATCGTCGCCTTGTCGAGCGCGCCAACCTTGTGCAGCGCTGCCGCAGACGAATGCAGCGCCTCCGAGAGGTCGGACCGGAACCTATTCTTCTTCACGACAGATCTCCATCAGGTCTCCGTCCGCCAGAAGCTGAGCGAGTTGTATGTTGTCCAAAGCGGCATAGCCCTTTGCGAGCATTCGGAAGTCCTCCAGCTCATCATCCCCGATGTTCGCCCTGTCCTTCTTCGCAAAGAGGTACGCGTAGATCCACCGGCGGCCACTCTTTGCCAGGATGATGCTCCGATGCAAATTTTTGTTCAGACGCTTTTTGAAGACGCCCCCTCCGAGATCGTCAGCCTGCCCCAGCATGACCTCCCGGATGGCCTCACAAAGCTCATCATCCCTGATGCGCGCCTTGCGCGCTGCTTTCGAGAACCATGCTGTCTTGAAAACGGGCATAGCAGATCAACCTTAGTGTAGCACTAGGTGCTACACTTTTCAACACCGATAGCCAATGCGTCAAAACAGAATTTCTGAACCGCATCAACCTGATTTGCCCTGTCCAGTCCCGTGGCGAAAAATATTCTTCTTTCTTTTTTTCGGAAATCATGTTTATCTCTGCCCATCCCGTCCCACACGAGGGACAGTTCGCGGCCGTCACGGACGTCGGGTGCGGGATGCGGTGGGCGCTTTGGGCTGCGGCGTGAGCAATCATGTCGACGGACAGTCCCGGGGCGCACGGCCAAGCCGTGGGGTCCTGGCATCCCGATGCTGATGCCACGTCTGCGAAGCGCCAACGCGCTGCGTGGGCAACGGTGACCAGAAAGCCCGGCGCACCGGGGAGACCACGGAGCAACCGTCAATCCATCGCGCAGGGAAGGCCGGATGTCCGGCTCGTACCTGTGGTGACTGCCGCCTGCATTTTTTTCTGCAGGCGGGCCATGGGTGCAGCCTGCACCCGGCCTTCCCTGCGCCTCTCGTGATCGAGGGGCGAGCAAAAGCAAAGCTCGGACGCGATCTGGCGCCGCGAGGATGGGTTCGCATGAGTTATGATTTCGATGAGCGACCATCCCCGTGAGTGCGCCGCCGCATCCCCACCCACAGCCGTCATCGCCCGGCTTGACCGGGCGATCCAGTATTCCAGAGTCGGCAGTGAGGCCCACGAGAGGTCGCGGCGTACTGGATCACCCGCTTTCGCGGGTGATGACAGCGGAGATAATGGCGACAGTTCCGGCGTGGCGGCGGACCCGGGATGACAGCCGTGGAGGCGGCGGCAGGATCGCATGCGGCAGGCGCGGGTTGTTCCGGAAGCGCCCAGACCGACCCCGCCGCGCCCCTCCCCCGACCAACGGCGATACCCCCCTCCCCCCTTCCTTGGCCCCCGCTTTGGCGTTAAATGCACTGCACACGCCGCCCGTCGCAGGCGGCCATTTCAGCATGCCAGAACACGCGCAACGTCGCTTTGACCCGAGAGAAACGTCTCATCATGACCCGTATCGACGCCCATGGACTGAAGATCGCCCCGGTTCTGTTCGACTTCATCGCCAAGGAGGCGGCCCCCAAGACGGGAATTGATCCGGACGCGTTCTGGGCCGGGCTGGCCGCGCTCCTGCGCGATCTCGGCCCCAAAAACCGCGATCTGCTCAAAGTCCGCGACGCGCTGCAGGACAAGATCGACGCCTGGCACCTCGCCAACAAGGGCAAGGCGTTCGACCTCGGCGCCTACACGGCGTTCCTGAAGGAGATCGGCTACCTCCTGCCCGAGCCCGCGACCCACAAGGTCGAGACCGCCAATGTCGACGAAGAGATCGGCAAGATCTGCGGCCCGCAGCTGGTGGTGCCGCTGACCAATGCCCGCTATGCGCTGAACGCCGCCAATGCGCGCTGGGGCTCGCTGTACGACGCCTTCTACGGCACCGACGCCATCCCGCATGATCCGAGCGAGGGCGGCCGCGGCTACAACAAGGCCAGGGGCGACAAGGTGATCGCCAAGGCGAAGGCGTTCCTCGACGCCGCCGTGCCGCTCGCCACCGGCAGCCACACCGACGTCACCGCCTACAGCGTCATCGCCGGCCAGCTCGCAGCGAAGCTGAAGAGCGGCAATGCCACCGCGCTGAAGAATGCCGACCAGTTCGCCGGCTACCAGGGCTCGGCCGACGCACCGAGCGTCATCCTGCTCGCCAACAACGGCCTGCACATCGAGGTCGTGATCGACCGCAGCCACGTCATCGGCAAGGACGATCCGGCCGGCGTCTCCGACATGATCCTCGAGGCCGCGGTCTCGACCATCCTCGACATGGAGGACTCGGTCGCCGCCGTCGACGCCGAGGACAAGGTTCTGGTCTATCGCAACACGCTCGGCCTGATGAACGGCACGCTGTCGGCCGATTTCGAGAAGGGCGGCAAGACGCTGACCCGCGCCTTGAACAGCGACCGCAGCTACACGACGCCGTCCGGCGGCACGCTCACTCTGCACGGCCGCAGCCTGCTGCTGATCCGCAACTGCGGACACCACATGTTCACCGACGCCGTGCTCGGCACCGACGGCGAGGAGATTCCGGAAGGCATCCTCGATGCCGTCGTCACCGGCCTGCTGGCGATCCACGACCTCAAGGGCAACTCCAAGGTCAAGAACAGCCGCACCGGCTCGATCTACATCGTCAAGCCGAAGATGCACGGCCCGGACGAGGTCGCGCTGACGGTCGAATTGTTCGCGCGCGTCGAAAAGATGCTAGGCCTGCCGGAGAATTCCATGAAAGTCGGCATCATGGACGAGGAGCGCCGCACCACGGTGAACCTCAAGGCCTGCATCCAGCAGGCGTCCAAGCGCATCGTCTTCATCAACACCGGCTTCCTCGACCGCACCGGCGACGAGATCCACACCTCGATGGAAGCGGGTCCGATGATCCGCAAGAACGAGATGAAGGCGCAGCCCTGGATAAAGGCCTACGAAGACTGGAACGTCGACATGGGCCTGATCGACGGCCTGCCCGGCCATGCGCAGATCGGCAAGGGCATGTGGGCCGCGCCGGACAAGATGGCGGACATGCTGGCGCAGAAGATCGGCCACCCGCAGGCGGGCGCCACCACGGCCTGGGTGCCCTCGCCGACCGCAGCGACCTTGCATGCCCTGCACTATCACCAAGTCAACGTGAAGGCTCGCCAGGACGAGCTCACGAAGGGCGGGCCGCGCGCCAAGCTCGGCGACATCCTCACCATCCCCGTGTCGAACTCCAACTGGGCGCCGGATGACGTCCGCCAGGAGATCGACAACAACTGCCAGGGCATTCTCGGCTATGTCGTGCGCTGGATCGACCAGGGCGTCGGCTGCTCCAAGGTGCCCGACATCCACGATGTCGGCCTGATGGAAGACCGCGCGACCTTGCGCATCTCCAGCCAGCATCTCGCCAACTGGCTGCATCACGGCGTGGTCAGCAAGGACCAGGTGATGGACTCGCTGAAGCGCATGGCCGTCGTCGTCGACAAGCAGAACGCCGGCGATCCGCTGTATCAGCCGATGGCGCCGTCATTCGATGGCTTCGCGTTCAAGGCGGCGTGCGATCTCGTGTTCGAAGGCCGGACCCAGCCGAACGGCTACACCGAATACATCCTGACCGCGCGGCGGCGCGAGGCCAAGGCAGGCGAGAAGGCAAAGGCCTGACAACGAAAAGCCCCGGCGATCGGCCGGGGCTTTTTTTGTTCCAATGACGGTATCATGATCCGGGTCATATCACCGCGATGTACCTCAGCAGCGAGATCACGCCGAGCACGATGACCACGACGCGGCAGATCTGCTTGGCCCGGCCGTCGAGCGGCAACAGGTTGATCAGATAGAGAATGAGGATGACGACGAGAAAGGTGACGAGAGCACTGACGAGCATGAAGGGCCCCTGACAAGTGGTGGACGCGCTGGCGCTGGGGACCCAACCCGCTCGGAGGCGCGAGGTTCCGTGTCCGGAACCTCTGACCGCGCATTCAACCCCCGTAGTTTCACGGACCGAACAGTCATGCGGATCTTTACCGCTTTACGATCAGATGCGGTGAATCGGAGCTGAACATGCTGAACCGCCTGACTATTTCGTCGCTGCTGAAGACCGTGATCATGATGGCCGCGCTCGCCGTGATCGTGGTGTTCTCACTGAATGCATGGGCGTCCTGGAACAGGCTGCAAGCGGCTCAGCGGATTGCGCGCGTCGTTGATCTCTCCGCCGTGATGTTCAAGGCCATGAACAGCATGCGCAGCGACCGCTCGACCACGATCCGCGTCTTGAACGCCGATCAGGCCATGGATGCCGATACCGAGAAGTTTCTCCGCGCGGGCCGGGAGATCTACGTGCCGGCCCTGAGCCATGGCCTGGAGCTGCTACAGGTCATGAACTTCACCGGGGCGCCGAGCCTCGCTTCCGAGCTCGAGCGCCTCAACAAGACGCTGACCAACCAGCATTCCGAATTCTGGACCGAGATCGTCAAGCCGAAGCCGGCACGCCGCGCCGGCCTGGCCAAGGAGTATGGCGAGACGTTCGACGCTCTGCTGATCCTGCTCGACAAGGCCGCGACGAGTGCCGCGGCCAGCGTCAATCACCAGAGCGCGACCGTCGATCAGTTGCTGATCATCAAGCAGATGGCCTGGCTGATGCGCAACACCGCCGGCGAGGCGTCGTTGATCGTCAGCAACGGCCTGACGGCCGGCAAAGTGTCGCCGGAGTCAATGCTGGCCTACAACAAGCTCGTCGGCGGCATCGATGCAGGCTGGAAGGCCGTTCAGCTCGCGGCCTCAGGCATGGAGCTGTCGCCCGCGCTGTCCGCGGCGATGACGAATACCGAGAAGGCCTACTTCACCGCCGAATACACCGGATTGCGCGAACGCCTGCTGGGAGCACTGCAGAAGGGCGAGAAGCCTGAGATGACGCCCTATCAGTGGAGTCCGTTCTCGGTCGGCAAGATGAGCAGCGCGGTCACGCTCGCCGAAGCCGCGCTCGAGGCGGCGCGAGAATATTCCGGCGCGCAACATGGCGCCGCGATGGAGGCGCTGATCCTGCAGCTCACGATACTGCTGGTGTCCATCATCGCGGGCGGCGCTGCGATTGCCGCCGTCAACCGCCGCGTGATCCGGCCGCTGCGCCGGATGCGCGATGCGATGCTCGCAGTCGCCGACGGAGATCTCAGCGTCGATACCGGGTACACCGAGCGGCAGGACGAGATCGGCGCACTGGCGAATGCATTGGAGACGTTCAAGCAGCAGGCTCAGGACAAGCTCGCGATCGAGGCCCAGGAGCGTGAGCGCAATGCCGCCAGCGCCGCGCGCCAGCGCACGATCGAGAGCTATGTCGCCGAATTCGAGGGGCTCGTGCACGGGTCCTTGGAACAGCTCGGGCGGGCCTCGACCGACATGCAGGCGACGTCGGCGGGGCTGACCAACGTCTCGCGGCAGACGAATGCCCGCGCCGAGGTGGCCGAGAAGGCTTCGAACGATGCGTCGATGAGCGTGCAGACCGTCGCCTCGGCGGCCGAGGAACTGAACGCCTCGATCGCCGACATCAGCAAGCAAGCCTCGCATGCCGCGGGAATCGCCAGCCGCGCCGTCGAACAGGCGCGCATGACCGACGGCACGGTGCAGGGACTGTCGCAATCCGCGACCAGGATCGGCGAGGTCGTCGGGCTCATCAACAACATCGCCTCGCAGACCAACCTGCTGGCGCTGAATGCAACCATCGAAGCTGCCCGGGCCGGCGAGGCCGGCAAGGGGTTTGCCGTCGTCGCCTCCGAAGTGAAGACGCTCGCCAGCCAGACCGCCAAGGCGACCGACGAAATTTCCGAGCAGATCGCCGACATCCAGCGCGTCGCGAACGACGCGATCGATGCCATCCAGCGCATCGGCGGCATCATCGGCGAGGTCAACGAGGTCGCCACCGCGATTGCCGCCGCCGTGCAGCAGCAAGGCTCGGCGACGCAGGAGATTTCGCGCAGCACGCAGTTCGCGGCCGACGGCACCAGGAACGTCTCCGACAATATCGCCGGCGTGAAGTCGGACGCCGACGCTGCGGCCGCCGCGGCCGAGAACGTGCGCCACGCCTCGGAGACGCTGGAGCACCAGAGCAGCAGCCTGGGCCATCAGGTCACGGATTTTCTCCGCAAGATTCGCGCGGCTTGAGGAGACCATCGGGATGACGATCCTGCAGACGAACACGCGAAACGCCCTAGAGACTCGAGGATTCCATGCTTAGTCGCTTCACCGTCGCCGCGGTTCTCAAAACGGTGATCATGTTTTCTGCCCTGATCGTCATCGGCACCTTCGCCTGGAATTCCTGGGAATCATGGCGGCGGCTGCAGGTCACCGGCAACATCGTCAAGGTCACGGAGGCTTCCGCGTTCCTATTCACCGCGATGACCAATCTGCGCAGCGACCGATCGACCACGCCGCGTGCGATCAATGCCGACCAGGCGATGGAGCCGGCGGCCGAGAAATATGTGCGCTCGCTGCGCGACACCGAAATGCCCGCGCTGGGGCGCGCCCGCGAACTGCTGCCGGCGATCGAATTCGCACAGAGCCAGTCGCTCATTCCGGAGCTCGAACGGCTCGAAAAGGCCCTCCTGGCCTATCAGACCGAATTCTGGAGCGAGGTCGCCAAGCCGAAATCCTCCCGCCGGCTGGCGCTGGCCGACAACTACGTGCAAACGGTCACCACGCTGCTGACCACGCTCGACAAGATCAGCACGGCGCTGGTCACGAGCGTCAATCATCAGGACGCTGCCATCGATCAGCTGCTCTCGATCAAGCAGTTTGCCTGGCTGTTGCGCAGCGTCGCGGGCGAGGCATCGTCGATCGTCGGCAATGCGATCAACAGCGGCAGCATCTCGCCGGAGAACCAGCTCGCTTACCGGAAGCTGATGGGGGGCGCCGAGGCGAGCTGGACCGCGTTGCAGCTCTCGACGACCGGCATGGAGCTGCCGCCGGCCCTCTCGACGGCCCTTCAGGCCGCGCAGACCGCCTATTTCGAGCCGCAATATGTCGGGCTCGCCGACCGGCTCGTTGCAGCCGTCGCCAAGGGTGAGAAGCCGGAGATCACCACCACGCAATGGAGCCCCCTGGCGGTCGGCCGCATGGCCACCGCGATCACGGTCGCGGAAGCCGCCCTCGATGCGGCCAGACAGCAGGCCAGCACTCAGAATGCCGCAGCTCTGCGCTCGCTGCTGCTGCAATCTTCGCTGCTGATCCTGGCCACGATCGCCGCGGCTGCCGCCGTCATGGCCATCAGCCGGCACGTGATCATTCCTCTCCACACCATGCGCGACGCGATGCTGAAGGTGGCTTCCGGCGATCTCGCCGTCAACACCGGCTATACGCAGCGGCAGGACGAGATCGGCGCCTTGGCCCACGCGCTCGAAACCTTCAAGCAGCAGGCTCAGGACAAGCTTGCGATCGAGGCCCAGGAGCGCGAGCGCAATGCCGCCACCGCCACGCGCCAGCGGACGATCGAAGCCCATGTCGCCGCTTTCGAAGGGCAGGTGCGCCAATCACTGGAGCAGCTCGGCCGCGCCTCGACCGACATGCAGGCGACGTCGGCCGGCCTGACCAACGTCTCCCGGCAGACCAACGACCGCGCCGAGGTCGCCGAAAAGGCATCGAGCGATGCCTCGATGAGCGTGCAGACGGTGGCGTCGGCCGCCGAGGAGCTGAACGCCTCGATCGCCGATATCAGCAAGCAGGCCTCGCATGCCGCCGGCATTGCCAGCCGCGCCGTCGACCAGGCCCGCATGACCGACGGCACCGTTCAGGGCCTGTCGCAGTCGGCCAACCGGATCGGCGAGGTCGTCGGCCTGATCAACAGCATCGCCTCGCAGACCAATCTCCTGGCGCTGAACGCGACCATCGAGGCTGCGCGCGCCGGCGAGGCCGGCAAGGGCTTCGCCGTCGTCGCCTCGGAGGTCAAGACCCTGGCAAGCCAGACGGCGAAGGCGACCGACGAGATTTCCGAGCAGATCGCCGACATCCAGCGCGTCGCCAATGACGCGATCGATGCGATCCAGCGCATCGGCGGCATCATCGGAGAGGTCAACGAGGTCGCCACCGCCATCGCCGCCGCCGTGCAGGAGCAAGGCGCGGCGACGCAGGAGATTTCGCGCAGCACGCAGTTCGCCGCAGACGGCACCAGGAACGTCTCCGACAACATCGCCGGCGTGAAGTCGGACGCCGACGCCGCAGCGGCGGCGGCGGACAATGTGCGGCGCGCCTCGGAGACGCTCGAGCACCAAAGCAGGAGCCTCGGCCATCAGGTCACGGACTTCCTCGGCAAGATCCGCGCGGCCTGACGGCTACGCGGGCTCAGTCCGACGCCATCACCGGCGCGCGTTCGTACTTCGCGCGCAGCGCGGCCGGCGCTGGCGAGAAGTTCAGCTCGGCGCGCTTGCCGGAGCCGGTGCGGTTGGCGACCTTGAGGCCATCGTCGCTGGCGACGACGTCGCCCTTGCGCAGGGTCGGGTCGTTGTCGATCGACACCTTGGCGAGGCCGAAATGGTCCTTGCCGTTGCAGGTGCAGCCGTCGACGATCTCGGTGCGGTACTTGAAGGCGTTGGGCAGGGCCGAATACGACTTGCCGCCGTCGGTCTCGGCATTGTCGATCGCGCTGCCATAGACCACCTCGGTCTTGGACGCCGGGCAGAAGCTGTTGCACGCCGCTTCCTTGCTCTGGTCGCCGGTGGCGCCGAGCGGGAAGTAGCGGCCGTCGCAGGTGCGGACGCACCAGGCGACGCTGCTGCTGCCGCCGCTGCGATAGGTGACATCGCCGCGCGGCGCCGGACGCTGTACGGGCGCCTCGTCGGCGAACGGCATCCGAATGTAGGGCTGCGGCCGCGGCGGCGCGTTGAAGCCGCCGAACAGCTGCGAGAAGAAGTCCTGCGCGCCCGCGCTGGTGGGGCCGGCCAGCGCGCCTGCGCCGGCCAGGGTTGCGACCGCGATGGCGGCGAAGATCCGTCGATTGGTCATGGTCGCGGTCCTCGCTTAGTTGATGCTGGCAACAGGCAAAGACATCGCCTGCCGTCCCGACGACAACGACGTCACGCGGGGCGCGCCGGTGCGGGCCTGCAGCGAGCCGTTCTTCGGCAGCACAACGACCTTGGTGCCGACCTGGACGCGGCTGAACAGATCCGAGACGTCCTCATTGGTGAGGCGGATGCAGCCCGACGAGACGAACTTCCCGATCGTGGTCGGATCATTGGTGCCGTGGATGCGATACTCGCTGGAGCCGAGATACATCGCGCGCGCCCCCAGCGGGTTGCCGGGGCCGCCCGCCATGAACCGCGGCAAATAGGGCTGGCGGGCGATCATCTGCGCCGGCGGATGCCAATCCGGCCACTCCGCCTTGCGCGTCACCGTCTGCACGCCCGACCAGGTGAAGCCCTCGCGGCCGACCCCGACGCCATAGCGCAGCGCACGGCCGCCGCCCAGCACGTAGTAGAGATAGGTGTTGCCGGTATCGATGATGATGGTGCCCGGCGCCTCGCGGGTATCGAGATTGACGACCGTGCGACGCAGGCGGTCCGGCAGCTGGCTATCCTCATCCTGCGTCACTGCCGCCGCGTCAGTATCATCCGGCGGAAACGCCTGCTGCTCGACCGGCGCGTAGCCAAGACTCTGGGCATGCGAAGCCGAACCGGGCAGGAGCACGAGCGCAGCCGCGCCGAGCACGAGCGTCGCAGTCCTGCGCAGGCTGAACCGGCTGCCGGAAGAGATCTGTGTCATGGAATGCCCCTGTCAGACGAGCATCGCCGTGCGATGCGTGATTGCCTCCTCAAACGTCACATAGGTCGCCGTAGTTCCCGCGAGGGAGTGGTCGACCTGCGTCAGTCAAGCGCAATGATGCTCACGTTCTCGCGAGGGAACCGGCCGCGGGACCAGCTGTTATCCATTTCAATTCAGAACATGACATTGCGAGCTTTGCGCTCCATTCGCCGGGGAAACCATGGTGCGTGTCCTTCCCACCGAGCGACTCCTGGCGAGCGGGCACGAGGCCGCAGCCGTCGCGGAAAGCAGCCAGGAAGTACCTCCGGTCATCAAACGTGCCGAGGTCGTCGCGATCGCACTGGTCATTCTGGCGGCGATCTGCGTAACGGGCGTACTCTATGTCGCCAAGGCGTTCTTTCTTCCCATCGTGATGGCCTTCGTCGTCGGCACGATGCTGTCGCCCGCAGCCAACTTTCTCGAGCGCCACCATATTCCCCGAAGTGTCGGCGCCGTGCTGATCGTCATCGCCGTGGCCGCGGGGCTCGCCTTCATCATCGGTCTGATCTCGGCGCCGGTGCTCGACTGGACGAACCGGCTTCCCGAACTTGCGACGCAGATGAAGACGAAGCTGCACGTGTTCGACCGGCCGCTCGCGCTGTGGCACGAGATGCAGGCGGCAATCGGAGGCGGAAGCACGGCGGCGCCGGCCAGCCTGGAGCTTCCAAAGTTCGACTGGGTGCAGCCGACGATCGAATTTCTCTCCCCGACCTTCACCGAATTCCTGCTGTTCTTCGCAACGCTGGTGCTGTTCATCGCAAGCTGGCGCGATCTGCGGCGGACGCTGATCATGACCTTCGGCGATCACGAGGCGCGGCTGCGGACCTTGCGTATCCTCAATGAGCTCGAGCTGCACCTCGGCAACTACCTGCTGACCGTCACCTTCATCAACACCGGCGTCGGCATCGCCACCGGCCTCGCCTGCGCGCTGGCAGGAATGCCGAACCCGGCCGGCCTCGGAGCACTGGCCGCAACGCTGAACTTCATCCCGATCATCGGACCAATCGCGATGTTCGTGGTGCTCGTCGTGGTCGGCGCCATCGCGTTCCCGACTCTGGGCGCCGGCATGGTCGGCCCTCTGATCTTCGCCGTCATCACCTTCATGGAAGGGCACTTCGTCACCCCGACCATTATCGGCCGGCGGCTCGCGCTCAATGCTCTCGCCGTGTTCATCGCGCTGGCGTTCTGGACGTGGCTGTGGGGCCCGATGGGCGCCTTCCTGGCGTCGCCGCTGCTGATTGTCGGGATCATCATGAAAGAGCACCTGCTGCCTGACAATTCGCCGCAACTGCCGTCTGACTAATTGGTTTCAAGGCAGGAACTTCGGCCGGCACGCGGCGTTTCTGCAGCTGACACATATGAGCCTGGCCCCGGGAGCTTTCCATGCCACCGCCCGATGGTGAAATCAGCCTGAAAGATCTCACCGACAAAGCGAACTATGACCGCTTGCAGAAGGATGTTCACGCCGTGAAGAACGATATCGCAGCCCTCACCGAACAGATCACCGATGCCTTGAACGCCTTTGCCGGACAGGCCGGCAAGCAAGCCCGGAGCGGCTATCGTCAGGCCCGCGAGAACGTGGATCAGACCTTCGACGACATGTCCGAGCGTGGCGGTGCCATGTTCGGCGCCGCGCAGGACGCGGCAAACTCGCTCGAAGAGCGGCTGGAGGACGTGATCGCGCAGCGGCCGCTCGCAACTGTCGGCCTCGCGCTGGGCCTCGGATTCCTGATTGGCGCGGCCTGGCGTCGCTAGCTCAGTGAAGTGCGGCGAAGCAACGACCCGTCTTTCGGCGCCGGCATCGGCGCCGATTCAGTTTAGGGCCACAGGAATGAGCGAACACGGAGAATGATGACATGCTTCAGCGCCTGATCGCGGACGTCCAGGAATCGACCGGACATGCCGTTCGGCTGACGTCGCTGGCCATGGCCACAGCGGCGGGATTGTTCGTCACCACGAGCTTTCTATGTGCAGCCGCCTTCGTCGCCGTTTTCCAGCGCTACGGGCTGATCGCTGCGTGCCTCACGGGAGCAGCCATCTTCTTCGTGGTCACCTTGATCGCAGCGATCAGCTACATGGTGCGCAAACGTGCCATCAACAGGCGCGCCTCGCGGACGGCCGACACGGCACGCTCAGCCGCCCAGTCCGTCCTGGCCGACCCGATGCTGCTCGCCAGCGGGCTGCAGATCGTCCGTATGATCGGAGTAAAGCGACTAGTCCCAATTCTAGCTGTGGGCGGACTCGCGCTTGGAATCTTCGTCAGCCGGCAAGCCGGCGAGAGCCAATCACCGGCCGAGTGACATTCCACGGCTCGTCCAAAACGATCCGGACTCACAGGCCGCTCGGCGCCAGTCTCGCGCTGGCGGAGAGCGTCATCAAGTCAAGCAGCGGCCGGGCTGAAGTCGCTTGGCAATTTCGGTCAGGACGGACACCGACGGCTCACACGCGACTGGATGCTTCGTCGCCTGCTGCCGGCCGTCCGTGGTGATCAGCTGCGATCCCTGGGGCACCGAAGGAGCGACGCTCGCAGCAGGCGGGGCTACGGGAAGGCGCATCAGGAACGTTGTGTCGGCGAAGGCGGCGAGCTTGATCGATACGGTCTGCGTCGGCGCAGCGTCCGCAGCCGTCGCAGCCCGGTCGGATTTTGCGCTCCGATTGACGTGACTTGACGTTGCGACGACGCCCCTGTCGCTGGCGGAGACCCTGGCCGCGGCGTCGGTCGCCAGAGAGGCGAGATCGTGCCCCGACGCAAGTTGCATGGCGCCAACGAGCATAACCGAGGCGGCCAGCGAACTCAGAACGACAACTTTCGCGGTCTGCGACATATCTCTGCTCCCCTCGCCGTCAGGCGATCGGCATACCAACGTGGGTCGCACGAGCTGGGTTCGCGGACGGGCAAATCACTTAACCGTGTGTCAACACTTCCGTGATCCTCGACAGCTGATCGAAAAAATCTGTATCGCGGTGGGAACGACTTTCGGGGTGGCGCGTCATCTCGGCAGCCGGTTATTCCCCCTGCCCCATTGACCGGCGACGCGGGGCACCGCCGTGGTGATGCCGGCGGTGCCCCGCATCTTTTTGATCTCCCCCGTTTGCCCCGCTCTTTGCTGCCAACGGCCCTTGGCGGTATGGATTGACCGAGGATTTCGCGGCGGTAGCCGGCACGGGGGCTGGGATGCGATCAGGTTGGCTGCCTTGGGCGTCGGCTCGCGTGGCATTGGCGCTTGCGCTCCTGGGACCGGCAGAGGCGTTCGGCGGCACCAGGGACGAGTGGGTCAGAGATCTCGTCTTGCAGCTGAAAATGCATCGCCGCGTCCCTCCGGAGGCAAAGGACAAGGGCGGCAAGGCCAAGGTCGTATTCGAGATCGACCGAGACGGACGCTTGCGGTTTGCAGCCTTGCTCGAAAGCACGGGCGAGCCGGCGCTGGATCAGGAGGCGCTGGCCATGGTCGAACGCTCACAGCCGTTCGCCCCTCTACCGCGCGAATGGCCCGATGAAGAGCTGAGATTCACTTTGCCCGTCGTGTTTGTGCCGCTGCGGCCCTCCGGCGTCCTGTCTGACGAAATCACCGCAAACGATAAAGCCCTCAAGGCGAAGCTCAACACCATCTGCCGGGGCTGCTGAGCAAGACCTACACAACGAAGACGGCGCGCCCTTGCGGGGCGCGCCGTGGGTTGGGACCAATCTCGCTTCGCGTCAGGCCGCCGGCTTCGGCATCCGATTGCGCGAGTTGCGCTGGAAGAACAGCGCTTGGCTCGCCACCGCCGACACCATCGCCGGCTGGAACGGCTTGGAGATCAGGAACGCCGGCTCCGGCCGCTCGCCGGTCAGGAAGCGCTCGGGATAGGCGGTGATGAACACCACGGGAACCTCGAATGTCCGCAGCAGTTCGTTGACGGCATCGAGACCGGAAGAGCCGTCGGCGAGCTGAATGTCGGCCAGGATGAGGCCGGGCTTCTTGTTCTTCGCAAGCGCGACAGCATCCGCATGCGTGCGCGCCACACCGATGACGTTGTGGCCGAGATTCTTGACGAGGCTCTCGAGATCCATCGCGATGAAGGTCTCGTCCTCGATGATCAGCACGTCGGTCGCAATCTCGGCGGCGAGCTCGCGACCGGCCGCATCGGCGAGACGGCGGGTCTCTGCCACGTCGATATCCAGGATGAACGACACCTCCTCCTCCGGGAATCCTTCGAGGGAGAGCAGGAGGAAGGCTTGCCGCGGCAAGGGAGTAATGTTGGAGAGGCGCCGCTCGGGCGGCATCGGCAAGGTCGCGACCTCGGCATCGTCGTTGAGCGCGACCGAATTCCAGATCTGGGTAAACAGCCTGAAAAGACCGGCGCGCGCGCCATACCGCTCGTCCAGCAGCGCCGGATCCTGGATCAGAGCCTCCAGCATGGCGCCGACATAGGCGTCCCCGGACCCCTGGCTACCGGTGAGAGCACGTGCATACCGGCGCAACAGCGGCAAATGTTCAGCAACTAGCTGTGATCGGCTCATCCCCACTCCATTTGGTATTCCGGGCGGTCGGCCCGAGTTCCATGATGTGCTGATTACGCCCGACATTAAGAAAAGTTCCCCAAACGCGTGGAACTTTTCGCGCCCCGTTGCATTAGTTCCCGACAGACCCTCTCGGTGGCGAGAATAATTCTTGAAGCTTCAGGGACTTAACTCTCGGGGAAACGTGGAAAAGGTCATGAAAGATGTAAAGTCTCAAGCCAGCAAGAATGCGGCACCGCGCAAGCCCGGCGGACTCAACGCAGAGATCCAGTCGAGGATCGGTCATCAACTCCGCGCGATGTACGACGATGTCGTCCGCCAGGGGGTGCCGGATCGGTTTGCGGATTTGGTTCGCAAGCTTGATGGACCGGCAGCAAAGTCCCACGTGGAGAACGGCGGGGGATCCACCGACCAGAACGACGGGAGGGAGTGAATGCCTCTCACTGATTCCTTGAGGGACGATATCCTCGCGGCCGTCCCCAGCCTCCGCGCATTTGCGATTTCCTTGAGCGGTAATAGCGATCGCGCTGACGACCTGGTGCAGGAAACCCTGCTTCGGGCGCTGGCCAACATCGACTCGTTTCAACCCGGTTCCAATCTGCCGGCTTGGCTGTTCACCATTTTGCGCAACCTGTTCCGCTCCGACTATCGCAAACGCCGGCGCGAGGTTGAAGATGCCGAGGGCAACTACGCCAAGACGCTCAAGACGCATCCCTCGCAAGGCGCGCATCTCGAGTTCGAGGAGTTCCGTGCCGCCCTGGAGAAGCTTCCGCAGGACCAGCGCGAAGCCTTGATCCTGGTCGGTGCATCCGGCTTCTCCTACGAGGATGCCGCCGCGATCTGCGGCTGCGCCGTCGGCACGATCAAGAGCCGCGTCAACCGGGCGCGCTCGAAACTCGCGGCTCTGCTCTACGTCGAGGGAGCCGAGGATTTCGGTCCGGACGAAACCGTGCGGGCCGTGATCGGTGGCAGCGGCGGCTGACGCCGCTCGCAGCCCGACAGAACGGTTAAAGAGGCGGCCCCGTTTCCGGGAGCCGCCTCTTTGCATTGATGGCGAGACTTGTCAGTCCGACTATTTGGGCGGACGTACTGGCGCCGAGAATTGTTCGGTACGGTCGCGCTCCGTCATGTCGATGACGGTCTCCATCGGAGCGGTCAGCTCATACACGTAGCTCGCTTCGGTGAAGAAGCGCTTCGACGTTCCGCCAAGGGCTTCAGGCGCCACGCGATCGAGCAGGATCAATCCGAAATCGCTGTCCGGACGTCGCGTCGCTTCACTGGTGTTCAGCTCTTCCCAGCGGAAGTTGAAGACGGCGTTCGGCTCCTCGCCCGTCACCTCCCATCTCGCCGTGATGTGCGGGTGCTTGCCGACCAGCGACAAGCCTTCGTCGGAGTGCGAAGCGAGTTCGAAGAACAACAGAGAGAGGCTCTGGGCGGCGCGGGCGCTCACGGTGATATCCGGCCCGCTGACCGCGATGCGCTCGGCATGTGGGATCGCGCGCGCTTCGAACAGACCGCGCAGCTGAACGCCCTGCCACTGGCTTTCGCTGAGCAATGTCACCACGTTCGACATCGCGTGGATCCGCCCGATCAGCAGCTCGCGCGCGACATCGATGTCGCTGCCATGGCGCAGTGTGCGCGTCACGATGGATTGGATCACCGCCAGGATGTTCTTGACCCGATGATTCAGCTCGTCGATGACCGCCGTCAACCGGCGCTCGAAGCCGATCCGCACCTGGATTTCTCGGCTCAGCCGCAGATTGTTGTACGCGACGTAGCCGAACAGGCCGCAGATGATGCCGGTCAATGCAAGCCCGATCACGCCGACGATCGCTGCGGTCTGTTGCGCGCGCCGGACTGCGTTGCTCTTGGCGTAGTAGACCAGCGACCAATCGTGATTGCCGAACGCCACGGTGCGGGTGGAGGACGGCGCTGGATCGTCCATTCCGCGCGTTCTCATCGTGACGGCGCCCTGATCGTTAGCGACCAGTTCGTCGGACGCGTTGCGAGGGTCCTTCAACGCGACCGAGAACAATGAGAGATCATCGTTGGTGAGCAGCAGCGGCCCGATCTCGTAGGAAAATGTCACGAAGCCTGCCGGGCTGGTGGCTCCCTGCGGGACGACCGGGGCGGCCAGCACGATGCCCATAGGACCATCGCTCCGCAACAACGGGGTGGGATCCGAGGCGATCGGCTTGCCCTCCGCCATCGCCCGCGCCAGCATCGGCCCGACGATGGGCTGGCGGTCAAGCGCCCGGCCGGGAAGCCTGCTCGTTTCCGCGTTGCGCGGCTCCAGGTCCATCAGCACGTCGACCGGCTGGTCGACATTCGGCGCCAACGGCGTGTCGTCGTAGCTGCGAATGGTCGGGTTCGGGAAGCCCGCCTGCCGCAGCTCGGCCTGAGCGACCGGAAATTCGTTGGGGCGGAGGCGCGCGATCCAGGATGCAACCACGAAATCGGTCTTGAAGGCGTAGATCGACGAGCGCAGCGGCTCCAGCATGTTGGCCTTGATCACGGACGGCGCCCGAAACAGTCCGGATGCCACCCGCGCCAGCAGCTCGCGCTCCGTCAGGCGGTCCTGGACCAGGCTGGCGTGAACGTCGATGGCGCGCGCGAGCGCGATCCGGTCGATGGCCAATTCCTGGTCGTGAACGCGATAGGCAGCCAAGCCGGACAGCGCCGTCCCGACTAACGCAATCACGGCAATGATGATACCCAGCCGGAGCACTCGTCTACTCTGAGGTCGAGGGTTGGCGAAGGAGACCAGTCATCCAATAACCTGACCTGCAACTCAAGACGCACCTCGGGCGAGCGGACGTGATCGGAGCGATCGCGAAAGCAATCCCAGGGTACCGGCCGTCCACCAGCCGCCTGGGCGCCTTCGGGTAAGGCGCACCCCGGGGTGGAAGCAACAGCCGGCCTCGAAAGTTGTTCCGGTCGGGTACGGCTTTTTTGCGTCTGCCGGCCCTCCCCCACGAGCAGCAACGCCGCAGCGGGTCGGCAGGATCACCCCGTCAGGCGGAGGGCTGGAGCCCGCCCTTGGCCTCGATGAAGCCGATGATCCGGTCGAGCCCCTGGCTCTTCTTCAGGTTGGTCATGACGAACGGACGCTCCCCCCGCATGCGCTTGGCATCCGTCTCCATCTTCTCCAGCGAGGCACCGACATGGGGTGCGAGGTCGATCTTGTTGATGACCAGCAGGTCGGAGCGGGTGATGCCCGGACCGCCCTTGGAGGGTATCTTGTCGCCGGCCGCGACGTCGATGACGTAGATCGTGATGTCGGCGAGCTCCGGCGAGAAGGTCGCGGCGAGATTATCGCCGCCGGATTCGATCAGCACCAGATCAAGGCCCGGGAACTTGGCCCGCATATCGGCCACCGCGGCCAGGTTCATCGAGGCGTCCTCGCGGATCGCCGTGTGCGGACAGCCGCCGGTCTCGACGCCTGCGATGCGATCCGGCGTCAGCGAGCCCGAGCGAACCAGAAACTCGGCATCCCACTTGGTGTAGATGTCGTTGGTGATCGCTGCGATGTCGTAACGCTCCCGCATCGATTTGCAGAGCAGGTCCATCAATGCGGTCTTTCCGGATCCGACGGGACCGCCGACTCCGACGCGGAGCGGACCGTGAGACGATGCCATGTCAATTGTCCTTCTGCCGTCCCCGCGCGAGCGAGGATCGATAACACCAAAAAATCGTGGATGTCGCCCGCTGCGGCCCGATCGTTCGCGCGGCCGGCGCGATGGCGCCCATCGGCTGCACCGGTGTCGACAAATACGAACGGCTCACGAGCGGAACAACCTCGTATATTGCGTCTCGTGGCGCAGGCTGGCGAGGTCGGCGCGGAAGGTGGCGCTGCCGAGATCATCGAGCGACGCCACCAGCGCACGGTCCGCGGTCGCCGCGACCACCGGCTCGAGCGCAGCCAGCACGCGCTGGCTGTCGGTCTGCCCCAACGGAACGAGCCGGCTGCCGGCAGAAATCCAGTTCGAGGTCACAGCGTGCAGAAACCCGTGCAGCAAGGGCATCAGTGGCACATCGTGCAAGGCGCCGACAAGTCCGACGGCAACGGGATAAACCACCGTCTCACAACGTGCGACCGCATCGTCGAGATCCGGGCTGCTCCATGCCGAGCGGGCGATCTCGATGAAGGCCCGTCCCTGCGATGACGTCTCGAGTTGACGCTCGCGTGACGGCACGAAGGCGGCGGCGAGCCCGGCAATCTCGCCGAGCACCTCCATGTTTCCATGCTCCACCGCGCGATGCGTGTGTGCGAGAAACACGGCGTCACAGAAGCCGCCGCCATGGGTGAGCATGGTCGACAGCCAGTCGCGAAACGACGCGGCATCGGCGATGTCGCCGGCCTCGACAGCCCATTCGATGCCGCTGGAATAGGAGAAGCCGCCGATCGGAAACGCCGGCGACAGCCAGGTCAGCAGGCGATAAAGCGCGGCCGAATCCAGCTCGCGCATCTCCGTCAAGGCGCTCGCCCGCTCACTTGTGGTCATGAGCATGGGAATGCCCGTGATGATGATCGTGACCGCAATGCTCATCATGGACATGATGGTCATCATGGTGATGCGCATGGCCGTGATCATGGCCATGATGCCCATGATCATGCGCCCCGTGATCGTGATGATGACCGTGCCCGTGATGGTCGTGATCATCATGGGCATGAGCATGGCTGGGCTCGGCATAAGCGCCGCCCTCGGGATCGAACGGCGCCTCGATCTCGATGACGCGGGCCCCGAGGCCCTTCACCATCGCCTCGATCACATGGTCGCGGCGGATGCGCAGGCTCTTGGCCATGAGCTGGGTCGGCAGATGCCGGTTGCCGAGATGCCAGGCGAGCCGCACCAGATGCTGCGGATCGCTGGCGCGGATCTCGAGCAGTGGCTCGGCCGCCGCAACGACCTCGATCAGCCGGCCATCCTCGAGCACGAGCGCATCGCCACCGCGCAGCGCGGTGGCGTGCTCGAGGTCGAGCAGGAATTCCAGCCCGCGCGTGCCCGTCATCGCCATGCGGCGGCGGTGGCGGTCGTCGAAATCGAGCAGGACGGAATCGGCGGCCGCCTCTTTCCAACGATGCTGCCCGAGCACGCGCGTGGCGCGGATCATACTGACATCCTCATTCTCTCTTGCGCCCGATCAATTCCGCTCAGCGGACATCGACTTTCTCAGGCGTGATGATCTCGATCTTCGGCGGCGCCGCCATGCATTTCACGGCGACGCGCCCGAACGTCTTCATGTGCTCGGTCGCGCGATGCGGCACCAGCGCCTCGGCGTTTTCCCACTGCTCGACGAACACCATCCTGCTCGGATCGGTGACGCTTTCGTGCAGATCATAGGCGACATTGCCGGGTTCCTTGCGGGTCCCTTCGATGCAGGCAGTGGCAGCGGCAATGAACTCGGCACGCGTTTCGGGCTTGATGGTCAAAGTGGCGACGACATAGATCACGAAGCAGTCCTCCCGGTACGTTTCTGTTTCTGGGTACCGGGAGCAAGTTTAGAACATGAAGTAGCGCTGCGCCATGGGCAGCACCTCGGCGGGTTCGCAGGTCAGCAATTCGCCATCCGCGCGCACCTCATAGGTCTCCGGATCGACCTCGATGTTCGGCGTCGCATCGTTGTGGATCATGCTCTTCTTCGAGATCTTGCCGCGGGTGTTCTGCACAGCGTAGAGCTTCTTGGACAGGCCGAGCTTGCGGGCGAGGCCGCCCGCGACCGCCGCCTTCGAGGTGAAGATCACCGACGAGGCCGTCAATGACTTGCCGAAAGCGCCGAACATCGGCTGGTAATGCACCGGCTGCGGCGTCGGGATCGAGGCGTTCGGATCGCCCATCGGCGCCGCCACGATGGTGCCGCCCTTGATCACGCAGTCCGGCTTGACGCCGAAGAACGCCGGCGACCACAGCACGAGGTCGGCGAGCTTGCCCTTCTCGACCGAGCCGATCAGCTTCGACACGCCATGCGCGATGGCCGGGTTGATCGTGTATTTGGCGATGTAGCGCTTGACGCGGAAATTATCGTTGTCCTTGCCCTTGTCTTGCGGCAAGGCGCCGCGCTGCTTCTTCATCTTGTCGGCGGTCTGCCAGGTCCGGATGATGACCTCGCCGAGCCGGCCCATGGCCTGCGAGTCCGACGACATCATCGAGAGCGCGCCGAGATCGTGCAGGATGTCCTCGGCCGCGATCGTCTCCTTGCGAATGCGGCTCTCGGCAAAGGCGAGGTCCTCGGCGATCGACGGATCGAGATGGTGACACACCATCAGCATGTCCAGATGCTCGTCGATGGTGTTGCGCGTGAACGGCCGCGTCGGGTTGGTCGACGACGGCAGCACGTTCTTCAGGCCGGCGACCTTGATGATATCCGGCGCGTGACCGCCGCCGGCGCCCTCGGTGTGGAAGGCGTGGATGGTGCGGCCCTTGAAGGCCTTGATGGTGTCCTCGACGAAGCCGGACTCGTTCAGCGTATCCGAGTGCAGCATCACCTGGATGTCGTGATCGTCGGCGACCGAGAGACAGTTGTCGATGGCGGCGGGCGTAGTGCCCCAGTCCTCGTGCAGCTTCAGCGCGCAAGCGCCGGCCTTGATCATCTCGACCAGCGCGGCCGGGCGCGACGCATTGCCCTTGCCGGAGATGCCGAGATTGACCGGGAAGGCGTCGAACGACTGCATCATCCGGCCGATGTGCCACGGGCCCGGCGTACAGGTGGTCGCGAAAGTGCCGTGCGACGGCCCGGTGCCGCCGCCGAGCAGCGAGGTCACGCCCGACATCAGCGCGTGCTCGATCTGCTGCGGGCAGATGAAGTGGATGTGGCTGTCGAAGCCGCCGGCGGTGAGGATCTTGCCCTCGCCCGCGATCACGTCGGTACCGGGACCGATGACGATGGTCACGCCCGGCTGGATGTCGGGATTGCCGGCCTTGCCGATCGCACTGATCATCCCGTCCTTGATCGCGACGTCGGCCTTCACCACGCCCCAGTGATCGACGATCAGCGCATTGGTGATGACGGTGTCGGCAGCGCCCTGTTTGCTCGTCGCCTGCGACTGGCCCATGCCGTCGCGGATCACCTTGCCGCCGCCGAACTTCACCTCCTCGCCATAGGTGGTGAAGTCCTTCTCGACCTCGATGATGAGATCGGTGTCGGCCAGCCGGACCTTGTCACCGGTGGTCGGGCCGAACATGTCGGCATAGACGGAACGCTTGATCTTGACGGACATCGTTGGCCCCCAATCAGTTCGGTTTGTCGTGTTGTCGAGACACCGGCGATGCGCTCACAGCGTCCCTCGTGCATTCGTGACAGTCTCGTCGAACAGCGCGTCCAGCCGCGCATTGACGCCGCGGCAACCGGCGACGACCTGTTCGGCCCAGCCGACATATTCCATCAGTTCGAGCTGCTGCTCCAAGTCGGGCTCGAAGACGATGCGGGCGCGGATGTTGCTGATCTTGTCGGCGATCTTGATCTGCTTGGCGCCCGCGGACTTGGCCGGCGCCGCGATGACCTGGACGGCGCGCCGCTCGCTCTTGGGCAAGGTCATGTCGTCGGTGACTTCCTCGACGAAGCCTGCGACGCGCGTGCCGAATCGCTGCGCCAGTTCGTCGCGCGTGGTGTCGGTGTCCTCGATCGTGTCGTGCAGCCAGCCGGCCGCGACCAGCTCGGCGTCCTCGCCGTCAGTCGTTGCAGCGAGAATGTTCGCGACCTCGGCAAGATGATTGACGTACGGCTCCTCGTCGCGCCCCTTGCGCTGCTGGCCGGCATGGCGGCGCGCCGCCAGCTCGGCCGCTTCGGAGACGAGGCGCAGTCCGGTCAGCATCGGTCTACAGCTTGCCCATCACGTCGCCGCGGAAGCCATAGACCATGCGCTTGCCGGCGAGCGCCACCAGCTGGACGTCGCGGGTCTGACCGGGTTCGAAGCGCACCGCGGTGCCGGCGGCGATGTCGAGCCGCATTCCCCGTGCCTTCTTGCGATCGAACTTCAGCGCCGGGTTGGTCTCGAAGAAATGGTAGTGCGAGCCGACCTGGATCGGCCGGTCGCCGGTGTTGGCGACCGAGAGCGTCACGGTCTTGCGGCCGGCATTGAGCTCGATCTCGCCGTCCTGGATGAAGAGTTCGCCGGGGATCATGTGTTACCTCGCAGGTTTCCACTGCCTCATGGCCGGGCTTGACCCGGCCATCCACGTCTTTCCATTGAGATCGAAGAGCGTAGATGCCCGGGCCTTCGCCGCGCCGAAGCGGCTACGGCCGCGCAGGCGGGTCAAGCCCGGGCATGACGACCGAAAGAGTTGGGCTCGCCTCACCGGATCGGCTCGTGCACCGTGACCAGCTTGGTGCCGTCCGGAAACGTCGCTTCGACCTGGATGTCGTGGATCATCTCGGGGATGCCGGGCATCACCTGGTCGCGGGTCAGCACCTGGGCGCCTGACTGCATCAGCTCGGCCACGGTGCGGCCGTCGCGCGCGCCTTCCAGGATGAAATCGGAAATGATCGCGATCGCCTCGGGATGGTTCAGCTTGACGCCGCGCTCGAGCCTGCGGCGGGCCACGATGGCGGCCATCGAGATCAGGAGCTTGTCCTTTTCGCGGGGAGACAGGTTCATGCGGCTTCTCTGGTGATCGTCTTCTGGATAATCGCGGGTTGGTAAACGTCTAATTGAGCCACAGCCGCGGGAGCGGCACGGCCGAAGCACAGCCCAGCACCGACATCATGTCGGCGCGCAGGCTCGCGGCATCTTGGGCACAGAAGCGCGCCATTGCAAATCCATTCCAGGCCGACAGCCCGGCCTCGCCCCGGAAGGCCGGCAGGCTCTCCCGGATGCGCTCGATCAGCGCGGCATCGCCCGGCACGATCAGCGCCGTCCCGATGGCCGCCGCGCCCTTGGCGATCGCGGGCTGCGCCAGCTTGTCGCCGATATCGCCGTCGAGGCGGACGGTCTCCGCGAACACCAGCTTGCCGCCGCGCTTGAGCCGCCAGCGGTCGACGAACTCGCCCTCACGCATGCGCTCGCCCATCGCGGTGCGGCCGAACACGACGATCTCACACAGGAGCAGCGAAGCGGTCTCGGCAAGCTCGATGTCGATGCGGCGGTGGATGCGGGCGCGGTCGAACAGGATGGTCTCCTGCGGCAGCCACGAGATGTGCGCGCCGGCTTCGGCCTTCAGCGCAATGTCCAGCTCGGCCGGCGTCCCCGGAGCGCGATAGACCTTCTCGGCGGCGGCGCTCGACAGCGTGACGCGGCTGCCCTCGCCCGCCGCAACCTCGATCGCGAAGCGGTCGCCGCCGGCGATGCCGCCGGCCGTATTGACGAACATCGCCGAGAGGCCATCATCCTCCGGCGAGGGAAAGCGGACGCGCAGCGAGCCGGACTCATGCAGATGGTGACGCCGCGTCACGCCGTCCTGCAGTCGCACGTCGAAGCGCACCGCGCCACGGGCGCGGTTGGCCTCGAAGATGTCGGCGGCGGCGCCGGCGGGATCGGCCCGCATCGATCCCCTCCCCTGGGACCGGACGCGGCAAGGCCGCGCCCTGAGAGCTAGATGACGATCACAGCGCCATCTGGCGGCTGATCTCGGCCGGATCGAGGTTGGCGCGGGTGCAGGTGAACTTCACCGCGCCGCGATCCATCACGGCGAAGTTGTCGCCGAGTTCGCAGGCAAAGTCGAGATACTGCTCGACCAGCACGATGGCGATATTGCCGAGATTGCGCAGATAGGAGATGGCCCGGCCGATGTCCTTGATGATCGAGGGTTGGATGCCCTCGGTCGGCTCGTCCAGCAGCAGGACCTTCGGCCGCATCACCATGGCCCGCCCGATCGCGAGCTGCTGCTGCTGGCCGCCGGAGAGATCGCCGCCGCGGCGGCCGAGCATCGACTGCAGCACCGGAAACAGCGAGAACACGTCGTCCGGGATGCTGCGGTCGGCCCGCTTCAGCGGGCCGAAGCCGGTCTTGAGGTTCTCCTCGACCGTCAGCAGCGGGAAGATCTCGCGCCCCTGCGGCACGAACCCGATGCCCTTGCGCGCCCGCTCATAGGGCTTCAGGTGCGTGATGTCGGCGCCATCGAAGGTGATGCTGCCCGACGCCAGCGGATATTGCCCGACCAGCGCCCGCAGCAGCGACGTCTTGCCGACGCCGTTGCGGCCGAGCACGCAGGTGACCTTGCCGGGCTCCGCCGCGATCGAGACGCCGCGCAGCGCCTGGGCGGCGCCGTAATAGAGGTCGATGTCCTTGACGTCGAGCATTGGTCAGCGCCCCAGATACACTTCGATCACACGCTCGTTCGACGACACCTGGTCGATGGTGCCCTCGGCCAGCACCGTGCCTTCGTGCAGGCAGGTGACCTTGACGCCGAGTTCGCGCACGAAGGTCATGTCGTGCTCGACGACCATGACGGTGTGATCCCGATTGATTTCCTTGAGCAGCTCAGCCGTCTGATGCGTCTCGACATCGGTCATGCCGGCCACGGGCTCGTCGACCAGCAGCAGCTTCGGGTCCTGCGCCAGCAGCATGCCGATCTCCAGCCACTGCTTCTGGCCGTGCGAGAGGCTGCCGGCAAGCTTGCGCCGGACATCCTTGAGCCGAACCGTCTCCAGCACCTTGTCGATTTGCTCCGCCTCGCCCTTGGAGCCGCGCCAGAACAAGGTGCCCTTGACGCTGTGATCGACATTGAGCGCCAGCAGCAGATTGTCCTCCACCGACTGGCTCTCGAACACCGTCGGCTTCTGGAATTTGCGGCCGATGCCGAGCTCGGCGATGCGGGTCTCGTCCAGGCGCGTGAGATCCGTCTTGCCGTCGAACAGCACCGTGCCCTCGTCGGGCTTGGTCTTGCCGGTGATGATGTCCATCATCGTGGTCTTGCCGGCGCCGTTCGGGCCGATGATGGCGCGCATCTCGCCGGGCTCGAGCGTGAGCGAGAGATTGTTGATGGCGTGGAAGCCGTCGAAGGAGACGTGCACGCCGTCGAGATAGAGCAGCGCGGAGGTCGATCTGGTATCCATCACGTTCATGCCGCTCACTCCGCCATCTTGGGTTCGGTGACACCATCCTCGCGGGCGGCGCTGTCGGCATTCGGCCGCTTGGTGCCGAGCTGATCCCACCAGCTGTTGAAGGTGCCCACGATGCCCTTCGGCAGCAGCAGCGTCACCAGCACGAACAGCGCGCCGAGCATGAACAGCCAGTACGGGGCCAGCACGCCCGAGGTGAAGAACGTCTTGGCGTAGTTCACAACGACGGCGCCGAGCGCCGCGCCGACCAGCGTGCCGCGGCCGCCGACCGCGACCCAGATCACCGCCTCAATCGAGTTGCCGGGAGCAAACTCTGAGGGGTTGATGATGCCGACCTGCGGCACATAGAGCGCGCCGGCGACGCCGGCCATGCAGGCCGACAGCGTGAACACGAACAGCTTGTAGGACTCCACGCGATAGCCGAGGAAGCGCGTGCGCGACTCGGCGTCACGGATCGCGATCAGCACCTTGCCGAGCTTCGACGACACGACGGCACGGCAGATCAGGAATGCCAGGATCAACGCCAGGCAGCTCAGCGCGAACAGGGCCGCGCGCGTACCCTCCGCCTGCACGTTGAAGCCGAGAATGTCCTTGAAGTCGGTCAGGCCGTTGTTGCCGCCGAAGCCGAAATCGTTGCGGAAGAAGGCGAGCAGCAACGCATAGGTCATCGCCTGCGTGATGATCGAGAGGTACACGCCGGTGACGCGCGACCGGAAGGCGAGCCAGCCGAAGCCGAAGGCCAGCAGGCCGGGCACGACCAGCACCATCAGCGCGGCGAACCAGAACATGTCGAAGCCGTGCCAGTACCAGGGCAGCTTGGAATAGTTCAGGAACACCATGAAGTCCGGCAGGATTGGATTGCCGTAGACACCGCGGGTGCCGATCTGGCGCATCAGGTACATGCCCATCGCGTAGCCGCCGAGCGCGAAGAACGCGCCGTGGCCGAGCGAAAGGATGCCGCAATAACCCCAGATCAGGTCGATCGAGAGCGCCAGGATCGCGTAGCAGACATATTTGCCCCACAGCGCCACCAGATAGGTCGGCACTTGCAGCGCGGACCCCTCCGGCAGCAGCAGGTTCGACAGCGGGATGAGGATGCCGCAGGCGGCAACGATCAGAAGAAAGATCGACGCTCCGCGGTCCAGCGACCTCGTCAGCACATGCGCCATCATGCTTCCACCGCCCGGCCCTTGAGCGCGAACAACCCGCGCGGGCGCTTCTGAATGAACAGGATGATCAGCACCAGGATCGCGATCTTGCCGAGCACGGCGCCCGCAACCGGCTCCAGGAACTTGTTGGCGACACCGAGCGTGAAGGCGCCGACCAAGGTGCCCCAGAGATTGCCGACGCCGCCGAACACCACGACCATGAAGGAGTCGATGATGTAGCTCTGGCCGAGATTCGGGCTCACGTTGTCGATCTGCGACAGCGCCACGCCGGCGATGCCCGCGATGCCCGAGCCGAGGCCGAAGGTGAGCGCGTCGACGCGCGAGGTTGCGATGCCCATCGACGCCGCCATGCGCCGGTTCTGCGTGACGGCCCGCATCTCCAGGCCCAGCGCGGTGTAGCGCAGCATCGCCAGCAGGATCGCAAACACCGCCATCGTGAAGCAGAGGATCCAGAGCCGGTTGTAGGTGATCGTGATCTGCCCGAGCTCGAAGGCGCCGCTCATCCAAGAGGGATTGCCGACCTCGCGATTAGTGGGGCCGAACGCGGAGCGCACGGCCTGCTGCAGGATCAGCGACAGGCCCCAAGTGGCGAGCAGGGTCTCGAGCGGACGTCCGTAGAGAAAGCGGATGATGGTGCGCTCGATCACGACGCCGATCGCGCCGGCCACCAGGAAGGCGAGCGGCACCGCGATCAGCAGCGAATAGTCGAACAGCGCCGGGTAGCGCGTGCGGATCACTTCCTGCACCACGAAGGTGGTGTAGGCGCCGAGCATCACCATCTCGCCATGGGCCATGTTGATGACGCCCATCACGCCGAAGGTGATGGCAAGCCCGATCGCGGCCAGCAGCAGCACCGAGCCGAGCGACAGGCCGTACCAGGCGTTCTGCACGCCGGACCAGATCGCGAGCGTGCCCTGGATCGAGGAGATCGCGCTCGCCGCCGCCTTGGCGACATTCGCCGGCTGGTCGCCGCCGCTGATCTCGGTGAGCAGCGCCAGCGCCTCCTGGTCGCCGCGCGCCCTGATGGTCGCGACGGCCTCGAGCTTGTCGACCTCGCTGGCGTCGGACTTGAACAGCAGGATCGCGGCGCGGGCCTCGGCGAGCGCCTGCTTCACCGTACGATTGGTTTCCTTGGCGAGCGCCGACTCCACGGTCGGCAGCGTCGCCTCCTCGTGCGACTTGAACACGGACTTGGCCGCGGTCAGCCGGGTGTTGGTGTCGGGCGACAGCAGGGTCAGGCCGCCGAGCGCGGCATCGACGCTGCGGCGCAGCCGGTTATTGAGGCTCACGGCCGCGGCGCTGTCCGGCAGCTTGTCGACGGCGGCTCCCGTCGCGGCATCGATGATCTTGCCGTCAGCCTGCTTGATGAAGACCTTCTTGGTCTCGGCATCGAACATCAGCCGCTCGTCCTGCAGCGCGCTGATGATCGGAAAGGCCAGCGGGTTGCCGGACACCGCGATCTCGCCCACGGCGTCGTCGGTGTCGGAGAAGTCGTCATTGGCGAATTTGGCGACCGATTCTTCGAAGCTGGCGGCAAAAGCCGGAGCGGTCGCGACGATCAAGGCAATGGACAGAAGAAGGCCGCGCACAAGCGCGAGAACAATGGCAGGCACTGGACCACCCCGGCAGGAGGAAGAGAGAAGGCGGCGGAGGTCGCCGCCTTCTCCGGTCTTGATGACGTCGCAAGGCTCAGATCAGGTGCCCGAGCCCAGGCACTTGTTGGTCTTGGTATTGTAGTTGCCGCACTTCTTGCCGACCCAGTCGCCGATCAGGTCCTTGGAGCCCTCGAGCTCCTTCGACCAGGCGTCGCCCGGGACGAGATCCTTGGTCTTGTAGACGACGCTGAACTGGCCATCGCCCTTGATCTCGCCGATGAACACCGGCTTGGTGATGTGGTGGTTCGGCAGCATCTTCGACACGCCGCCGGTCAGGTTCGGCGCCTCGGTGCCCGGGAGCGCGTCGATGACCTTGTCGGCATCGGTCGACTTCACCTTCTCGACCGCCTTCACCCACATGTTGAAGCCGATCACATGCGCTTCCATCGGGTCGTTGGTCACGCGCTTCGGGTTCTTGGTGTAGGCCTGCCACTCCTTGATGAACTTCTCGTTCGCCGGAGTCTTGATCGACTGGAAGTAGTTCCAGGCGGCGAGATGGCCGACCAGCGGCTTGGTGTCGATGCCGGCGAGCTCTTCCTCACCCACCGAGAACGCGACGACCGGAATGTCCTTCGCCTTGATGCCCTGGTTGCCGAGCTCCTTGTAGAACGGAACGTTGGCGTCGCCATTGATGGTCGAGACCACGGCGGTCTTCTTGCCGGCCGAGCCGAACTTCTTGATGTCGGCGACGATCGTCTGCCAGTCGGAGTGACCGAACGGCGTGTAGTTGATCATGATGTCGTCCTGAGCCACGCCCTTCGACTTCAGGTAGGCTTCCAGGATCTTGTTGGTGGTGCGCGGATAGACGTAGTCGGTGCCGGCCAGCACCCAGCGCTTCACCTTCTCTTCCTTCATCAGGTAGTCGACCGCCGGGATCGCCTGCTGGTTCGGCGCCGCACCGGTGTAGAACACGTTGCGCTCGCTCTCCTCGCCCTCGTACTGGACGGGATAGAACAGGATGCTGTTGAGCTCCTTGAACACAGGGAGCACCGACTTGCGCGACACCGAGGTCCAGCAGCCGAACACGACCGAGACCTTGTTCTTGGTGATCAGCTCACGCGCCTTCTCGGCGAACAGCGGCCAGTTCGAGGCGGGGTCGACCACGACGGCCTCGAGCTTCTTGCCGAGCACGCCGCCCTTCTTGTTCTGTTCGTCGATCAGGAACAGGATCGTGTCCTTCAGCGTGGTCTCGCTGATGGCCATGGTGCCGGACAGAGAATGCAGGACGCCGACCTTGATGGTGTCGTCAGCGGCCATCGCCGGGCCGAAGCCGGCAGCGCCGAGAGCCAGGCCGGCAGCAGCAGCCAGCCAGCGACGGCGGCTGAACGGCGCCGTTAATTCCTGAGTGAGTCGAGTAAGCATGCGATAATATCTCCCTGACGCAGACGTGCTTCGCAGCCAAATCGGCCGGCGGTCTGCGGCGGAAGAATCGCAAGAAGCGTGCCATACCGTTCACATCTCGTAAGCCATTGAGCGAAATGTGGAACTCGGCGAATTCGCGGCGAAGGGTCGCATCCGTCTGCCGCCATTTTGGGCATGCAAACTGATCAATCAGCCATCAGACAGCACTAAATTTATGCACGATGTTTGAAATGGCTAATTTTGAAGCAGCCCATTACCGCTTTCGGCAGCATACCGGAGAGCAGCGGCCTTGAAACGCGCCTCCATTTGTTCCATATAACTGATAGATCGAGGCGAATCGGCCGGATCTTTGCGAGCCGCGTGTTCTTTAGCTCTGACAGAGCTTCTGGCTCCGCATTCTCAGCACTCCACAATAGGCGCTCCAAACACGCGGGTGTCTCCAATCACCCGCCCGCGTCCGGCACGCATGCCGACGAGGGCATATCCTCTTATGGAAAGCCCCATCTTTTGACCTCCTTTCAGGACTTCAACCTCGCCGACGCGCTGACGCGCGCGCTGAAGGAAGAGAACTACACCACCCCCACCCCGATCCAGGCCCAGACCATCCCGATCGCGCTGCAAGGCCGCGACGTGATCGGCATCGCGCAGACCGGAACCGGCAAGACCGCCTCGTTCGCGCTGCCGATCCTGCATCGGCTGCTGGAGAACCGCATCAAGCCGCAACCGAAGACCGCGCGCGTGCTGGTGCTGAGCCCGACCCGCGAGCTCTCGGGTCAGATCCTCGACAGCTTCAACACCTATGGCCGCCACATCCGCCTCAGCTCCACGCTGGCCATCGGCGGCGTCCCGATGGGACGCCAGGTGCGCGCGGTGATGCCGGGCGTCGACGTGCTGGTCGCCACCCCGGGCCGCCTGCTCGACCTCGTCCAGGGCAACGCTCTGAAACTGTCGCATGTCGAGTTCCTGGTGCTCGACGAAGCCGACCGCATGCTCGACATGGGCTTCATCAACGACATCCGGAAGATCGTGGCGAAGCTGCCGATCAAGCGGCAAACGCTGTTCTTCTCCGCGACCATGCCGAAGGACATCGCCGAGCTCGCCGATGCCATGCTGCGGGATCCGGCGCGGGTCGCGGTGACCCCGGTGTCCTCGACGGTCGAGCGCATCGCCCAGCGTGTGATCCAGGTCGATCACTCCGCCAAGCCGGGCCTGCTGGCCCAATTGCTCAAGGAGGAGCCGGTCAACCGCGCCCTGGTGTTCACCCGCACCAAGCACGGCGCCGACAAGGTCGTGAAGGGCCTGGAGAAGGCCGGCATCCCGGCCCAGGCCATTCATGGCAACAAGTCGCAGAACCACCGCGAGCGCACGCTGGCGGCGTTTCGCACCGGCGAGATCCGCACCCTGGTCGCCACTGACATCGCCGCGCGCGGCATCGACGTCGACGGCGTCAGCCATGTGGTGAATTTCGACCTGCCGAACGTGCCCGAGACCTATGTCCACCGCATCGGCCGCACCGCGCGCGCCGGCGCCGATGGCGTCGCGATCTCGCTGGTCGCCGGGCCGGACGAGATGTCCTATCTCCGCGACATCGAGCGGCTGACCAAGACCTCGCTGCCGCGCGAAGACCGCCGCACTCCTGGCCATCGCGAGGCGGCTCCGGCCGGCCAGCCGCAGCGCCAAGGCGCCCGTCAAGGCAATCATCAGGGAAGCCCCGGCGGCGGCCGTCCTGGCATGCAGAATGCGCGGACCAACGATGGGGGCAACGCCGCAAAAGGCCCTCGCCGACGTCGTCGTTCCAATGCTAAGGTGGCCTCTCTGCCAGGCAATCGTCAGGAGCCCCAGCGTCCGCCGCAAGGCGGCGGCAAGGCCGGGTCGATTCAAGGCGTTGCATTCCTGCATCGCGAAGGCAGACCCAAAAACCACGCTCACAATCGCAACCAACGGCCAAACTAGACGTCTATCGATCTGGAGAAAGACATGGCTAAGGAAGAGCTGATCCAGTTCGAAGGGCTGGTCACCGAAATCCTTCCCGACGCACGCTATCGGGTACAACTCGACGCGGGGCACGAGATCGTCGCCTACACCGCGGGCAAGATGAAAAAGAATCGCATCAAGACGCTGGCGGGCGACCGCGTGACCGTCGAGATGTCGCCCTATGACCTGGAAAAGGGCCGGCTGATCTTCCGCCACAAGGACGAACGGCCGAGCACGCCGGGCGGCCCCCCGCGCGGCGCACCGCAGCGTGGCGGCCAGTTCCGCCGGCGCTAAGGCTTGGGGCGGAACGCCGTTCCGCCACGTCTCCAGCTTGATGAACTCTTGCGCAATCAGCCGCAATTCAGCGTGCCGGCCTCAAGCCGGCGCGTCAAAAAATCCTGCGCCCTCGCGCAGCTCAGGATTGTTTTGCGGGGCCAATTCCAATAATATATCCCGCAATCGATTTTCGGCCGGACGAGATTAGCTATTACCGGTACAGCCGGTTCAGACGCTGACGACCCTTCCAAAAATTCGATCTAACCAGCCCAGGAATCTGGGTTACGCATTTGATATCTGAGAAGGGAACTACCCCGTGAGCATGGGAACCGTGAAGTGGTTTAACGCAACCAAGGGCTATGGCTTCATTCAGCCGGACGACGGCGGCAACGACGTGTTCGTGCACATCAGCGCCGTCGAGCGCGCTGGTCTCGGCACGCTGCGCGAAGGCCAGAAGATCTCCTACGAGATCGTCGCTGACCGTCGCTCGGGCAAGTCGTCGGCCGACAATCTCCGCGCCGCCAACTGAGCGAACCGCGCCAGGGCGATCTCACGATCGCCCACCACTGACGAAAGGCCGCCTCGTGCGGCCTTTTTTATTTTCGACTGTCTTGTTTTCGGCTGTCTATACGGTCGGTTCGCGCGCAACGAGGCGTTCGCGGTGAGGATCGTCGTCCGAGACGGTCCTCGAAGCCCGGACAAGCGAACCGCTTCGTTCCCTCAGCAGGACGTCGCCGGGCTGTAATAGACACAGGTCGACTGCCGCGGGCGGGTGTAGGCGACGTCGCTGAGATTGATTCCGGTCTTGCCCATCACGTAGCCCACGGTGGGAACGTATTGGTAGTTGACCTCGCTGAAGATCAGATAGGTGCCGCTGACCAGCAGATCGGCGGGGATGCCGACGGTGGTGCCGGCGGTGCGCGGCGCCGATCCCTTGCTCCACTTCACGGTCGCCTGCTTCGATGTCGGGTCGACATAGAGCTCGGTGATGGTCGCGTTCACCGGCGTCGTCGAATACGGATACATGATGCCGGTGGAGGCGGCGAAGAAGTTCGACATGTCGCTGTCGCCGACCGAGGTCGATTGCGAGGTCAGGTCGGACAGCGTGCGCGCCATCAGGGTGACCTTTCGGTCGACCGCGATGGCCGAGCAGAACTCGACCGTGCCGAAGAACATCACCAGCATGAGCGGCACGATGAAGGCGAACTCCGTGGCCGCGACACCGCGACAATCCGCCGTGAAAACATCGAGGCGACGCCGCAAGGCAAGGCTCAAAGACATGGCCGGCACTCTTCCAAACAGCAGGTGAAGTCCTGGGATCCGATTGTGAAAACTCGGGAGTCGCTCGCGAACGTCATGAATAAGGCTCGTTCTTGAACGCCGCCGTGCCGACCAGCAGCCGCTTGCTGCCGGACAGATTGGCGATGTTGTAGCCGAGGCCGGTCACGTAGATAGGCCACTGGTAGAACAGCCTGACGACGACGATATCTCCGGCCGCGCCCGGGCTGTACGTCATGTTGTTGATGAAGTTGCCGGTGTTGTCGATCTGGTTGGCGATCGTGACGTTCCCGAACGAGGAGTAGCTCTTCACGTCGATATAGATCTTGTTGCAGTCGAACAGCGCGGGCACCTGGGTGCAGACATAGCTCGCGAACTGCGACTGGGTGTACGACCCCTGCTGGGCCTGCCCGGTCAGGATCATGCGGGCGGAGTCCTGCGTGATGGTCTCGAGGACCTGCCCGGCAAAGAACATCAGCGCCGTTTCGATGATCGCGAACAGCAGCGCAAAGAAGATCGGGGCAACCAGCGCGAATTCCAGCGCGGCCGATGCTCGCCGGTTGCGTCGAAACCGGCGCAGCAGCCGGCGCATCGATGCGGTCGAGGAAACGTTGGCTTGCATGGGGTCATCCAGATTGGAAAGGCACATCAACCTGGGTGAAAGAAATAATGCAAACTTCTTGGGAAAGGGTTTCCTATCATCCGGACAGGATGGCCGCGATGATCAACCGCTCACTAACCATGCTCCATGGCGGGCGTAACCCAATACAGCTACAACGGAAATTGCAGCCATCCCGACCGGCCCTCGCGTACCGGCGTCCGGCCTTGGCAGGCAGCACGCGTCGATCAGGCCGGGGCCCGATCGGCGCGTCGAAAGCAGGTGTATTTGCTCAGTTGGTCTTGGCCGCCGCGGCGCTGCCGCTGGCCGTGCTCGACATCGTGCCGGCCTGATCGAGCACCGACTTGAAGTAGTTGTCACCGTCGCCCAGGGTCACCCGGCGCTGGCAGATCGGCATGCAGCTATAGGTCTCGCGATCGACGCCGCGATACACGGTGACGAGCCGATCGGTCGGCCCGGCGACCTGGATCTGCCGGTCGATCAGCACCTGTCCACCGCGATCCATCGCGATGAAATTGGTGGCGCCGTAGCTCTTGCCGGTGACCACGATGATGCCGCCGCTCTGCAGGGTCACGTCGGCGATCATCGGATTTCCGACGACGAGCGTGGCGACCCGGTCGGGCAGCTTGACCAGCTTGGCCTGGTCGACGTTCACGGCGATGGCCGGATCAGGATCCGCCGAGGCGGCGGCCGGCCACAGCAGCATCGCGGCGACGGCCGCCCGCAGCGCGAGAGAAACAACAGGACGACACGACACACTCATCGACATACTCAACCCCGGGGCATTGACGAGCCGTCTCAAGCGATACGCAGCGGTGACGGCGCCCGACGCGGCAAATCTGCGCTCAATTGGTGAACGATCCGCAAACGCCGCCACCTGATGGCAGCCGTCCGGATCAACGCCGTCAGCGGCGGAACGGGAATGCCAACTGGCCACCGAACTCTCCGGGCATCGTCGCCTCGTCCTTGCCGTAGGTCTCGGGCAACTGCCCCTCCGGCATCCGGAAGGTGCCGAACAGGATATCCCAGATCGGGAACGTGCCGGCGAAATTGGTGTTGCCGCCCTCTTCCATCGGGGTGTGATGCCACCGGTGGAAGACGGGCGTGGCCAGGACATATTTGAACGGGCCGAGCGTCCAGTTGAGATTGGCGTGTACGAAGGCCGAATGGAAGGTCGTGAATGGACCGACCCAGATCATCACATTTGGCGAAATGCCGGCCGTCAGCAGGATGACGTCGACGGCGATCGTGCCGAGGATCAGATTGACCGGATGGAAGCGCGCTGCCGAAATCCACTCCAGATCCTCCGAGGAATGGTGGACCGCGTGGTACTTCCAGAACTCGCCACCGTGGAACAGGCGGTGGGTCCAATACAGCATGAAGTCGGAGAGCACGAGGAACAGCAGCCCCTGCAGCCATTCGGGCAACTGCGCCAACGGGCCATGGCCGTTCTCATAGAAGGCGATCAGCTCATCGGCATCGTGGATCTTGAAGATCACGCCAGCGCCCAGCACCAGCAGGCCGATGCGCAGCACCCGCGCGAACACCGGCACGAAGAACCAGTAAACGACGTCGGTGACGAGCTCGCGCTTCTGCCACCACGGCTTTCCCGGGTTGCAGGCCCAGAAATAGCTGAGCACCGAGAAGACCGCCGCCAGCACCAACGTGATCGGCAGCACCTTTTCGATGGTCTGGCCGAGCATCAACGCGACTTCCCATGGCAGACCAGACATCACATCCCTCATCACAAGATCTGTTCCGAGGGGTACTCCTTGGCGCTTAAGGAGCCGTGAACCTCCATGGCCCCGCCGGGGCAGCAGCTTCGCGTATCGCAGTGGCATGTCGGCACGCGCGACAGGATCTCACGCGTGTGACGGCGCAGGACTCTTCTTCATATGGAGGCGGCCGCGGGAGCGTCGGCCGACCAGGCGGGCGCGGCTGTCCGCTGCACTCAATAGGTGTGAATTTGTCGCCTCGGGGAATTGTTTCGAAACTGAGCGGCGCGCTTAAATCAACGTTTACTGTGCACAAGAACAGCCATTTGTCGCCGTGTTTCGCCGATCGAATTAACTACGCCGAAATTCCTGCCCCCTAGGGTGTCCGCATGGTCACGGTGCTGAGAACGCCGCAACGACCAGAATTTGTTCGACCAGCCACGTGTACATGGAGTTACCCTATGAAGAATCTTCTTGCTCGTTTCGTGAAGGATGAGTCCGGCGCCACCGCGATCGAATACGGCCTGATCGCCGCCGGCATCTCGCTCGCGATCATTGCGGCGGTGAACGGTCTCGGCTCCAGCCTGAGCTCCAAGTTCTCGTCGATCAATACCTCGCTGAAGTAAGCGGTCATCACGACCGAGCAAAGAAGGCCCCGGCACTCCCGGGGCCTTTATCATTTCGACCTTCAGCTCCGCGGCGTTCAGTGATGCGTAACCACGTTTTGTCCACTGCCGCTCCCCGGCGTGCGCTCGCGCAGAGCGAAGCCGCGATCGGCTGGGTCTGTCTGGCCCTCGGTCTCTCCATCGTCGCGCTCGCACTCCGCGTCCTCAGCGTCTGGTGAAGCCCGCCGCTTGTCCGGCCATTTCCCGATCATTTATCTCTTCCGGCTAGCTTGTCGCAGCCGCGCATTCCGTGCCGCCTCGATGCCGCTGTGAGCCCATGACCCTCGATCTCGCACGCCTTCTGCTGTTCCCGGCCCTGATGGCGTTTGCCGCCGCGAGCGACCTGTTCACGATGACGATTTCGAACCGGGTCTCTTTCGCACTGATCGCGGGTTTCCTGGTGCTGGCGCCGCTCAGCGGCATGGGCATGACCGACATGCTGTTGCACCTCGGTGCCGGCGCAACGCTGCTGGTGATTGCCTTCGCCTGCTTCGCATTCGGCTGGATCGGTGGCGGAGATGCCAAGGTGGCTTCCGCCGCAGCCCTGTGGTTCGGCTTCGCGCATCTGATGAACTATTTGCTCTACGCCTCGATCTTCGGCGGTGTGCTGACGCTCGTCATCATGCAGTTCCGGCAATGGCCCCTGCCCTACATGCTCGCTGGGCAACCCTGGCTTGCGCGTCTGCACGCCAGGGAGAGCGGCGTTCCCTACGGCATCGCGCTCGCGCTGGGCGCGCTGATGGTCTATCCGGAGACCGAATGGGTGAAGGCGATCGACGCCGCGCGTCTCGCATTGCTCTGAAGGCACCGTGTCAACACGGTGTTAAGGCGATTTAGATACGCCTCATTAACCATGCTTTGACGAATAACTGCTCAACTCCCATTACGGCGGCGGAAGCGTCGCGGCGTAATGTGGAAAGTGAAGCGTATGAATACCGCACGCATCGTGGTTCTGACCATCGCTGTCGGCGCTGGCGGCGTGGCCGCATATCTCGCGAGCGGGTCCGATCGGCCGGCTGAAGTCGCCGCACCGGCGCCTCAGGTGCCCACCGTCGACGTCCTTGTCGCCAAAGCAGACATCAACCTCGGTCAGTCGATCAAGCCGGAAAACCTGCAGTGGCAGAGCTGGCCAGCCGCCACAACGAGTTCCAGCTTCATCCGGCGCAACGAGCGGCCCGAAGGTCAGAACGAGGTCACCGGCGCGATCGCGCGCGCCCCCTTCATCGCCGGCGAGCCGATCCGCGAGCAGAAGCTGGTCAAGGCCGACGGCTCCGGCTTCATGGCCGCGATCCTGCCCGCAGGCATGCGCGCGGTCTCGACGGAGATCTCGCCGGAGACCGGCGCTGGCGGCTTCATCCTGCCGAACGACCGCGTCGACGTGATCCTGTCGAAGCGTGAGCGCAACAACGATCAGCCCAATGCCGGAGATGTCATCAGCTCCGAGATCATCCTGTCCAACATCCGGGTGCTGGCGATCGACCAGGCGCCCAAGGAAAAAGACGGCCAGACCACGGTGGTCGGCAAGACGGTCACGCTCGAGCTGAAGCCGGAGCAGGCCGAGACGCTCGCCCGCGCCCGCCAGACCGGAACGCTGTCGCTGGCGCTGCGCAGCATCGCCGACGTCAACGTTGCCGACAACCGCACCGACGAGACCAGCCGCAGGCGCGGCGACAGTGTTGCCGTCATCCGCTTCGGCATTCCCAGCACGATGACGACGCAGAAGTGAGCAAGAGGACCACCACGATGACTTGCAGCGAAAATCAGCGGAAACTGCGGACCATGATGGTTCGCGCGCTGTCGTTTTCGGCCGCCGCTGCGCTGACCCTCAATCCGGCGCTGACGCCGGTGATCGCGGCTGACTACCGCCCGGCCGCCGCCACGGCGGCGACGGCCTCGGCCGCCCCCGAAGGCCAGATCAACGCGCGCTTCCTGTCGCTCGGCATCGGCAAGTCCGTCGTCATCGACCTGCCGCGCGACATCAAGGACGTGCTCGTCGCCGATCCGAAGATCGCCAATGCCGTGGTGCGCTCGTCGCAGCGCGCCTACATCATCGGCGCCACGGTGGGCCAGACCAACATCGTCTTCTTCGACGCCAATGGGCAGCAGATCGCGGCCTATGACATCGCGGTCAAGCGCGACCTGAACGGCGCCCGCGCCGCCCTCAAGCAGATGCTGCCCAACGCCGAGATCCAGATCGACGGCCTCGGCGACGGCGTGGTGCTGACCGGGTCGGTGGCAAGCCAGATGGAGGCGCAGCAGGCAGGTGAACTCGCGGCCCGGCTCGCGGGCGGCGCCGACAAGGTCGTCAACTCCATCACCGTGCGCGGCCGCGACCAGGTCATGCTGAAGGTGACGGTCGCCGAGGTGCAGCGTTCGGTGGTCAAGCAGCTCGGCATCGACCTCTCAGGCCAGCTCAACTACGGCACCGCCGTGGTCAAGTTCGCCAACTCCAATCCGTTCACGGCCTATGGCAGCAACCTGGTCTCCAACAACGCCGTCAGTGCCGCCTTCGGCTCGACGCCATCGGTCCAGGCCACGCTGCGCGCGATGGAAAATGCGGGCGTGATCCGGACCCTGGCCGAGCCGAACCTGACCGCGATTTCCGGTGAGTCCGCGACCTTCATCGCCGGTGGCGAGTTTCCGGTGCCCGCCGGCTACTCCTGCGATCCGACGACACATGTCTGTACCACCCAGATCAGCTTCAAGAAGTTCGGCATCTCGCTCAACTTCACGCCGGTCGTGCTCAGCGAGGGCAAGATCTCGATGCGCGTGATGACCGAGGTCTCGGAGCTCTCCAACGAGAACTCGATCACCCTGTCGCAGGCGGTGAGTTCGACGACCACGAACTCGCTGACCGTCCCGTCGATCAAGACCCGCCGCGCCGAAACCACGCTCGAGATCCCCTCCGGCGGCGCCATGGCGATGGCCGGCCTGATCCAGCAGCAGACCAAGCAGGCGATCAGCGGAATGCCCGGCCTGATGCAGCTGCCGGTGCTCGGCGCCCTGTTCCGCAGCCGCGACTACGTCAACAACCAGACCGAGCTGATGGTGCTGGTGACCCCGTTCGTGGTGCGCGCCGTCTCGCAGAAGGATCTCTCGCGACCGGACGACGGCTTCGCCGCCGCCTCCGACCCGCAGGCCGATCTGCTCGGCAGCATCAACCGCATCTATGGCGTACCCGGCCGGACCGAAACCGGTCGCGGCTTGCGCGGCGCCTATGGCTTCATCACGGACTGAGCCGGGACCTGAGGACTTGCACCCATGACGATGAAATCCAGCTCAGCTCGATACCGCAGATTGCAGCTTGCCGTCGCGCTAGCCGGGACCGCGGTCCTGCTCGGCGCCTGCAATTTCCGCAGAGACCCTGCGGTCACCGCCAGCATTCCCGATGACTATCGGCTGCGTCACCCGATCGCGGTGCAGGAAGCCCCGGATTCCCTGGTCGTGTTCGTCGGCCAGGGCCGCGGCGGCCTGACGGCCGAGCAGCGCGCCGAGGTGATGGGACTGGCGAACAGCTGGATGCGCCAGGGCACCGGCGCGATCAGCGCCGACGTGCCGAGCGGGACGCCGAACGCCCGGGCGGCCGCCGATTCCATGCGCGAGATCCAGTCGCTGTTCGCAGCCGCCGGCGTGCCGCCGCACGGCCTCACCGTGCGCAATTACCAGCCGAAGGATCCGCGCCAGATGGCCGCGATCCGCCTCAGCTATCCCAAATTGTCGGCCACGGCCGGTCCGTGCGGACTCTGGCCGGACGATCTCGGGCCGTCGATCAAGAACAAGAACTGGTACGACAACAAGCCCGACTGGAACTTCGGCTGCGCCTATCAGCGCAACATGGCGGCGATGGTCGCCAACCCCGCCGATCTGGTGCAGCCGCGCTCCGAGACACCGTCCTATACCACCCGGCGGACCGCGTTCTTCGAGAAATACCGCAAGGGAGCGTCAACCGCGATCGCGTATCCCGAGGCGGACAAGGCCAAACTGAGCGACACAGGCAAATGATCAGCTACGCCCGACAGACTCCAGAGGAGCAGCCCGACGTCGTGCCGCCGCCGGCCGACGATCACATCGCGCCCGCGCCGCGTGTCTCGGTGCAGGCGTTCTGCGAGACCGTGGAGACGGCTGCCACGGTCCAGGCCGCCGGCGAGGACCGGCGGCTCGGCAAGGCGCACCTAAAGGTCCAGATGGGCGGCATGGCGGCCGCTATCGAGGCCTACAAGTCCGCGCCGACGCCCAACGTCATCATCCTGGAAACGGACACCCGCACGGACATCCTGGCCGGCCTCGACCAGCTCGCCACGGTGTGCGATCCCGGCACCCGCGTCGTCGTGATCGGCCGCGTCAACGACGTAACGCTATATCGTGAGCTCGTGCGCCGCGGCGTCAGCGACTACGTGTTGTCGCCGGTGACCCCGATCGACGTGGTGCGGTCGATCTGCAACCTGTTTTCGGCGCCGGAGGCCAAGGCGGTCGGCCGGATCATCGCCGTCGTCGGCGCCAAGGGCGGCGTCGGCGCGTCCACGCTCGCCCACAATATCGCCTGGGCCATCGCGCGGGATCTGTCGATGGACTCCGTCGTGGCCGACCTCGATCTCGCCTTCGGTACGGCCGGTCTCGACTACAATCAGGACCCCGCCCAGGGGATCGCCGACGCGGTGTTCTCGCCGGACCGCATCGACATCGCCTTCATGGACCGGCTGCTGTCAAAATGCACCGATCATCTCAGCCTGCTGGCCGCGCCTGCGACGCTCGACCGCGTCTATGATTTCGGCGCGGAGGCGTTCGACGCGATCTTCGACACGCTGCGCGCGTCGATGCCGTGCATCGTGCTCGACGTACCGCATCAATGGGCGGGCTGGACCAAGCGGGCCCTGATCAGCGCCGACGACATCCTGATCGTGGCGGCGCCGGATCTCGCCTCGCTCCGCAACACCAAGAACATGTTCGACCTGCTCAAGGCCGCGCGGCCCAACGATCGCATGCCGCTGTACTGCCTAAACCAGGTCGGCGTGCCCAAGCGGCCGGAGATCAACGCCAGCGAGTTCGCCAAGGCGATCGAAAGCCCGCCGATCGCGACGATCCCGTTCGAGCCGCAGATCTTCGGCGCGGCAGCCAACAACGGTCAGATGATTGCGGAAATGTCCCCCAACCATCGGACCACCGAGATGTTTCTGCAGATCGCCCAGCGGCTGACCGGCCGCAGCGAGACCAAGAAGCCGAAAGGCTCCTTCCTGTCGCCTCTGCTGGAGAAGCTGAGGAAGTAAGCACGCGTGGAGTTCTAGGTCGTGTTTGGTAAGCGTAGCGGATTGGACGATAATACAAGGACGCTCAGGCCGGCCGCGCCGGCCCCTGAGCCGGCGCCGGCTGCGCCACGCGCAGCCTCTCCGGCCGTGGCGTCGCCTCCCCTCGCGCCGGCGCGGGCCGCGCCTCCTCCCCCGCCGCCGGCCGTCGAGACCCGGCGCTCGGACAATTACTACCAGGTCAAGGCGACGATCTTCGGCGCGCTGATCGAGGCCATCGACCTCGCCCAGCTCGCCAAGCTCGATGGCGAATCGGCGCGCGAGGAAATCCGCGACATCGTCAACGAGATCATCGCGATCAAGAACATCGTGATGTCGATCGCCGAGCAGGAGGAACTGCTCGACGACATCTGCAACGACGTGCTCGGCTATGGCCCGCTCGAGCCGCTGCTGTCGCGCGACGACATCGCCGACATCATGGTCAACGGCGCCGGCACGGTGTTCATCGAAGTCAACGGCAAGATCCAGCGCACCGGCATCCGCTTCCGCGACAATCAGCAATTGCTGAACATCTGCCAGCGCATCGTCAGCCAGGTCGGCCGCCGCGTCGACGAATCCTCGCCGATCTGCGACGCCCGTCTCGCCGACGGCTCCCGCGTCAACGCCATCGTGCCGCCGCTGGCGATCGACGGTCCCGCGCTCACCATTCGTAAGTTCAAGAAGGACAAGCTGACGCTCGATCAGCTGGTCAAGTTTGGCGCGATCTCGCCGGAGGGCGCCGAGATCCTGCAGATCATCGGCCGCGTCCGCTGCAACGTGCTGATCTCCGGCGGTACCGGCTCGGGCAAGACCACGCTGCTGAACTGCCTGACCAACTACATCGATCACGACGAGCGTGTCATCACCTGCGAGGACGCGGCCGAGCTTCAGCTGCAGCAGCCGCATGTGGTGCGTCTCGAAACCCGGCCGCCCAATATCGAGGGCGAAGGCCAGGTCACCATGCGCGAGCTGGTCAGAAACTGTCTGCGTATGCGTCCTGAACGCATCATCGTCGGCGAAGTCCGCGGACCTGAAGCGTTCGACCTGCTTCAGGCCATGAACACCGGTCACGACGGCTCGATGGGCACGCTGCACGCCAACAACCCGCGCGAAGCGCTGTCGCGCTGCGAATCCATGATCACGATGGGCGGCTTCTCGCTGCCGTCGCGCACCATCCGCGAGATGATCTGCGCCTCGATCGACGTCATCGTGCAGGCGGCCCGCCTGCGCGACGGCTCCCGCCGCATCACGCACATCACCGAGGTGATGGGCATGGAAGGCGACACCATCATCACCCAGGACATCTTCCTCTACGACATGGTCGGCGAGGATGCGAACGGCAAGATCATCGGCCGCCATCGCTCGACCGGCATCGGCCGGCCCCGCTTCTGGGAGCGCGCGCGCTACTATGGCGAAGAGAAGCGGCTGGCGGCGGCGCTCGATGCCGCCGAAATCGCCAGCAAGGAGTGAGGAGAGAACCGATGAAGTTCCAGGCTCTGGCTCTCGCCTTCCTTGCCGCTACCGCCATCGGCGGCATGGCCTGGGTGTTTCTTTATCCGATGCTGTCAGGCGAACGAAAGGCCGAGCAGCGGCGCAGCACGGTCGCCAAGGCCGAGCCGGTGGTTCGCCAGGCCGAGCGCAATCAGCGCTCGCGCCGCGAACAGGTCGAAACCTCGCTGAAGGACCTCGAGGCCAAGGCGCAGAAGCAGAGCAAGGTGCCGCTCAACATGCGCATCTCGCAGGCCGGACTCGACTGGACCGTTCAGAAGTTCTGGATCATCTCCGGCGTGCTCGGCTTCTTCGTCTGCGCGATCACTTTCTTCTCAGGCGGCGGCGCGCTCGGCGCGCTCGGCATGGGCTTCGCGGCGGGGTTCGGCCTGCCGCGCTGGATCCTGGGCTATCTCAAGAAGCGTCGCGAGAAGAAATTCCTGGCCGCACTGCCGGACGCGGTCGACGTCATCGTGCGCGGCATCAAGGCCGGCCTGCCGCTGTTCGAGTCGATCAAGGTCGTCGCCGCCGACGCGCCGGAGCCGCTGCGCAGCGAGTTTCTCGCGATCATCGAGACACAGGCGATCGGCATGCCGCTCGGCGAAGCCTGCGCCCGGCTTTATGAGCGCATGCCGCTGCCGGAAGCCAACTTCTTCGGCATCGTGGTCGCGATCCAGCAGAAGTCCGGCGGCAACCTCTCCGAGGCGCTGGGTAACCTGTCGAAGGTGCTGCGCGACCGCAAGAAGATGGCCGAGAAGATCCAGGCGATGTCGATGGAAGCCAAGGCCTCCGCCGGCATCATCGGATCGCTGCCGCCGATCGTGATGCTGCTGGTCTATCTGAGCACGCCCGACTACATCTCGCTGCTCTGGACCCACCCGACCGGCCAGCTCATGCTCGTCGGCTGCGTGATCTGGATGTCGATGGGCATCCTGGTCATGAAGAAGATGATCAATTTCGATTTCTGAGGGGTGGACCATGGTCGACTTTCTGGTCTCCAAGCTGCACGATCCGCACTTCATGACGATGTTCTTCGCCGCCATCGCGGCGAGTTTGACCGTCTACACGCTGGTCATGCCGCTGTTCGCGGGCGAGAACCTGAACAAGCGCATGAAGGCCGTCGCCAGCGAGCGCGAGCGGATCAAGCAGCGCGAGCGCGAGCGCCTCAATGCCGGCGAGAAGGTCTCGCTGCGGCAGACGCCCAAACAGCTGGTCTCCAGGGTCGTCGAGGATTTCAACCTCACGAAATGGCTGGCGCAGGAAGCCGCGCGCGAGAAGCTGATCATGGCCGGCTATCGCGGCCAGGCGCCCTACATCACCTTCCTGTTCGCGCGACTCGTGACGCCGCTGGTGCTGTTCGTCGGCTCCGTGCTCTACGTGTTCGTGATCGCGCATCTGGAGAAATCGATGCCGGTCAAGATCGGCATCTGCGTCGGCATGGCCTATCTCGGCCTGCAGGCGCCGATGCTGTTCCTCAGCAACGCGATCTCGAAGCGCCAGCTCTCGATCAAGCGCGCCTTCCCGGACGCGCTCGACCTGCTGCTGATCTGCATCGAGTCCGGCATGTCGATCGAGGCCGCGTTCCGCCGCGTGGCGATGGAAATCTCCAGCCAGTCGATCGCGCTGTCGGAGGAATTCACGCTGACCACCGCGGAGCTGTCCTATTTGCAGGACCGCAAGGTCGCCTACGAAAACCTCGCCCGCCGCACCGGCCTCGAAGGCGTCAAGTCGGTCTGTCTCGCGCTCCAGCAATCCGAGCGCTACGGCACGCCGCTTGGCCAATCGCTGCGCGTGATGGCGCAGGAAAATCGCGACATGCGCATGAACGAGGCCGAGAAAAAGGCCGCCGCGCTGCCGCCGAAGCTGACGGTGCCGATGATCCTGTTCTTCCTGCCGGTGCTGTTCGTGGTCATTCTGGGACCGACCGGCATCAAGGTCGCGGCCATGCAGTAGCCGACGGCCCGCACGGCGAAAAATCGCTTGCGGAGGCGGCGCCACTTTGAGAGGGAGGCGGAGCATTGATCAAGGTCTCCGCCTGATGTCCGACCAGTTCCGCCGCGCCGATGGCGCCCGCGTCCTCGCCGATCTGAACGCGCTGCGCGCCTACGGCACCTACAAGACCGGCGTCCACCGGCCGACCTTTTCCGAGGCGCATCGGCAGTCGCTGGATTGGCTCGCCGCGCGCCTGCCGGACGCGCAGCTTTCGGCTGAGATCGACGGGATCGGCAACGTGCTCGGCATGAGCGCGAAGCCGGGACCGAAGCTGCTGGCCGGATCGCATCTCGAGAGTCAGAACTACGCCGGCTGGCTCGATGGTCCGCTCGGCGTGATCTACGCGCTGGAAGCGGCGCGCGTGCTCAATCCCGATCCCGCCATCGCAGGTGCCGTCGAAGTCGCCTCCTGGTGTGACGAGGAGGGCCATTTCGGCGCCTTCCTCGGCAGCCGCTCCTATGTCGGCGATGTCAGCGAGGCCGACATCGACGCCGCCCGCGACCGCAGCAGCCCGCGCACGATGCGCGAGGCGCTCGCCGAAATGGGCCTCGCGGGGCGTCCTCGCCTGCAGGCCGAGCGCGGCCGCCACATCGGCTATCTCGAAGCCCATATCGAGCAGGGCGACACGCTGGAAAAGGGCGAGCTCAAAATCGGCGTTGTCACCTCGATCGTCGGCATCTGGCAGTACCGCATCGTCTTCACCGGCGAGCAGAACCACGCCGGCACGACGCGGATGGCGGTGCGCAAAGACGCGGGCCTCGCGCTCGCCAAATTCTGCGTCGACATCGATACGCGGTTTCCCTCTGCCTGCGGCCCGCGCACGGTGTGGACCACGGGGCGCGTCACGCTCGATCCGGGTGCGCCGAGCATCATCCCCGGCCAGGCCGAGATGCTGTTCCAGATCCGCGACGACAATGCCGCCGTGATCGACCGGCTCGAAGCATTGCTGCGCGAGATGGCCGCGCAGGTCTCCGCGGCCGGGCCGTGTCAGGTCGCCGTCGAGCGCATCCGCACCGGCGCGCCGGCGATGATGGACGGCGGCTTCCAGGATGCGATCGAGGCGGCGAGCGCCGCGCTGGCCGGCGGCAAGTCGCTGCGAATGCCGAGTGGCGCCGGGCACGACGCCCAGGTGCTGGCGACCATCATGCCGGCGGGGATGCTGTTCGTGCCGTCGATCGGCGGCATCAGCCATCACTGGACCGAGAACACCTCCGACGCAGATATCGTCACCGGCGCCGACGTGTTCGTCGAGACCTGCCGGCGCCTGCTGGCAGGCGCGTGACGAGCGTCAGTCCGGCTGGCTGAGCGAGGCCATCGGCGCGGCGTTCCGCGCCTTGCTTTTGCCCTGGCCTTCGCGCTGCCCCTGGATCATCTGCTTGAGGTACGCGACGTTCGCCGCGGCCTCGTCCGGCGGCAGGTCGGCGCGGGCGATCTGCTCGGCCTCGGCGAAGCGGCCCTGCAGGCCGACGACGAGCGCAAGGTTCTGCCGCACCCGGGCATCCGCCCGCTGCGAGCCATAGGCTTGGCGCAGCGCCTGCTCGGCGTTCGGCAGGTCGCGCGTCAGCATGTAGGACAGGCCGAGATTGGACAGCACCGAGGGCTCGCCGGGCACGATCTTCAGCGCGCTCTCGTAGTAGCGCCGCGCCTCGTCGTGGCGGCCCATCTGGTCCAGCGCGGTGCCCTGCACCGACAGCAGCTTCCAATCGGGATTGTCGGGCGAGTGCGCGCGCGACAGCACGTCGAAGGCCAGCTTGAAATTGCCGTTGTCGGCGAGCGCCCGGCCGTAGGCCGCAAGCACCGTCTTGTTGCCGGGATTGGCGAGAGTCGCCTGCTCGAGCACAGCGACCGCCTGCTCGCGCTGGCCGTTGGTGCGCAGCGCCTGGCCGTAGGCAACCGCCATCGCCGCATCCTTCGGATTGGCGCGATAGCGCTCGCCATAGACCTCGACCGCGCGCTGCGGCGTCGCGGGCGGCGGCGGCTCGGCGCTTCTGCCCAGCGAGCCCGTGACGTCGGACACGGTCTGGCAACCGCCGAGGCCGGCGGCGAGAAGCGCGGCGAAGGCGACCGACGCGAGGATGCGGCTGATGGCAGGCTGCTGACGCATTGTCACTGGACTCGAGGGACGTGCGAAATGAACGCGCCAGCAATAAACTGTTAACGCTAACAGCCGGTTAATGACCGGATGCGGGCATGGATGGCTGCTCTGCGCCGGTTTGCGGGCGATGCGGCCGGCACGATTGCAGCGATCCTCAAACTCTGCGAAGTCTGCGTGAGCAGCGCGTCCGTTCAGGAACCATTAGGCATGCCCTCGATCTTTGAAACCGCTCCGGCCTCCTCCGCCATTCCGATCACCTTCGTGACGAAGGCACGCTGGCCCGAGATTCGAGAGAGCCTGCCGGTCGAGGCCCGCACCTTCGCCGAGGCCAATGTCTACGCGGCCAAGCCCGGCAGCTGCCTGATTCTTCCCGGCGCGGACGGCCGTATCGCGCAGGTGCTGTTCGGCATCGAGGACGCCGACGCGAAGCACCGCGATCTGTTCCGCCCCGGCGCCCTGCCCGGCCTGCTGCCTGCCGGCACCTACCGCTTCGCCAATGCGCCGCATGACGCGCGCCTTGCCGCGCTCGCCTTCGCGCTCGGCAGCTATCGCTTCGGCCGCTACCGCAAGTCGGAGCCGCCGGAGGTCCGCCTCGTGCCGCCCGAGGGCGTCGATGCCGCCGAGCTCGACCGTCTCGCCGACGCCGCGACATTGGCGCGCGATCTCGTCAACACGCCGTCCAACGACATGGGGCCGGAGGAGCTCGAGGCTGCCGCGAAGCAGGTCGCCGAGCGTTTTGGCGCGCGCTTCAGCAGCATCGTCGGCGACGACCTGCTGGCGCGGAGTTTCCCGCTCGTGCACGCCGTCGGCCGCGCCTCGACGCGGGCGCCGCGGCTGATCGAGCTCAACTGGGGTGACGCATCGCATCCGAAGGTGACGCTGGTCGGCAAGGGTGTCTGCTTCGACACCGGCGGGCTCGATCTCAAGCCGTCCAGCAGCATGCTGCTGATGAAAAAGGACATGGGCGGCGCCGCCAACGTGCTGGCGCTGGCGCAGATGATCATGGATGCGAAGCTCAAGCTGCAGCTGCGCGTGCTGATCCCCGCGGTCGAGAATTCTGTCGCCGGCAACGCGTTCCGGCCGATGGACGTGTTTCCATCGCGCAAGGGGATCACGGTCGAGATCGGCAACACCGACGCCGAGGGACGGCTGATCCTGGCCGATGCGCTGTCGCTCGCCTGCGAGGACAAGCCGGATCTCTTGATCGACATGGGCACGCTGACCGGAGCTGCGCGCGTCGCGCTCGGTCCCGAGCTGCCGCCGTTCTACACCAACGACGAGGCGCTCGCCGCCGACGTCGCGCGCTGTGCTGCGACCGAAAACGATCCGCTGTGGCGGATGCCGCTGTGGGCGCCGTATGACAGCTGGCTCGACTCCAAGGTCGCGACCATCAACAACGCACCGTCCGGCGGCTTCGCCGGCTCGATCACCTGCGCGCTGTTCCTGCAGCGCTTCGTCGAGCCGACGACGACATGGCTGCACCTCGACATCTTCGCCTGGACGCCGTCGGCCAAGCCGGGCCGCCCCGAAGGCGGCGAGTGCCAGGCGGCGCGTGCGCTCTACAAGCTGCTGAGCGAGCGCTATGGCTGATCCGCGCATCACGCCGGCGCGCGGCGACATCGCGGCGAGGCATCTCGAGGGACAGGTCACCGCCGAGCGTTTCGTCGACGGCGAGCCGCGCGTGGTGATCGATCCGATCGCGCCGCTGCGCCTGCAGCCGCAGTCCGGCGCCGAGCTGGCGACCCAGGCGCTGAAGGGCGAGCGCGTCACGATCTATGATCGCAACGGCGAGGGCTGGGCCTGGGGCCAGCTCGAACGCGACTTCTATGTCGGCTGGCTGCCTGAGGCTGCTCTCGCTACACCCACTGCGGCGCCGACGCACAAGATCAGCGCGCTGCGCAGCTTCGCGTTTCCCGGGCCGTCGATCAAGCTGCCGCCGGTCGAGACGCTGCTGATGGGAGCGGCTGTGGCTGTTGTCCGCGACGAGGCGAGCTTCGTGGTCACGGCGGACGGCTGGTTCGTGCCGAAGCGGCACGTCGCTGGACTTGATCATGCCGAGCCGGACTACGTCGCCGTCGCCGAGCGCTTCGTCGGCACGCCCTATCTGTGGGGCGGCAAGAGCAGCCTCGGCATCGACTGCTCCGGGCTGGTGCAGGTGTCCTTGAATGCTGCCGGCGTGGCATGCCCGCGCGACAGCGACATGCAGCTGGCGTCGCTCGGACGGGCGCTTGATGAGGCTGAGCCGCCGCGCCGCGGCGACCTGATCTTCTGGAAGGGCCACGTCGCGATTGTGCGCGACGCCGATACGATCGTGCACGCCAACGCGTTCCACATGGCCACGCAGTTCGAGCCGATCGCGGAAGCCATCGTGCGCATCAAGGCGAGTGGCAGCGATGTGCTCGCGATCAAGCGGCTGGATTGACCCGCCTCATCGCGCTGACGCGTCTCTCGATGAGATTGAGAGGCGCAAGCTCCCTCCTCCGTCATTGCGAGCGTAGCGAAGCAATCCAGAGTCCCGCCCACCACCCTGGATTGCTTCGCTACGCTCGCAATGACGCGGAGAGAGTAGCGCAAGAGTCCGATACACCTATCAAACAGCATGGGAACAAGCATCAGCACTCTCGCGGCGTCATCCGCCCGAGTGATGGACACTCATCCGCCCTCGACAGAAGAGAGGGCGCAGGGAAGGCCGGGTGCCGAGCGCACCCGTGGTTGCGTGCAAGAAAGCACGCGGTAGTCACCACAGGTACGGGCCGAACATCCGGCCTTCCCTGCGCGATGGGCTGCGTCTTATACGTGCTCTCCCCAGGGACCGGCTGTCTTGCCCCTGTCGGCCGCGGGCCTCATCAGCGCTCGCGACCTTGACGCCAGCATCGGGGCGCCAGGACCACACGACTTCGTCGCCCGCCTGATGCCGTTCGTCCGTGCGCACCTGCACACGCAGCATCACAGCGGCCATCGCATCCCGCACCGACGTCCGTGACGACGCGTACGCCCCTCTCGCGGGCAGGACGGGCGCAGTATGCACAAATTCCGAAAATAAGAAACAGGAATATTTTTCGCGGGGGGCTGGACAAGTCTTCGAGGACGACGCCCGTCGGGCAAATCACCCCGTTGGATGCTTGAAAATAGGCATGTTGTGTCCTCATTGGAGCGAGCTATTCTGGGCGCGCGGAGTTCGTGAATGACAAAACAGAGGACACAATCGCTCGACATTGATGCGCAGCGTCGTGTTCTTGCCGAATTGTTCGCTCTCGCTGAACGCCACTGGGAATTTGTCTCGATCCTGGAACAGGCGGGCTGGGACGTCGTGAAGCCGCGGCTCGATTTCGAGGCCTCGTTCGCCGAGAGCGACGAGGAGCAATCCGAATTTAGGCGCTACGTCGTCGAACACGCGAAAATAAGCCTGGGGAATCCCAACATTCGCTTCCGCCTCCCCGAAGGCGAGCCGTGTTCGACCGCATACATGGACGATCTGCGTCGTCGTCACGAGGAGCAGTTCGGGAGTCACCGGGCTCCCGGCCGGCCGTTATGGATGAAGCAACTCGATCCCTGCCTCCGCCGGATGGAACGGCTTCGGTATGAGGATCGGGCTGTTTACGATCGCCGCTTCGCGTGCGTGGAGGCGGAAGAGAAGCAACGGCGCGTTCGCGAAACCGCTCGGCATGCGTCCGGATTGGCAAAGCAGTTCGGCGGGGAACTCGATCAACCTGCACGGTTCTACCAAGCCGTGATGGAGCGTGAGTCGAAGCCGTTGGGCTTCAGCGCCGACGCCGAGAGATCGGCGAGAGACCGCCCCGTGTTGTCGAAAGAGTTGATCGACGGGTGGGACCTCTGCCTTTCACCGGAGCCGCTGGCCTGGTTTCCGGGACGACAGGATGGGAAGGCGGAAACCATTCTCAGCCTCCAGGCCCGACGTCATCGCAGGCCGGCGGCCCATGCCAAGTGGGATCAATCCCTCATTGTCGAGTTCACGAAGTTGATTCGTCACTTCGATCTGCTTTACAGAAACTTTGCCTCACTCGATGAGCTCGAGGTGATTCTCATGGCTCGAATGCACTTCTTGTCTTTGGTGATTGAGGACATCGAGGCGGGCTTGCGGGTTGGCCTGAGCAAGTTTTTCTAATTCACAGCCTCATCGCCAAGGTCGATGCGTGTCGCGCGAACTAATGTGCCATTGGAACGGGGCTGCCTTGCCTGGTCAGCCGTCCACTGGAGAGATCGACTTTGTAGATCGCACCCCGCTCCAGGCGCTCGCCCATTCCGATCTCAGCCGACTCCTCGATGTCAGGGCTTCCGCACAACGCGCAGACTTTCACGTCGCTGCTGAACACCGGAAAGGTTTGCAGACAAGAGCGGCATCTGTGAAAGAATGACAAGGTGAGCTCCGTTGGCTCTCGGCGGCATCACGGAATCAAAACCTGTTTTCGTCCCGGCACAGATAGCTCCAGCCGGCAGACCTCGCAGATCAACTGCTTCGCCATAATCTATGTCGACCCAATTCAGGTCGTGCGCTAGCTCGCCGCCGCCCCGTTCCCCGCCGTCTCGTTCCGGAACGCCGCGGCGAACAGCGCGCGCGTGTAGTCGGTCTGCGGCGCCTTGAACAGCTGCGCGGCCGGGCCCTCCTCGACCACCTTGCCGTGACGCATCACGATCAGGTGGCTCGCCAGCGCCGCGACCACGCGGAGATCGTGCGAGATGAACATGTAGGTCAGCTCGCGCTTGCGCTGCAGCTCGCGCAGCAGCTCGACCATCTGGGCCTGGAACAGCATGTCGAGCGCGGAGGTCGGCTCGTCGAGCACGACGAAGCTCGGCTCCAGCACGACGGCGCGGGCGACCGAGATGCGCTGGCGCTGACCTCCGGAGAACTCGTGCGGGTAGCGGAAGCGGGTCGCGGGATCGAGGCCGACGTCTTTCAGAGCCTTCACGACCTTGGCCTCGCGCCCGTCCTCGGACAAATCCGGCTGATGCACGGTCAGGCCTTCGGCGATGATGTCGCCGACCGACATGCGCGGGCTGAGCGCGCCGAACGGGTCCTGGAAGACGATCTGCATGTCCCGGCGGAACGGGCGGACGTCCTTGAACGACAGCCCCTGGATCTCCTTGCCGAGAAACACGATCGGGCCGTCGGAGGAGATCAGCCGCAACAGCGCCAGGCCCAAGGTCGTCTTGCCCGAGCCGGACTCGCCGACGACGCCGAGCGTCTCGCCCTTGCGCACGGCGACGCTGACGCCGTCGACCGCCTTGATGTGACCGACGGTGGAGCGGAACAGGCCGCGCTTGATCGGAAACCAGACCTTGAGGTCCTTCGCCTGCATCACCACCGGCTGATCGGGCCGCGGCGGCGCCGGGTCGGGCTTCGGCTCGGCGGCGAGCAGCGCCTTGGTGTAGGGATGCTGTGGCGCGGTGAAGACCTGCTCGACCGGTCCCTGCTCGACGATCTTGCCGCCATTCATGACGCAGACGCGATCGGCGATGCGGCGGACGATGCCGAGATCATGGGTGATGAACAGCAGGCTCATGCCGAGCCGCGCGCGGATGTCGGCGAGCAGCGCCAGGATCTGCGCCTGCACGGTGACGTCGAGTGCCGTGGTCGGCTCATCGGCGATAAGCAGGTCCGGCTCGTTGGCGAGCGCCATCGCGATCATCACGCGCTGGCGCTGGCCACCGGAGAGCTGATGCGGATAGCTGCCGAGCCGCGTCTCCGGCTCGGGGATGCCGACCTGCGTCAGCAGCTCCAGCACGCGCTTGCGCGCCGCACTGTTCGAGATCGGCTGATGCAGTTGCAGGATCTCGCTGATCTGCCGCTCGATCGTGTGCAGCGGATTGAGCGACGTCATCGGCTCCTGGAAGATGATCGAGATGTCGCTGCCACGGATCTCGCGCATGTCGCCTTCGGACAGCGGCAGCAGATCGCGGCCCTTGAAGCGGATGCTGCCCGAGGGATGCGAGGCCACCGGGTAGGGCAACAGCTTCAGCACCGAGAGCGCGCTGACCGACTTGCCCGAGCCGGACTCGCCGACCAGCGCGACGCATTCGCCGCGCTTGATGTCGAAGGAGACGTGGTCGACAGCGGTCGACGCGCGGCCGCCCTGGTGGAACGCCACCGAGAGATCGCTGACCGACAAAAGCGGCTGGGTCATCGCATCCATGTCATCGTGTCCATGTCATCGCATCCCTGGCGCTCACCTGAACGTCTTGCGCGGATCGAAGGCGTCGCGCACGGCCTCGCCGATGAAGATCAGGAGCGACAGCATGATCGCGACCGAGAAGAAGCCGGTGAGGCCGAGCCACGGCGCCTGCACGTTGGCCTTGGCCTGCGACAGCATCTCGCCCAGCGACGGCGATCCCGGCGGCAGGCCGAAGCCGAGGAAGTCGAGCGCGGTGAGCGTCATTACCGAGCTGGAGACGATGAACGGCAGGAACGTCATGGTCGCGACCATCGCGTTCGGCAGCAGATGCCGCCACATGATGACGACGTTGGAGACGCCGAGCGCACGGGCGGCCTGGATATATTCGAAATTGCGGCCGCGCAGGAATTCGGCGCGGACGAGGCCGACCAGTGACACCCACGAGAACAGCAGCATGATGCCGAGCAAAGTGAAGAAGCCGGGCACCAGCACCGCGGACAGGATCAAGAGCAGATAGAGATAGGGGATCGCGTTCCAGATCTCGATGAAGCGCTGGAACAAGAGATCGACCCAGCCGCCGAAATAGCCCTGCACGCCGCCGGCGGCGATACCGATGATCGACGAGAAGAACGTCAGCAACAGGCCGAACAGCACGGAGATGCGGAAGCCGTAGATCAGACGCGCGACGACGTCGCGTCCCTGGTCATCGGTGCCGAGCCAATTGTATTCGAGATCCCGGCAGCTCTTCAGCCCCTTCTTCTCGACCACCGCCTTGCACTGCGATTCCTTCAGCATCCAGGTCGGCGGCGACGGCGCCGGCGTCGGCAGGTCGAGATTGTGGGTGGCGTAGGAGTAGCGGATCAGCGGCCAGATCACGGTGCCGCCCTTGTCGGCGATCAGCTTCTGCAAATACGGATCGCGATAGTCGGCGGCGGTCTCGAAGTCGCCACCGAACGCGGTCTCCGGATAGGAGACGAAGGCGGGAAAATACAGGTGGCCGTCGAACTTGATCAGGAACGGCCGGTCGTTGGCGATCAGCTCGGCGAACATCGAGACGATGAACAGAAACAGGAAAATCCACAGCGACCAGTAGCCGCGGCGGTTGGCCTTGAAATTCTGCCAGCGGCGCTGGTTGAGCGGCGACGGCTTGAAGCGGTGCCGCGTCGGCGGCACGGCCTCGCCGAGCGGCGCCTGGGTCGTGGTTTCGATCGGTGCGGTCTTCAGCATCGTCAGACCTCCCGCGCCTCGAAGTCGATCCGCGGATCGATCCACATGTAGGTCAGATCCGAGATCAGGTTGATGGCGAGGCCGAGCAGCGAGAAGATGAAGAGATTGCCGAACACGACCGGATAGTCGCGGTTGAGGATGCTCTCGAACGACAACAGGCCAAGGCCGTCGAGCGAGAAGATGGTCTCGATCAGCAGCGAGCCGGAGAAGAAGGCGTGGATGAAGGTGCCGGGGAAACCGGCGATCACGATCAGCATGGCATTGCGGAAGACGTGGCCGTACAGCACCTGGGTCTCGCTGCAGCCCTTGGCGCGCGCGGTCATGACGTATTGCTTACGGATCTCGTCGAGGAACGAGTTCTTGGTGAGCAGGGTCATGGTCGCGAAGGCGCCGAGCGCCATCGACACCAGCGGCAAGGTCAGGTGCCAGAAATAGTCGATGATCTTCCAGTACCAGGGGAAGTTGGCCCAGCCGTCCGAGGTCAGGCCGCGCAGCGGGAAGATGTTGAGGAACGAGCCGCCGGCGAACAGGATGATCAGCAGGATCGCGAACAGGAAGCCGGGAATGGCATAGCCGATGATGATGACCGCTGACGTCCAGACGTCGAAGCGCGAGCCGTCTGCGACAGCCTTGCGGATGCCCAAGGGGATCGAGATCAGATAGGTCAGCAGGGTCATCCAGATGCCGAGCGACATCGAGACCGGCAGCTTCTCCTTGATCAGCTGCAGCACGGTGGTGTCGCGGAAGTAGCTCTTGCCGAAATCGAAGCGGGCGAAGTTCCAGACCATCAGCGCGAAGCGCTCCGGCGCCGGCTTGTCGAAGCCGAACTGCTTTTCGAGCTGCTTGATGAAGGCGGGATCGAGGCCCTGCGCGCCGCGATATTTGGAGTTGGTATCACCGGAGCCGACCTGGCCCGGCGGCCTTGCGCCGAAATCCGAGCCGCTGCCGCCCGAGATGCGCGAGGTGCCGCCGGTGTCGGCGCCGGTCAGTTGCGCAATGACGCGTTCGACCGGGCCGCCCGGCGCGAACTGCACCACGACGAAGGAGATGAAGAGGATCCCGAGCAGGGTCGGGAGCATCAGAAACATGCGGCGAGCGATATAGGCAGCCATGAACTACTTCGCCTGCTCCAGCTTTGCGGCCTTGGCGGCATCGTACCACCAGATGTCGGGGGCGCCGACGCCGGAGCCGTATTTCGGCGGCTTCGGCGGGTGGCTGAACTGATCCCAATAGGCGATCGGATGGGTCTGCCGATACCATTGCGGGATCCAATAGTGCCCGGCGCGGAACACGCGATCCAGCGCGCGGCAGGCGAAGGTCAGATCGCTCCGGGTTTCCGCGGCGATCACCTTGGCCACCAGCGCATCGACAGCGGGATTGCTGATCCCGGCGAGATTGTAGGAGCCCTTGGTCTTGGCTGTGTCCGAGGTGAAATAGGAGCGCAGACCGTCGCCGGGGGTCGGCGACATCGACAGCCGCTGCACCGTGATGTCGAAATCGAAATCCTCGACCCGGGCGCGGTACTGCACGGCGTCGACGATGCGCAGATCGGCATCGATGCCGAGGGTCTGCAGGTTTTTGATCAAGGTGCCGTGGTGCGGCTTGAACGAGACCTCGTCGATCAGGAACTCGATCGAGAACACTTCGCCGGACGGCAGCATCCGCTTGCCGTCCTTCACCGGCAGGCCGGCCTGCTGCAACAGTTGCGTGGCCTTGCGCAGCAGCGCGCGATCCTGGCCCGACCCATCCGAGGCCGGCGGCACGAACGGCTCGCCGAACACCTCGTCGGGCACCTGGCCGCGGAACGGCTCCAGCAGCTTCAGCTCCTCCGGCGACGGCGGCCCGACCGCGACCATGTCGGAGTTCTGGAACGGCGACACGGTGCGCGCATAGGCGCCGTACATGATGGTCTTGTTGGTCCACTCGAAGTCGAACGCATAGGTCAGTGCCTGGCGGACGCGCGGATCGGAGAACTTGTTGCGGCGGGTGTTGATGAACCAGCCCTGCCCGCCCGACGGCGTCTCGTCCGGCAGCAGCTCGCGCTTGACGCGGCCGTCCTTGATCGCCGGGAAGTCGTAGCGCGTGGCCCAGATCCGCGAGGTGAACTCCTCGCGGAACAGATAGCTCTTCGCGGTGAAGCCCTCGAAGGCGACGTCGCGGTCGCGATAGAACTCGTAGCGCACGGTGTCGAAATTGTAGAAGCCGCGGCTGACCGGCAGGTCGGCCGCCCACCAGTCCTTGACCCGCTCGAACTCGACGTAGCGGTTCACCTCGTATCTGCCGACCTTGTACGGCCCGGAGCCGAGCGGCACCTCGAGCGTGGATTCGTCGAACGAGCGGCTGGCGTAATAGGTCTTCGAGAAGATCGGCAGGGTCATGACATAGAGCGGCACGTCGCGCGCGCGCTTCTCTGCGAAGCTCAAGACCACCGTGGCATCGTCGAGGGCCTCGGCCTTCACGAAGTCGCGCAGCTGCACGACGATCAGCGGATGGCCCTTCTCCTTCAGCGTATTCAGCGTCCAGGCGACGTCCTGCACGGTGATCCTGCTACCATCGTGGAAGCGCGCTTCGGGCCGCAGAGTGAAGCGGTAGGACGATTTGTCGGCCGAGATCGCGACCGACTTGGCCACCAGCCCGTACACCGCATCCGGCTCGTCGCCCGACGGCACCATCAACGACGCGAACGTCATGCTCATGCCCTGAGCGCCCTCGCCCTTGAGGATGTAGGCATTGAACGAGTTGAAGGTATAGTAGGACTGGTTGTAGGCGCGCACCGAGGGGATCAGCGAGAACATCCCGCCCTTCGGCGCGTCGACATTGACGTAGTCGAAGTGACGGAAGTCGGCCGGATATTTCAGGTCGCCGAACGCCGAGGCGCCGTGCGAGTCCGGGCCGAACTCCGCGGCAGCGGCCGGCCTGACGAGCGGAGCCGTGAGCGCACCGAGCCCGAGCCCGAGCACGCCGCGGCGCGACAGATGCGACAGCGTGCTCAAGAGCGCTTCACCTTGGCAGCCTTCTCGGCGTCGTACCACCACAGCGTCGGCCAGCCAGTGCTGGCGAATTTCGGGAACGGCTCGAAATGGCTGAAGCGGTCCCAGCGCGCGCTGCGCGCGAACGGATAGGTGAATTGCGGCACGACGTAGAAATTCCACAACAGCACGCGGTCGAGCGCATGCGTCGCGGCCTCCAGGGTGGCGCGATCCTTGGCGAAGATGATCTTCTCGATCAGCGCATCAATGGCCGGGTTCTTGATGCCGACGGTGTTCTTCGAACCGGGCTCGTCGGCCGCCTTCGAGCCCCAGAAGTCGCGCTGCTCGTTGCCGGGCGACAGCGACTGGCCCCAGAGGTCCGTGATCATGTCGTAGTCGAAGCTGCGCACGCGGTTCTCGTACTGGACGTTGTCGACCTGGCGCACCGTGACGGTGACGCCGAGCCGCTCCAGCGACGGCTTGTAGAACAGCACGATGCGCTCGGAGGACGGATCCTGCACCAGCAGCTCGACCGCCACCTGCTTTCCGGCGGGATCGACCAGCTTGCGGTCCTTGATGTCGTAGCCGGCCTCCTTGAGGAGCTTCGTCGCCTCGCGCAGATTGGCGCGGACGTTCTCGGGATTGCCGCCGACCGGATTCTGATACGGCGCCGTGAACACCTCCGGCGGCACCTTGTCGCGCAACGCTTCCAGCAGCTCCAGCTCCTGGCCCTGCGGCAGGCCGGAGCAGGCGAGGTCGGTGCCCTCGAAGTAGCTGTTGATCCGCTTGTACTGGCCGAAGAACAGCTGCTTGTTCATCTCCTCGAAATCGAACGCGTAGTTGAAGGCGCGGCGCAGCCTTGCATCCTGGAATTGCGGACGGCGCAGGTTGAAGACGAAGCCCTGCATGCGGCCGGAATCGCGGACCGGGAATTCCTCCTTGACCGCACGCTTCTCGGCGATCGCCGGGAAGTCGTAGGCCGTCGCCCACTGCTTCGCCGAGTTCTCGTTGATCCAGTCGGCCTGGTCGGCCTTGAAGGCCTCGAGCGCGACCTGGTTGTCGCGGAAATATTCGTATTGCAGCTCGTCGAAATTGTGCTGGCCGATCCGGACCGGCAGGTTGGCGCCCCAATAATCCTTGACGCGCTCGACCTTGATCGAACGGCCCGGCACGAAGTCCTTGATGCGGTAGGGGCTCGACCCGAGCGGCGGCTCCAGCGTGGTCGCAGTGACGTCGCGCTTGCGGCCCTGCGAATCCGTGCCCTCCCAATAATGCTTGGGCAGCACGACCAATTCGCCGACGATGTGCGGCAGTTCGCGATTGCCCGGGCCGTCGAAAGTGAACTTCACCTCGAGATCGCCGGTCTTCTCGGTCTTCACCACGTGACGATAGTAGGACGAGTAGAACGGGCTGTTCTTCTTCAGCACGTCCAGCGAGAAGATGACGTCCTCGGGCGTCACCGGCTTGCCGTCGTGCCAGCGTGCCTCCTTGCGCAGGCGATAGATCACCCAGGAATAGTCGTCAGGATAGGAGGCGGCCTCGGCGAGCAGACCGTACTCGGTCGAGATCTCGTCCTGCGACCGCGTCATCAGGGTCTCGTAGGGGAGCATCGCGGCCGCGGCGATGTTGCCCTTCACATACATCACGACGATGTTGAAATTGTCGAAGGTGCCGAGCGAGATCATCCGCGCGGTGCCGCCCTTCGGCGCGTCGGGATTGACGTAGTCGAAGCGCTTGAAGTCGGCCGGGTACTTCACCTCGCCGAACAGCGACAGGCCGTGGCGCCAGACCATCTGCTCGCCCGCCTGCGCCTTCGCGGCGTCGAGCGGGGCGAGGCTGGCGGCGGCGCCGAGCGCCGGGGTCATCGCAGCGAAGGCGCTGCTCTGCAGGAGCTGTCGTCGGGTAATCGTCAAATGAGACTTCCTCTGAGTAAGACCGCCTGGAAACAGCTCGGCGGCGTCGCCCGCGGCTGCTCCCGATCCAACGTCTGATCGTAACCCAATCCGGACGGGACAGGTTGCGCCGGCCGAAGCGGGGCGCTCCGGACCGTCCGAACCCGTTCCATTCAGGGGACCAATATACGGCAAGGTTTCGACGGATAACCTTGCTTTTTCCTCATGATACCGGGTTGTGAACGACCGGCATGCGACCAAAGGTCCCAAATGCGGCGAAATTCGCTTCCCCCATAAGCAAAACGGCCGGGCGAGGCCCGGCCGTTTGCAATGCGAGATAAGTCGCGGGTTACTTGGCTGCGGTCGGCAGCGGCGCCGGGTTGTCCGACAGCGAGTTCAGATAGGCCAGCACGTCGGCGCGCTCGGAGTCCTTCTGGATGCCGGCAAAGCCCATCGCGGTGCCCGGGACATAGCCCTTCGGGTTGGCGATGAACTGGTTGAGCGCATCGATCGTCCAGGTGCCGCCCTTGGCCTTGAGCGCCGCGGAGAAATTGAAGCCGCGGCCTTCGCCGACGTGGTCGCCGACGATGCCGTAGAGGTTGGGGCCGACGGCATTCTTGCCGCCCTTGTCGAAGGTGTGGCAGGAGGCGCACTTCTTGGCGGCGACGGCGCCCTTCTCGACCGAGGCGGTCTGCAACAGCTTCTCGATCGGCTCGGCGGCAGCCGGCGCGGCGCCCGGCTTGCCGGCGCTCTCGGCCTCCTTCACAACAATCTCGAAGCCCGGCTTCTCCGGCATCTTCGGCGCGAAGATCGCGCCCGCGGAGAAGCTCGTGACCAGCACGACGAGACAGGCGGCCAGCACGGCGCCGAGGATTTTGTTCAGTTCGAAGGAGTCCATTTTGGAATCAGGCTCCGAGGGCGGATTTCATTGCTTTGAGGCCGCGTGGCCGCGGCCGTGAATCGCCCCAGGATTTCGAGAAGGCATCGAGCAGAATCGAGCCGTCGCGCCTCCCCCTGCGGCAGAAGTGAGATATCGGTTTGCCCGTGCTCTGGCAACCCGTATAAGCGGGCGGTTTTTGCTGTCCCCACCCTCGTCCGGACGCGCTGTTGCGACCGGCTCCGAATGCGCTTTCCCGGATGTCCCGATCCAAGATTCTCGTCCTGATTCCCGCCCGCATGGCCGCGACCCGCCTGCCGGGCAAGCCGCTGCTCGACATTGCAGGCGTGCCGATGATCGTGCAGGTGCTGCGACGGGCGCAGGAGGCGGCGATCGGTCGCGTCGCGGTGGCGACCGACACGGCGGAGATCGCCGCAGCCGTGACCGCGCATGGCGGCGAGGCCGTGATGACCCGCGCCGACCATCCGTCCGGCTCGGATCGCATCTACGAGGCCCTGCAGATGCTCGATCCTGCCGGCGAGGCGGAGGCCATCGTCAACGTGCAAGGTGACCTGCCGACGATTCCGCCGGACGACATTCGCGCGGCGCTCGCGCTGCTCGACGAGCCCGCCGTCGACATCGGCACGCTGGCGGCGGAGATCCGCCACGCCGAGGAGCATACCAATCCGAGCGTGGTGAAGCTGGTCGGCTCGACCATCGGAGCCGCTCGCATGAGGGCGCTGTACTTCACCCGCGCCACCGCCCCCTCCGGAGATGGCCCGCGCTATCACCATATCGGCCTCTACGCCTACCGCCGTTCCGCCCTGGAGCGCTTCGTCGGCCTGCCACCGTCCCCGCTCGAACGCCAGGAGAAGCTCGAACAGCTGCGGGCGCTGGAAGCGGGCATGCGCATCGACGCGGCCATCGTCAACTCCGTACCGCTGGGCGTCGACACGCCGGCCGATCTCGAAACCGCGCGCCGGCTGCTGTCCGGAACCTAGACTGCTACAAGGCCCCACATGAGCAAGATCTTGAAAATCGCATTCCAGGGCGAGCCGGGAGCCAATTCCCATATCGCCATCTCCGAGGCCTATCCGACCGCCGAGGCCATGCCCTGCCCGACCTTCGAGGACGCGCTCAGCGCGATCTCGTCCGGAGAGGCCGATCTCGGCATGATCCCGATCGAGAACTCGGTGGCGGGGCGCGTCGCCGACATCCACCATCTGCTGCCGGGGTCGGGCCTGTACATCATCGGCGAGTGGTTCCTGCCGATCCGCCACCAGCTGATGGCGCTGAAGGGGACCAGGCTCGCCGACATCAAGACCGTCGAGAGCCACGTCCACGCGCTCGGCCAGTGCCGCCGCATCATCCGCCAGCTCGGCGTCCGGCCGATCGTCGCCGGCGACACTGCCGGCAGCGCGCGCGACGTGTCGCAGCGGGGCGACAAGAGCGTTGCCGCGATCGCCTCGCGGCTTGCCGCTGACATCTATGGCCTCGACATCCTCGCCGAGGACATCGAGGACGAGGCGCACAACACCACCCGCTTCGTCGTGCTGGCGCGCGAGCCGCAATGGGCCGAGCAGAACTCCGGCCCGCTGGTCACGAGCTTCGTGTTCCGCGTCCGCAACCTGCCGGCGGCGCTGTACAAGGCGCTCGGCGGCTTCGCGACCAATGGCGTCAACATGACCAAGCTCGAAAGCTACATGGTCGACGGCAATTTCTTCGCCACGCAATTCTACGCCGATGTCGACGGCCATCCCGAGGACAAGGGACTGGCTTTCGCGCTGGAGGAGCTGAAGTTCTTCTCGCGCGAGCTGCGCATCGTCGGCGTCTATCCGGCCCATCCGTTCCGGGCGACGTTCAGCGAGCGGCTGGAAAGCTAGGCCGTCATTCCGGGATGGTCCGAAGGACCCGACCGGAATCTCGAGTGGCAAAACTCAACTCGGGATTCCGGGTTCAAGGCCTGCGGCCTTGCCCCGGAATGACGCCGAGAGGATGCAGGGCTTACGCCGCCGCCTGCCGCTGCAGGCCGAAGGCGTCGGCGAGCAGGGTGTAGGAGCGCTTGCGGGCCTCGTGGTCGAAGATCGCGGTGATCACCATCAGCTCGTCGGCCTGGCTCGCCGCGATCATCGGATCGAGCTTGGCGCGCACCGTCGCCGGCGAGCCGACGAACAGCCGCGAGCGGTTGCGGGCGATCGAGGCGCGGTCGGAGTCCGTATAAGGATAGGCCGCCGCTTCCTCCGGGCTTGGCAACGGCAGGAACTGGCCGCGGTCGCGACGGAGACGGTTGAGGTCCATCGACGACGCCAGCCGCTCGGCCTCCGCATCGGTCTCCGCCGTCACGACCGCGACCGCCAGCACCGCGTGCGGCTGCGAGCGCCAGCGCGACGGCGTGAAATGCGCGCGATAGGTGCGCATCGCGTCGATCGCATCATGGTTGGCGAAGTGATGCGCGAAGCCAAAACCCATGCCCATCTGCGCCGAGAGCTCGCTGGAATAGTCGCTGGAGCCGAGCAGCCAGATCGGCGGCAGCGGCGCATCGTCGGGCATGGCGATGACGTTGTTGTAGGGATGGCCGGCGGGAAACTCGCGCGTCTCCCACAAGGTCAGCTCGTGCAGCCGCTCCAGGAAATCGTCGCCCTCGCGGCGATCGAGCCGGCTCCTCAACGCATAGGCGGTGGTGCCATCGGTGCCGGGCGCGCGGCCGAGGCCGAGATCGATCCGGCCGGGGAACAGCGCCTCCAGCATCTTGAAGCGTTCGGCGACCACCAGCGGCGCGTGGTTGGGCAGCATGACGCCGCCGGAGCCGACGCGGATGTGCTTGGTGACGGCAGCGATCTGCCCGATCATGATGTCGGGCGACGGGCTCGCCACCGAAACCAGGCTGTGATGCTCGGCGAGCCAATAGCGGACATAGCCGAGCTGGTCGACATGGCGCGCCAGATCGATGCTGTTGCGCAACGCCACCGAGGCCGGCGTGGCCGTCGTCGTGACAGAGAGGTCGAGGACTGAAATCGGGATCATGGCTTCAACCTAGTGACTGTGCGGCGGCCCACAATGGCCGAACTGCGTCGGTGACCTGCCAGAAACGCAGGGATGACAGCCTGCCAAGCGGTGGGACGGACAAGCTGTATACAGCTTAAGAATAACTCTGTCCCATCCGCGATCAGCCCATGAATTCGCCGATTCAAGCTATGAAATACTGATCTTTCTTCGTTTTCTTTGCCCACTTTATGATCCACGAACTCCAGAGAATTGAGCAACAATTGAATGATTGTGGGCTAAATCCCATTTCTGGTGGGCTGTCGCTTGCGACTCACTTCCCTTATCTTGGCTCATCCAGCGGGCGATCCGCTCTCAAGTTGAAATTTACGCGCCATCGGGAACCTGCGCCGCCATGACCGACCTCGCCACCGCAATCACTGACGGACATTCCGCGATCATCAGGCCCAAGATCTCGTTCGAGTTCTTCCCGCCGAAGACAGAGGAGATGGACCGGACGCTGTGGAGCTCGATCGAGCGCCTGGCGCCGCTGGAGCCGAGCTTCGTCTCCGTGACCTACGGGGCCGGCGGCTCGACGCGCGAGCGCACCCACGCCACCATCGCGCGCATCCTGAAGGAGACCGCCCTGCTGCCGGCGGCGCATCTCACCTGCGTCGGCGCCTCGCGCGGCGAAATCGACGAGGTGGTCGACCGCTATCATGAGGTCGGTGTCCGCCACATCGTGGCGCTGCGCGGCGACCCGCCCGGCGGCATCGGCACGCCCTATCACACCCATGCCGAGGGCTATCAGACCTCGCCCGAACTGATCGCCGGCATCAAGAAGCGTTATCCGGACATCGAGGTCTCGGTCTCCGCCTATCCAGAGAAGCACCCGGAGAGCCGCGACTTCGACGCCGACATCGACATGCTGAAGGCGAAGGTCGACGCCGGCGCGACCCGCGCCATCACGCAGGTGTTCTTCGACAACGATCTCTACTTCCGCTACCTCGACCGGGTCCGCGCCCGCGGCATCGACATTCCGATCGTGCCCGGCATCATGCCGATGCACAATTTCAAGCAGGCGCGCGGATTCGTCACCCGCGCCGGCACCACCGTGCCGGACTGGCTGGCCGAGAAGTTCGACGGACTCGACGACGATCCCGAGACCCGCAAGCTGGTCGCGGCCACCGTCGCCGCCGGCCAGGTGCACAAGCTCGCCAAGCATGGCGTCGACACCTTCCATTTCTACACCATGAACCGCGCCGACCTCGTGTTCGCGATCAGCCATCTGCTTGGCATCCGGCCGAAGTCCGTCAACAAGGTCGCCGCCTGATGTCCCCCCCTGTTTCCAATGCGCGTACCGCCTTCCTCGCCGCTGCCCGGGAACGCATCCTGATCCTCGACGGCGCCATGGGCACGATGATCCAGGCGCTGCAGTTCGACGAGGCCGCGTTCCGCGGGCCGCGCTTCAAGGATTTCCATCGCGATCTCCGCGGCAACAACGATCTCTTGATCCTGACGCAGCCCGACGCGATCGAGGACATCCACGCGCAGTACCTGCGCGCGGGCGCCGACATCGTCGCCACCAACACCTTCTCGGCGACGTCGATCGCTCAGGCCGACTACGATCTCTCGGACATCATCTACGAGCTGAACCGCGAGGGCGCGCGGCTCGCGCGCAACGCGGCGATTCGCGTCGCCGCCGAGGACGGCAAGCCGCGCTTCGTCGCCGGCGCGATGGGCCCGACCAACCGCACCGCCTCGATCTCGCCTGACGTCTCCAACCCCGGCTATCGCGCGGTCACCTTCGACGACCTGCGCATCGCCTATGGCGAACAGGCGCGCGGGCTGCTCGACGGCGGCGCCGACATTCTGCTGCTTGAGACCATCTTCGACACGCTCAACGCCAAGGCGGCGCTGTATGCCATCGCCGAGCTCTGCGAGGAGCGCGGCATCGACGTGCCGGTGATGATCTCCGGCACGATCACCGACAAGTCCGGCCGCCTGCTGTCGGGGCAGATGCCGGAGGCGTTCTGGAATTCGGTGCGTCACGCCAAGCCGCTGACGATCGGCTTCAACTGCGCGCTCGGAGCGGAAGACCTGCGCGCCCATGTCGCCGATATCGGCCGCGTCGCCGATACGCTGGTCTGCGCCTATCCCAATGCCGGCCTGCCCAACGAGTTCGGCCAGTATGACGAGACGCCGGCCTATATGGCGCGGCTGATCGGCGAGTTCGCGAGCTCCGGCCTCGTCAACATCGTCGGCGGCTGCTGCGGCACCACGCCGGACCACATCGCGGCGATCGCCGCCGCCGTCGCCCCGCACAAGCCGCGCGTCGTCCCTGAGATCGCGCCGCGGCTGCGGCTGTCGGGCCTGGAGCCGTTCGAGCTGACGCCCGCCATCCCCTTCGTCAATGTCGGCGAGCGCACCAATGTCACGGGCTCGGCCAAGTTCCGCAAGCTGATCACCGCCGGCGACTACACCGCCGCGCTGCAGGTCGCGCGCGACCAGGTCGAGAACGGCGCGCAGGTCATCGACGTCAACATGGACGAGGGCCTCCTGGACTCGGAAGCCGCGATGCGGACCTTCCTCAACCTCGTCGCCGCCGAGCCTGACATCGCCCGCGTGCCGGTCATGGTCGACTCCTCGAAATTCCACGTCATCGAGGCCGGCCTGAAATGCGTCCAGGGCAAGCCGGTGGTGAACTCGATCTCGTTGAAGGAAGGCGAGGAGAAGTTCATCCACGAGGCCAGGATCGCGCGCCGCCACGGCGCCGCGGTCGTCGTGATGGCGTTCGACGAGACCGGCCAGGCCGACACCTATCAGCGCAAGACCGAGATCTGCGCCCGCGCCTACAAGATCCTGGTCGAGACGGTCGGCTTCCCGCCCGAGGACATCATCTTCGATCCCAATATCTTTGCGATCGCCACCGGTCTCGAGGAGCACAACAACTACGGCGTCGACTTCATCGAGGCGACGCGCTGGATCCGCCAGAACCTGCCGCACGCCCACATTTCCGGCGGCGTCTCCAACCTGTCGTTCTCGTTCCGCGGCAATGAGCCGGTGCGCGAGGCGATGCACTCGGTGTTCCTGTATCACGCCATCAAGGCGGGCATGGACATGGGTATCGTCAATGCCGGCCAGATGATCGTCTATGACGACATCGATCCCGAGCTGCGCCAGGTGTGCGAGGACGTCGTCCTCAACCGCGATCCCGGCGCGTCCGAGCGGCTGCTGGCGCTGGCGGAGAAGTTCCGCGGCCAGGGCAAGCAGACCAAGGAGGCCGATCTCGCCTGGCGCGAATGGCCGGTCGACAAGCGCCTCTCTCACGCGCTGGTGCACGGCATCACCGAGTTCATCGACGTCGACACCGAGGAGGCGCGCGCCAAGTCGGCACGTCCGCTCGACGTCATCGAAGGCCCGCTGATGGCCGGCATGAACGTGGTCGGCGATCTCTTCGGCGACGGCAAGATGTTCCTGCCGCAGGTCGTCAAGTCCGCGCGCGTGATGAAGCAGGCGGTCGCCTATCTGATGCCGTTCATGGAAGCCGAAAAGGCCGCCAACAAGGGCCGCGCCAACGAACGCTCGAATGCCGGCAAGATCGTGCTCGCCACCGTGAAGGGCGACGTGCACGACATCGGCAAGAACATCGTCGGCATCGTGCTCCAGTGCAACAATTTCGAGGTCATCGACCTCGGCGTGATGGTGCCGGCCGCGAAGATCATCGACACCGCGAAGGCGGAGAATGCCGACATCATCGGCCTCTCCGGCCTGATCACGCCCTCGCTCGACGAGATGGCCTATCTCGCCTCCGAGATGGAGCGCCAGGGCCTGAACGTGCCGCTCCTGATCGGCGGCGCGACGACGAGCCGGGTCCATACGGCGGTGAAGATCGACCCGAACTATCAGGGCGGACCGGTGGTGCATGTCAACGACGCCAGCCGCGCCGTCGGCGTCGCCTCGTCGCTGCTGTCGACGGAGCGCAAGGACGCCTATGCGGCCGAGATCCGCAGCGAGTATCAGAAGATCGCGGCCGCGCATCTGCGCGGCCAGGCCGACAAGAAGCGGCTGTCGCTGAAGGACGCCCGGGCCAACGCGCCCAAGATCGATTTCGCCAAGGCCAAGCCGGTGAAGCCGACCTTCCTCGGCACCAAGACCTTCGTGGACTACGACCTCGCCGAGCTCGTGCCCTATATCGACTGGACGCCGTTCTTCCAGACCTGGGAGCTGGCCGGCCGCTTCCCGGCCATCCTCGACGACGCCAAGGTCGGCGAGGCCGCGCGGGCGCTGTATGACGATGCGCTGAAGATGCTGAAGCAGATCGTCGAGGAGAAGTGGTTCACGGCGCGCGCCGCGATCGGCTTCTGGCCGGCCAACGCTGTCGGCGACGACATCGTGCTGTATGCCGATGACAGCCGCACCAAGACGGTTGCGACGCTGCACACGCTGCGCCAGCAGCTCGAGAAGCGCGAGGGCCGCTTCAACACCGCGCTGTCGGACTTCGTCGCACCCGCGGGCTCCGGCGTGCCGGACTATGTCGGCGGCTTCGTCGTCACGACGGGACTCGGCGAGGATGCGGTCGCCGACCGTTTCAAGAACGCCAATGACGACTACTCCTCGATCCTGGTCAAGGCGCTGGCCGACCGCCTGGCCGAGGCTTTCGCCGAGCGCCTGCATGCCCGCGTGCGCCGCGAGTTCTGGGCCTACGCCCCGGACGAGACGCTCTCTGCCGACGATCTGATCCTGGAGAAGTATGAGGGCATCCGCCCTGCCCCCGGCTATCCGGCGCAGCCCGATCACACCGAGAAGGCCACGTTGTTCGAACTGCTCGATGCCGAGAAGAATGCCGGCGTGCGGCTCACCGAGAGTTTTGCGATGTGGCCCGGCTCGTCGGTCTCGGGCCTCTATTTCGCCTCGCCGGAGAGCTTCTATTTCGGCGTCGGCAAGATCGAGCGCGACCAGGTCGAGGACTACGCCGCACGCAAGGGCATGACGGTGGCCGAGGTCGAGCGCTGGCTGGCGCCGATCCTGAACTACATCCCGGCGCGAGGTGGACAGCCGACCGAGACGCCCCGCCCGGTCGCCTCGCCCGCCCCGGCCAACGACGCGGCCCCTGCCGAGCTGGCCAGCCACCCCGTGGGCTGCACCTGCGCGGTTCATCTGGCCTGGCGCAAGAAGGCGGTCGGCGCAAAGTAGCCTGCGCTGTCGCGCCACCCACAGCTGTCGTTCCGGCCTGTGCGCAATTGCGCACTAGGCCGGAATGACGCCAGTTGCGACGCGCCCTGGCCGGCTCACACGAAGGGCGTTCAGCGAAGATGACCTCGCGGGCACGCGTCCGCATCCTCACAGCGCGCCGCGCCCGAGTTGGTCCAGAACTCCGCCGTCAAATCAGCAGCAGGGCGCAGGAAAGGCCGCGCACTTGCCCAGGCGCAGGTCAGAGCTTGCGCCGTCCGAACTCCCTGGACCTGGGAGCATCGTGCTGTGGCCACGCCACGCTCGCCGGGTCAGCGCCTTCGAAGCGATCGGCCTTCGCCGAGGAGGCCGCGATGAAGCGCGAGATCAGCCGGGCATGGGCGGCCAGCTGGGCGATGATGCGCGGGATGAGACTGGGGTTCGTCACGCAGATGGCGACAAGGACGAACAGCCATGCCCAAAGCGGCGTCGAGTTCGACTTGCGGCTCTCGACTGCCGCAGACGGCTGATCGGATGCACCGGCTGTCCGGGGAGCACCGAACGTATCGGACAAGTTGCCGCCGCGGCTCCCCGGCTGGCTCGCTTCGGACGGAGCCGCCGGGGCGGTCCTGGCCGGGCATTTTCCGTCGGGATAGGACGAGCCGATGCAGAACGGACCGGACTGCGTGATGCGGGCCATCTCGACCAGGCTGGCCGGACTGTACAGATTGACCAGCGTGGAGAGGTTGCCGTCCTTCGGCCAATAGGAATAGACCGCGCCGAAACTGCCGATGACGAGCATGACGAAGACCAGGGGCGCCACGCCGATGACGTTGCGGCGCTCGTCGAGCTTCCGCTCCTCCCAGGCGATCGAGGCATTGTGCCAGGCGCGAAACGTCTCGCGGTCGAACAGATACAGCATCAGGAGGTTGGTCTCGGGCTGCGCCGGCTTCTCCAACGGCCGGCCCGAAGCGTCGAGCGGATAGAGCGACAGGGCCGAGCGTGGACGGCGTCCGAAGCGCGGCGCCGACGGCACACGGCTGTCGCGCCGCCGCCGTGCCGGACTCATCAGCTCGCGGCCGAGCGCGGCGATAGCGTCAAGCCGCTCGGCGATGCTGGGATGGCTGCCGCCGGCGTGATCCGCAGGTCCGTCGAACAGGAGGCCCTCGACCCGCGCGCTGCCGTGGAACATGCCGCGGCCGCCGATCTTGCGGATGGCGCTGAGCAGCGCTTCGGGAAAATGCGTGACCCTGATCGCCTCGCCATCGGCGATATGGTCACGCCCGAGCTTCAGGCTGCGCCGCGCGGCGCGCGCGAGCCGCAGCGAGGTCACGGTCGCGATGCTGCTGGCGAGCAACAGCGGCAGCATCGGCGGCACCAGCACGGCGACCAGGATCTGGCGCCAGTGCTCGAACCGCAGCGGATTGTTCATCTGCAGGATGACAGCGGTCCGCATCAACGCGTGATTCGCGGCGAGCAGCCTGGTGTCGCCATGGCGGATATGCGACGCCTCATGCGCGAGCACCGCCGCCAGTTCGTCGTCGTCGAGCTGATCGAGTAGGCCGCGCGTCACCGCGATCAGGCCGGCCTTCGGCCCCTCGCCCACGGTGACGGCGTTGGGCTCGCTCGCCTCGATGACGCCGAAGCGCGGCAGGCGGACTCCGAGCGCGGTGCACTGCTCCTCGGCAATGGCGACGAAGCGCGGTTCCTCCTGGCGCGAGACCAGCCGCACGCCGAGCGTCTCCATCACGGCCTTCGCATGGCCGCGATACATCCACCAGAACATCAGGCCAGTGGCGAGCGCGATCGGCAGCGCGTAGCGGACGGCATAGCCGGCCGGGTTGGACAGGATGGTGTGCTCATGGTCGGCGACGAGCAGATAGATCGTCAGCGCGAAGGTGCCGATCACCTCGAACGATACGACATAGGCCAGCATCAGCAGGGCCGTGCAGCGCCGGTTGTAGGCGGCGTGCGTGACGTAGCCGTGGACGGCCATGGCGCCCGCTCCTCAGGTGATCACAGGCTGATCTTGACCGGACCGGCGAATTCGGAGCGGCGCTCGCCAAGCGTGAACTTCTCGCGCGCGGCGCTCCCGCACAACCAGGCGATGACGTTGCTGGGGAAGGCGCGGCGGACCGAGTTCAGCTCCTCCACCGCCAGATTGTAGAATTTCCGCGCCGCCGTGATGCGCTCCTCGATCCGGATCAGATCGCTGCGCAGCGTGCTGTAATGCGCGGCGCTGGCCAGCGCCGGATAGGTTTCGCTGACCGAGAACAGGTTCTGCAGGACATTGGCGATCTGCGTGTCGGCCTGGATCACCGATCCGCCGCCGCCGGTGAGCGCCTCCAACGCATCGACGCGGGCCTCCAGCACGTCGCGGATCACGTCGTGCTCCTTGGTCGCGAAGGCGCGGACCACCTCGACGAGGTTGCCGATCAGCGCGTGCCGCTCGATCAGGAGCGCGTCGACGTCGCCGAACGCCGCATCCGCCCGCTCGTCAAGCTGGCCCAGCAGCGCGTGCTGCGCGCGGATCTTGAGCAACAGCCAGAGCACCGCGCCGGCGAGCAGCCAGGCCCACCAATAGTCCAGCGCGACGTTGGCGGCGCGGGTCACGCGCCCGGAGAAATCGATGGCCTGGAGAAAGTTTTCGACTGAAAAGGAAGACATGAAATACCCCCGAGACGCGATTTTTCGGCAAGCTTTACATCCGTCCCCTCTAAGACTTTGCACCGCGGATCGCTCAAGTTGTAATGAGATTCCTGTCCTGTTTCAGATTGTACAAGGGGCCAGGCATCTCGCCTGACGGCAAGACCGCCCTCGGCGCGAAGAGTTGGCGCGGCCTCACCCACCCACAACCGTCGTCCTGCCCTCGTTCGCAATTCCCCCCGCGGCGCCAGGACCCATCACGCATGATGCATCTGTGGCACACGGTGGCTGAGATCGAGCGCATCACTGCTGGCTGTCAATTATGGGTCCCGGCCTCAAGGCCGGGGCGACATTGATTTTGACGCATCCTGGTCGGCTTACCCGCGGGCCTGAGCGCTGCCCTAATCCCGTGTCCCCCGCGCCACGGCTGCCCCGAATGACAAAGCGCCACAGCTGATCGCCCCCGATCCGGCGTGGACATCGCCCCCGTAACCGGCTGAAATGCCCTGGGGGGCGCCGGGTGGTTTTGGTTCATGTCGTTGCAGTTCAGGCTTGCGTCGCGAAACCTGTTCCATGACAGGCTGCGCTTCGTCGCGACCGTCATCGGCATCATCTTCTCGATCGTGCTGGTGACCGTGCAGATGGGCCTCTATGTCGGCTTCCGCCGCATGGTGACGACCATGATCGACCATTCCCCGGCGCAGCTGTGGATCATGCCGGTCGGCACCAAATGCTTCGAGGACCCCTCGCTGCTCGACGAGCGGCAGCGGTTCCGGGCGCTGGCGGTTCCCGGCGTCGCCGAGGCCACACCGCTGGTCATCGGCTATGCGCAATGGCGGCTGCCGCAGGGCACCACGACGCCGGTCTTCGTGGTCGGCTCGGAGCTGCGCGGGCTCGGCCTGCATCCGTGGAATGTGGTCGAGGGCCGGCTCGACGACCTCTCGGTGCCCGGCGCGGTCGCGGTCGACCAGACCTATTTCGAGCGGCTCGGCATCTCCGGCGTGGAGCAGACCGCCGAGCTGCGCGACCGCAAGGTGCAGGTGATGGCGGTGAGCAAGGGCATCCGCTCGTTCACGACCACGCCTTACGTGTTCACCGATGTCGAGCGCGCGCGCAGCTACACGGGGACGACGCCGAGCAAGGCGTCCTATCTGCTGGTGCGGCTGGCGCCCGATGCCGATCTCTGGAAGACCCAGCAGGCACTGCGCGACAGTCTCGGCAATGTCGAGGTGCTGACCGCCGCCGAGTTTCGCAACCGCAGCCGTTCGTTCTGGCTGTTCGGCACCGGCGCGGGCGCGGCACTGTTCGCCGGCGCACTGCTCGGGGTCATCGTCGGCACGGTCATCGTGGCGCAGACGCTCTATTCGAGCACCAAGGACCACATCAACGAATTTGCCACGCTGCGGGCGATCGGCTCGTCCAGCCGCTACATCTACACGGTCATCATCTGGCAGGCGCTGCTCAGCGCCATCGTCGGCTTTGCCGGCGCGGCCGGCATCGGCAAGATCGTCGCGGCCGCGACCGCGGAATCAGCCCTGCCCGTGATCATGACGCCGATGCTGACCGTGGCGCTGTTCCTGCTGACGGTCACGATGTGCGTGGGCTCGGCGGTCGCTGCCATCGTCAAGGTGATGCGCATCGATCCGGCGATGGTGTTCTCGCGATGACCGACGTCGTGCTCGCGGCGACCGATCTCGTCCATCACCTCGGCCAGGGCGCCGGCCGGGTGCAGGCGCTGAAGGGCGTGAGCCTGGCGTTGAAGGGCGGCGAGCTGGTGCTGCTGATGGGCCCGTCCGGCAGCGGCAAGACCACGCTGCTGTCGATCCTGGGCTGCCTGATGACGCCGGACGCCGGCACGGTGCATGTCGGCGGCCAGGCCGTCGCCGGGCTCGATGCGGAGGCGCTGGCAAAGCTCCGGCGCGAGCGCATCGGCTTCATCTTCCAGTCCTATCATCTGTTTCCGACGCTGAACGCCGAGGACAACGTTCGGCTCGCGCTGGACGTGCGCGGTGAGCGCGCGCGGGCGGCGAAACTTGCTTCGCGCGAGGTACTGGCCACCGTCGGCCTCGGCCACAAGCGCAAATCGCTGCCGCGCGAACTCTCGGGCGGCGAGCAGCAGCGCGTCGCGATCGCCCGCGCCATCGTCGGCAAGACGCAGGTGATCCTCGCCGACGAGCCCACCGGCGCGCTCGACACCGCTAACGGGCAGGCGATCATGACGCTGCTCGCCGACATCGCCAAGGATCCGTCGCGCGCCGTGCTGGTGGTGACACACGATCCGCGCATTCTCCCGTTCGCCAGCCGCGTAATTCATATCGAGGATGGCCGCATCATCAGTGAGGAGGCCGTGGCAGACTCGATGAAGAAGGTCTCGAACGCATGAACAAGCCCGGCCGAACCCACCAGGCTATCGCGCTGCTGCTGGCGGCGTCGTCCGCGCTCGCGGTCGCGCCGCGCGGGATCATCCTGGAGGCGCGCGCCGCCAACGCCCAGGAGGAGCGCTGGCTCGCGGTCGCGCCCGGTCGCGTCGAGCCGGCCTCCGGCCTGATCAAGCTCGGCGCGCCCGTGGTCGGCGCGATCCAGGAGGTGCTGGTGAAGCCCGGCGACGCCGTGTTCGCCGGCCAGGCATTGGTGCGACTCACCGACGCCGAGGCGCGCGCGCAGCTCGCCAGCGCCGAAGCGCAGGCCGCGATGCGCAAGCGCGTCCGCAACAAGGAATCCACGCCGTCGGGCGCAGGGCCTCGGCGACGCGCCGAGGATGGCGTCGCGGATGCGCAGGCGGCGGTGTTCGACGCGCGCGTCGCGCTCGACAAGGCCGTGGCCGAGCGGCGTGCGGGCCGCGGCGCGGACAGCGACGTCGATGCAGCGCGCACGCAAGTGACGACTGCTCAGGCCAAGCTGGATCAGCAGACCGACGACCTGCGCAAGGTCACGGCCGACGCGCCGCTGCCGATCAGCGCCGAGGGCCAGCTCAACGTCGCGCGCAGCGAGCTGCAGGCGGCACGCGCCGGCTTGGAGAAGCTCACCCTCCGCGCACCGCTCGACGGCACCGTGCTGCAGGTCAACGCGCGCGCCGGCGAGATTGCCTCGCCGCAATCGACACCGCCGCTGGTGCTGCTCGGCGACATGTCGTCGCTGCGGGTGCGAGCCGAGCTCGACCAGCGCGATCTCGACAAGATCAAGCCGGGCCAGCAGGCCGTGGTCCGCTCCGACGCCTTCCGCGGCCGCGACGTCGCCGGCAAGGTCGCAGCGGTCGCGCCGCTGGTCGAGAGCAGCCGCGCCGCCGCGCTCAGCCAGCGCAACATGACGGACGTCGATGTAGTCGAGGTGCTGGTGGATCTGGCCGAGCCGGGGCCGTTCGCGGTGGGGATGAAGGTGGATGTGTATTTCAAGCCGTGAGGGCTGGTGTGCTTCCACGACCGACGCACTTCACGCGCATCGTGCTGCGACCGGTTAAATTGAGCCCATCTGCCCCCGCTGGCGCGCTGCACCTCGCCCCGCCAGGGCGAAGCGAAGCTTCGCTAGGGCGGGGAGAGGTCGGATTGCATCGAAAGATGCAATCCGGGTGAGGGGGTACAGGTCCATCCACGAACACGCCCGGCGCGTGTGCCCCTTCCTAACACCTCCCGTGTGGCGGCCCCTCACCCCGACCCTCTCCCCGTGAAGGACGGGGAGAGGGAGCGCACCGCCGCCGTGGCGGCGACAGAATCGGTTGAACTAATCCCCGCTCGGCGGCGCGAGCGGCTGGACGATCTCCTGGAACGGAGGGAGGGCTTCGCATCTCGCGGCGTGGGCCGCCAGCACCGGATAACGCTTTGCGTCGAACAGCTGCGGGTGGGCCTCCGAGGTGAAGCGCAGCGCGCAGGTGACGGCGATGTCGGCGTGGCCGATCTCCTCGCCATACCAGTAGTCCGTCGTACCATCGGCGCGCTCCGCCTCCAACATCGCCAGCACGCCGGCAATCTGCGTTTCGCAACGCTCCACCCACAGCGCAAGCCGATCCTTGCGCAGCACACGCTCGTAGATCAGGCTGACGGCCTTGTCGGCGAGCCCGGTGGCGAGCGCGACCGTGTGCAATTGCTGGCGGCGCAGGGCGCCGCTCGGCGCCAGCATGGCGCGCTTGGGCCCGACGGTCTCGTCGAGATGATCGAGGATCGCCGCGGAATCGATCAGCGCCTCGCCATTGTCGAGCACCAGCACCGGGACGCGCAGCAACGGATTATACGGCGCGATCTTGTCGGCGTCGCCGAAGGTCGACCACGGCTTGTGCTCGAACGGCACGTCGTAGAGCCTGAGCGCAATCGCCGTCCGGCGAACGAAGGGCGAGTCGTATTGGCCGATCAGGAACATGCGGCATCCTCCTGCTCCCGGTATTGAAGCGTCATTCGGCCCGATTGTCAGCTGCCAACTTCAGCCCAGCAGCGGCACATGGCCTGCGACATCCCGCGGCAGCGTGCCGTCGAGGCGGGGATCCGGTGCGATCTCGATCTGGCGGCGATAGGGCCGGAAGCCGGCGCGCTGATAGAAGGTCAGCGCGCGCGGGTGATCGAAGCTGCAGGTGTGAACCCAGAGCCGCGTGAGCGGCTGCGCCCAGGCGCGGCGCAACGCATGATTCATCAGCAGCCGTCCGGCGCCGGTGCCGATCAGCTTCGATGTGACGCCGAACAGCGCCAGCTCGCATTCGTTGGTCTTGCGGAAGTCGAGCTCCAGCAGGCCTTCGTCGCCGCCGTCATGCGCGAGCGTATAGATCTCGACTCCGGCTGCGCGAATGACCGCCGCCAGTTCGGCATCGCTCATCCGCAGCCGCAGCGACCAGAGCCACTCCCGCCCGACGCGCGCATAGAGATCGCGGTACCAGTCGAGATCCGGCTGCGCGACGCGCCGGATGCTCCAGTCGCCGACGGGATCGGGCGGGATCACCGGCGGGGCCTGCATGTCGAGCGAGGTCACCACGGCGGCGATCCTGCCGGCCGGGATGTCGAAGATGCCGTCGAGACCTGCAGCCACGCCCCTACTCGCCCTCGTCGCTGGCCAGCACGCCCTTCACCGCGCGGGCCCAGCCGGCGAGCTTGCGCTGGCGGGTGGCCGCGCTCATCGCCGGCCTGAAGCGGTGCTCCAGCCGCCAATTGTCGGCGAATTTTTCCGGCTCGGGATAGACGCCGGCGTTGAGGCCGGCGAGATAGGCCGCGCCCAGTGCCGTCGTCTCCTGGATCATCGGGCGATCGACCGGCGCGTCAAGCAGATCGGCGAGGCGCTGCATGGTCCAGTCGGACGCCGTCATGCCGCCGTCGACGCGCAGCACGATGGTCGCAGCGGACGCATCCGGCCAGTCGGCGCGCATCGCCGCCCAGAGATCGTAGGTCTGGTAGCAGACGCTTTCCAGGGTCGCATGCGCGAGCTCGGCCGGACCGGTGTTGCGGGTGAGGCCGAACAGCGCGCCGCGGACGCGCGGATTCCAATAGGGAGCGCCCAAGCCGACGAAAGCCGGAACGAGATAGACCGACTGCATCGAGTCCGACCTGTCGGCGAGCGGGCCGGTCTCGGCGGCGTGCTTGATGATCCCGAGACCATCGCGCAGCCACTGCACAGCCGAGCCCGCGACGAAGATCGAGCCTTCGAGCGCGTAGGTCCTGACGCCGTTGAGCTGATAGGCGATCGTCGTCAGCAGCTTGTTGTTCGACTTCACCGGCGTCGCGCCGGTGTTGAGCAGCGCGAAGCAGCCGGTGCCGTAGGTCGACTTCATCATGCCCGGTGTGAAGCAGGCCTGGCCGATGGTCGCGGCCTGCTGGTCGCCGGCGATGCCGGCCACCTTGATCGGGCCGCCGAACAGGTCCGGCGTGGTGGTGCCGAAATCGGCGGAGGAATCCTTCACCTCGGGCAGCATCGAGCGCGGCACGCGCAAGAGCTTCAGCAGCGTGTCGTCCCACTGCCCGGTGTGGATGTTGAACAGCAGCGTGCGCGAGGCATTGGTGGCGTCGGTTGCATGCACCCGGCCCCCGGTGAGCCGCCACAGCAGGTAGCAGTCGACGGTGCCGAACATCAGCTCGCCACGCTCGGCGCGCTCGCGCGCGCCCGGAACGTGGTCGAGGATCCAGGCGACCTTGGTGCCGGAGAAATAGGGATCGATGATCAGGCCCGTCTTTGCGCTGACGTCGGGCTCATGGCCTTCGGCCTTGAGGCGCGCGCAGATGTCGGCGGTGCGGCGGTCCTGCCAGACGATGGCGCGGTGGACGGCCTGGCCGGTGGCGCGGTCCCACACCACGGTGGTCTCGCGCTGGTTGGTGATGCCGATCGCGGCGATGTCCTTCGCCGCCAGTCCCGCCTTCTCCAGCGCGTCGCGGCAGGTCATCACGGTCGAGGTCCAGATGTCCTCCGGCTCGTGCTCGACCCAGCCTGAGGCCGGGAAATGCTGCGGAAACTCCTGCTGCGCCACCGCGGCGATGGAAATATCGGAGCGGAAGACGATCGCGCGCGAGGACGTGGTGCCCTGATCGATGGCCAGCACGAAGGACATGGGTGTTTCTTCCCGGCAGAATGGTTGACGAATTGGGCCGACAAGCAAGCGGATCAGGCGCGCGAGGTCAAGGTGTCCACGTCCCGCTTCTCACGGAATGACGCCCGAAACGCGACCCGCGAGAGCTACAGCCAGCCCCGCCTGCGGAATTGCCAATACAGCACGCTGCAGACCACGGCGATGAAGCCGAGCACGGCGTAATAGCCGTATTGCCATTTCAGCTCGGGCATGTGCTCGAAATTCATGCCGTAGATGCCGGCGACAGCCGTCGGCACCGCGAGGATCGCGGCCCAGGCCGCGAGCCGGCGGGCGATGTCGGTCTGCTGCGCCTGGCCGGCCATCATGCTGGCCTCGAACACGAAGGCGAGGATCTCGCGCAGCGAATCCGCGTCCTCCTCGGCGCGCTTGGCATGGTCGAGCACGTCGCGGAACAAGGGCGCCATCTCGGCGTCGATGGCGACATTGTCGACGTGCTCCAGCCGCTTGCAGACGTCGACCACGGGGCCGACGGCGCGGCGCAGCCGCAGCAGGTCGCGGCGCAGCCGATAGAGCCGGTCGACCTCGTGGCGCGCCAGCGGCCGCTGCAGCACGACCTCCTCCAGCGTCTCGACCTCGGCCATGATGCTCTCGGTCACCGGGCGGTAGTTGTCGACGATGAAATCAAGGATCGCATAGAGGATGTAGTCCTCGCCCTTGGCGAGAGATCCAGGACAGCTCTCGCAGCGCTCGCGGACCGCGCCATAGGAGGTCGAGGCGCCGTGGCGCACCGAGACGACGAAGCCGGGGCCGACGAAGATGTGGGTCTCGCCGAAGACGATGTGATCCTTCACGAGTTGCGCGGTGCGGGCGACGATGAACAGCGCGTCGCCATAGCGCTCGACCTTCGGCTGCTGGTGCGCCTTCGAGGCATCCTCGATCGCGAGCTCATGCAGCCCGAACTGATCGGCCACCCGCTGCAGCAGCGCAGCGTCCGGCTCGTGCAGCCCGATCCACACCACATGGCCCGGCCGCCTGCTCCAGGCGCCGGCATCCTCGATCGGGATGTCGGCGACGCGGCGGCCATCGGCATAGACGCCGGCCGCGACCACGCCGGGCTCGCGCGGCCCTTGGCCCGATGGCTGAATCGCGACGTGGCGCATCCCCGGTTCTCCGCTCTCGAGACCTACTTTCGACGCGAGGACTCGCTGGGTCAAGCGGCGCATCAGGTGACGCCGGTCGGGCCGTCGAGCAGCTGCCTGACGCGGCGGACGAGGTCGGTGCGGCGATACGGCTTGTTGATGATCTCGAACTCGCCGATATTGGCGTCGGCTCTCTCCACCGCGGCGTCGGAATAGCCGGTCGTGAGCAACACCTTCAGCTTCGGCTGCCGCTTGCGCGCCTCGCGCGCCAGCACCGTGCCATTCATGCCGCCGGGCATCACGAGGTCGGTGAACAGCAGGTCGAAGCGGACCTCCGAATCCAACAGCTCCAGCGCGGCTTGCGCATTGGCGGCGAGCTCGGTGCGATAGCCGAAATCCTCCAGGATCGAGCGCGCCAGCTCGGCCACGTCGGCGCGATCCTCGACGATCAGGATGCGCTCGCTGCCGGCGCGGTCCATCGCCATCTGCGGACGGATCGAGGGCGCGGCGATCTCCTGCTCGGTCGCCGGAAATAAGAGCTGCACCGTCGTGCCATAGCCGACCTCGCTGTAGATATAGGTGCTGCCGCCGGACTGCCGGGTGAAGCCATAGACCATGGCAAGGCCGAGCCCCGTGCCCTTGCCCTCCTCCTTGGTCGTGAAGAACGGCTCGGCGACGCGGGCGAGGATGTGCGGCGGAATGCCGACGCCGTCGTCGGACACTTTCAGCGCGACGTAGCGGCCGCCCTTGGGCACGCCGAACTGCACGACGTCTTCTTCCGAAATCTCCTTGTTCTCGGTGCGGATCGTCAGCGTGCCGCCATCGGGCATCGCATCGCGCGCGTTGACGAACAGGTTGAGCAGCGCGACCTCGGCCTGGGTCTGGTCGATGCGGCTGTTCCACAGGCCCGGCTGCGCCTTGACGACGATGCGCACGCTCTCGCCGAGCGTATGCCGCGCCATCTGCACCAGGCTCTCGATCATGTTGTTGAGGTTGATCGGCCGGCTGTCGAGCCGCTGCTTGCGCGCGAACGACAACAGCTGCTGCGTCAGGGTCGCGGCGCGATTGGCGGCGGTGCGGATGTTCTCGACCGCGCGGCGATGCCGCGGACCGAGTTCGCCGACCGCGCCCTGCAGGGTCTCGGTGTAGCCGATGATGACCTGCAGGATATTGTTGAAGTCGTGCGCGATGCCGCCGGTGAGCTGGCCGATCGCCTCCATCTTCTGCGACTGCACCAGCGCGCTCTCGGCATCGCGCCGGCGCGAGACGTCGAGTTGCGAGCCGAAGAAATACACTAGTTCGCCGTCGCGGTTGTAGACCGGGCTGATGAACAGCGCGTTCCAGAACGCCGCGCCGTTCTTGCGATAGTTGAGAATCTCGACCGCGATGTCGCGGCGGGCCGCGATCGCGCTGCGGATCGCGGCGATCGTTTCCTGGTCGGTATCCGGCCCCTGCAGGAAGCGGCAATTGGTGCCGACGATCTCGCCGGACTCGTAACCCGTCATCTCCAGGAAGGCGCGGTTGGCGAACAGGATCGGATTGTCGGGCTGGCGCGGATCGGTGACGATCATCGGCATCCGCGTCGTTTCCACGGCCGCGAAGAAGATGTCGTGGCGCTCCGACGACAGATCGGATGCGTCGCCGCTGTCGACGACCGCGCGGACGCGCTGCGGCTTCTCTTCTGACATTGTCTTCCCAGCTCCGACTGCCTTGTGTCTCTGCGCCCGACGACGCACAGGCGGCCGCGATGCACCCTTGATATGCCGCTGAGTGGGAACGGGTTCCCGCTTCACTTGCCTATGCTGAGTCCGCCGATGGGGCGCTCACGCGAAAGCGACAACCCGCCGCGGGAACCATTTAGGGGCGCCTTGGAGCACCGTTCGCGTTGGCTCGCGATGCGCTCGACGGTTCCGCTCCCGCGCGCTACATCACCGCTCCGATCATCGGAGATGGGCAGGAGAAACGCGCATGGCAGAACACAAGGTGGCGCTCGTGACGGCGGGCGGCAGCGGCATGGGCGCAGCGGCCGCGCGCCGTCTTGCCGCCGACGGCTTTCACATTGCGATCCTGTCGTCCTCGGGCAAGGGCGAGGCGCTTGCCGCTGAACTCGGCGGCCTCGGCATCACCGGCTCCAACAAGTCCAACGACGATCTCAAGCGCCTCGTGGATGGCGCGATGAACCGATGGGGCCGCATCGACGTGCTCGTCAACAGCGCCGGCCACGGCCCGCGCGCGCCGATCCTGGAGCTGACCGACGAGCAGTGGCACACGGGGATGGATACCTACCTGCTCAACGTCATCCGCCCCGCGCGCTTCGTCACGCCGATCATGCAGGCGCAGAAGAATGGTGCGATCATCAACATCTCGACCGCCTGGACGTTCGAGCCCTCGGCGATGTTTCCGACCTCGGCGGTGTTCCGCGCAGGGCTCGCGTCGTTCACCAAGATCTTCACCGACAGCTATGCGGCCGACAACGTCAGAATGAACAACGTCCTGCCCGGCTGGATCGACAGCCTGCCGGCCACGGAAGAGCGCCGCAAGACCGTGCCGATGGGCCGCTACGGCAAGTCCGAGGAGATCGCCGCGACCATTGCCTTCTTGGCCTCAGAGGGCGCGGCCTACATCACCGGCCAGAACATCCGGGTGGACGGCGGGTTGACGCGCAGCGTGCGAGGGCGCGGCGCCCCCACGGACACAGCTCCGATCACAGCGTTGGACCCTCTCCATCTACACGCCTCTCGGCGTGTTGATGATTGGTGTGCAGGACCCGCTTGGGGTACCAGAACCTCATGGTGAGGAGCGCCGCGCCGACCTGGGCGATTCGAGGCAAGATCGTCGCCCGCGGCGCGTCTCGAACCATGAGGCCGCAGTAGGGCCTCGCCCTTCGAGACGCCCGCCTCAAGGCGGGCTCCTCAGGGTGAGGGTTATCATGGTCGCGCGTGGCGAGAGTTGATATCTAAGAAGCTTCGCCTTGGCCCCGCCACATCACTCCTGCTTCCCGCACAAGCATCGCTCGTCAAAACATCTCGAAATATTCGCGCTGCTCCCAGTCGGACACTTCGGCGTTGAAGCGCTCGATCTCCGCGTTCTTGATGAAGGTGTAGTAGTCGATGAAGGTGGCGCCGAAGACGTTGCGAAAGAAGGCGTCGTCCTTCAGCGCGTCGACGGCCTCGCGCAGCGATTTCGGCAGCAGGCTCGCTTTGGTCTCGTAGGGCACGTCGGCTGACGGGCCGGGATCGAGCTTGCGGTCGACGCCGTCGAGGCCGGCTGTGATCTGCGAGGCCATGTAGAGATAGGGATTGGCGGCGGGCTCGCCGATACGGTTCTCCAACCGCGTGGCGGGATCACCGGCACCACCGAGCACGCGGATCATGACGCCGCGATTGTCGCGGCCCCAGATCGCGCGGTCGGGCGCCAGCGAATAGGACCGGTAGCGTCGGTAGCCGTTGATCGTCGGCGTCGAGAACACCGCCGCAGCACGTGCATGCGCGAGCAGGCCGGCCATGTAGTGGCGGCCGAGCGCGGATAGCCCCTCGGTCTCCTCCGTCATGAACGCGTTGCTGCCGTCGCGCGCCACCAGCGACTGGTGCAGGTGCCAGCCCGACGACATCACGTTGGGAATGCGCGGCCGACACATGAAGGTGGCGTGATAGCCATGGCGCTGCGCGATCTGCTTCACGGCACTGCGGAACAGCACCATGGTGTCGGCAGGTTCGAGACCGATGCCGGGCTGCAGCACGAACTCGCACTGGCTCGGGCCATACTCCAACTCGATCGAACGCAAGGGCAGGCCGAGCGCGGTGAGATTGGACCTGATGATCTCGAGCGCGGGCTCCATCTGATCGAAGCGCTGCTCGGTGAGATATTGGTAGCCCTGCGTCAGCAGGCTGACCGACGGCGGCACGCCAGGTTGTCCGGGCGAGCCGGCATCTCCGGGCGCGAGACGCGGATCCTCGACCTTGAAGATGTGGCATTCGACCTCGAGGCCGGCCTTGAACTGAAGCCCGCGCGCATCGAGCGCCGTCAGCGCGGAGCGCAGCAGGTTGCGGGTGGCGAACGGCACCGGCGCGCCGTTGGCGAAGTACAGGTCGCACAGTACCCAGCCGGTGCCCGGCGCCCAGGGCAGCACGCGGAACGTGGTGGGATCGGCGACCATCAGCGCATCGCTGCCGCCCTGCATCTCGGTCATGCCGAAGCCGCCGCCGGCGGTGAACACCGGAAACACTGTGCGATGCGAGGTGTCCTTGGCGAGCAGAGTCGTGGTGATCGCGCAGCCGGACTCGAGCGAGGACAGCGCGGCATCGACGGCCAGCGTCTTGCCACGGAGGATGCCGTGCTGGTCGGGAAAGGAGAGACGGATCGTGGTGAGCCCCTGCTCCTCGGCGATCCGGCGCATGCGCGTTGCGGCCTCGGCCTGCTCGGCGGTCCACAACTGATGCTTGGCGACGAAACTCAACGATGGCTCCTGGGTGGAGTGGCAACTTGCATGATCAATTTTCTGCCCGCAAGCGGGCACTGTCCTTACCTCTCCCCGCTTGCGGGGTCGCGACGAGCTTCGCTCGCGCTGAGAGGTCGGCTTGCATCGTTAGATGCAATCCGGGTGAGGGGGCTCTTCGCACGGTCGGTGGGTGTGGCTGCCCCTCACCCCAACCCTCTCCCCGTGAAGAACGGGGAGAGGGAGCGCACCACTTGCGGGGCGAGAGCACGGGCACATCAACGAAAATGATGTCACGACCGGGCTGGTTACTCCGCCGCGCTCAGATGCGGGGCGAGGCGGATGATATCCGCCGGCACTGGCGCGGCCCAGGGGGCGTTGCGGCGGCGGCGGACGTCGACTTCCATCCAGTAGGTTTCCCAGCCGCGGGTCGGGCCGATGCCGTCCATCGTCGCAGGCCCCTGCACGCTGCGCGCCTCGGCCGCGTCGAGAAACAGCATCGGCCTCTCGCCGCCGGCGGCCGCTTCGATCTGCTCGCGCAGCAGCCGGCGATACTGGATGATCGCCTTGTCCGATTGTCCCAAATGCTCGCGGGTGCGGTCCTGGATGCGGCCCATCGACTCCACCGCCCATTGGTCGTGCACGTTGATGTCGTTGCCCATGCCGGTATAGGTCTCGGTCGCCTGCTCCCGCGGATCGAAGCCGTAATCGTTGCTCTTGTTCTTGCGCGAGCGATAGTCCGGCAATTCATAAAGCTCGAGGCGTTGCGCCCGCATCTTGGCCTTGTCGACCGGCGCGCCATAGCTGGTGAAGATCGCGTACCAGTAGCAGGTCTCGTCATCGACCGGCACGTGCCACTGCGTGATCGTCATCTCCGTGCTCATCGGAATCACGAAGGCATGCGGGAACAGCTGGTTGGTGACGCGGACGTGGGTCCGCTCGGCGTCGATCTCGCGCAGTGCGATGATGCGCAGGCCATACTCGGTGCGCTCGACATTGATGATCGGGCGGTCATATTCGCGCAGCACCTTGGTCATCGGCAGCTCGCTGTCGGCGGAGGCGCCGCGGAACTGCTTGCCATAGGCGGTCGAGGTGTCCTCGTCCTCGAAGAAGCGGTGCAGGAACGAGGCGTGCGCGGGATCGATGCCGACCTCCAACGCCTGCAGCCAGTTGCACTCGATCAGGCCCTTGAAGGCGAAAGTGTAAGTATCCGGCGCGGTGAAACAGTCGAGATCCGGAAACGCCGGCGCCTCGCCCTCCCCGAGCCAGGCCCAGAGGATGCCGCCCTTCTCGACGACGGGATAAGAACGCTGCTTGACGTTCTTGCACAGCGGCGAGCCGGCCGGCTCAGCCGGGGTCTCCAGGCAGTTGCCCTCGACATCGAACAGCCAGCCATGGAAGGCGCAGCGCAGGCCGCCATTCTCGCGCCGGCCGAAGGCGAGATCGGCGCCGCGGTGCGGGCAATCGCGGTCAAGGAGTCCGTAGCGGCCTTGCTCATCCTTGAAGAGCACGAAGTCCTGCCCGAGCAGCTTCACCGCGCGCACCGGCCGCTCGCCCGCGAGTTCGTCCACCAGCGCCGCCGGCTGCCAGTACATCCTCATCAGTTTACCGGCAGGCCTGCCCGGTCCGATGCGCGTGATGAGGTCGTTCTGCTCCTGGCTCATCATGATGGCCGTTCCTCCTGTTGCGTCTCAAGTCGGGCGTTGACGTCACGCGATCATCCAATAATGTTCGCTAGACGAACACATGTTCGCCAAGATTAGATTCGCTTTAAGTGGGGAGAAGCGCAAGTGAAAAAGCTACAACCGAAGCCGAGAGGCAAACGGGCAGCAGCTTCACCGCGTGCCAAAACAACAACAACAGCGGATCGTGTCAGGCCGATGCCTAAACTGAAGCGGACTGATGAGGAGAAGAAACAGGCGCGTGGAGACGGGCCTGAGTTCGTCGAAGCGCTCGATCGGGGACTGCGGGTGATCCAAGCCTTCAGTCGCGAGGGCCGGCCGATGACATTGAGCAAGGCCGCCGAACTGACGGGGCTCGCGAGAGCGACGGTGCGGCGCATCCTGCTCACGCTCAAGGCCTCCGGTTTCGTCCATGGTGACGACCGGCTGTTCTCACTGACGCCGCGGGTGCTGCTGTTAGCATCCAGCTACCTCGCGTCGAACCAGATCAACACCGTGGTACAGCCATCGATGGATGTCGCGGCCACGGCGGCGCATGAGGTCTGCTCTCTGGCGGTCCTCGATGGCGAGCAGGTGGTGTTCATCGCTCGCGCGACGCCGACACGGATGTTCTCCGCCGGAATCGAAATCGGCCATCGGCTACCTGCCTATTGCACCTCGGTCGGACGCGCGCTGCTCAGCCGGATGCAGGACGACCAGTTGCGGCAGGCCATCGAGCGGATGACGCTCGCGCCGATGACGCCGCAGACCATCACCGACCAGGAGGCGCTGATCGAATCGATCGTCGCCGTCCGCAGCGACGGCTATTCGCTGGTCGACGGCGAAGCCGAGCACGGCTTCCGCTCGATCTCCGTCCCGATCCGCCGCTACGACGGCGCCATCGTCGCCGCGGCGAATATCGGCGGACACGTCGACCGGATCACGGTCGACGAGATGAAAGAACGCTTTCTGCCGCTGCTGAAGCAGCTGGCCGCGACGGTCCAGCCGCTGCTGGTCTGATCCTTCGTCCATTGTCCTCAAGCCGCCAGCAAGATCAGGGCGCCGTCTGCATGGGCGGCGCCCTGGCGCCGTGCGCGCGACCGGCGTTTCGTGACTTCGCACGCGGGCTCACGTGCGGCCTGCGCATGATCCGAGACGCTCGCGCATGCGCTCCCGCGCCGTCGGACAACCAATCCTCCGCATCATCGCCGCCTGCGTCATCGCAGCGAGAACCGGCTTGGCGCGCCGATTGCAGTCGCTGGCGCGGCGACGTGAGGTTACGCGGCTTTCGAACTAATCGTTGTAGTCGCAGCCCTGCATGTTCGAGCGTCTGCTGCCAATTACGTGATATTATCGTGGCCATCGGCGCGCCTGCCATGATTGCCAATGCCTCCAGGTATCATCACGCTACTGACAGCGGTGATCCGGTGCGGAACGGAAGTAATAAGATCGGGCACAAAAAGGCGCACCTTGGCCAAGGCCATCCATTTGCCGCGAACGGTCCTGCAAGGGCTTGTCGCTCCGCCGCCGGCGCGCGGTCAGTGGGCGAGAGGGACGAGGGCATGGACGCAGGAGCTCGTGCATTTGCGACTGGCTCACCCCTCCTCCGACGGCGCCGCGCACGGTTCTCCGGCACCACGTTCCGCCGCCGGCCGCGCGGGACTGCGAGGGTTACGCTCAGCCCCCGGCCCCACTCGGGCTTCCGGCAGATCCAATGATCCCAAGCGGCGCGCTTGCAGCCGATACGATCGTTCGGCCGACCTCGCCGAGATCGTCGCTCCGGCGACGCCGCTCGAAGCGGAGGACTTCGTTGGACATCGGCGGCGTGTCGCGCAAAGATGGCACATCGGGCGAATGACACCCGAGCAGGACGATGAATGCCGCTCCAGGGGGAAAAGCCATGGCTGAAACGCTGCCGCTCGTGCTGGTGCCGGGGCTGATCTCGTCGCCCAGGATCTACGCGCCGATCATCCCGGCGCTGTGGCGCGCCGGGCCGGTCATGGTTGCCAACCACATCCGCGATGACAGCATGGCCGCGATCGCGCGCCGCATCCTCGCCGAGGCGCCGCCGCGCTTCGCGCTCGCGGGCCATTCGATGGGGGGCTATATCGCCTTCGAGATCATGCGCCAGGCGCCGGAGCGCGTCGGCCGGCTGGCATTGATCAACACCCAGGCCCGGCCCGATACGCCCGAGGCCAGCGCCCGCCGCCGCACCATGATCACGCGCGCAAAAGAGGGCGAGTATCACGCTGTCGTCAACGAACTGTTCGCGGGCTTCGTGCATCCGTCGCGCCAGGACGATCCGCGGCTGCGCCAGATGGTCCACGACATGGCCGACGAGGTCGGCATCGAGGGTTTCGTCCGGCAGCTCACTGCGATCATGGCCCGCCCGGATTCGCGGCCGACGCTGACTGCGATCCGCTGCCCGACCCTGGTGCTGACCGGCGACACCGACAACACCATTCCGAACAGCCTGTCGAAGGAGATGGCCGACGGCATCGACGGCAGCTGGCTGGTCGTGCTGGAGAATTGCGGCCACCTGCCGCAGCCCGAGCAGCCGGAGGAGACGGCGCAGGCGTTGATGGAGTGGCTGAGGGGGTGAGATGGCGATCACAGCCTATTGCTGGCGTTGCGCCATCGAAGTGCCCATGCTCGACGAAGAGGAATGGGCCGAAATCGAGCCCCTCCTCCGGAAACGGATCGACGACATCAAAGACTATCGTCGATCAAATGAATGTACGCTCGGGCAAGCCGCAGCTGCGGTCGACAGCAAAGCGGGCGCGCTGCAGCGCTACCGCGAATTGACCGGCTTTGGGGAAACGAACGCCCTTGCGATCTGGCACCATCGCCGAAGCGATTTCGGCCCGCCATGCAAATCGTGTGGCAAGCCGCTGCGAACCCCGCGCGCAAAATTCTGCGCCGCCTGCGGGACGCCCGTTTGGTAGCACCGTCGATTGCCACCTTCGTCATTCCGGGGCATTCGCGGCACGCGAATGAGCCCGGAATCCATACTCACAGGCGATCGTTATGGAGCGAGAACGGCGTGTGGAGGCACCGCCCATCTCACGGACGGTCGTGGTTATGGATTCCGGGCTCGCGCTTCGCGCGCCCCGGAATGACGATGGAGGGAGAAAACACGGCGAGCTGCGCTCATCGAGACGGATGACCGCCCAACAGCCTAGTCAATATCAGTTCCACGGCTCCGGCCCCCCAGAGGCCGTCAGAGGGCAAGGCGCAGTCAGGATCGATCGGCCGTTCGAACTCTCTCTTCCTTGGATCCGTATCCGAATAGCGCACGAGATAAGCGCGCGAGGTCAATGGTTCCTGCCGAACGAAATCAGGGAATGGCCAAATCGAACGCTGCCATTGGGGGTGGGCGCCCAGAACCGGCCAAGAGCCGTCGTGCAGACCGAGATCTCCGAAGCGCCCGCATAAGACGGCATGCCCGGGATGGAGATCCCTGAAGGATGCATCGTTGGTCGAACCCAGCCACGGCCCAAAGAAGTAGCCAAGCAGAATTTTTCGAGCCCGCAGCGGCGTACGAGCAACGATGCCGCGTGCGAATCCACCGTCTCTGAGAGGGACCAAGAACACAGTGCCTTCACTGTAAGCCTGCTTCATCCTTGCCCTTACTCTACAAAGAGATCACCCTACGTCACTCAATTGATGGAGCTGCGGTGGGTCTCCCCACCCGCAAACCATCCACGAATACATCCAGCAGCCGCAGCACGCTTTGCTGCCAGCCGGTCTGGTCGTGCATGTAGCACATGCCGATTAGCGCGCGGAGGACGTCGTCGGCGGTGATGTCGGCGCGGATCTCGCCGGCATCGACGGCGCGGGTGAGCAGCGCGCCGATCGAGCGGGTGAGATGGGCGTGCGAGAAGGCGGCCAGCTCGGAGTTCGCGGTCATGACGATCGCGAGCGCGGCCATCATGCCCTTCTTGGTGGCGACGAACTGCACCGTCGAGCGCAGCCAGCGGCGGAGCGCCTCGACCGGCGACGGCTCGCTCTTCAGCTCCTCGGCCAGTTCCGCAAGCTGCTCGACCTCGCGGCGATACACCGCCTCGAACAGATCCTCGCGGGTGGGGAAATGACGATACAGCGTGCCGATGCCGACGCCGGCCTGGCGCGCCACCGCTTCGAGGCTCGCCTCGGCGCCGCCGACGCTGAACACCGCCTTGGCGGCCTCCAGCACGCGCTCCCGATTACGCTGCGCATCCGCGCGCGGCTTGCGGTGGCGCTCTTGTGGTTTCGTCTCCATCTCACCAGCTCTTGATGACGGACCGTTCATGTGCCCTTGCTAAACGGAGGAGTCCTCCGTATAACTAGACCTGCCACCCGGGACAGCCAACTTTTCCTCAGCTCGTCGTCCCGCGGTCGCTGGATCTGGACGGACATACGCCCGTAAGGCGGTGCCCGCTGCGATCCGATTAGGCCATCGCTTCGATCGGAACAACGCATGAATATGACTGTCAGACTCACCGTCAACGGTGAGCCGCGCACCCTTGCGCTTGACGATCCCCGCATCACCCTGCTCGACCTCCTGCGCGAGCGCCTCCACCTCACCGGCACGAAGAAGGGCTGCGACCGCGGCCAATGCGGCGCCTGCACCGTCCTCGTCGACGGGCGCCGCATCAATTCCTGCCTGACGCTTGCGCTCAGCCTCGACGGCGCCGCCATCACCACCATCGAAGGGCTCGCCACGGGCGACCAGCTGCATCCCGTGCAGGAGGCCTTCATTGCTCACGACGCGCTGCAATGCGGCTTTTGCACGCCGGGCCAGATCATGAGCGCGGTCGGCCTCATCCATGAAGGCCATGCCGGCGATGATCCCGAGCGCGTGCGCGAGGGCATGAGCGGCAATCTCTGCCGCTGCGGTGCATATGTCGGGATCGTCGAGGCGGTGCTCGACGCCCAGGCGACGCTCACGAACACGAAGGAGCGTGTGGCATGAACCGGTTCGACTATGTGAAGCCGGCGACGGTCGCCGAGGCGATCGCGGCGGCCGGCGCGCCCGGCGCGGCGTATCTCGCTTCGGGCACCAATCTGCTCGACCTGATGAAGGGCAATGTCGTCCGGCCGGCGCGGCTGGTGGACATCACCCAGATCAAGGAGCTCACGCGGATCGAGCGGCTTGCCAATGGCGACGTCAGGATCGGCGCGCTCGTGCGCAACGCCGACCTCGCCTACGACGCATCCTTCGCGCGCGATTTCCCCGCCGTGGCGGAAGCGCTGCTCTCAGGCGCGTCGGCGCAGCTGCGCAACGCTGCGACCGTCGGCGGCAATTTGCTGCAGCGGACGCGCTGCGCGTATTTCTACGACACCGCCTCGGCCTGCAACAAGCGCACGCCGGGATCGGGCTGCGATGCCCGTGACGGCGAGAACAGCCAGCACGCCGTGCTCGGCTGGAGCGATGCCTGCATCGCCACCAACCCGTCGGACTTCTGCGTGCCGCTCGCGGCGTTCGATGCGATCGTCGAGATCGAAGGCGCAGCTGGCCGTCGCGAGGTCGCGCTGGAGGCATTGCATCTGTTGCCCGGCACCACGCCGGACCGTGAGACCGTGCTCGCTCCCGGCGAGATGATCGTCGCGGTGCGGCTACCCGCTGCCGCGCGCGGCTTCGCCAGCCACGCGCGCTATCTGAAAGTGCGCGAGCGTAACTCCTACGCCTTCGCCGTCGTCTCGGCTGCGGCCGGCCTCGTCATCGAGAACGGCCGCATCAAGCAGGCGCGTCTCGCGCTCGGCGGCGTTGCCGCCAAGCCATGGCGCGCGCACGAGGCCGAGGCGCTGCTCGCCGGCCAGCCTGCCGAGCACGGCTCGTTCGAACGCGCCGCCGATGCGGCGCTGCGCGAGGCAAAGCCGTCCGGCGACAATGCCTACAAGATCCCGCTCGCACGGCAGCTGATCGTGCGCGCCCTGCAGGCCGCAGCACAAGGCACGCCGTCGCGCATGCCGGCGCTGCCGGCCTCTCCCTTCTCCGCCGTTCCAGGAGCGCTTCATGACGCCTGAGCTCAATCTGTCCCGCGATCCCGCCCATCTCCGCCACGGCTCCAATGTCGGCCAGCCGCTGTCGCGCATCGATGGTCTCGCCAAGGTCACCGGACGCGCGACCTACGCGGCCGACAACAACCCGCCCGGCCTGCTCTATGCGGTGCTTGCAGTCAGCAGCATCGCGCGTGGCCGCGTCGCCTCGCTCGACGTCGACGCCGCCAAGGCGCATCCCGGCGTCGTCGAGGTCATGACGCAGGCCAACCGGCCGCCGCTCTATTCCGACCCTGACGGCAAGCCGAATCCGTTCTCGTTCCGCTTCGAGGCGCTGCAGAACGACCGCGTGCGCTACGCCAACCAGCCGATCGCCGTCGTCATCGCGGAGTCGCTGGAAGCTGCGACCGAAGGCGCCGCTTTGCTCGCGCCGCGCTACGAGGCCGAGCCGGCGCGGATCGGTCTCGACGCTGAAGCGGCCTATGTGCCGCCGGCCGTCGGCATGGGCATGCCGGCCGAGCAGCGCCATGGCGACGTCGAGGCCGCACTCGCCGGCAGCGAGAAGCAGATCACGGCGATCTACGAGACCCCACCGCACTATCACAATGCGATGGAGCCGCATGCTGTTGTCGCGGAGTGGCAGGGCGATAAGCTCGTCATCGACACGCCGACGCAGGGCCTCGTCATGATGCGCGCGCGTCTCGCCGAGCTGTTTGGCGTCGCGCCGGACAACATCCTGATCCGCAGCCCCTTCCTCGGCGGCGGTTTTGGCGGCAAGGGCCTGATGGCCGGGCCGCAGGTGCTCGGCATCCTCGCCGCCAAGATGGTCGGCCGGCCGGTGAAGCTCGTGGCGCGCCGCGAGCAGCTCTATGGTCCGTTCGGCCATCGCTCGCCGACGAAGCAGACCTTGCGCCTCGGCGCCAGCGCTGCCGGACAGCTCTCAGGCATCCATCATCACGCGCGGATCGCGACATCGAGCTTCGAGGACTTCTATGAAGCGGCAGCTCACGTGACCCATACGCTCTACGCCGCGCCGGCAATCGCGACCACCTATGACGCGGTACGCATGGACACCGGCACGCCGCTGTTCGTGCGCGCCCCGGGCATCGCGCCGGGATCGATCGCGCTGGAGAGCGCGGTCGACGAGATGGCCGAGGCCTGCGGCCTCGATCCGCTCGCCTTTCGCGTCAAGAACTACGCCGAGGTCGAACCCTCGACCGGCAAGCCGTTCTCCTCCAAGGCGCTGCGCGAGTGCTACACGCAAGGCGCCGAACGCTTCGGCTGGTGGGAGCGGCCGCTGAAGCCGCGGATGATGCGCGACAAGGACGGCTTCCTGGTCGGCTGGGGCATGGGCACGGCGACGTTCCACGCGCTGATGTTCGCAGGACAGGCGCGCGCCGTGATCCGGCGCGACGGCTCCGGCGTGGTGGAGAGCGGCGCCCATGACATGGGCCAGGGCGCATGGACCGCGTTCGCGCAGGTCGCGGCGGATTCGCTTGCGCTCGAGCTCGACCAGGTGACGTTCAAGGCCGGCACCTCGGACCTGCCGGATGCCGGCATCGCCGGCGGCTCGGCGCATACGGCGACCGTCGGCACCGCGATCCACAATGCGGGCGCCGCCGTCATCGCCAAGCTCGCCGAACTCGCGACGTCCGACCAGCGCTCGCCGCTGTTCGGCGCCGGCAATGCCGGCGTCATCGCCCGCAACGGCCGACTCATCCGGCGCGACGACGAGGGCCGCGGCGAGAGCTATGCCGACATCCTCGCCCGCGCCGGCCTCGACGAGGTCGACGGATCCGGCGGAGGCATGCCGGATCCGGCCGCCAACGAGCAGTACGCGATGCATTCGCATGGCGCCGTGTTCGCCGAGGTGAAGGTCGATCCGGATCTCGGCCAGGTCCGCGTGACCCGCATGGTCGGCGCCTTCGCGGCCGGGCGGATCATCAATCCGAAGCTGGTGAAGAGCCAGCTCGCCGGCGGCATGATCTGGGGCATCTCGCTGGCGCTGCATGAGGAGGCGGTCACCGACCGTCGCTCGGGGCGGATCATGAACGCCAATCTCGGCGAGTACCATGTGCCGGTGAATGCCGACGTGCCGGCGATCGAGGCGTTCACGGTCGAGGAGCACGATCCGTTCGTGAACCCGCTCGGCATCAAGGGCGTCGGCGAGATCGGCATCACCGGCTCCGCCGGCGCGGTCGCCAACGCCGTGGCACACGCCACCGGCATTCGTGTCCGGCGCTTTCCGGTGCGGATCAGCGACCTCGTGCGACGGGATTAAGCGACAACACGCCCGACAAAAAGAAAAGCCTCCGCCTGGTCAGGCGGAGGCTTTTTCGTTGAGCAGCGGCTCAGGCCGCCTCGCGCATGAAGGACGACCTGAACCAGGTCGCGAAGGCCTCCCGCCCAGCGCCAAGATCGAACTCGACCCGCAACGCGTCGCGGTCGCGGGCGCGAACCAGATAGGGCACATCGTGGCCGAAGCCTGAGAACTGCAGAACCCCGCGATCGCCGATGCCCGGCTCCGGCTCGAAGCGGAACCAGGCGCCGCCCTCGGAGATGTCCACCAGTTCGGCCTTCACCGGCCCCTTGGTGTTGTCGATCACCTTGATCGGCAGGCTCGACCTGAATCGCGGGGCGTGCCGGCGGTCCGCCTCGGCGGTCGTCGTCCTGACCACCTTCACCAGGGTCTCGCGCAGCGAGGTCAGGCTGGAGGCGACCTCGCCGATCGCGCCCCTCACCTCCGCGGCGCGGTCGTTCACCATGCCTGCGTCCTTGCCGACATTGCCGATCTTGGACGACACGTCGCGCGCGGCGCTCGCCGAGGAGTGAACCGAACGGCTGATCTCCTGCGTCGCGGCGTGCTGCTCCTCCATCGCGGCGGCGATCGAGGCCGCCACCTCGTCGATCTCGGAAATCTGGCTGCCGATGCCTTCGACGACGTCGATGGTCGCCCGCGTCGTGGCCTGGACCTCGCCGATCAGACGCGAGATCTCCTCCGTGGACTTGGCGGTCTGATCCGACAGCGACTTGACCTCCGAGGCCACCACGGCGAAGCCGCGGCCGGCGTCGCCCGCGCGCGCCGCCTCGATGGTGGCGTTGAGCGCCAGCAGATTGGTCTGGCCGGCGATGCCGCCGATCAGGTTCGACACCTCGGCGATCTTGTCGACCGCCTGGGTCAGCGACATCATCGTCGTCTTCGCCTTCTCGCGCCCGCCCACGGCAGACCGGGTCAGGGTGCTGGCGCGGGCAACCTGGCTCGAGATCTCGCGGATCGCCGAGCTCAACTGCTCGGCCGCCGACGAGACGGTCTGGGCGTTCGCGAGCGACTGCTCCGAGGCGGCCGCGACGGACTGGGCATCGGCGGAGAGTTCGTGCGCGAGGTCGGACAGACCGCTTGCGACCGCCTCGACCTGGCGCGAAGCGCTGGCCGCAGCGTCGACCGAAGTGCCGGTCTCGCGCTCGATGACATCGGCCATGTTCAGCATGGCCCGCTTCTTGGTCTGCTCGGCCTCGGTCCGGTCGCGATCCTGCTTGTCGCGTAGTTCATTGTTCTCGAGCGCGTTGGTCTTGAACACGTCGAGCGCGCGCGCCATCGCGCCGATCTCGTCGCCGCGCCCGGCATAAGGAATCTCGGTGGCCAGCTCACCCTCGGCAATCCGCCGCATCAAGCCGGTCATGCGCGACAGCGGCCGCACCACGCCGATGACGAGACCCGATATGCCCGCGACGACCAGCGCCAGCACGATGCCGGCGACGGTCCAGACCACGATGGAGATGCGGCTGTCCTGATCGGCTGCCGTGCCCTCCATGTCCGAGTTCAGCTTGTTCGCCTTCTCCACCAGCGCATCGATGACAGCGCGGTGGGCGGCATAGGCGGCACTGAGCCGGGCGTAGGCGGCGTCGGCTTTCGCCGTGTCGCCGGTGCGAAGCGCTGGGATCAGCTCGCCTTCGGCAGCCCGCCAGAACTTGCCCACCTCGGCATCGGACCGTTCGACCAGCAGCGACTTCAGTTCAGACTCGAGCGGGGAGGTGGTCCAGAACGCCTTGCGGTCCTCATAGTCCTTTTTAAGCTGCGCCAGCTTGCCCACATGGGCATCCAGATTCTTGGGCTCACGCAAAGCCAACGTCGCTTCGAGATAGGCCTCGATGACGTATTCCGGCGGCGGCAGGATGTCCGCGACCAGATCATTGCCAAGCTTGATCTTGCTGTAGAGCGGCCCGCCGACCTTCAGCTCGCGCAGCGCATAGGCGCTGGTGAGCACCACGGCCCCAAAACCCAAAGCGAGCACGAGACCGAACGCGGCAATCACCGCGGCGATGGACAGACGCATCTTCATGTCGGACGCACATTCCTGATGAGAGATTAGCGATCGCGGCAAGGCTGGGCAGCCTCACCTCGTCGTCATTGACGAGATCGCCATTCGGCCGAACACCGGCACTGAATTCAAATGCCGAGAGGTTCGACAACCATTCTTCAAGGAATGTAAATTTCGTCCTCCGTAGGATTACTGACTCGATCGGCGTCAGCGTGCGCCGGCCGACCGCGGGGCGGCCCCACCAGAGGTGGTGTTCCGGACCGTATTGGTCAGCACGGTTTGCAGCGACGCCATCGTGGACCCGACCTGCGCGATCGCGGTCCGGACCTGCGCGGCGCGGTCGTTCACGGCCTCGGCGCCGCGTCCCACGTTCGCGATCTTGGCCGAGACATCCTTGGCGGCCGCGGCGGACGCGGCGACGGATCGGCTGATCTCGCTGGTGGCGGCCCGCTGCTGCTCCATGGCGGCGGCCACCGAGGCGGCGACCGTGTCGATCTCGGAAATCTGCCCGCCGATGCCCTCGACCGCTTCGACGGTCGCGTTGGTCGCGCTCTGCACCTCCGAGATCAGGCGCGAGATTTCCTCCGTCGACTTGGCGGTCTGATCCGACAGCGACTTGACTTCGGCGGCAACGACCGCGAACCCGCGTCCGGCCTCGCCGGCGCGAGCCGCCTCGATGGTGGCATTGAGGGCCAGCAGGTTGGTCTGCTGCGCAATGCCGCGGATCAGGTTCGACACCTCGGCGATCTTGCCGACCGCTTCCGAGAGCGAGTGGATGGTGCTGGTGGCCCTTTCGCGCCCTGTCACCGCGGTCTTGGTGATGGCGGTCGCGCGCGCCACCTGGCCGGCGATGCCGGTGATCGCCGCGCTGAGCTGGTCGGCCGCAGAGGTCACGACATGCGCGCTCGACAGCGACAGCTCCGACGCGGACGCCACCGCCCGCGCATCGGCAGAGAGGTCGTGAGCCAGGCTGGCCAGCCCGCCCGCCGCCGCCTCGACATCCCGCGACGCCCCGGCTGCGGCACCCACCGAACTGGTGGTCTCGCGCTCGATCACCTCGGCCATGGCCAGCACCGCGCGCTGCTTCTCCTGATCGGCGGCGCCACGATCGATGTTCTGCTGCTGCAGCCGATCCTTCTCCACGGCGTTGGTCTTGAACACGGTCAGCGCCCGGGCCATGGCGCCGATCTCATCGCCGCGTTCGGCGAACGGGATGTCCACCGCCAGCTCGCCGCCAGACAGTTGCCGCATCAGCCGTGTCATGCGCGCCAGCGGCCGGACGACGCCATGAACGAGACCATACAGGCCGGCGACGACGACCGCGAACACCAGTGCGGCCAGCGCCGCGCCGAACCAGGTGATCGAGCTGTCACTGCGCGCAGCAACGGCCTCCATGTCACCGATCATCTTGTTGGCATGCTCGACGATGCCGTCGACCACGGCGCGATGGCCGGCATAGGCGTCGGTCAGCCGCTGATAGGCGAGCTTCGCCTTGGCCGCGTCGCCGCCGCGCAGCGCCGGCACCAGATCACCATCGAGCGCCTGCCAGAACCGTCGCACCTCGGCATCGGAGCGCTCGACCAGTTCCGCCTTCAACTGCGGCTGCAGCGCCGAGCCGACCCAGAACGTCCGCCGGTCATCATAGTCCTTCTTGAGCCTGGCCAGTCGCGCGACACGGGCCTCCAGGCTGGCGGGATCGAGCACCGCCAGCGTCGCTTCCAGATAGGATTCGATGATGTATTCGGGCGGCGGCAGGATGTCGGCGATGAGATCATTGCCGAGCTTGATGCTGTGATAGATCGGCCCTCCGACCTTGAGCTCGCGCACGGCATAGATGGCGGTCGCGACCACCGCGCCGAGCCCCACGATGACGACCAGGCCAAAGGCCAGGATCAGGGCGGAGATCGACAGCCGCATCTTCATGCAAAGCATCCTTTTTCAGCAATGCGGTCATCGCCGCCACGAGGCCGGCCCGAGCCACGACGCGCGCCGGCCCACCCGCGCGAACGTCACGCCGAGCGACGCATGGTTAATTAAAGCACGATAATTTATGGTAAATTTTCGGTTCCATACGAACTCGCAATACTACGGGACCCACAGCTTCGGGCCGAGCTCGTCTTGAACCACAACTCCCGCTGTCGTCCCGGCGAAAGCCGGGACCCCTGCCCCAGGGAGCGGTTTGGAGCAGGGTGGTCATTGGCTTTATCGCGCCTCGCGACACTTGCGGCGTATGGATCCAGGATCGGCGCCATGCCGCGCTGACGCGCGTCCTGGCTTGTCCGGGACGACGGTGCGGGTGGAGCGCGGGATTCCTAACTCCGACCTGCCGCGCCGTCTCTGACCTGGCGCAAGGCGCCGCGCGACGAGCCGGCCAGAATGGCGGAATCGTCTGATCCCCGAGGAGCCCATGTCGAAACCCGTTCCGGACAAGGCCGAAGTCGCGCTCGAATATCCCGACAAGTTCTACGTCGGCACGTTCGAGCATTCCTCCCGCTTCGAGGCCCGCCTCGAACCAAGTGGCCTGGCGCTGACCCTGGAGCGGCCCGGCCCGGAGGACGTCCGCAAGTCGATCCACATCCATTTGAACTGGGGGCTGCTTGCCGCGGTGCTCGGCGACATCGCGGCGAATATCGATTCGCTGCCGACGGACGACCTCCTGCATCGCGACCAGTTGCGCGACTCCGTTGCCACGCTCCACGCAGCTCTCAACGCGCGTCAACCAGTTGTGCCAAGGCGACACAGCGATCGCCCCGGTTTACCCGACATTCACGCTTCGTTATCACTTTGCTAACTACGTCGAGACCTTTGCCCGCTCACAGGCTGGGTTCGAAAGCACTGTGCTGCGCGAGTGACAGCATTTGACTCGAAAGCGATCTATCTCCGATCCATCGACGGCGCGCCATTGCGCGAGCCTTGTTAGTCAGGTGTTGGAGACCCGCCATGAAGAAGATCCTGTTCGCAACCGCAGCCCTCGCCGCGCTCGCCGCTTCGGCCACCTCCGCCCTCGCCGCCGATCTCGGCGCCCGCAACTATCCGTATGCGACCAAGGCCCCGGCCTATGCCGCGCCGATCTACAACTGGACCGGCTTCTATCTCGGCGCCCATCTCGGCGGCGCGTTCTCCAGCGACAACAACTATTCCGGCCTTGCCACCGGCAACAATTCGAACGGCCGCTTCCTGGGCGGCTTGCAAGTCGGTGCCGACTGGCAGTTCGCGCCGACCTGGGTGATCGGCGCCGAAGGCCAGTACAGCTGGCTGAGCGGCAGCGTCGGCGCGGCGTTCCCCGGCGGCTACACCTACACCAACAGCCAGCGCGGTCTCGGTTCGATCACCGGCCGCTTCGGCTACACCTGGGGTCCCGGCCTGGTCTATGTGAAGGGCGGCTACGCCTATTCCGACAACAACGAGAAGGTGACGCTGGCCGGCAATCCGATCGGCTTCGCCACCTCGGGCGATCATCGCAACGGCTGGACCGTCGGCGGCGGCCTCGAATACATGTTCGCGCCGAACTGGTCGGCCAAGGCCGAGTATCAGTATTACAATTTCGGCAGCGCCACCTTCGCGGCGCCCGCCGCGCTGGTTCCGACCGGCAGCTTCACCACCGACGACCACACCTTCAAGGCCGGTGTGAACTACCGCTTCAACTGGGGCATGCCGGTGGCGGCCCGCTACTGATCTGCAAGGCGTCAACGACAACAAACGACGGGAAGGCCGGCAGCGATGCCGGCCTTTTTGTTTGCCCGTTGTGTTCGAACAGTTCACCGCGCGGAACTCATAAACATGGCCAAACCCTTAAATCCCGCGCCGTGAAAAGTGGTTCTGCGCAAAAAATCAGCATCGACGAGCTAATTCCTCGGATTTGTTAACCGCCGACGGCGATACTCCTCGCAAGCTTCAGCTCTAAGTAGCGTGCGTTCGGGGGAACAAAGATGGCGATTCGGTTCAGCGTAGGCAGGGTGTTCGGATTCCTGCGGCCCAGATGGGGCGTCCGCGGCAGTCTGTTCGCGGCCTTTGCGGTCATCGCCGGCATGGCGATCGCGATCAGCGTCGCGGCGGGACTGATGCTGCGCCAGATCGGCGGCACCATGGTCGAGCTGTCCGGCCGCGACATTCCGCGCCTCACGTCCAGCCTGCAACTGCTGGCGCAGAGCGCGAGCCTCGCAAGCCTCGGTCCGGCCCTGCTGGGATCGCAGAGCGAGGACGCACTCAACGATCGCCTGAAGAAGATGCAGGAGATCCAGAAGGCCGCCCAACAGCGCCTCGGCGAGATCAGCGCGCTTGGCGCCGAGAAGAGCGTGATCGCCCCGCTCGCGGAGACCATCAAGAACATCAACGAAGCCAATCAGAGCCTGGTGTCGGCGGCCCGCGAACGGCTGGCCGTCGCGGCCACGCACAACAAGCAGTACGATTCGCTGCGCAAGGCGCAGGACGAGTTCACCAAGGCGGCCAACGAGCCGATGCTGGATGCGCAGACCCAGCTCAACGCCGTGCTCGGCGCCGCCGAGGTCTCCGCCGACGACGCCACCGCGGCGGCGCGCTTCGTCGAGCAGCTCGGCAACGTCATCGCATCCGGCAACCTGATCGTGGCGCAGATGGCGGCCGCGTTGTCCGCCAATGACAGCGACACGCTGGACACCGTCGAGCGGCAGTTCAAGGACTCGCTGGCGCAGTTGAAATCCAACCTCGAGCTGCTGCCGAGCGGCCGCAGCACCAAGGCGATCCACGACGCCGCGATGAAGCTCGCCGCGCTCGGCGAAGGCAAGGAGCGCGTGTTCAAGACCCGCGAGAAGGAGCTCGACGCCAACGACTACGGCCAGACGGTGCTGGAGGAGACGCGGAAGCTCAATGTCGGCCTCGACATCAGCGTGCAGCAGCTCGTCGAAGGCGTCCGCAAGTCCACGGAAGGATCGACCAGCGCGGCGGGCCAGAAGATCGAGCTCGCGACGCTCGGCATGATCGGCGCGGGCGCGGCCACCCTGCTCGGCTCAGTGCTGTTCGTCTGGCTCTATGTCGGCGGCAACATCCTGCGCCGCATCAAGCGGCTGCAGCAGGCGATGCAGACCTTGTCGAGCGGCGACCTCGACAGCGAGATTGCCGCGTCCAAGCAGCGCGACGAAATCGGCGCCATGGTCGACACCTTGCAGGTGTTCCGTGACAACATGATCCAGGCCCGCACGCTGGCTGCTGCTCAGGAGCGCGAGAGTGCCGCGAAGGCCGAACGCGCCACGCGCATGGAAGCGCGGATCGCCGAGTTCGAGGCCACCGTGCGCAGCGCGCTTGGCAATCTGCAGAATTCCGCGACCGCGATGCAGAGCACCGCGCAGAGCATGTCGCAGACCGCGGATCAGTCCAACTCGCTGGTCAGCGCGGTCGCTGCCGCCGCAGAGGAGACCTCGGTCAACGTGCAGACCGTGTCGGCCGGCACCGAGCAATTGTCGTCCTCGATCGCCGAGATCGGCCGCCAGGTCGTGACCTCGGCGCAGATTGCCAAGAAGGCGGTCGAGGAAGCCGGCGCCACCGACTCGACGATGCAGGGTCTCGCGGAGAATGCGAGCCGCGTGAGCGTCGTCGTTGATCTCATCCAGGCGATCGCCTCGCAGACCAATCTGCTGGCGCTCAACGCCACCATCGAGGCCGCGCGCGCCGGCGAAGCGGGGCGCGGCTTCGCGGTCGTCGCCCAGGAGGTGAAGAGCCTGGCCAGCCAGACCGCCAAGGCCACCGACGAGATCCGCACACAGATCGCGGGGATGCAGCAGGTGGCCACGTCGGCCGTGGCCGCGATCCGCAACATCGGCGGCACCATCGCGGAGATCGACAACGTCACCACCGCGATCGCCGCCGCCGTGGAGCAGCAGGGCACCGCCACGCATGAGATCGCCCGCAACATCCAGCAGGCGGCCTCGGGCACCAGCGAGGTGTCGCACAACATCACCGGCGTCTCCAGCGCCTCGGCGCAGGCCGGCACGTCCGCGAACGAGGTGCTCAGCGCCTCCGACGCGCTGCGCCGCGAGGCGGAGACCTTGCGCGCCGAGGTCGATGCGTTCCTGACCAACATCAGGGCGGCGTAGTTGCAGCCCGGGCCTCGCCCTTCGAGACGCCCGCCTTCCGGCGGGCCCTCAGGGTGAGGAGGTGCAGGTCGCTTGTGGCCGGCCGACCGAGGGAACGAAGTGCGGACTCTCCCCCCTCTCCATGAACACGCCAGTTGGCGTGTTCACGGTCGATGTGCAGGGCCGCCCTCGGTGCCAACGCCTCATGGTGAGGAGGCGCGCAGCGCCGTCTCGAACCATGAGGCCCCACCTGCCGCACCCCGGAATGCCACGCAGCCATGTGTCTCCGGCGTGTTTTTTCGGCTGGCGCTCGCCCGCGGCGGCCGTTAATCGATGAGACATGACCAAGACCGACACCGCCACTTCCTCCGCCGAAGCCCTGCGCTACCCCTGGGAGCAGCATCCCGGTGAGGACCAGGTCGTCGAGGTCGCGCCCGGCGTGCTGTGGCTGCGGCTGAAGCTGCCGTTCCGGCTCAACCATGTGAACATCTATCTGCTCGCCGACGGCGATGGCTGGGTCGCGGTGGATTCCGGCTTCGGCAATGAGGAGTCGATCGCCGCCTGGACGCAACTGCTCGACGGCCCTCTCAAGCATGTGAAGATCAGCCGGCTGATCGTCACCCATTCGCATCCCGACCATGTCGGTCTCGCCGGCTGGATCGTCGAGCGCTTCAACTGCCCGCTGCTGATGTCGCAGGTCGAATACCTGCAATCGGTCTATCATCAGAGCCGCCACGCCGAGGAGCGGCGCACCGCGCAGCATCTCTTTTTCCGCCGCCACGGCATGGACGAGACCCTGACCGACAAGCTGCTCGGCCGCGGCCAGGATTATCTCAAGCGTGTCTCGGTGCTGCCGGCCTCCTACAAGCGCATCTCGCATGGTGACGAGATCCAGATCGGCAGCCGCCGCTTCAAGGTGATCACCGGCGGCGGCCACGCGCTCGACCAGGTGATGCTGTATTGCGCCGCCGACAAGCTGTTCCTGTCCGCCGACCAGGTGCTGAGCAAGATCTCGCCGAATGTCAGCGTCTGGGCGGTCGAGCCGGACCAGAACTCGCTCGGCGAATATCTGGCGTCGCTGGCGAGCCTGACCACCACGCTGCCCTATGATCTCCTGGTGCTGCCCGGCCATGGCGTGCCGTTCTACGGCCTCAAGACCCGCATCAAGCAGCTCGCCGATCATCACGAGGAGCGCTGCCGGATGATCGCGGACGCCTGCCGCGACGAGACCAGGACCTCCGCGCAGCTGGTGCCGGTCGTGTTCCACAAGCACGTGCTCGACCCGCACCAGATGGGCTTTGCCGCCGGCGAGCTGATCGCGCACGTCAACTACATGCTGGTCGAAGGCCGCCTGACCGCCCGCGAGGTCGACGGCGTGCTGCACTATCGCACCACCTGAGGCTGCCGCGCGCTCGCCGCAATGCGAGCGTGGTGCTGTCCAGATCGGGCGATCCCTGTGTGAACCTTGGACAAAACGCCCAACTCCTGCCGTGGGATTCCGGCTCGACAGCCGCTCTGGAAAAGCTCTAAGAAGGCCTTAAGCCCCCGCTGCTTAGAGGGTCCGTTCCAGGCGCTGCGCTGCAGCGCAGCACGTCAGGTCTCGCGATGGACTACAGCCAGTACTTCAGTGCCGCCCTCGGTCGTCTGCATGATGAGCGCCGCTACCGGGTCTTCGCCGATCTCGAACGCATCGCCGGCCGGTTCCCGCATGCGACCTGGCACTCGCCGAGCGGTCCGCGCAATGTCGTGATCTGGTGCTCCAACGACTATCTCGGCATGGGCCAGCACCCGAAGGTGGTCGGCGCGATGGTCGAGACCGCGACCCGCGTCGGCACCGGCGCCGGCGGCACCCGCAACATCGCCGGCACGCATCATCCGCTGGTGCAGCTGGAAGCCGAGCTCGCCGACCTCCACGGCAAGGAAGCGGCGCTGCTGTTCACCTCCGGCTACGTCTCCAACCAGACCGGAATCGCCACGCTCGCCAAGCTGATCCCGGACTGCCTGATCCTGTCGGACGCGCTGAATCACAACTCGATGATCGAGGGCGTGCGCCAGTCCGGCTGCGAGCGCCAGATCTGGCGCCACAACGATCTCGCCCATCTCGAGCAGCTGCTGATCGCCGCCGGTCCTAACAGGCCGAAGCTGATCGCCTGCGAGAGCCTGTATTCGATGGACGGCGACGTCGCGCCGCTGGCCGCGATCTGCGATCTCGCCGAGCGCTACAATGCGATGACCTATGTCGACGAGGTGCACGCGGTCGGCATGTACGGCCCGCGCGGCGGCGGCATCGCCGAGCGCGACGGCGTCATGCACCGCATCGACATCCTCGAAGGCACCTTGGCGAAAGCGTTCGGCTGCCTCGGCGGCTACATCGCCGCCAAGGGCGAGATCATCGACGCGGTGCGCTCCTATGCGCCGGGCTTCATCTTCACGACCGCGCTGCCGCCGCCGATCTGCTCGGCCGCGACGGCCGCGATCAAGCATCTGAAGTCGTCGAGCTGGGAGCGCGAGCGCCACCAGGACCGGGCCGCGCGCGTCAAGGCGATCCTCAACGCCGCCGGCCTGCCGGTCATGGACAACGACACCCACATCGTGCCGCTGTTCGTCGGTGATCCCGAGAAATGCAAGCAGGCCTCCGACCTGCTGCTCGAGGAGCACGGCATCTACATCCAGCCGATCAACTATCCGACGGTCGCCAAGGGCACCGAGCGCCTGCGCATCACGCCCTCGCCCTATCACGACGACGGCCTGATCGACCGCTTGGCGGAGGCCTTGCTGCAGGTGTGGGAACGGCTGGGATTGGCGCTGCACAAGAAGCCGCTAGCGGCGGAGTAGGTTCGACGTTTTGTGGTGAGCCCGCGCACGTCAACGCGACGGCGCTGCGCTCCCCTCCCCCTTGCGGGGAGGGGTCGGGGGTGGGGGTCCACGAGTCCCGCTGGTCGTGAGGGCCCGGGCTCACAAGCCTGCAACTATCGAAGTCAACTTCAAATGAGACGACGCGCGCCCCATTGAATTCAGCGCCCGGAGACCCCCACCCCCGACCCCTCCCCGCAAGGGGGAGGGGAGCAGACCGCCCCCGCCGCAACGCCGTCGGCTCACACGGGCAAGACAAGCCGCAGCAGCAATGCGCCGCCGCCCTTAACGACGCCGCTTCATTCCCCGCGCCCCTGCCACATCGCTATCGCCCCACCTCCCCCAACGCGCTAAGCTCACGCCTCAATCCCTAGGACGGAGCGATCGAGGAGTTCGCGCGAGACATGCTGCACGACTGGGGCGTGATCCTGGCCGCGTTCGGCTATATCGGGTTCCTGTTCCTGGTCGCGAGCCGCGGCAACCGGGCCGGGGGGCGACGGCCGTCGCGGCTGGCCGGGCTGATCTACCCGCTGTCGCTCGCGATCTACTGCACCTCCTGGACGTTCTTCGGCTCGGTCGGCTTCGCCTCACGCACCAGCGTCGATTTCCTCGCGATCTATCTCGGCCCGATCCTGATGGTCGGCGCCTGCACGCCGCTGCTGCGCCGGGTGATCCATCTCGCCAAGACCCAGAACATCACCTCGGTGGCCGACCTCGTCGGCGCGCGCTACGGCAAGAGCCAGGCGGTGGCCGCGACCGTCGCGCTGATCGCAATCATCGGCTCCGTGCCCTACATCGCGCTGCAGCTCAAGGCCGTCGCCTCCTCGCTGCAGACCATCCTGATCGACGACCGCGCCTTCGCGCACATCCCGATCGTCGGCGACATGGCGCTGATGGTGACGCTCGCGATGGCTGTGTTCGCGGTGCTGTTCGGCACGCGGCAGACCGACGCCACCGAGCATCAGCACGGCCTGATGCTGGCGGTCGCGACCGAATCGATCATCAAGCTGGTCGCCTTCATCGCCGCCGGCGCCTTCGTCACCTTCGTGATGTTCTCGCCGGTCGAGCTGATCGAGCGCGCGATGAAGTCGCCGGAGGCCGAGCGCGCGCTGGAATACGTCCCGGGCATCGGCAACTTCCTGACGATGACCCTGCTGTCGTTCTGCGCCGCGATGCTGCTGCCGCGCCAGTTCCACGTCAGCGTGGTCGAGAACGCCAGCGACGCCGAAGTCTCGCGCGCGCGCTGGCTGTTCCCGCTCTATCTCGTCGCGATCAACCTGTTCGTGATCCCGATCGCGCTCGCCGGCCTCGTCACCTTCCCGTTCGGCGCCGTCGACAGCGACATGTATGTGCTGGCGCTGCCGATCGAGGCCGGCTCGCAATGGCTGTCGATCCTGGTGTTCGTCGGCGGCCTGTCGGCGGCGACCGCGATGGTGATCGTCGAATGCGTCGCGCTGTCGATCATGGTCTGCAACGACATCGTCGTGCCGCTGGTACTGCAGCGCCAGGAGGCGCAGCGCGAGATCGGCCGCGACTTCGCCGGGTTCCTGCTCGGCACCCGCCGCATCGCGATCTTCGCCATCATGGTGATGGCCTATTTCTACTACCGCGCGCTCGGCACCGCGCAGCTCGCCGCGATCGGCCTGTTGTCGTTCGCCGCGATCGCGCAGCTCGCGCCGAGCTTCTTCGGCGGCCTGCTGTGGCGGCGCGCCACCGCGCGCGGCGCGATGGGCGGCATGCTGGTCGGCTTCGCGGTCTGGCTCTACACGCTGTTCATCCCGAGCTTCCTCGACACCTCCACCGCGGGCATCCTGTTCCTGCAGCACGGCCCGTTCGGCCTGGAAGCGCTCAGGCCGCAGGCGCTGCTCGGCACCGATTTGCCGCCGCTGCTGCATGGCGTGCTGTGGAGCCTGTCGCTCAATTTGCTGACCTACATCGTGCTGTCGCTGGCGCGGCAGCCGTCGTCGATCGAGCTGTTGCAGGCCGATCTGTTCGTGCCCGCGGAGCTGACGCCGAGCGCGCCGAGCTTCCGGCGCTGGCGCTCCACCGTCACCGTGCAGGACATCCAGAGCACGGTCGGCCAGTATCTCGGCCCCGACCGCGCCCGCGCCTCGTTCGAGGCCTTCGCCCTCCAGCGCAACATGTCGCTGGACCCGGCGGCGCCCGCCGATTTCGAACTCTTGCGCCACGCCGAGCACCTGATCGCCTCGTCGATCGGCGCGGCGTCCTCGCGCCTCGTGATGTCGCTCTTGCTGCGCAAGCGGACCGTCTCCGCCAAGGCAGCGCTGAAGCTGCTCGACGATTCCCACGCCGCGCTGCATTTCAACCGCGAGATCCTGCAGACCGCGCTCAACCATGTGCGCCAGGGCATCGCGGTGTTCGACGCCGATCTGCAGCTGATCTGCTCCAACGGCCAGTTCGTCGACCTGCTCGGCCTGCCGCCGCATCTGGTGCAGATCGGCAGTCCCCTGCGCGAGATCCTCGAATTCATGGGCACGATCGGCGCGCCGACCTATGAGGACAGCGAGGCGCTCTTGGCGCGGCGGCTCGCCGCCTACACCACCGAAGGCGAGCCCTATCTCGAACGCCTCGCCGACCGCCATATGGTGATCGAGGTCCGCACCAACAAAATGCCGGACGGCGGCCTCGTCATCACCTTCACCGACGTCACGCCGTCGTTCGAGGCCGCCGAAGCGCTGGAGCGCGCCAACGCCACCCTGGAAAAGCGCGTGCGCGACCGCACCGAGGAGCTGACGCGGCTGAACTCCGAGCTCGCGGTCGCCAAGAGCGCTGCGGAAGATGCCAACATTTCCAAGACCCGCTTCCTCGCCGCCGCCAGCCACGACATCCTGCAGCCGCTAAACGCGGCGCGGCTCTACGTCACGAGCCTGGTCGAGCGCCAGACCCCGGGCGAGGACTCGCGCCTGGTCGAGAACATCGACGACTCGCTCGAAGCGATCGAGGAGATCCTCGGCGCGCTGCTCGACATCTCCCGGCTCGATGCCGGCGCGATGACCCCGTCGGTGTCGAGCTTCAAGATGGCCGATCTGATGCGCTCGCTGGAGATCGAGTTCGCGCCGGCCGCGCGCGCCAAGGGCCTCGATCTGATCTTCGTGCCGTGCTCACTCCCGGTCGAATCCGACCGCCTGCTGCTGCGCCGTCTGCTGCAGAACTTCATCTCCAACGCCATCAAATACACCCCCAATGGCCGCGTGCTGGTCGGCTGCCGCCGCCACGGCACCTCGCTGCAGATCGGCGTCTACGACACCGGCGTCGGCATTCCCCCGGTGAAACGCGGCGAGATCTTCAAGGAATTCCATCGCCTCGAGCAGGGCGCGCGCATCGCCCGCGGCCTCGGCCTCGGCCTTTCCATCGTCGAGCGCATCGCCCGCGTGCTCAATCACGGCATCGCGCTGGACTCGCGGCCCGGCCGCGGCTCGGTGTTCTCCGTCACCGTGCCGATCGCAAAAGCCATCAACCACACCGCCGCCGTCACCAGCGCCACGCCGCTCGCCAAGACATCGATCGGCGGCGCGCTGATCGTGTGCATCGAGAACGACCCGGCGATCCTCGACGGCATGCGCACCCTGCTCACCGCCTGGGACGCCGAGGTGATCGCCGTCCCCGACCCGGAATCCGCGGAAGAAGCGATCGCCGCCCGCAACGGCGCCGTCACCGGCCTCCTGGTCGACTACCACCTCGACCGCGGCAACGGCATCGCCGCGATCCGCGACATCCGCCGCCGCTTCAACGAGGCGCTGCCCGCGATCCTGATCACCGCCGACCGCAGCCCCCACGTCCGCGCCGCCGCCCGCGACGAAAACATCGCCGTGCTCAACAAGCCGCTGAAGCCAGCGTCGCTGCGCGCGCTGCTCGGGCAGTGGCGCATCCAGCAGATGGTGGCGGCGGAGTAGCGGCCACCATTCGGATGCATGATGTCTGGCCTCGCCGGTTCAGTGGCCCGACGTCAGCAGTGCCCGGATGACGGCGACGACGAGCCACAGGACCACAAAGAAGAATGGGGCCGAGAACTTCAGGTTCAAGCCCGATTGAAAACCGGGCGGACGGATCTTGTCGTGCTTGGCCGATGCCTGAATGAAGAGGATGTTCTGCTGCGCGCACCTGACGAGCAGGTCGTAGTCGTCGACCTTGGACCCCGGCAGCGTCCAGGACTCGACGGTCAATTCCGTGAAGCTTTCGACGTGGCGGCCTTCGATGTTGTAACGGCTCGCGAGCCTGAGGCCGGGCAGATCATGCGTCTCCGCCGACCTGGCGTCGGGCCAGTGGCGGGGCATTTCGACCTGAAGCAGCGACGAGAGGCGCCTGGGGCGGCCAAGATAGATGTCGTGTTCGCGCGCGGCGCGTCCGGCGCCTGACAGGTCCGTGCTGATATAGTTCTCGACGAACTGCAGATGAATCTGGTCCGGCTTGTCCGACACGCGCCAACAATCGCTGATCTCATATCGTGCATCCAGCACGATCCTGTTCTCAACTCGATCATCATGGATCTCGATCGGCAGCGCTTCGGTGGCCGTCGGCCAATTGGCCTGCAATTGGCTGAGCAGGCTGCGTGCGAGGCCGGCCTCCCCCTCATTCTCAACCAGGTTTCTGACCTGGTCGGCGCCGCGGGCGGAGAATTCGAGGTTCCGATGCAGCGTGGCCGGAGACCGGCGTGTGGGACCGATGCGCCAGTCGTCATGGCAATGAATGACGTGCTGAACGGCGTGTTCGGGCAGCTTCTCGAGACGGACGTCATCGGCCGCCAGCGGCAGGGCCCATCCGAGGTGCGGCAGCTCGATGTGATCGAGACTGCCACCCTGCCGCGACAGCGTGGGATCCAGCCAGTAGCTGCGGCCCGCGATCCGGACGCGGACGATGCAATGATCGAACACGGCCGGGCTCGGCAACACCTGGTCCAGCACGACGCCGTGCGTCGTGGAGACCAGCGCGGCGCAGGCATCGAGGCCGAGGCGGCGGGCGCCGGCGACGTAAAGCCGTGCCTTGTCCTTACAGTCGCCGAAGCGGCCGCTCCAGATCGCCTCCAAGTCACGTGGCGTCAGGCCGCCCTCCCCCAGCGACAGGAAGAAGTAGCGCAATTCGCCCTGCACGAAGCGGAGCCATTCCACCGCCCGCTGCGCCGGATCAGCAAAGGCTTGGCTGATCCGATCGATCTCGAAGGCGAGCCCGGACGGAATCTCGCCGGGGTCATAGGCGCTCGCCATCAGACCCGCGACGTCACCCCAGCTGTCGAACTCGCTGAGCTGAAAGGCAGGCACCTCGAAGGCCCAGGGCGGCGTCGACGGCGCACTCGGGCTCTTCCTCTTCTGCCCGACGAGACGCCGGCGGATGTCCTCGAAATCGCCATGCGTGCGGGTCTCGGGACGCGGCGGGTCGTTGAAATCCCGGCTCGCGATGTTGCGATCGCGCGGCTTCAGCAGCCGGTGACGATGATCGAAGGTCGGATTGAAGGCGTCGAGCGCCGCCCAGGTCTGGTACTTGCCACTGAAGATCGGCTTGTCGCCATGGAGCGAGCAGCAGAACTCCAGGATGTCGTTGGCGCGCACGTCGGGGACCAGCAGGGACGCCGTGAGCCGTCCGTTCAGCATCAGCCGCTCGATGTCCCGCTCGCGCCGAAACACCTGAAACGCCTCCGCACGCATGTGCTCGATGATCTGATCGCCGCGCAGGATGCGGACGTAATGAGCCTCGAGCGTCTGATAGCCAGGGTCGAACTCGATGACGATGTGAGAGGCCCATTCGGCGCCCTCTTTGGTGAGGATCCGCTGCGCCGACCGGAACGTCCAGCACGGCTCCGGCCCGGTGAGATTGACCTGAACATCGGTCAGCAGCCGGCAGACGCCGTTCGCGATGCAGGCCTCCTGCTCGGGCGACGGCTCCGTCGCGTAAGCCGCGAGATCGACCCAGTCCGGCACCGGCGTGTGGCGCACCCCGTCGGCCTTGCCAGCCGCTCCCCCAGCGAGCGCCTTCTCCTCAGTCTCATTCACGATGACACGCCCCACGCGCAACCCCAGTCTGGGTTACCGTCGTTCGCAAAAGCGTTCAAGCGAAGGCACGAAGATCCCGGCGATGGCGAGGTCGGTTCAGCCGCCACCGTCCGCCCTGCCGAGAAGCGCGCGCGGTGGACGTCCCATCCTTAGCTGAGCCGGCGCGAGAATGCGGCGCGGATCGGCCGGCCTGGCGCCATGCGGCGGGCGCTACGCATCTCGCCGCGCGCTCATCCGCTCCACCAGATAGTCCACGAACACGCGCACGCGTGCGGGCGTGTTGGCGCCGCCGACGAACACCGCGTGGAAGACCTCCCGGTCGCCGGGATTGTATGCCTCGAGCAGCCGCACCAGCCGCCCCTCGGCAATCGCGTTGCCCAGGCTGAAATCGCCGACGCGGGCGATGCCGACGCCGTCGCACGCGAGCTCGGTCAGCGTATCGCCGCTGTTGGCTTCGATGGCGCCGCGCAGCTTCAGCGCGTAGTCGACGCCGTCACGGCGGAACGGCCACACCGGCTCGGCGCGGCGGAAGCTGAAATTCAGGCAGTTGTGGTTGTGCAGATCCTCGGGCGTCTGCGGCACGCCCCAGCGCGCGAGATAGTCCGGCGAAGCCACGATGCTGCGGCCGTTGTCGCTGAGCCGGCGCGCCGTGAGCGCGCTGTCAGCAAGCGGACCACCGCGGATCGCCACGTCGGCCTGCCCCGCCGCGATGTCGACGAGGCCGTCGCCGAGATGGATGTCGACCAGGATGTTCGGATAGCGCCGCACGAACTCGCCGAGCAGCGGCACGATGCAGAGGCGGCCGTGCGAGATCGCGGCGCTGACCCGGATGCGCCCGCGCGGCGCGCCCTGGTCGGCGATCGCCTGCTCGGCCTCATCGAGGTCGGCGAGGATGCGTCGCGCAGCGGCGAGATAGGCCTGCCCCTCGGCCGTCAGCGTCAGCGCGCGCGTCGACCGCAACAGCAGCCGCGCGCCGAGCCTGATCTCGATGCGGTCGAGCGTGCGGCTGACCGCCGATGGCGTCAGGCTGAGGGCACGCCCCGCAGCCGAGAAGCTGCCGCTGTCGGCGACGGCGCAGAACACCTCGAGATCGCGGGCACGATCGGCGCTGGCCAGCATCATCTTTGCGTCCAGATCAAAAATCCTTGGCGTGACACCCCTCTAATACCGCGAACCGCTCCAGTCTAGCTTTGCCTGCATCGACAGACCCCAAAGGAGACCACCATGACCCTGCCCCGCCTGCTGCAACGAACCGCCCTCGCCGCCACCGCGCTCACCGCGCTGGCCAGCGCCGCCCTTGCCGACGCCACCGAGGCGCCCGGCCAATTTCCGGCGAGCTTCCGCACCCAGGAGATCCCGACCAACGGCACCACGATCCACGTCCGCGTCGGCGGCACCGGGCCGGCCGTGGTGCTGCTGCACGGCTATGGCGACACCGGCGACATGTGGGTGCCGCTCGCCGCCAAGCTCTCCGCCAACCACACCGTGATCGTGCCCGATCTGCGCGGGCTCGGCCTGTCCGCCCGCGCCGACAAGGGCTTCGAGAAGGCCAACCAGGCCGAGGACATCGCCGGCGTGATGGACGCGCTGGGCGCCCGCACCGCCGAGGTCGTGGCGCACGACATCGGCAACATGGTCGCCTACGCGCTGGCCGCGCGGCACTCCGACCGGGTGACAAAACTGGTGCTGATGGATGCGCCGGTGCCGGGCATCGGCCCGTGGGAAGAGATCCTGAAGAACCCGCTGCTGTGGCACTTCCGCTTCGGCGGCCCGGACATGGAGCGCCTGGTCGAGGGCCGCGAGCGAATCTATCTCGACCGCTTCTGGAACGAGTTCTCGGCAAATCCGAAGAACTTCCCGGAGGCCGCGCGGGTCCACTACGCGCAGCTCTACGCCGGCCCGGGCCGGATGCATGCCGGCTTCGGCCAGTTCGCCGCGTTCGACCAGGACGCGATCGACAACCGCGCCTGGCTCGCGGCGCATGGCAAGCTGACGATGCCGGTGCTGGCGATCGGCGGCGGCGCGTCGTTCGGCGCCACGATGGCCGCGGTGACACAGGCCGGCGCCGATAACGTGCAGGGGCAGGTCATCGACGGCTCCGGCCACTGGCTGATGGAAGAACAGCCCGCTGCGACGGTCGCCGCGATCGACGCCTTCCTCAACGCGCCGTCGTCGCGCTGATCTCACAGCACCTTTCCAATCCCATGCAAGAGGACGCCGAGCATGACGACGCATTCCCTCGACGAGGCGATTGGAGAGGCCAACGCCTCGCACAAGCCCACGGTCATCTTCATTCATGGCCTGTGGCTGAAGCCCAGTTCGTGGGACCGCTGGGCCGAGCTGTTCAACGCGGCAGGCTATGCCGCGCTGGCGCCCGGCTGGCCCGCGGAGATGGGCGGCGCCGCCGCCCCCGAGACCATTGGCGAAGTGGCGGCCCACTTCGCCGCGATCGCAGACAGGCTCGACAAGCGGCCGGCACTGATTGGCCATTCCTTCGGCGGCCTGATCGCGCAAATTCTCGCCGGCCGTGGACTATCAGCCGCGACAGTCGCGATCGATCCGGCGCCGTTCCGCGGGGTGCTGCCGCTGCCTGTCTCCGCGCTCCGCTCCGCCTGGCCGGTCCTGCACAACCCGGCCAACGCCAGCCGCAACGTCAGCCTTACGCCCGGCCAATTCCGCTACGCCTTCGCCAACGCGGTGCCCGAGACCGAGAGCGACGACCTGTACGACGCCTATCAGGCGCCGGCCCCCGACCGCCCGATCGTCCAGGCCGCGGCCGCCAACCTCAATCCCTGGACCGAGGCCCGCGTCGACAGCGAAGCCGCGAACCGCGGCCCGCTGCTGATCATCTCCGGCGAACAGGACCACACCGTGCCGCCTTCCGTCGCCCGCGCGGCCTATGAGCTGCAGAAGCGCAACCCGCACGCCGTCACCGAGTTCGCCCAGCTTCCGCAACGCGGCCACTCGCTGACCATCGACAACGGCTGGCGCGAGGTGGCGGAGACGACGTTGAGGTTCGTGAGGCGCTTTGTGTAGCGGGTGTCGGCGGCGTGGTCGGAGGACACTCGGGCAACGGAGCCCAACTTAGGATATTTATGCTTTACGTAACTCGTAATTTCTGTTAACCTATCTCCATGATTGTCGGCTACCGGGATAAAAGGACCGAGCGCTTTGCCAATGGCGAAGCCGTTAGGGAATTTTCTGGTTTTGCCAAGCAGGCTGAGATACGGCTCGACCGGCTTGAAGCTGCGACGAATTTGAAGGATCTCGGCTCGCTACCGGGAAATCGGCTGGAGGCGCTCAAAGGCAATCGCCAAGGCCAGTACAGCATCCGCATCAACGATCAATGGCGGATATGTTTCGAATGGCCGCCCGGCTCGCCCGGCCCTGTCAATGTCGAAATCGTCGATTATCACTAGGAGGCACACCATGGCACGCGCCCCCATCCATCCGGGAGTTCATCTCGCCGAAGAGCTCGACGAACTCGGCATGTCAGCTGCGGAGTTATCGCGTCAGCTCGACGTGCCCGTCAATCGGATCACCGCGATCATCAACGGCCAGCGAGGGATCACGGCGGATACGGCGCTGCGACTCGGCCACTGGTTCGGCAGCAGCCCCGAATTCTGGCTCAACCTGCAGAAGATCTACGAACTTCGGCTTGCGCAGCGGGAGGTGGGCGAAGTTGTGAAGAAATTGCCGACACGCGCAAGGGCCGGTTAGCCGCCGTGAATCCGGGTCGATCGGCAGCAGGCTTCACATCGCTATCTCGCCAGCGACCGCAACTTCTCCAGCCTCTCACGAACCTCGATCCCGTCTAGGTTCAAGATGGGTCCAGCAGAGCCGGTGAGGACTGTGATGTTTGGCTCGCCATCTCGCAGAAAGAAGATGTAATCAGCTCCCGCCAGCAGAGGGAGCGTGCAATTGCCATATCCAAATGGTGCGCTCCTCACCCTTCCGTCCTCCGGCGGCCTTCCCTTGATGACCTCGATCGTTTGGACCGACGCTTCGATGATCTGCTTGTAGCCTCCCTTCATATCGTCTGGCGCAGGACTCTCTTGGACCGACGTGAGGTGCACGACAAGGACCGCGGAGGCGCGCGAAAACCATTCCTCCTCGGTCGCGAGCGACATGGAGGAGCAGGCAATCCCTGGCCATATTTGCACCATCCAAAGGGCGGCACATCCAATCACCAGCCCTGAGCATTGTCTCCGCGACGTCAACCTGAACATGAGATGCCCGCGATTGCCTAAAAGCGATCCAAGACCGGCATTCCAACGCCTCCGCCACCCCGGTGCGGAGGCTCGAAGAAGCCGGGCGGCGCGGACGGGACGGAGTCGATGCAAGTCTTCGAGCAGCCGTGGATCAGGAGTGGAACGACATCCGTGCCCACGCGCTGCGTCGTCCAGAACAGTTGCGGGGCACTCTCGCCGAACGGCCGATCACAAACGCTGCAAGTCGAAGGAAGCAGAGATTCGATTGGACGAGACAGGGGCGGGAATGGCAGCCTCGTCCGTCGATTGCCATAAAGCGCGCGCGTGCTCATCCGGCTGTCGACAAGCTGGCTGCATCGCGTCACTTCGTAAGGCAGCCAATGCAGCGAATAGGATGTGTAGACGTCCAGATTTCGCAGCGATGTCATCTGGGCGATCTCGGGCGGAAGCCGCCGCAGATGGCTGCCATACAGGCGGACGTCGGTCACCTCAGTGAGCGACGCGATTTGGGGCGGCAGCGTGATGACACGCATCCAGTCTTCCCAGGGCATGTCCGCGGAGGGCTCGAAAATGGGCGCACAGGTTCGCGCGATCCGATCGATCAGATCCGTGACCCGCTCCCAACCCGCCGCACGCCGATCCTGCGCTTCCACATGCATGTTCGGGACAAGCGGCGTTCCCTTTTTCTTCCTCACCACCAAGCAAGCACAATGCTCGCGCCGCGTTATTCGTGCAAGCGCCGCCTCGGTAACGGCACCGATCGACAACAAGCGGGGATCTTTCTGTGTCACCGGACTTGCCCTTCCCCAGCCAATGCCGCGGCCGAACCTCGCGCCTCGTTAGCACAGGATTGAGTTGGCACGATGTGCCGACCGTCAATTGCATTCATCCAGACTGTCGAGGGCGAGACCGGCTCCGATCTGCCCATCATCCGGCCCGAACAACCAAGATTATCATTTCTTTTTCCCAGAAATCATGCTATCCCTTGAGTCGTCCCGTGCCCGCCATGAGGGGCGCTTCGCGATCGTCACGAACGTGGGGTGCGGGATGCGGTGGGCGCGTCGGGTTGCAGCGGGCTTAGGGCTCGCGGACGAACGATCCGGCGCGCACGGTCAAGCCGTGTGGTCCTGGCATCCCGGTGCTGATGCCAAGTCCGTAGCGACGATGTTGCGGACGACGGGGGCAAGAACGCCGGTCCCCGGGGAGAGCTCGGAGCAGCCGTCAAAACCATCGCGCAGGGAGGGCCGGGTGTGTTCGGCCAGACCTGTGGTGACTGCCGCCTGCTTCTTTTGTTGCAGGCGGGCCACGGGCGCGGCCAGCGCTCGGCCTTCCCTGCGCCCTCTATCTTGAGGAGGGCGAGTAAAGCTCAAAGCTCGGACGCTGATGGCGCCGCGAGACTGAGGAGGTGTGTCGCGATGGATCTAACAAAGACCCTGGCTTCCTGCTCAACTCGATCCTTGGCTCCCGCGCCGAAAATGCCGCTCCTCACCCTGAGGAGCGCGCCCGAGGCGCGCGTCTCGAAGGGCGAGGCCTCGGTCGGGCCTCATGGTTCGAGACGCGCCGCGCCAGAGGCAGTCTCGTCATACGTCAAGATGCGTGCGGCGCTCCTCACCATGAGGATTTTAGCGCGAAGTGCGGCGCTGCAGATGGTCATGCCCAGCGTGCTTATTGAGACGATCAGCCCCTCACTTCCCGGTCGGGACATCCTGCCGCCAGGCACTTCCCGCGATCTTCGCGGCCGCAATCACCGCCTGCGTGCGGCTCTCGACGCCGAGCTTCTGCAGGATGGCCGAGACATGCGCCTTGATGGTCGCCTCGGAGACGCCGAGCTCATAGGCGATCTGCTTGTTGAGCAGCCCCTGCGACAGCATCATCAGCACGCGCACCTGCTGCGGCGTCAGGGTGACCAGACGGTCGCGCAGCTTCGTCATCTCCGGATCGGCGCCGGCCGCGAGGTCGGTGTCCGGCGGCAGCCAGACGTCGCCGTCCATCACCTTCATGATGGCGTCGCGCAGGACGTCGACGCCGAAGCGCTTCGGAATGAAGCCGGAGGCGCCGAAATCGAGCGAGCGCCGGATCGTCGCGCCGTCGTCGCTGGCCGACACGATCACCACCGGAATCGCCGGATATTGCGCGCGCAGGTAGATCAGGCCGGAAAAGCCGGAGATGCCGGGCATCGTCAGGTCGAGCAGGACGAGGTCGACCTCGGAATCCTTCTCCAGCAGCGCGGTCAGGTCCTCGAACGAGCCGGCCTCGTCGATCACGGCCTCGCTGAGCACGCTCGCGACGGCTTGCCGCAGCGCGTTGCGGAACAGCGGATGATCATCGGCAATGACGAGATGGGTGGTGGCAGCCGCCATGAATCCTGACTTAACCAATCCTGACTTGAACAATCCTGACCTGATTTCTCGCTGGCGACGCCATGCTGCATCTGCACGCTCGCCGACCTCTTGCGGAAATACTCGCCCGGCCACCGGTTGCATGCAAGCATGCAATTCCACTTGCGGAGAAGGCAGTTAATCCACGCCTTGTGCAACGCAACATCACTAGCATGGCGACCGCACAACGAACTTGATCCGCCGCAATGTCCCCATCTTTCCGATCGCGCGCCGCAGGCAGGGCCGAAAGTCGTATTGGGGCGGGTTTCACTGCAATGTTACTGAAGGCGTAAGGCCTCCGCGACGTCAGCCGTCCAAGTCCGGCATGCGGAGACGAAGCCATCATCACAACGATCTTGGGGAGCGAATGCCAATGTCAACAATGGTCGCCACACCAGCGAGAACGGGAGGCATGACGAAGGACGAACGCTTCGTCATTCTGGCTTCCTCGCTCGGTACTGTCTTCGAGTGGTACGACTTCTACCTGTACGGGTCCCTGGCCTCGATCATCGGCGCGCAGTTCTTCTCCGCCTATCCGCCGGCCACCCGCGACATCTTCGCCCTGCTGGCCTTCGCCGCCGGCTTCCTGGTCCGCCCGTTCGGCGCCATCGTGTTCGGCCGCATCGGCGACATCGTCGGCCGCAAATACACCTTCCTCGTCACCATCCTGATCATGGGCTTGTCGACCTTCGTCGTCGGCATCCTGCCGAACGCCGAGACCATCGGCTTCGCGGCGCCGGTGATCCTGATCGGTCTGCGCCTGCTGCAGGGCCTCGCGCTCGGCGGTGAATATGGCGGCGCCGCGACCTACGTCGCCGAGCACGCTCCGATGGGCAAGCGCGGCTACTACACATCGTTCATTCAGACCACCGCGACGATGGGCCTGTTCCTGTCGCTGCTGGTCATCCTGGCCACCCGCACAATCATCGGCGAGGCGGACTTCGCCAAATGGGGCTGGCGCGTGCCGTTCCTGGTGTCCGTGCTGCTGCTCGGCATCTCCGTCTGGATCCGTCTGCGCCTGAACGAGTCGCCGGTGTTCCAGAAGATGAAGGAAGAGGGCAAGAGCTCGAAGGCGCCGCTGACGGAGTCCTTCGCCAACTGGAGCAATGCCAAGATCGTGCTGCTGGCCCTGATCGGCGGCACCATGGGCCAGGGCGTGGTCTGGTACACCGGGCAGTTCTACGCGCTGTTCTTCCTGCAATCGATCCTGAAGGTCGACGGCTACACCGCCAACCTGCTGATCGCCTGGTCGCTGCTGCTCGGCACCGGCTTCTTCGTCTTCTTCGGCGTGCTGTCGGACAAGATCGGCCGCAAGCCGATCATCATGGGCGGCTGCCTGATCGCGGCGCTCACCTTCTTCCCGATCTTCAAGATGATCACCACCAACGCCAACCCGGCGCTGGAGAAGGCGATCGAGGCGACGAAGGTGGAAGTGGTGGCCGATCCCGCTGGTTGCGGCGACCTGTTCAACCCGGTCGGCACCCGCGTCTTCACTGCGCCTTGCGACACCGCCCGCGCCTTCCTCGCCCAGTCCTCGGTCAAGTACTCGACCGTTCCTGGCCCGGCCGGCTCCGGCGTGAAGGTCACCTTCAACGGCAAGGAAGTGCCCTACACCGACGCCAAGACGGGTAACCCGGCGCTCACCGCGGCGATCGGCGAGGCCGGCTATCCGAAGGCGGGCAACCCGGCGATCGTGAAGATGGCGCATCCGTTCGACATCTTCCGTCCGCAGGTCGCAGCGATCATCGGCCTGCTGCTGATCCTGGTGATCTTCGTCACCATGGTCTACGGCCCGATCGCGGCGATGCTGGTCGAACTGTTCCCGACCAAGATCCGCTACACCTCAATGTCGCTGCCCTATCACATCGGCAACGGCTGGTTCGGCGGCCTGCTGCCGGCCACCGCCTTCGCGATCGTGGCCTCGACGGGCGATATCTATGCCGGCCTGTGGTACCCGATCACGTTCGCGGTGATCACGGCGGTGGTCGGCTTCCTGTTCCTGCCGGAGACCAAGGACGTCGACATCCAGGCGAAGTAATCAGTCAGGCGAGCGGCATCCCCGCTCGCCTCGCTTTCTCAGTCGAATGAACGGCCGCGGATCGCTCCGCGGCCGTTCCGCATTTCAGCCGAGGGGTTTTCTCTTTTGAGGTCAGACCGCGCCGATGAACTGCAGCACCACCTCGCGGGCGTGCGGCCGCGCGCGATGCTCGATCAGATAGATCGCCTGCCAGGTGCCGAGCAGCGTCCGGCCGTTCCGCACCGGCACCTGCAGCGACACCGAGCTCAGCATCGTCTTGACGTGGGCGGGCATGTCGTCGGGGCCTTCGGTGTCATGCACCCAGCCGGCATCCTCCGGCGCGAGCCGCGACAGCGCGGTGGTGAGATCGCGCAGCACGGTCGGATCGGCGTTCTCCTGGATTGTCAGCGACGCCGACGTGTGGCGGATGAAGACCGTGACTGCGCCTTCGGCCGCAACGATCTCGCGCAGGAAGGCCTGGACGTCGCGCGTGAGGTCGGTGAAGCCGCGGCCGGCGGTCTGCACTATCAAGCTCGATGTCACGACGCTGTTGATGGCGACGCGCGACGGCGTCGCCCGCGTGATCGATCCTGCAGCCATACGTTTCGCCTCACCTGTCCAAGCTCAGATCCTGCCCGAGACGTCCTTCTGCACCCGGTTGGCCATGTCGAGCAGCCGGCGCCAGGCCTGCTCCAGAAAACCCATCATGCGGTCCATGTCCTGGTCGCTCGGCAACGGGATCTCGAGCTTGCGCGTTCCATCGGCAGACTTGGAATCCGATTTGGGATCCGACGCTTTGGGCTCGGCCTTCTTCAACTGATCCGACTTGGGCAGCGCCTGGTCCTTCGGCAGCGGCTCGTCGATCTTGCCGGAGATGCTCTGGTCGCGCGAGGCGAGTTGAGCCTTCAGCTTCTCATTCTCCGCCTGCAGCCGACCGATCTCGGCATCCAGCGCCGCGCGTTCGTCGGGGACGGCGTAGCAAGCCCAGCCGGAGCCGGAATTGTTGTTGCAGGTCGAGACCGCGCCGGTCCGGGTGTCGAGCCGGACCACGCCGTCGGGCGTCGTCGACATCGTGTAGCGGCCCTTGTCGCCGTCTGGCGCGGCGTCATCGGCCGATGCGGGCCCGCCCAGGCCACCGAACGCCAAAAGGACCAAGAAGAGGACCAAGGGAACCAGGAGAGGCTGCCGATAGGGTTGCATGAGATTCATGACTGGCCGAGCCTCCAAGGCGCCACGACGCGCGATTCAGGACGGCGGCCATGCACGCCTGCATTGTGTCGACGCCATGACATTCCGCTCCGTGCGATGAGCTGCCACAGGCCGAACCGCCGTTCCCGACGTAGGCGTGACGCATGCGGATTTCAACGCGGCGGCGGGTGGTGCAGGCGGCGCAGGCCCGGAACCAACGTCATGCGCGCGCGTCGCGCCGGCGCGGTGGTGACCGCGCCGATCGGAGCAGCATTGCAACTGCACAGAACACTGTTGATGCGGCGCGGTGACACGTCGGCCCGATCTGACGAAAAAGCCGAGAAAACGAGCAAATTCAGGCATCTAACAGTTCAACACGCAATCTTGACTTGGGGGGATGCGGTCAGTATGGTCCGCGCGGCTTTAAAGGGCGATGGGGCGCTATTTCCTGAAACTCGCAGCAACGGCTCGGGTCTCCACACATGGCGGACAAGCACATGGCGGATGGCACGAGCGAGCGCAGCGGACACGGAGATCGCGACAAGTCGCCCGATGAGGTTGCGCTTTCCGCAAGGCTCGGAAGTCTCGACCAACGGTTGTCCGAATTTCGCGACGGCCGAAAGGTAGGGGCTGATCAACCTGGAAACAGCGGCGGTGACACTGCAGCCCGGGCTTCGGCCATGGCGCGTGGCCTGCGACTGTCCTCCGAGTTGATCGCCGGTGTCCTCGTCGGCGCGGTGCTTGGCTGGGGCTTCGACCGCTTGCTGTCGACATCGCCCTTCGGATTTATCGTGTTTTTCCTGCTCGGCTTCGCCGCCGGCGTGTTGAACGTGGTCAGATCTGCAGGCGTCGCCCCCGACAGGCCCCGCCAATGAGATCCGTGCGGAAGACCTCAGGGCGGAAGACCAACGAGTGAATTGCAAAGCGCCGGCGTGGCCGGTGAACAACTGAGACGCCACGCGGATGATCGATCCGATCCATCAATTCCAGCTCAACAAGATCTTCACGATCGGCCACATCGGCAATCAGGAGATCGCCTTCACCAATTCGTCCGCGTACATGCTGCTCGCGGTCGTGCTCATCGCCGTCATGATGATGGCCGCCGGACGCGCGCTCGTCCCGGGCCGGTTCCAGTCGATGGTCGAGCTGTCCTACGAGTTCGTGGCCAACACCATCAGAACCAGCGCCGGCTCGCACGGCATGACGTTCTTCCCGCTGGTGTTCTCGCTGTTCATGTTCATCTTCGTCTCGAACATCGTCGGCATCATCCCCTACACCTTCACCGTCGCCAGCCACATCATCGTCACCTTCTCGCTGGCGCTCCTGGTGTTCCTGACGGTCATCATCTACGGCTTCTACAAGAACGGCCTTAAGTTCTTTAAGCTGTTCGTGCCCTCCGGCATCCCCGCGGTGATTCTGCCGCTGGTGGTCGTGATCGAAATCATCTCCTTCTTCTCCCGCCCGATCTCGCACAGCGTCCGTCTGTTCGCCAACATGCTGGCCGGCCACGTCACCTTGAAGGTGTTCGCGAGCTTCGTGACCATGCTCGGCGCGCTCGGCTTCGTCGGCAAGGTCGGCGCGCTGCTGCCGCTCGGCCTCACGGTCGCCCTGACCGGCCTCGAGCTGATGGTCGCGTTCCTCCAGGCCTACGTCTTCACGATCCTCACCTGCATCTATCTCAACGATGCTATCCATCCGGGCCACTGATCCGGCCCTCTCTACCTAACCTCTCAAAGGAGTTCGTCATGGATCCGGTCGCAGCGAAGTACATTGGCGCGGGCATTGCCTGCATCGGCATGGGTGGCGCGGGTGCCGGCATCGGCATCATCTTCGGCAACTACCTGTCGGCTGCTCTGCGCAATCCGTCGGCCGCCCAGGGCCAGTTCGGCAACCTGATTTTCGGCTTCGCGGTGACCGAAGCGCTCGGCATCTTCTCGCTGCTGATCGCCCTGCTCCTGCTGTACGCCGTCTAAGACGGCCTGAGCCGGACAGGAGAAGCCCGTGGCTGAAAGTCATGGTGAGGCCAAGGGCGGCGCGGCCAAGGGCGGCGCAAGCGCCCATACCGAGGCCGATGGCGGACATGGGTTTCCTCCGTTCTCGAAGGAAACCTTTCCCTCCCAGATCGTCTCTCTGGTGATCGCCTTCGTGGCGCTGTACGTGATCGTCTCGCGTGTGGCGCTTCCGAAGGTCGGGGCTGTCATCGACGCCCGCCAGAAAGCGATCGACGGCGACCTGGCCGAAGCGCAGCGGCTGAAGGATGAATCCGAAGCCGCAATGAAGGCGTATGAGACCGAGCTGGCGACGGCTCGTGCCCGCGCCCAGGCGATCGGTGCCGAGACCCGCGACAAGCTCGCGGCCTCCTCGGATGCCGAGCGCAAGGCGCTGGAAGACAGCCTCGCGGCCAAGCTCGCGGCGGCCGAGACGTCCATCGCCACGACCCGTGCGACCGCAATGAGCAATGTCCGTGGTATCGCCTCGGATGCCGCCAGTGCGATCGTGCAGCAGCTCACCGGCAGGGCCCCCGCGGCCAAGACGGTGGAAGCTGCGGTCGATGCATCGTTGAAGGGAACAGCCTGATGCATTTGCTCGCTGATCCGGAAACCTGGGTTGCGATCGCTTTCGTGATCCTGATGGGCCTGTTCGCCTATCTCGGCGTCCACCGCATGGTCCTGAAGGCGCTCGATCACCGTGCCGAGCGCATCAAGAACGAGCTGGACGAGGCCAAGCGGCTCAAGGACGAGGCGGCCAAGGTGCTCGCCGACTACAAGACCCGCCGCGCCAGCGCCGAGCGTGAGGCCGAGGAGATCGTCACGAGCGCCAAGGCGGAAGCCGAGCGCATCGCGGCGGACGCCAAGGCCAAGATGGAAGACTTCGTCGCCCGTCGCACCAAGGCCGCCGAGAGCAAGATCGCCCTCGCAGAGGCTCAGGCTCTGGCCGATGTCCGGGCCGCCGCGGCCGACGCCGCCGTCCAGGCCGCCGCGACCGTGCTGTCGCAATCGGTCAAGGGCGCTCTCGGCGAGGACCTCGTCGCCAAGGGCATCGCCGAAGTCAGCCGCAAGCTGAACTGAGCGGCGCCCCGAACATCCAACATCTTTCAAAAGGCCGGTGCCCCGCACCGGCCTTTTGCTTTCCAAGCCTCTCTCCGCCGTCGCCCCCGCACCCGCGGAGGTCATCACTTCCGCTTCTTGCCGCGCTCCGGCGCCAGCGCCTGCGGATCGAAGCCGATGTAGAAGACGTAATTGTCGGCGTTGGAGCCGGGCGGCGGCACCGGGTAGACCATGTCCTCGGCCACGATCGTGAACGGCACGCTGCCGTCGGCGGTCATCTGCACCGTGGTCCGGTAGGCCTTGGTGGCGATCACCTTCTCGCCGATGCCGCCCTGCACCACCGCGATGCGCATGGGGATATCGACCGTCGCGGGCGCGCCGGCCGGGCCGGCTACGACCCGCCCCTGGATGCCGATCTTGCCGATGATCTCGGCGCCGTTGAGGTTGCACTCGCGCGCGGTCTTGGTGATCGACGCCTGAAATCTGACGTCATTGCCGACCGCCTGCTTGCCGGGCGCGGCCACCGAGTAGGTCGAAGCTCCCGCGCGGATGTTCACAGGAGGGCAGGTCAGCCCATCCGTGGGATCGTCCGGCGGCCCGCCGCTGGCCGGCAGATTGGACTGGCCCTTGTCATCCGAACCGCCGCCGAACAGGCTCTTGAACCGGTCGGTCAGCGATTGCGCCGCGGCCGGCGGCGCGGCGCCCGTCGCGCCCAGGGCCAGCAGCACGGCGGCCAATGTCCCAACCCGAATCACACATGTCTGTCGCATTCTCGAAGTCCCCGGCATCTCGGTCGTCCGGCCCCCCACGCGCACTGGCGATCCTGGCGGAACATGGGGCAGCCGCACTGGCCGTCTATACCCATTTCAGAGCGCCGGACCAGCCCCGATCCGCGACCTCCCGACGCCCGCCCGATCACAATTCAGCCCCTGAAATCCTCCTGCAGCAGGCCATAGAGGTAGTGGTCCTGCCAGACCCCGTTGATGCAGAGATAGCGCCGCGCCAGCCCTTCCCGGGTGAAACCGCACTTCTCGAGCACACGGATGGAGGGCGTATTGGTCGGAATGCAGGCGGCCTCGACCCGGTGCAGATTGAGCTCGCCGAACAAGGTCGGCAGCAGCAGCTTGAGCGCCGTGGTCATGTAGCCGCGATGGGCATGCGGCTGCCCCATCCAATAGCCGATGGTGCCGGCCTGGACGATGCCGCGGCGGACATTGGCCAGCGTGATGCCGCCCAGCATGGCGCCATCCTGCTCGCGGAAGACGATGAACGGATAGGAGCGGTCGGCCGAGATGTCCTCGGCATAACGGCGAAGCCGGCGGCGGAAGCCGGAGCGCGTCAGGTCGTCGGACGGCCAGATCGGCTCCCACGGCGTCAGATATTCGCGGCTGATCTCGCGCAGCCGCGCCCATTGCGCGTAATCGGCCATCTGCGGCGAACGCACCAGCAGGCCGTTGCCGCGCGGAGCGAGCGCAGCCGGTCCACTGGACGGTAGACGGAACAGGGCCATCGGTGATGCTCCCCCTGCGTTTCAGCTCCCGAATCCACCGTCGCAGCGCCCGGCGGGGACGACCCGCCCGATGCTTTGCGTGTGAGGACCCATGCTCAATGCAGTTGGGCCTTCGACTTCGGCCCGGTGAGACCTTCGGCGAAACTCACCGCCGTGTCCAGACCCCTGCCGGTCCCGAGCGCAACCACGGCCGGCTTGCTGCGTGCGAGGAGCGCACGCGCGGCATCGCGGGTGCTTTCAACGCTCACGGCCTCGATCTTGGCGACCATCTCCTGCAGGGTCTGCGGCCGGCCATAGGCGAGGATGTGACGCGCGAGCTGTTCGGCGCGGGCGCTGCAGCTTTCCAGCGCCATCAGAAGCCCGGCCTTCATCTGCGCCTTGGCGCGGGCGACCTCGGCCTCGCTCAGCGTCTCCACCGCATTGCCGATGATGTCGACCACGACCTCCATCATTTCCGGCGCGTCGGCCGGATCGGTGCCGGTGTAGAGGCCGAAGAAGCCGGTGTCGCTGTAGGGCGCGTGGAACGTGTAGACCGAGTAGCAGAGCCCGCGGTTCTCGCGCACCTCCTGGAACAGCCGGGACGACATGCCGCCGCCGAGGATGTTGGTGAACACCTGCAGCGAGAACAGCGACGGATCGGCCTGCGGCACGCCCTCCAGCGCCAGCGTCAGATGCGCCTGCTCGAGGTCGCGGTGCACGACGCGCGAACCGCCCTTGCCGAACGAAGCCGGCTGCGGCTTCGGCGCGGGACCGCCATTGAAGCTGGCGAAACGCCTGGTCACGTCCTCGACCACGCGCTGATGATCGACGGCGCCGGCGGCGGCGACGACCATGTCGGGGCCGCGATAATGCGTCGACAGATAGCCATGCAGCTTGTCGCGATCGAAGGCCTCGAGCGTCTTGGCGGTGCCGAGCAGCGAGCGGCCCATCGGCTGGTCGGGGAAGCAGAGCTCGTTGAGATGCTCGAACACGACGTCGTCGGGCGTATCCTGTGCCGCGCCGATCTCCTGCACGATCACGTTCTTCTCGCGCTCCAGTTCCTCCGGCACGAAGGACGGATTGGCGAGAATGTCGGAGAGCACATCGAGCGCCAGCGGCACGTCGGCCTTCAGCACGCGGGCGTAGTAGGCGGTGGTCTCGGTCGAGGTGCCGGCATTGAGGTCGCCGCCGACCGCCTCGATCGCCTCGACGATCTCGCGCGCGCTGCGGGTCGTGGTGCCCTTGAACGCCATGTGTTCGAGGAGATGCGAGATCCCGTGCTCATCCGGCTTCTCGTCGCGGCCGCCGACCCCGGCCCAGACGCCGAGCGCCGCCGTCTCCAGATGCGGCATCGTGTCGGTGACGACCGTCAGCCCCGTCGGCAGCTTGGTGACTTCCACGCCCATCATGCGATTCCCTGCTTGGCGGCCCGGCTGACCGAGCGGATGAATTTCTCCACCTCGGCCTGATCGTTCCGCATGATCCTTGAATCCTCGCGCTTGCTCATCAGCCCCTCCAGCCAGACCGGCAGATGCGGACGCTGTCCGCAGGCGGCCTCCACCGCGTCGGGGAACTTGGCGGGATGCGCCGTTGCAAGAACGATGTTCGGGACGGACAGATCCGTACCGTCGCGATCGGCCACGGCGAGCGCGACCGCGGTGTGCGGATCGACGAGATCGCCGGCCTCGCGGAAGGCAGCGCGAATCGCCGCCGCCGTCTCGGTCTCGTCGGCACGACCGGCATCGAAATCGGCGCGGATCGCCGCCAGCATCGCATCGGGAAGCACGAAGCGGCCGGACTGCTTCAGACCCTCCATCAGCCGCCGCACGGTGCCAGCGTCGCGGCCGCCGGCCTCGAACAACAGCCGCTCGAAGTTCGACGACACCTGGATGTCCATCGACGGCGTGGTCGTCTCATGCACCTCGCGCACCTCGTAGATCCCGGTGGCCAGCGTGCGGGCGAGGATATCGTTGACGTTGGTGGCCACGCGGAGCGTGCGCACCGGCAGCCCCATGCGCTTGGCGACGTAGCCAGCGAAGATGTCGCCGAAATTGCCGGTGGGCACGGTGAAGTCGACGGCGCGATGCGGCGCGCCGACGGCGACCGCTGACGTGAAGTAATAGACGACCTGGGCGACGACACGGGCCCAGTTGATCGAGTTGACGCCGGACAGCGAAACGGAGTCGCGGAAGCCGTGATTGTTGAACAGGCCCTTCACGATCGCCTGGCAGTCGTCGAAATGGCCTTCGATCGCCAGCGCATGCACGTTCGACGCGCCTGACGTCGTCATCATGCGGCGCTGCACCTCGGAGATGCGGCCGTTCGGGAACAGCACGATGAGATCGGCATTATCCCGGCCGGCGAAGGCCTCGACCGCGGCGCCGCCTGTGTCGCCGGAGGTCGCGACCACGATCGTGGTGCGCTCGCCGCGCTTGGCCAGCACGTGGTCCATCAGCCGCGAGATCAGCTGCATCGCGACGTCCTTGAACGCCAGGGTCGGGCCGTGGAACAGCTCGAGCACGAACTGGTGCGGGGCGATCTGGTCGAGCGGCACCACCGCAGGATGGCGGAACGTGGCGTAGGCTTCGTTGGCCATGCGGCCGAGCTCGGCGTCAGAAATCTCGCCGGCGACGAACGGCTTGATGACCTCGACCGCGACCTCCCAATAGGGCCGGCCGAAGAATCCCGCGATGGTCTCCGCCGACAGCTGCGGCCAGGTCTCGGGCACGTACAGGCCGCCGTCGCGGGCGAGCCCGGTCAGCATCACGTCGCAGAAGGTGAGCGCGGGGGCCTCCCCGCGGGTCGAAACATAGCGCGTCAAACCGCTCTCCTGACCTGTGTCACCAGGCCATAACCTGTTGATTGAACTCGATATCGGAACCGCCTGGCGGCAACATGGTCCGGCACCATAATGGTTTTGGGGAGGCTGCGAAACCGGTTGTTGGGCCGGGAATGGTCACGACGGCGGGTTACAGCGGGGTTACGGGGCGCATGGCTTGGGTGGGACAACGTCAGGCGACCGTCCTCCGCCCCTGCCCTCCCGTCATGCACTTCGATGCCCGATCTCGCCTCCCCACCGCTGTCATCGCCCTGCTTGACCGGGCGACCCATTGGGCCGCGCCGCCGATGATCGACCGCGCCGCCGCGGGGACAGGATCACCGCCAGCGCGCGGGATGCCGAGGGTGCCGGTGGCGTCAAGCCGGGCACTTCGAACGAACAAGCGAATGATAGGACATCGTCACGATCTCTCCCCTTCGTCATTCCGGGGCGCGCGAAGCGCGAGCCCGGAATCCATAACCACGACCGGGAGTATGGATTCCGGGCTCGTGCCGCTGCGCGGCCCGCCCCGGAATGACGACCGAGCGTGTGGCTGCGGTCTCGCAACGCGATTGCGCCCGAGCTGTGCGGAAACTCCTCCCTCCATGAAGCAGAGGGCGCAGGGAAGACCGGATGCCGGCTGGCACCCGCGGCCCCCGTGCGAACAAGAATGCACGGGGCAGGAACCACAGGTTCAGCCAGAGCGACCCGGCCTTCCCTGCGCGATGGGTTACGTCTTATACGCGCTCTCCTCGGTGCACCGGGCTTTCTGGCCACCGTGAGCGACAGCGCCTAAGCGCTCCCGCAGGACACCAGCGTCGGGGTGTCAGGACCACGCGACTTCGCCGTCCGTTCAGGCCGCACTCGTCAGTTGCTGCCCGCCCGTCCATCGCATCCCACCTCACGTCCGTGACGACGCGTACGCCCCTCGCAACGAGGCGGGACGCAGCGATACAACCACGATTTCGGAAAATATGAAAGTGAAATTCTCAAGCGAGCCGGGCTGAATACGTTGACCGCTCTGGATTCGCTGAGAAAAACAGATTTCACGCGCAGCCGAACTTATCAGTTCGTGTGACCGTCGGCGGCGGTCCTGACTGCCCGTCGGGCGACTCAGGTCCGACGAGATCAGGCCGGCACGCTTTGTGGGCCGGCCCAGTCTGCCGGCTTTCGGTGTCGTCCATAACCACCATCCGCACGGTCAAGTCACGCTGTGATGGGAGCACGCGTTTTCGACGAGGTGAAGCGGAGCCGCGCGGCGACCGGTCCGCGGCCCCTCTTCACTTGCGGGCTCCGGCCGCCTAGCATTCCGAGACAACGATCGAGCGCGAGTCCCGTCATGATCATCCAGCGTATCGCAGCCTTCACCGACGGCTCACGCGGCGGCAATCCGGCCGGCGTCGTCATCGGCGACTCCTTGCCCGAAGCTGCCGTGATGCAGGCGATGGCGGCGGAGATCGGCTATTCCGAGACGGCGTTCGCGGCGCCTGATGGAGACACATGGCGGGTGCGCTATTTCGCACCCGAGGCCGAGGTGGATTTCTGCGGCCATGCGACCATTGCGCTGGGCGCGGCGCTGGCCCGGCAGCAGGGCTCCGGCCGTTTTGCGTTGCAGCTCAACCATGCCGAGATCACCGTTGAAGGCGTGCATTCGGCAACGGAATGGAGCGCGGCGTTCAGCTCGCCGCCGACGCGCACGCGCGCGCTCTCCGCGCTGGCGGTCGAGGAGATCCTGGCGCTGTTCGGCCTGACGCATGACGATCTCGATCCGCGGATTCCGCCGGTCCTGGCCCACGCCGGCATGGATCACCCGGTGATCGCGCTGCGCCAGCGCGGCCGCCTCGCTGCGATGAGTTATGATTTCAGCCGCGGTCAGGCGCTGGCGCAACGCGAGCGCTTCTGCACCTTTGCCCTCATCCATGTCGAGACGCCGCAACTCATCCACGCCCGCAATCCGTTCCCGTTCGGCGGCGTCTATGAGGATCCCGCGACGGGCGCTGCCGCCGCGGCACTCGCCGGCCATCTGCGCGAGCTGGCCTGGCCGGCGCAGGGGCCGATCATGATCCGCCAAGGCGAGGACATGGGCGTGCCGTGCGGGCTGCAGGTCGACCTGGACGGACCGGCAGGTGCGCCGGTGAAGGTGGCCGGCAGCGTACGGGCGATCGAGGCGTAGCGGTCGCCCGCTTGGGCTGCAGCGATGCTGGGTCGGCATTGGTCCCGCATCTCGCTTCGCTCATGCGGGCTACGAGCTCCGCGGTCGTCGCTCAGATCGATGCGGCCTCACTCGCCTTCGCATCGGCCTCCGCGAACACCGCCTTGGCCGCGAACAGCCCGTTGAGCGCGGCGGGAAAGCCGGCATAGACCGCCATCTGCATGATCACCTCGGTGATCTCGTCGCGGCTGAGGCCGACATTGAGGCCGGCGTGAATATGCACCTTCAATTGCGGGCTGGCATTGCCGAGCGCGGTCAGGGCCGCGATGGTCGCGATCTCGCGGCTGCGCAGATCGAGACCGGGGCGCGAATAGATGTCGCCGAACGGAAACTCGATCACGTAGGTGGCGAAGTCAGGCGCGATGTCGGCGAGCGCGGCGATCACGTTGTGCCCGGCCTCGCCGTCGATCCTATCGAGCGCGCGCCGGCCGCGCGCCAGCCGGTCCTGATCGGTGTCGGCGCTGGAGGACGTCGTGCTCGCGGTTGCGGATCGGTTCGGGATGGATTGCGTCATGCTCATCAGTCCTCTCGCTGCTGCCGGCATAGCCGGCGATCTTGCCGTCGAGAACGAGAAGGCAATCCTGCAACGTGGCGACCTGCGCCCGAACCGCCTCGCGATGCCGCTCCAGCAGCCGGCGTCGCTCCGGCTCGGTGGCGGCGCCGCCCGCGCGCAACTCCGCATAACGGAGCATGTCCCGGATCGGCATTCCCGTGGCCTTGAGACGGCCGAGGAATTCGATCCAGGTCAGGATCGATGCGTCGTAGTCCCGCTGGCGGGCATGATCGCGATCGGCCCTGGGCAGCAGTCCGATCCGCTCGTAGTAGCGGATCGTGTGGGCGGTCAGCCCCGACTGCCTGGCCAGTTCGCCGATCTTCATGCGCGCTCGATCTCCATTCACGACGCCCGACAGGCTACGGGTTCGAGCGCACTCTAAGTCAAGCGGCGTTTTGCCGGCGCGATCGTAGCGTAGCCCGCATGAGCGTAGCGACATGCGGGGACCAGCAAGGCGGTCGAGGTGATCCCGCATGTCGCTTCGCTCATGCGGGCTACGGGGGTCATCGATCGGCCCTGCGCCGTCCCCTGGCCCAGATCGCGAAGGCGGCGATCAGCGCGGCGGCAAGCGAGAACCAGGTGATGGCATATTGCATGTGCTCGTCGCGCAGGTGCGGCGACAGCGGGCCGGGCTTGGGAATGCCGTTGTCCGGCACGGGCGATTCAAGATCGATGTAGAACGGCGCGACCTCGCCCCAGCCGAGCGCGCGGGCCATGGCGAGGTGGTCGCGGGTGAACCACAGGCGCTTGTCGCGATTTTCGGCGGCGGTCAGCAGGCCGGCGGCTTCGGGGAAGCGCAGGTAGCCGGTCAGCGTCACCGGCGCGCCGGTGACGAGCTTGCCGACCTGGCGGTCCTGGATGCTGCGTTCCTGCATGGTGTTGGCGACGAAGCCGGCGTCGATCACGATGGTTTCGCCGGACGCGAGGCGGGCCGGCAGGAAGGCCCACGTGCCGGGGCCGGAGACGTCCTCGCGCACGGCGGAGCCGGCGCTGTAGACCATGGCGTCGGGGAGCTTGGCGTAAGTCGCGATGAAGTTGACGCGCCGGAATTCGTCGCGCTCGGGCGTCAGCGTGGGCCACTCGCTTGGCGGCGGCAGCGGTGCGGGCGAGGCGACGACGCGTTCGGTGAGGGCTGCGATCAGCGCGTGCTTGGCGGCACGGCGCTGAAGCTGCCAGACGCCAAGGCCAATGAACAGCGCGACCATCAGGACGGTGAACGCGGCGAAGGCGCGGGAGGAAGTCTTGCGGCTCGTCGCACTCGTCATTGCGGAGCCGTCCGCGAGTTTGTCGAGGCTCTCCCGGCACGGACGGTGCGCTCCCCTCCCCCTTGCGGGGAGGGGTTGGGGGTGGGGGTGGCCCAGCAACGACTGCCGTTGGGGTTACCCCCCTCCCCAGCCCTCCCCCACAAGGGGGGAGGGAGCGGAGCGGGCCCGCGGCGACGGCCGCAGTCCCATTCACGGGGGGCGAACGAGTCAAACAGGAAGACGCTTAGGCGCGTGAGAAGGCCGTCTGCTCTCACCCGGCAGACAGTGCGCTCCCTCCCCCCTTGTGGGGGAGGGCTGGGGAGGGGGGTGGCCCCAGCGGCAGTCTTTGCTGAGCGCCCCCCACCCCCGACCCCTCCCCGAAAGGGGGAGAGGGGTGCACCGTCGGCGCGGCGCGGATGGTCGGCTCGAACGCGCAAGTGCTGCCTCATTGCGGGGTCTTATCCACCAGGCGGCCGGGGGCGGCCTTGTGGTGGAATTGCAGGGCGATCAGCAGCGATTTCATTGCGCGCAGCGGCAGCAGGGTCGTCACCAGGATCAGCGGGCCCCACAGCGCGGCATGCACCCAGAACGGCGGCTGGTACTTCACCTCGACGATCAGGGCGGCACCGACCACGATGGCGCCGGCCAGCATCATGATGAAGATCGCCGGACCGTCGCCGGTGTCGATGAAGGCGTTGTCGAGGTCGCAGACCTCGCAACGCTTGCGCAGGTTGAGGAAGCCGTCGAACAGCTTGCCCTGGCCGCAGCGCGGGCAGCGGCAGGCGAGGCCGCGCAGGATGGTCTGGGCCAAGGTGACGGGAGGATGAGCGGTCATGGTGTCTTGCCCCAGGGGTGGCGGACGCGGCGCGCCTCTCGGTGATACAGCCGGCGGCCGCGAACGCGGATCACTTTTGGATCAAGCGGCGGGAGCCGCCCAACGAAAAGGGCGGCCCGACGGCCGCCCTTCCATATCACGTTCGGCGTAACCGATGCGCCGTTCGCGTCAGTGCGCGCCGTGCGCCATCGACTCGGCGCCGTGGCCCCAGACGTAGATGCAGAGGAACAGGAACAGCCACACCACGTCGACGAAGTGCCAGTACCAGGCGGCGAACTCGAAGCCGAGATGCTGCTTGGGCGTGAAGTGACCGGCATAGGCGCGGATCAGGCAGACGATCAGGAAGATCGTGCCGACCAGGACGTGGAAGCCATGGAAGCCGGTCGCCATGAAGAAGGTCGCGCCGTAGATGTGGCCGGCGAACGAGAACGTCGCGTGGCTGTACTCGTATGCTTGCACGCAGGTGAAGGTCACGCCCAGCAGCACCGTGAGGATCAGGCCGTATTTCAGGCCCTTGCGGTCGCCTTCCAACAGCGCGTGGTGGGCCCAGGTCACGGTGGTGCCCGAGGTCAGCAGGATCAGCGTGTTGAGCAGCGGCAGGTGCCAGGGGTCAAAGGTCTCGATGCCCTTCGGCGGCCAGACGCCGCCGATCAGCGCGTCGCGGGTAGCCTGCACCTCGAAATTCGGGAACAGCGCGACGTTGAAATAAGCCCAGAACCAGGCGACGAAGAACATCACCTCGGAGGCGATGAACAGGATCATGCCGTAGCGGTGATGCAGCTGAACGACGCGGGTGTGGTCGCCCTTGTACTGGGCTTCCTTGATGACGTCGCCCCACCAGCTCGCCATGGTGTAGAGCACGCCGATGGTGCCGATACCGAACACGATCGGCGCGGCGCCGAACATCTTGTGCATCCAGGCGATCGCGCCGAACGCCATGATGAAGGCCGACACCGAGCCGACGAACGGCCACGGGCTCGGATCAACCAGATGGTAGTCGTGATGCTTGGCGTGCGCCTCAGCCATGGCAAGTCTCTCCCCAGATCGATGCCGGTCGCCCCGGCACGCAGTCGTTCAAAATTGGTCCCCGGATATCGGACAGCCGCGTGGTCATAGGTTGCCCCGCGGCTTGTCCGGCTCGCCCGCGGCGACCGGCTTCGGCGCGGCATCGCGGACGGGATAGAAAGTGTAGGACAGCGTGATCGTCTTCAGCGAATCGTTCTCGTGGTCGGCCGTGATCGCCGGATCGACGTAGAACACGACCGGCATCTCGCGGGTCTCGCCCGGCGCCATGGTCTGCTCAGTGAAGCAGAAGCAGTTGATCTTCTGGAAATAGGCGCCCGAGGTCAGCGGCGTCACGTTGTAGGCGGCCTGCGCCATGGTGGTGCGCGCCGCCTGGTTGGTGACGGTGTAGTACACCGTCACCACCTCGCCGATCGCGACCTCGATCTCGGTCTTCTCCGGCTCGAATTTCCAGGGCAGCCCGCCGGCGACATTGGCGTCGAAGCGCACGCTGATGCGGCGCGCCAGCGGCGCGGAAGATGGCGCCGAGGTCGCGACCTGGGTGGTGCCGTTGAAGCCGGTGGCGCGGCAGAACCAGTTGTAGAACGGCACGGCCGCATAGGAGGCGCCGACCATCAGCACCACGACCGCGCCGCAGATGCCGCCGACCAGCGCGTCGCGGCCGATGCCGCGCGGCGCCGATGCCGGTGCGGCCGGCGCGTTGGTCGATTGGCCCTGGTCGGTCGTGTCCATCGCGAACCTCTACATCGGCCGTTTCAGCACGATCGGGCCCTTCACCATGGTGACGGCGAAGAACAGCACCACGAGCACGCCGAGCGCGAGCGCAATGGCGATCGAGCGGCGGCGGCGGCTGCGCAGCTGCGCCTCGGTGAGGACGATGCCCTCGGGCTCATTCGGATCTGCCATCGCGGTCGCCATGCTTTCCTGCCCCGCGCTCCCTCACCAGATCAGCGGTGCGATCATGCGCGCGATCGCCTCGAGGCCGAGCGTCGCGAACAGCGCGAACAGATACAGGATCGAGAAGGCGAACAGCTTGCGGTTGGCGCGCAGCGAGGTGAGGCGCTCACGCTTGCGGAACACCTCGATGGCGAGCCACAGCATGCCGGCGCCGAGCGCCAGCGACACGACGCCGTAGACGGCATCGAAATAGCCGAGCGGCCAGGGCGCGGCGGCGACCGCCACCAGCACGATGGTGTAGAGCAGGATCTGCAGCCGGGTGGCGTCGGGACCTGCGACCACCGGGAGCATCGGCACGCCGGCGCGGGCATAGTCGTCGGTGCGGAACAGCGCCAGGGCCCAGAAATGCGGCGGGGTCCAGAAGAAGATGATCAGGAACAGCCAGAGCGGCTCCGGCGCGATTCCGCCGGTGGCCGCAGCCCAGGCCACGACCGGCGGCAGCGCGCCGGCGGCGCCGCCGATGACGATGTTCTGCGCGGTCCAGCGCTTCAGCCACAGCGTGTAGATCACGACGTAGAAGAAGATCGTGAAGGCGAGCAGCGCGCCGGCGAACCAGTTGACGAGGATGCCGAGCGTCAGCACCGAGAAGAACGACAGGGTGATGCCGAAGGCCAGCGCCTCCTGGCGGGTGACGCGCCCGCGCGGGATCGGGCGGTTGGCGGTGCGCGACATCAGCGAGTCGATGTCGCCTTCCAGCGCCATGTTCAACGCGCCGGAGGCGCCCGCGCCGACGGCGATGCACAGCAGCGAGGTGATCGCAAGCACGGGATGGAAATGGCCGGGAGCGATCAGGAGGCCGATCAGCGCCGTGAAGATCACGAGCGACATCACCCGCGGCTTGAGGAGCGCGAGATAGTCGCCGACATCGGCCTCGGAAATCCGCGGGCCGACGGCGATGGCGTTCTGATCGATGACCGACACGATGAATCCAGACTTCAATTCAAAGGCGCTGAACGAGAGGCTTCAGCACGTCGCTTCAGAGATCCGGTCGAGGCCAGCAACGGCGCAGCGGCCGGAGAGATCGACGCGGCGCCGGAGGGCGCCGCGTCGGAGAACGGGGATCACTGCACCTTCGGCAGGACCTCGAACTGGTGGAATGGCGGCGGCGACGACAGGGTCCATTCCAGGGTGGTCGCGCCCGGTCCCCACGGATTGGCCGCCGCCTGCTGCTTGCGCATGAAGGCTTCGACCACGCCGTAGATGAAGATCAGGACGCCGAAGGCCGAGATGTAGGAGCCGATCGACGACACCAGGTTCCAGCCGGCATAGGCATCGGGATAGTCGACGTAGCGGCGCGGCATGCCCGACAGGCCGAGGAAGTGCTGCGGGAAGAACACCAGGTTCACGCCGACGAAGGTGACCCAGAAGTGCGCCTTCGCAATGCCCTCGTTGTACATGTAGCCGAACATCTTCGGGAACCAGTAGTACCAGCCGGCGAAGATGGCGAACACGGCGCCGAGCGACAGCACGTAGTGGAAGTGCGCGACGACGTAGTAGGTGTCCTGCAGCACGCGGTCGACGCCGGCATTCGCCAGCACGACGCCAGTGACGCCGCCGACCGTGAACAGGAAGATGAAGCCCACGGCCCACAGCATCGGCGCGCGGAACTCGATCGAGCCGCCCCACATCGTGGCGATCCAGGAGAAGATCTTCACGCCGGTGGGCACCGCGATCACCATGGTGGCGGCGACGAAATAAGCCTGCGTCGCCGAGGACATGCCGACCGTGTACATGTGGTGCGCCCAGACCACGAAGCCGATGCCGCCGATCGCGACCATGGCGTAGGCCATGCCGAGATAGCCGAACACGGGCTTGCGCGAGAAGGTCGAGACGATCTGGCTGATCATGCCGAAGCCGGGCAGGATCAGGATGTACACCTCGGGGTGGCCGAAGAACCAGAACAGATGCTGGAACAGCAGCGGGTCACCGCCGCCATCGGGAGCGAAGAAGGTGGTGCCGAAATTGCGGTCGGTCAGCATCATCGTGATGGCGCCGGCGAGCACCGGCAGCGACAGCAACAGCAGGAACACCGTCACCAGCACCGACCAGACGAACAGCGGCATCTTGTGCAGGGTCATGCCCGGCGCGCGCATGTTGAAGATGGTGGTGATGAAGTTGATCGAGCCCAGGATCGACGACGCACCGGCAAGATGCAGCGACAGGATCGCGAAGTCGACCGCGGGACCGGGATGTCCCGACGTCGACAACGGCACATACATCGTCCAGCCCGCACCGACGCCGTTAGCGCCCGGCTCGCCCTCGACGAAGGTCGACATCAAGAGCAGCGCGAACGAGGCCGGTAGCAGCCAGAACGAGATGTTGTTCATGCGCGGGAACGCCATGTCCGGCGCGCCGATCATCAGCGGCACCATCCAGTTGCCGAAGCCGCCGATCATCGCCGGCATGACCATGAAGAAGATCATGATCAGGCCGTGCGAGGTCACGAACACGTTGTAGGTGTGGCTCTCGTGGAAGAGCTGCACGCCCGGATACATCAGCTCGATGCGGATCGCGACCGACATCGCGCCGCCGATCAGGCCGGCGAACACGGCGAAGATCAGGTACATCGTGCCGATGTCTTTGTGGTTGGTCGAATACAGCCAGCGCCGCCATCCGGTCGGATGGTCGTGCGCGTGATCGTCATGGCCGGTGTGCGTCGCTACGTTCGTCGCCATTGTCCAATCCTCAGTGTCCCCGTGGGCCGCGCGCGGCGGCCCTCAATGTCTTGCGTTCGTCCCCGCGACTTACTGCGACACGCCCGCGGCGGACGCGTAGGTCGCGGCCGGCGCGCTGGCGTACTTCTTCTTGGCGTCCTCGATCCAGGCCGCGAACTCCTGGTCGCTCACGACGCGCACGGCGATCGGCATGAAGGCGTGATCCTTGCCGCAGAGCTCGGAGCACTGGCCGTAATACATGCCGACCTTGGTCGCCTTGAACCAGGTCTCGTTGAGGCGGCCGGGAATGGCGTCGATCTTGATGCCGAAGGATGGCACCGCGAAGGAGTGGATGACGTCGGCGCCGGTGGTCTGGACGCGAATCACCTTGTTGACCGGCACGACCATCTCATTGTCGACCGCCAGCAGACGCGGCTTCTTGTCCTGCGCCATCAGCGAGTCGAACTCGAACTTGCCGTTGTCGGGATAGGCGTAGCTCCAGTACCACTGCTTGCCGGTCGCCTTGATGGTCAGGTCGGCCTTCGGCACGTCGAGCTCGAGGAAGAGCAGGCGGAACGACGGCACCGCGATGGTGACAAGGATCAGCACCGGGATCAGCGTCCACGCCACTTCGAGCAGCGTGTTGTGCGTGGTGCGCGACGGCACCGGATTGGCGCGCGCATTGAACTTCACGACGACCGCAACCAGCAACGCCAGCACGAACAGCGTGATGATGGTGATGATCGTCAGCAGCAGCCCGTGAAACCAGGTGATGTTCTCCATCACCGGCGTGGCCGCTTCCTGCAGTTTGTATTCCCACGGGGCCGGCTGCCCCGTCTCGGCAAACGCCTGCCCACCCGACACGAGCGTCATGCCCGCTACGGCCAACCCCAGCAAGGCGCTCAATTGGCCTTTCGACATCTTCATGTCGTCGCGCTCCCTTCAGAACTTTCCCCCTCGGCGCACCGCGGTTTTACGCAGCGCGCCGTCGATCCGCTCTCCTGACGATTGGCCTTCGGGCGGATGCTTGAGAAAAGCACCTCGGCCAGTTCACTGGAATGACGAAATCTTTCTTCTCAAACCATAATTCTTGACCTATCGCAATGCAGTCTTAAGCCGGATATCGCGTGCGACGCGCGACATCGACATAGGTCAGTTTTTCCGAGAAATTGCCGCACGCCGTGGTTTCCCGGACAACGGGCGCTTGACAGCCGTGCAGCGCGATGTAGGCAACGGAACAAAGGCCGTTTGCGAGGCTGATTCGGCGAGGCGCAGCGGCAGTGTCCGGGTGCGGCCATATTTCGTATCGTTTCGCGCCGTAGGCTGACGACACTGTCCTCATGACGCCATCATTGCCGTATCATGGCGTCGGATGCGCAGATCACCCACAGGAAATTGTCATGGCACCGACCCGGATCAGGGTTTCAACGGACAGGACAGCTGACATGCCGATCCCAGCTGCGAATGACTCGCGCCGTTCGTGCCGATTCAGCTCCACGCGCGCGCGCCTTGCGGCAATAACCTCAGTAATCGCCATGCTCGCTGCGACTGCAATCGGCATGCCTCAGTCCGCACACGCGCAGGGCGCCGTGCGCTCGGTGCATGGCGACTGGCAGATCCGCTGCGATACGCCGCCGGGCGCGCAGAACGAGCAGTGCGCGCTGATTCAGAGCGTCGTCGCCGAGGACCGCTCCAATGCCGGCCTCACCGTGATCATGCTGAAGACGGCGGACCAGAAAAGCCGGCTGATGCGCGTCGTCGCGCCGCTCGGCGTGCTGCTGCCGTCCGGCCTCGGCCTGAAGCTCGACAACCAGGATGTCGGCCGCGCCGGCTTCGTGCGCTGCCTGCCGAACGGCTGTGTCGCCGAGGTGGTGCTCGAGGACAAGCTGCTCGGCCAGCTCAAGACCGCGAAGACCGCGACCTTCATCATCTTCGAGACGCCGGAGGAAGGCATCGGCTTCCCGCTGAGCCTGAACGGCCTCGCCGACGGCTTCGACAAGCTGCCGTGACGGGGCGGCACGTCCGCCCGCTTTGACACATTGGCGTGATCACGAACGTGATCGCGCGCCCTCCCCCGTGGTGTCCAGCGCCAGGGCCATCACCAGCAGCGTCTTGTCGAAGCCGTCGTCGCCGGCTTCGCGCGGCTGCACCGCCTTCAGCAGGAAGCCGGCCTTCTGGTACAGCCGGATGGCATTGGTGTTGCTGCGGTAAACCGTGAGCTCGACGCGCGAGAAGCCCGCCGCCCGCGCGGCCTCCAGCGTGGCCGCCATCAGCCGCCGCCCCAAGCCCTGATGCCGGAACTGCGGCAATAGGCCCATGCCGAGCACCCCGACCCGGGCATCGATTGGCCCTGATTTGGGCGTCACATCGCACCAGCCGACGACCTCGCCGGCCGAGAGCGCGACGAATTGCGGGTATCCCTCGTGAATGTTGTTCAGAATGAAGGCGCGCGTGGACTCCAGCGGCGGCGCCTGCACGAACGACAGATAGCGCCGCTCGCGCGCGACGAAATCGAGCGTGCGATGGAAGCTCTCGATATGGGTGGCAGTGATGGGAACGATCTCAACCATGTCAGTTCGGTAATCATCCAGCCCCTCGCGCCCCGACGTCAAAACAACTATCTTGGAATGAACGCTCCGACAACGGATTGCCCCATGACAGCTCCCACCACCTCTCTGCTCGAGCGCGCCAATCTGGATCGTGATGCGGTCCGGAACGAGGTCGCGCGCGGCCTTTCCGGCGCCGATGACGGCGAATTGTTCTTCGAATACAGCCAGACCGAGGCGCTGATGTTCGACAATGGCCGGCTCAAGCAGGCGACCTATGACACCAGCCAGGGATTCGGCCTGCGCGCGGTCAAGGACGATGCGGTCGGCTACGCCCATTCCTCCGACGTCTCGCTGCCGGCGCTGATGCGAGCGGCCGATGCCGTCAGCGCCGTGCGCGGCGGCTATTCCGGCACGTTCGCGAGCGCGCCGCCGCACACCAATGTTCGGCTCTATGCCGATGACAATCCGCTCGACGCCCCCGGGTTCGAAAGCAAGGTCAAGCTGCTCGGCGAGATCGACGCCTATCTGCGCGACAAGGATCCGCGCGTGCGCCAGGTGACGGTCAGCCTGGGCGCGACCTGGCAGGTGGTCGAGATCCTGCGACCCGACGGCGAGAGCTATCGCGACATCCGCCCGCTGGTGCGCGTCAACGTCTCCGTCGTCGCCGGCCAGGGCGATCGCCAGGAGAGCGGCAGCAAGGGCTATGGCGGCCGCGAGCCTTACGCGCGGTTCATCGAGACCAAGGCGTGGCGCGAGGCCGCCGATGGCGCGCTGCGCGAGGCTCTGGTCAACCTCGAATCTGTCCCCGCCCCCGCCGGCGAGATGGACGTCGTGCTTGGCGCCGGCTGGCCCGGCGTGATGCTGCATGAAGCCGTCGGCCACGGCCTCGAGGGCGACTTCAACCGCAAGAAGACCTCGGCCTTCGCCGGGCTGCTGGGCAAGCCGGTCGCCGCCAAGGGCGTCACCGTGGTCGACGACGGCACCATGGCCTCGCGCCGCGGCTCGCTGTCGATCGACGACGAGGGCACGCCCACCAGCCGCACCGTGCTGATCGAGGACGGCATCCTGGTCGGCTACATGCAGGACCGCCAGAACGCGCGCCTGATGAACATGGCGCCGACCGGCAACGGCCGCCGCCAGGGCTACGCGCATGTGCCGATGCCGCGCATGACCAACACCTACATGCTGGCCGGCGAGCGCGATCCGGCCGAGATCATCGCCTCCGTCAAGAACGGCATCTACGCGGTCAATTTTGGCGGCGGCCAGGTCGACATCACCTCGGGCAAATACGTCTTCCAGTGCACCGAGGCCTACAAGATCGAGAACGGCAAGGTCGGCGCGCCGGTCAAGGGCGCGATGCTGATCGGCAACGGCCCGACCGACCTCAACCGCATCAGCATGATCGGCAACGACCTCGCGCTGGACACCGGCATCGGCACCTGCGGCAAACAGGGCCAGGGCGTGCCGGTCGGCGTCGGCCAGCCGACCTTGCGCATGGATCGCATCACGGTCGGAGGCACCGGACGATGAGCCTCGACAAGATGTCTACGGGCAAGACCGTCACCAAGGCGCCGCGCAAGGATACGACGACATGGGGCGGGCAGCTCGCCCAGCTCGCCGCCGTCGTCATGATCGTGTTCGTCGCCAAGGGTGCAATCGCCGAGCCGTTCTACGTGCCGTCGGGCTCGATGGAGCCGACGCTCCTGATCGGCGACGCCCTGCTGGCGTCGAAGTTTCCCTACGGCTACGGCACCTCGTCGCTGCCGATGCAGATCACCCTGCCGGAGACCGGACGGCTGTTCGGCGAAACGCCGAAGCGCGGCGATGTCGTCGTGTTCCGCTGGCCGGGCGACAATTCGCAGGCCTGGGTGAAGCGCGTCGTCGGCCTGCCCGGCGACCGCATCCAGATGCGCCAGGGCCAGCTCTACATCAACGGTGAGGCTGCGGCGCTCAAGCCGGACGGCATCGGCGATGCCGAGGACGACAGCGGCCGCAACGAGCCGGCCTATCGCTACGTCGAGACCCTGCCGAACGGCGTGTCGCATCTGATCTTCAAGATGCGCGACAACGGCCGGCTCGACAACACGCCGGAGGTCACCGTGCCGCCCGGCAAGCTGTTCGTGCTCGGCGACAACCGGGACAACTCCGCCGACAGCCGCGTCTCCTTGCGCGACGGCGGCGTCGGCCTCCTGCCGATCGACAACCTCGTCGGCCGCGCCGATGCGGTGGTCGGCTCCTGGGACCTCGGCTTCAAGAATCAGCCGGTCTGGGCCTGGCTGTCGGGCTTCCGGCTCGATCGCTTCTTCACGGCCGTCCGCTGAGCGGACGACGCCCGTGACCTTCGACGATGTCAGGGCGCTCGCGCTGGCATGGCCGGAGGTCGAGGACGGCATCTCCTATGGCACGCCGGCGCTGAAGGTGCGCAAGAAGCTGCTGGCGCGGCTGAAGGAGGATGGCGACAGCCTCGTCCTCCCCGGCGTGCCCTCCGACGAGCGCGCGATGCTGGTCGAGAGCCGGCCAAGACTGTTCTATTTCACCGATCATTACCGCGACTATCCGATCGTGCTGCTGCGGCTGTCCAAGGCGACGATCGCTGACGTCGAGCCGCTGTTGCAGCGGCAGTGGCGGACGCTGGCGTCGAAGAAGGCGCTTGCGGCGTTCGACAGCGGCTGAGTGTCTGGCGTTATTCCCAGAGCCGGAAGCGTTAGACGCACGTGATCGGGCCAGCGTTCCCTGCTATCGACAGCCATGACCGAGGATGACTTCGTCACATCAGCGCTGCGCAATCCCCTCAACGCGGCGATCATGGATGTGCTGCGTGCGACTGCGTTGCCGGATGCGTGGCTCGTCTCGGGGTGCCTCGTGCAGACGGTCTGGAACGTGCGGACGGGACGCACCGTCGATCACGGCATTCTCGACTACGACGTCTTCTATTTCGATCCCGACACATCATGGGAGGCGGAGGACGCGGTGATCCGCCGGATGGCCGCCTGTCTCAACGTCATCGATGCCAAGGTCGAAGTCCGCAACCAGGCGCGCGTCCATCTCTGGTACCCGGCCAAGCATGGCCGGCCCTACCCGCCGCTTGCCCGTTCAACCGACGGCATCGACCGCTTTCTCACGGCCAACACGCAGGTCGGGATTCGTCCTGTCGACCGCGGATATGAGGTCTATGCGCCGAGGGGCTTCGACGATATCGATCGGATGATCGTCCGGCCAAACTACACGGCCAACTTCTCGGCGGTGAACTACGCGGCGAAAGCAGAACGTTGGAAGGCGCTGTGGCCGGAGATCACAGTCATCGCCGCCGAGGAATAATCCGGCGGGATCGCAACAGCTCTATCCACGCGTCATTCCGGGGCGCGCGCAGCGCGAGCCCGGAATCCATTTCTCGTCAGGGCTCGCGGCCAGATGGATTCCGGGCTCGTGCCGCTGCGCGGCCCGCCCCGGAATGACAGCGAGTGTGTGGCGCTGTCGGCGTATCCCACTTGCTAGATCGACGTCGTCAGCGCCGTCAGCCACGCCGGCGAGTTCTCGACCAGCCAGGTCTCGAGTTGCTTGTCGGCGCCGCTGAGGATCGCAACAGCCACGACGACGAACGCCGCACCCATCAGCATCTTGCCGAGTTGGCCTGCCGACAGCAGCCGCGCCCGCAGGCGTATCATAGTGGTGCGCGACACCAGTCCGAGCACGACCAGCGGCAGGCCGGCACCGAGCCCGAACGCCAGCATCGTCAATGTCACGCGGACGAGATCCTGTCCTTGCGACGCCAGCAGCGAAGCGGCCCCTAGCGTCGGCCCGACGCAGGGCGACCAGACCGCACCCAGCAGCAGCCCGATCACGAACTGGCCGCCTGCGCCCGAGGCCGCGAAGCCTTGGGAATGCTGGTCGGCCCAGCGCTGCACCGGTCCGCCGGCGACCGCGAGTTGCGCCTGCCAGGACGGCACCAGCAGGACAATTCCGATCCCAAACATGAGGACCGCCGCGACGACACGGAACACGCCGGCATCGAGGCCGACGCTGCTGCCCGCCACCGCAATGAACAGGCCGATGCCGGTAAACGACAGCGCGAGGCCCGCCGCGAGCGCCAGCGCGCCGCGCGGATGCGCCGAGGCCGCCGCGCCGAGCACGATCGGCACCAGCGGCAGCACGCAGGGCGACAGGATCGAGAGCAGGCCCGCCACGAAGGCCAGCGCCAGCGCGATCATGGCGCGTTACAGACTCTTGTCGAGCAGCGCCGCGATCGAGGCTTCCTTGGTGTCGCCGACCGAGCGACCGGCCTCGCTCGCGCCCTTGAAGACGATCAAGGTCGACTGCATCTGAGCGCCAAAGCCTTTCACGACCGGCTTCTGGTCGTCGAAATCGACGCGGAAGATCTTCAGATCCTTGAACTTCGGCTCGGCCGCCAGCCTGTCGATGATCGGCTTCTGCGCCTTGCAGGTGGGACACCAGCCGGCATGGATCTCGATCAGGATCGGCTGGCCGGCCGTCTGTGCTGCCTTGAAAGCCGCATCAGAATAGGGGGTGGTGTCGACCGCGAAGGCCGCCCCCATGCCTGCAGCGGCGACGACGGCAGCGACCGCTGCGGTGGCAAAGATTCTGCGCGAAAACATCATGGCTCATCCCGATCCCAGCGTTGCGACAGGCAGCCGGCAGCAAGAGAGCTCCGGCGCCGCCCTTCACTACGGATGGGACCGATGCGACGTTACGCCTCGATGGACGAATTTTCGGCGGCTAATGGGGCGATGCGTCAGCGCACCACGCCGGAGGTAAACCCGGCCCGCCGCCGCGGCGGCTTGATCTCCTTCTTCAGGAAGCAGTGCGCTTCCTTGCCGGCATAGCCGGGGCGGGCGAAGGTCCAGGCGCGGCATTTGTTGTCGCCGGTGCAGGCCGCCTTGCAGATCTCCTCGGCGTCGGCGGCCTTTTCATCCTTCTTGTCGGCCGCCTTCTCCCCACCCTTGTCGGCGGCCTTCTCGGCCTTGTCGCCGCCCTTCAGATCGGTGGTCTTGATGTCGAAGCTGCGATAGTCGCCGCCGGGCCGATCGATCGAGGTTTCCACCGCATCGTTGCGGACCTCGACGACGCCGGCGCCGCGCACACCGGAGACGCAGCAATTATCAGGCACCCGGGCCGGGACGCTGTTCTTCAGCCAGCACACCGCGCCCGCTTCCATCACGGTCGGATAGTTGAAGCTCCAGGCGCGGCAACGCCGGTCGTGCTCGCACAGCAGCGCGCAATCGGCCGGATCGCCCGAGGCGATCGGCGCGCTCATGTAGTCGCCACCGGGGCGGTCGGAATAGGTCTGGGCTTCGGCGGACGTCAGGCAAGCGACGGCGAGCAGGCAAACGAATGCCCGCAGCCATGCGCCGATCAGGCGCCCCGCGCGCCACCGCTGAACCATTGGACCCATTGTTAACGTTCGAGTTTTTCTGACGTATTCTTGGACCGTCATTTGATGGCCACGAACCTGTATGGCCGATGAACGGGAGCGACGGGTCAGAACAGCCGGAGGCAAAGCGGAGGCAAAGAACGGCCTGACGGCCTTCACGATACACAACGAAACAAAAAACAATGCAGATGCCACGTTCTTCGCGTGGCGGAACCGGTTTGGCGCACGCAGCCGCGGAGGCCGCGTGCGCCAAGATGCTCAGCGCAACCGCGTCTGGTCAGAACGCATATTCGTCATAGGCCGGCTCGACCGAACCGTGCCAGGGACCGTTGAACTTCTCCAGCATCTCCTCGGCGGGCGAGCGGCCGCAATCGATGATCTGGTCGAGCGGCTCGAGGTAGCGGCTTTCGTCGCGGCCGAGATGATCGACGCGGTTGCGCCGGCGCAGGCCGAGATGCGCCAGGGTCAGGCACTCCTTGGCGACCTCGAACACATAGCGGTTGCGGATGCGCGCCTTGAAGCCGAGCCGGGGAACGTCGTCGCGCAGGTTCTGGCGCTCGAACGCGGTCCAGTTCTTGACCAGCTCCCAGGCCGCATCGAGGCTCTCATCGTCGTAGAGCAGGCCGACCCAGAACGCCGGCAGCGCCGGCAGACGGCCCCACGGCACGCCGTCGGCGCCGCGCATCTCCAGATAGCGCTTCAGCCGCACCTCGGGAAACGCCGTGGAGAGATGATTGGCCCAGTCCGACAAGGTCGGGCGCTCGCCCGGCATCGCCGGGTTCTTGCCCTCGAAGAAATCGCGGAACGAGGTGCCGGAGACGTCGATATAGTCTTCCTCGCGCTTGACGAAATACATGGGCACGTCGAGCGCGTAGTCGACCCAACGCTCGAAACCCATGCCGTCCTCGAACGCCCAGGGAATCATGCCCGAACGCTGATTGTCGGTGTCACGCCAGATCTCGGAGCGGAATGACAGGAAGCCGTTCGGCTTGCCTTCGGTAAACGGCGAATTGGCGAACAGCGCGGTCGCGATCGGTTGCAGCGCCACCGACACGCGCAGCTTCTTGATCATGTCGGCTTCGGAGGAGAAGTCGAGATTGGTCTGCACCGTGCAGGTGCGGAACATCATGTCGAGGCCGTAGCTGCCGACCTTCGGCATGTAGCCGCGCATGATCTTGTAGCGGCCTTTCGGCATCACCGGGATTTCGTCACGCGACCAGGACGGCGTCATGCCGAGGCCGAGGAAGCCGATGCCGAGCGGGGTCGCGATCTCGCGCACCTGCGCCAGATGCGCCATCAGCTCGCTCTGGGTCTGGTGCACGGTCTCGACCGGCGCGCCTGACAGTTCGAACTGGCCGCCCGGCTCCAGCGAAATCGCGCCGCCGCCAGTGACGTCGTAGAGCCCGATGATGTTGCCGCGCTCCATGATCGGCTCCCAGCCGAGCAGGAGCTTCATGCCTTCGAGCAGCGCGCCGATGCCGCGCGCGCCCTCGTAAGGCACGGGGCGATGCCCCTCCAGCGTGAACGGCGTCTTCTCGTGCTCGGTTCCGATGCGGAAGGCGGACGGCGGTTTCACCCCCGCCTCCAGCCACGCCACGAGTTCGTCGCGCGACTGCAGCGGGGTCATATCGATCTGGTCACGCGCCATGGGAGTCTCGGTGGAAGCGCGCGTCGAGGATCGCGCGGGGTGACAGGAACGGCCGCGGCCCCGAGGGGACCGCGGATGTGGATGGCATCGGATGGCTCATCGGGGCGACGCGCCTTCTGCGGCAGAGAGTTGCGCGGCCTGACCGCAGGAACAGCCGAGCCGGTCGAGCAAGGTGCACAGCTTGGCGGCGTCGGCATCCGACAGCTTGGAGCCGACGTGCTTCTCGATCGCGGCCGAATAGGCCGACCACATCCGCTTCTGCAGCTCGCGGCCGGCCTCGGTGATCTCCACGAATTGGCCGCGCTTGTCCATCTTGCATTCGCGCCTGACAACCAGACCTTCGTCGACCAGCCGGTCGATCAGGCGAGAAGTGGAATATTGCGGGATCAGCATCTGCCGCTCGAGCTCGACCGGACGCAGCTCGCCGGACGGAGACCGCGACAGCTCCAGAAGCGCATCATACCAGGCAAGCGGCGGGAAACCCGCCTTCTTCAGCTCCTGCTCGACGCAGTCGAGCACCCGGCTCTGCACCCGCATCAGGCGGATCCAGGCGGCGGTCGCCTCGGTCGATGGTTTGCGTTTCATGGGCCGGCTCGTATCCTCTCGACCGCCGTTCTAGCGCATTTGATGCAGCTGCATCAATCTTGACGATTCGATGCAGATGCATCAAAGCCGGGCCCTGAAGCCCCGGTTCCACGACCAAAGGTCGTCTCGCGGAGGAAAGTACGCCATGAAGCTTTATTATTCACCCGGCGCCTGCTCGCTGTCGCCCCATATTGCCCTGCTCGAAGCCGGCCTGCCCTATGACCTGGTCAAGGTCGACCTGCGCGCCAAGACCCTGGAAAATGGCGACGATTATCTCAAGGTCAATCCGAAGGGCCAAGTACCGGCCCTGGGGCTGCCGAGCGGCGAAATCGTGACCGAGGGGCCGGTCATCGTCCAGATGATCGCCGATCAGGCCAAGGACAAGGGCCTGGCCCCGGCGCGCGACAGCGGCGAGCGCTACAAGCTCCTGGAATGGCTGAACTTCATCACCTCGGAGCTGCACAAGAATTTCGGCCCGATGTTCTCGCCGGTGCTCGCCGACGACGCCAAGGCGTTCTTCAAGGACCGCGTGATGGGCAAGTTCAAGTATATCGACAGCCAGCTCGCCGGCCGCGACTATCTGATGGGCAGCCAGTTCACGGTGGCGGACGGCTACCTGTTCACGATCCTGACCTGGGCGGAGCGGATGAAGTTCGATCTGTCGGCAATGCCGAACCTGGTGGCCTACAAGAACCGCGTCGCGGCCCGGCCGAAGGTGCAGGAGGCGCTGACGAAGGAAGGGTTGATGAAGGCGGGGTGAGCGATCGCCTTTGAGGAAACGACGGTGCCGCTCCAAAGCCGGTGAGCTCCCCTCCCCCTTGCGGGGAGGGGTTGGGGGTGGGGGTCCACACGGGGACTCTAACCGTGTCCATGGACCTTCGGTCCCTACGTTGAGGCTGACCTAATGTCTCTTTCGTTCGACGTTTCTCAGCTGACCGTGAAACAACGTCTCGATCTCATCGAGCTGTTGTGGGACAGCCTGACGGCTGAAGACGTGCAACTGACTTCGGCTCAAGCAGCCGAATTGGCAAACCGCATGACCAGCTTCAATGCGGATGCACGAAACGCCGTGCCGTGGGAGGATATAGAGCGCGAGTTTACGAGCAAAGCTCGTGCTGAGACTTCGAGGTGAAGGCGGTTTTAGTCAACTGAGACCTTTTCCTGAGACCCCCACCCCCGCCCCCTCCCCGCAAGGGGGAGGGGAGCGCACCGTCGATCTGGCGCGGATGGGAGTTCTCGTTACAGGCAGCTGATCGCCGTCAAGCCGCCGCCTTCTTCGGCGGGAAGCGGCCGTAGAACGTCTCGCCCTTGGCGGCCATCTCTTCCAGCAGCTTCGGCGGGGCGAAGCGGGAGCCGTATTTCGCCGTGTATTTGTGGCACAGCTCGACGAACTTTTTCGTGCCCATGAAGTCGATGTAGGACAGCGTGCCGCCGGTGAACGGGGCGAAGCCGAAGCCGAGGATGGAGCCGACATCGGCCTCGCGCACGTCGGTGATGACGTGGTCCTCGACGGTGCGTGCGGCTTCCACCGCCTGCACCACCAGGAAACGTTGCTTCAGCTCCTCGACATCGAGCGTATCCGGATCGAGATGCTTGGGCTGCAGCTTCGCCAGATCCGGCCACAGGCTCTTCTGACCCTTGCCCTTCTCGGGATAGTCGTAAAAACCCTTGCCGTTCTTGCGGCCGAAGCGGCCCTGCTTCTCGACCAGCTCGACCATCAGCTTCTTGTGGTCCTGGTTGATCGCGTTGGCGCCGAGATCGTGCTCGGTCGCCTTCATGATCTTCAGGCCGAGGTCGAGCGCGACCTCGTCCGACAGCGACAGCGGACCGACCGGCATGCCGGCCATCTTGGCGGCGTTCTCGATCATCGCGGGCGGCACGCCTTCGAGGAACATCTCGTTGCCCTCGGCGATGTAGCGCATCACGCAGCGATTGGCGAAGAAGCCGCGGGAATCGTTGACCACGATCGGCGTCTTGCCGATGGTGCGGACGTAGTCGAGCGCAGTCGCCAGCGCGACGTCGCCGGTCGCCTTGCCCATGATGATCTCGACCAGCATCATCTTCTCGACCGGCGAGAAGAAATGGATGCCAATGAAGCGGCCCTGGTCCTTGAACTCCTCGGCCAGCGAGGTGATCGGCAGCGTCGAGGTGTTCGAGGCGAAGATCGCGCCGTCCTTCAGATGCGCTTGCGCCTTGGCATAGGTCTCGGCCTTGACCTTGCGGTCCTCGAACACGGCCTCGATGACGAGGTCGCACTCCTTCAAGGCGGCGTAGTCGGCGGTCGCGGTGATGCGGCTCATGATCGCCTCGGCCTCGCCGGGCTTGGCGCGCCCCTTCTTGACGAGACCGTCGATCACGCTCTGCGCGTGAGCCTTGCCCTTGTCGGCGCTCTCCTGGTCGCGATCGATCAGTACGACTTCGAGTCCGCCACGCGCGGACACGTAGCCCACACTGGCGCCCATGAAGCCGGCGCCGATCACGGCGATCTTCTTCAGCTTAGTGGCCGGCACGTCGGCCGGGCGGCGCGCGCCCTTGTTCAGTTCCTGCATCGACAGGAACAGGCTGCGGATCATCGCCGCGGCTTCCTTCGAGCGCAGGATGTAGCTGAAATAACGCGACTCGACGCGCAGCGCGGCATCGATCGGCAACTGCAGGCCTTCATAGACGCAGCTCATGATGGCGCGCGCGGCCGGATAGTTGTCGTAGGTCTCGCGGCGGTAGATGGCGTTGCCGGCCGGGAACATCATCATGCCGTTCTTGGAGAACACCGGGCCGCCGGGCAGCTTGAAGCCCTTCTCGTCCCACGGCTGAACCGCCTTGCCGCCGCCCTTGATCCAGTCCTTGGCGGCCTTGATCAGATCAGCCGCCGGCACGATCGCGTCGACCAGCTTCAGCGCCTTGGCCTTGTCGAGGGTGAGCGCCTCGCCCTTCAACAACAGGTTCATCGCGTCCTGCGGCTGCACGATGCGCGGCACGCGCTGGGTGCCGCCGGCGCCGGGGAACAGGCCGACCTTGATCTCGGGCAGGCCGAGGCGGGTCTTCGGATTCTCGGCGGCGACGCGGTGGTGGCAGGCGAGCGTCAGCTCGAAGCCGCCGCCGAGCGCGAGGCCGTTGATCGCGGCGACCCACGGCTTGCCGGAGGTTTCCATCGCCCGGTAGATCTGCGAGAAGCGCCGGCTGTTGTCGAACAGCATCTGGTTGGCGGCTTCCTCGCCCTTGCTCTTCAGCACCTCGAGATAGGTGCGGTTCATGCCCTCGAGCATCGACAGATCGGCGCCGGCGCAGAACGCTTCCTTGGCCGAAGTAATGACGACACCCTTGATCGCAGCGTCAGCGGTGGTGTCCTTGACGAGCGTCTCGAGCTCGATCGCCGAGGTCTCGTCGAGCACGTTCATCGAACGGCCCGGAATGTCCCAGGTGATCAGCGCAATGCCGTCGGCATCGGTTTCGAGTTTGAAGTTCTTGAAGGCCATGTGGTGCTCCCAGATACGAAGGGGGTGTGCTGATCCAGCATCAGCCCCGGGGGAATTCTGCCCCCCTCCCCCTTGCGGGGAGGGGTTGGGGGTGGGGGTCCTCACGGGGACTGGAGCGCGTGGCACCCCCCTCCCCGACCCTCCCCCGCAAGGGGGGAGGGAGCCCACCGTCACACCCGCTCGATGATGGTCGCGGTGCCCATGCCGCCGCCGATGCACAGCGTGACCAGCGCGGTCGCCTTGCCGGTGCGCTCCAGCTCGTCGAGCACCGTGCCCAGGATCATCGCGCCGGTGGCGCCGAGCGGATGACCGAGCGCGATGGCGCCGCCATTGACATTGATCTTGTCCTTGTCGATCTCGAACGCCTGCATGTAGCGCAGCACGACGGACGCGAACGCCTCGTTGAGCTCGAACAGGTCGATGTCGGACTTCTTCATGCCGGAACGCTCGAACAGCTTCTCGGTCACGTCGACCGGACCGGTCAGCATCATCGCCGGCTCCGAGCCAATGTTCGCGAAGGCACGGATCTTCGCGCGCGGCTTCATGCCGTACTTCTCGCCGGCCTCCTTGCTGCCGAGCAGCACCGCGCCGGCGCCGTCGACAATGCCGGACGAGTTGCCGGCGTGATGCACGTAGTTGACCCGCTCGATCTCCGGATGCGACTGCACCGCGACCGCATCGAAGCCGCCCATCTGCGCCATCGCCGCGAACGACGGCTGCAGCTGCGCCAGCGACTGCATCGTTGTCGAGGGACGCATGTGCTCGTCCTTGGCGAGGATGGTCAGGCCGTTGATGTCCTTGACCGGCACGACCGACTTGCTGAAGCGGCCTTCCTCCCAGGACTTCGCCGCGCGCTGCTGGCTCTGCACCGCATAGGCATCGACGTCGTCGCGCGAGAATCCGTATTTGGTCGCGATCAAATCGGCCGAGATGCCCTGCGGCATGAAGTAGGACGGCACCGCCATCGAGGGGTCCATCGGCCAGGCGCCGCCGGAGGCGCCGATGCCGACGCGGCTCATCGATTCCGCGCCGCCGCCGATGACGAGCTCATGCTGGCCGCTCATGATCTGAGCGGCGGCGAAGTTCACGGCGTCGAGGCCGGAGGCGCAGAAGCGGCTGATCTGCACGCCCGGCACGGCCTCGCCGAGGCCGGCGTTCAGCGCGGCGAAGCGCGCGATGTCAGAGCCGGCTTCGCCGACGGGATCGACCACGCCGAGCACGACGTCATCCACGGCGTCCTCGGGAATGTTGTTGCGGTCCTTGAGCGCCTTCAGCGGGACGGTGGCGAGCGCGAGCGCGGTCACCTCATGCAGGGCGCCGTCGGACTTGCCGCGGCCGCGGGGAGTACGCACGTGGTCGTAGATAAAGGCCTCAGGCATCACGCCCTCCTCATCTGGTCCAGTTTGTCGTTGTCAGCATAAGGCGAAGGCCGGCACGCACCGCGCACCGGCCTTCTCCGAAATCAGAAGGCTTCCGCCGGCAATTCCATCACGGTCGCGCAGCCGGCCTGCAGGCGGGCGAGATGCGCCGCCGTCTCGGGCAGCACGCGCTCCATGAAGAAGCGACCCGTCACCAGCTTGGTGGTGAGATAGGTCGAGCTGTCGCCGGCGGCGATCTTGTCCTGCGCCACCTTGGCCATCTTCGCCCACATGTAGCCGAAGGTGACCAGCGCGAAGAGATGCATGTAGTCGGTCGCCGCCGCACCGGCATTGTCCGGCTTGGTCATGGCGTTCTGCATCAGCCAGGTCGTGGCCTGCTGCAGATGGCCGAGCGCCATCGACAGCGGCGTGATGAACGGCTTCATCGCGTCGTTGCCGCCGTGCTCCTTGGCGAACGAACCGACCTCACCGAAGAACGCCATCACGGCGCGACCGCCGTCGCGCGGCAGCTTGCGCCCGACGAGGTCCAGCGCCTGGATGCCGTTGGCGCCCTCATAGATCATCGCAATACGCGCATCGCGCACGAACTGCTCCATGCCCCATTCGGCGATGTAGCCGTGACCGCCATACATCTGCTGCGCCTGGACCGCGTTGGCGAAGCCCATGTCGGTCATGTAGCCCTTCATGACAGGGGTCATCAGGCCCATATGATCATCGGCCGCTTGGCGGTCCTTCGGATCCTGCGAGCGATGCGCGACGTCGCTCTTCAGCGAGGTCCACACCACCATCGCGCGGGCGGCCTCATTGAAGGCGCGGATCGACAGCAAGGTGCGGCGCACGTCCGGATGCACGATGATCGGATCGGCGGCCTTGTCCGGCGCCTTCGGGCCGGTCAGCGAGCGGCCCTGGATGCGCTCGCGCGCATAGGCGACCGCGTTCTGATAGGCGACCTCGGACTGCGCGAGACCCTGAACGGCGACGCCGAGCCGGGCCTCGTTCATCATCACGAACATGCCTTGCATGCCCTTGTTCTCTTCGCCGATCAGCCATCCCGTGGCGTTGTCGTAGTTCATCACACAAGTCGAGTTGCCGTGGATGCCCATCTTGTGCTCGATCGAGCCGCACATCACGCCGTTGCGGGCGCCAACCGTTCCGTCCGGATTGACCAGGAACTTCGGCACGACGAACAGCGACACGCCCTTGATGCCGGCCGGCGCGCCCTCGATGCGGGCGAGCACGAGATGGATGATGTTGTCAGCGAGATCGTGCTCGCCGGCGGAGATGAAGATCTTGGTGCCGGAGATCTTGAAGCTGCCGTCGTCCTGGCGCACCGCCTTGGTGCGCAGAAGGCCGAGATCGGTGCCACAATGCGGCTCGGTCAGGTTCATGGTGCCGGTCCATTCGCCGGCGACCATCTTCGGCACGTAGGTCTTCTTCTGCTCCTCGCTGCCATGCACGATGAGCGCGGCGGTCGCGCCCATGGTGAGGCCGCCATACATCGAGAACGCCATGTTGGCGGAGCACTGGAATTCATTGACGGTCTGGCTCAGCGTCACCGGCAGGCCCTGCCCGCCATATTCCGTCGGCGCCGACAGGCCGAGCCAGCCGCCCTCCTTGATCTGCTTGTAGGCGTCCTTGAAGCCCTTCGGCGTGGTCACGCTGCCGTCGTCATGCCGCTTGCAGCCTTCGAGGTCGCCTGTGCGATTCAGCGGGTGCAGCACTTCCTCTGCGAGCTTGGCGGCCTCGCCGAGGATCGCCTCGCGGACATCGGCCGAGGCATCGGAGAAGCCCGGCAGATTGTCATAGCGATCGATCTGGAACACGTCGTTGAGCAGGAAGGTCACATCTTCCACGGGGGCTTTGTAGATCGGCATCGGCGTCTCCGGCAGGAAGGCTGAAGTTTCAGACTGAGTTTGCGGACGCGGCGGATAATGCAGGCCGCGGACTGTAGCGATTTCGAGGGACTTGCGGCAGCCGTTGATTTGCGGCTGTCGGTCGCGTCACGAGTGTGTGTCAGGAGGGTTTGGTCATCGCCGCCAATTGCTCACCCATGAGGCGGTGCAGCAAATTGATCGCCTTGAGCGGGCGCACCATCACCTTGAAGTGAGTAATCAGGCCGGACTCGTCGAAGGTGATGATATCGACACCGTTGAGCTTGATTCCTTCGATCTCGTTCTCGAATTCGAGCACGGCGCCCGTGGCGTTACGCCACTCCCCGACATACTTGAATCCGGGACCACCCAACACTTTCTCAGCACTCGCGAGATATTTGAATGTGATGTCGCGGCCGCGTTGCGGCGTGTGCACGACAGGACTTTCGAACACGGCGTCCGGATGCAGCAGCTCCCGCAACGCGCCGAGATCGTGAGACCTCATATAGCCGTACCATCCGTCGAGGCCGGTCTTTGTCATTGGGCGTCTCCTCGGGGCGGAACAGGCCAGCACCACAACCACCCCATATGCACGTTGACGCATATGCGCCGATGTGCATAATGTCAAGCGTGGAACGGGGCGGACAACGATCAGAAAAACGGGAGCAGTTTCCGGCCATGGCCCTCGGCGACGCCATCCTCGCCTGCCTCACTGAACATCCGATGACGGGCTACGAGCTCGCCAAGACGTTCGATTCCTCGATCGGCTTTTTCTGGAAGACAGACCATCAGCAGATCTACCGGGAGCTCTCCCGGCTGCGCGACCGCGGCTACATCCAGGGCCGCGAGGTGGTGCAGACGGGCAAGCCGAACAAGCTGGTCTATACGCTCACGCCCGAGGGCCGCGCGGCGTTCCGCGCCTGGGCGGCGCGGCCAAGCACGCCGGCCTCGACCAAGGACGATCTGCTCGTCCGGCTGTATGCGCTGGGAGCCGCCGACATTGCACCGATCCGGGCCGACCTGATGGCGAGGCTCGAGCATCACCGCGACCGCGCCGAGCGCTATGATCGCATTCTCAAGAAGCACTATGCGGACGGCAGCGTCGCGCCGGCCGACATGGGCAAGCTGCTCAACCTGCGGCTCGGCCTGCGCCACGAGCGCATGGTGGCGGAATGGTGCGAGGAAGCGATCACCGCGCTGTCGGCTCTCTCCACCACCGGCGGCGTGCGGCCGCTCGACTCCTCCCGTGAAAGCGCCGGATAATCCGCGTCTTGCGAGCGCCGTCGCAAAAGTTCTGACCGCGCTCGCGGTAAACTTAACTCGTTATTTACCGTAAAAGTCAAAAGTCGGGACCTGAAGCAGACGATCTGCGCGGACCCGTTCATGTTCACGTCCGGGACGCGTGGGGAGGCTGGAGGCGCTGGGTGGAGCGCTGGAAGCGGAACCGGACGAGACATGAATTCGCGCGTACCGTGGAGTAATGAAGGCATCGACCCGTCCGTCCGCGAGAGGGCCGAGGCCGCGGCGCAACGCGCCGGCATGACGCTGGCCGACTGGATCAACTCCACGCTCGGCGCCTCTGCTCCGCCGGATTTCCGCGGCAGCCACGCACCGCGCAGCGCGCCGCCGGTCAGCCGCGACGCCCGTGAGGTTGCCGACATTCATCAGCGGCTGGATTCGATCGCTCGCCAGATCGAGCAGATGTCGCGTCCGGGCCCCCGCAAGGACGCACCGCGCGACGAACAGGGCGTGGCGCGCCAGCTCAATGACGCCATCTCCCGGCTCGACGCACGCTTGTCGCAGATCTCGACGCCGCTGCGCGCAGCTCACACCGAGGACCGCTTTCGCGGGCCCGATGGCGTCGAGCGCGCCGCGGCACAGCTTTATCGTCCCGCACAACCGCTGAGTGCCGGTTCGTTCGATGTGGCCGTGGCCGAGATCAGCGCCCGCCAGAGCGAACTCGACAATGCGCGCCCGCTGCCGCCGCATCAGGCGCCGCCCACGGCGCCCGCGATGGCACCGGCCTCCGCCCCCTTGATGACGCCGGCCAGCGCGCCGCAAGCAGCGTCGGCCAGCACCGCGCCCAGCAGCGACTTTTCCCTGCTCGAACGGCATCTGCTGAAGATCACGAGCCAGATCGAGGCGCTGCATCGTCCCGAGGATGGGATCGAACAGTCGATCGCCGGCTTCCGCACCGAGCTCTCCGAGATCCGTCTCGCGATCACCGAGGCGATGCCGCGGCGTGCGATCGAGTCGATCGAGAATGAAATCCGTTCGCTGTCGCGTCGCATCGACGAGAACCGCCAGAGCGGCGTCGACGGCCAGGCGCTGGCCGGCATCGAACGCGCGCTGACCGACATCCGCGAGGTCGTCGGCTCGCTCAAGCCCGCCGAGCAGCTCGCCGTCTATGACGAAGCCATCCGCAATCTCGGCGCCAAGCTCGACCTGATCCTGCGCAGCAATGACGACCCCGGCACGGTACAGCAGCTCGAAAGCGCCATCGCCGCGCTGCGCGCGATCGTCGCCAATGTCGCCTCGAACGATGCGCTGGAGCGGCTGTCCGACGATCTGCGCCAATTGTCGTCGAAGGTCGATCAGGTCACCCAGGCACGCGACAACCAGGACTCGTTCCAGAATTCGTTTGCCGCGCTCGAACAGCGCATCGCGGCGCTGACCTCGACTCTTGAAAATCGCGAGCCGCCGGCCGCGGCGCCCGATCACAGCGCCCAGATCGAGGATGCGCTGCGCGGCCTGTCCGACCGCATCGACCGCCTGCAGGTCGGCAATGACGGCTCGTCGGCGATCGCGCATCTCGAACAGCGCATCAGCTACCTGCTGGAGCGCCTCGAGGCCGCCAACGACCCGCGCGGCGGCAACATGTCCCGCGTCGAGGACGGGCTGCAGGACATCCTGCGCTATCTCGAACGCCAGCAGGCGACCTTCGCGGCCCTGGCCGAAAGCCGCTCGCAGCGCGAGACGTCGCAGGACGGCGGCCTGATCGACATGGTCAAGCGCGAGCTGTCGGATATCCGCTTCAGCCAGACCGAGACCGATCGCAACACGCAGGACTCGCTGGAAGCCGTTCACAACACGCTCGGCCATGTCGTCGACCGCCTCGCGATGATCGAAGGCGATCTTCGCAACGTGCGCACGACCGCGATCCCGCCCGCCCCGCCGCTGGTCCCCGCAATCGAGCCGCAGATGCCCGCGCCACGGGCGCCCGCGCCGCAGGCCTTCGCCGAGCCGCCCAAGCCCGAACCGGCCTACCGGCCGGAGCTGCCGAATCCGGCAGCCGCCCAGCCAGCCGCTCACATCGTCAATGCGGCGCACGGCCAGCAGACCTACGCGGCTGCGCCGCGCGACTTCCATGCGGCAGCGGCACCATCGCCGGCTCCGATGCCGCCGCCGATTCCGCCCAAGGCCATCGCCGATATCCTCGAACCGCATGCCGCGCAGGCCGCTCAGGCGGCGGCCCGCCCTGCCGCGATCGTTCCCGAACTGCCGCCGGATCATCCGCTCGAACCAGGCACGCGCCCGCCCGGCCGGACCGCCTCGCCCGCTGAACGCATCGCCGCGTCCGAGGATGCGCTGAGCGAGTTGCCGGCTGGCAAGCGCGAACCCGTCTCGACGTCGAGCTTCATCGCCGCCGCGCGCCGCGCCGCCCAGGCGGCGGCTGCCGCGCAGCCGGTCGACGCCAAAAAGGCGAAAAAGGACAAGCCGAAGGAAAAGGAAAAGGCCAAGGAGCCGCCGAAAGAGGTCGTCAAGGAACCGGCCAAGGCCAAGGTCAAGGAGAAGACCAAGGAGAAGCCGACGGTCGCACTCACGGCCGAAGGCGACGAGGAGGTCTCGACGATCGGCTCGAAGATCCGCTCGCTGCTGGTCGGCGCCAGCGTGGTCGTGATCGTGCTCGGCACCTTCAAATTCGCGATGTCGCTGCTCGACTCCGGCAGTACGCCGCCGCCCGTCTCCCCGATGGAGACCCAGGGCGAGGCGCCGCGTGCGCAGATGCCATCGGCCTCGCCGAGCCTGTCGCCGCGTCCGACGACGCCCGACCAGAGCGGGCCGTCGCTGACCTCTCCGACGCCGATCGATCGCCAGTCCTATAACCGGGCGATGCCGAGCGAGGCGGAGACGATCGCGATGCTCGCGATCCCGCAGGACATCGAGAAGCCGGCAACCGTTCCGGCCGCTGCAACGTCCGACATCACCGGCACTGTTCCGACCGCGGCCAACGGCCAGAAGCTCGGTCTGGTGCAGGTGCCGGCATCCGAGAAGCTGCCTGATGCCATCGGCGGCCTCGCGCTGCGCGGCGCGGCCCTCAAGGGCGATCCGACCGCGGCCTACGAGGTCGGCGTCCGCTTCGCCGAGGGCAAGGGCGTCGGTGCGAACTACGAGGAGGCCGCGAAATGGTATGACCGCGCCGCGCAGGCCGGACTCATTCCAGCCGTGTTCCGCCTCGGCACCTTCTACGAGAAGGGCCTCGGTGTGAAGAAGGACCCGGATATCGCGCGCCGCTACTACGTCGTGGCCGCCGAGCGCGGCAACGCCAAGGCGATGCACAATCTGGCGGTGCTCGACGCCGACGGCGGCGGCAGGGGCGCCAACTACAAGAGCGCGTCGCTCTGGTTCCGCAAGGCCGCCGAGCGCGGCGTCGCCGACAGCCAGTTCAACCTCGGCATCCTCTATGCGCGCGGCATCGGCGTCGAGCAGAACCTGGCCGAGTCCTACAAATGGTTCAGCCTCGCGGCCTCGCAGGGCGACGCCGACGCCGGCCGCAAGCGCGACGACGTCGCCAAGCGGCTGGATGCGCAGTCGCTCGCCGCAGCCAAGCTGGCGATCCAGACCTTCACGGTCGAGCCGCAGCCGGACGACGCGGTCAACGTTCCGGCGCCGGCCGGCGGCTGGGACGGCAACCAGGCGATCGCCAAGGCTGCCGCGGCCAAGGCCGCACTCGCGAAGCGCGCCGCCGCCACTCCAGCGCGTTGATCCGCGAGAACTCACGCCTCGTCGGCTCCCGGGCCGGCGGGCCGCAACGGTTGCTCTTCCCCCGCCGCACGCCACCCTTACGGCGACCCTTCGCCGGCCATAGTCTCGCGCCGCGCCACGGTGTAGGTCAGGCACGAGGCGCAGCGGCCCGCGCTGAGGTGGGAGTGGAGTGACGTGACAACCGACGACGGCCAGCCGAACCACAATGCCTTCCGGCAATCTCCGACCGGCCCGCGCGTGGCTCCGCGCCCCCAGCCGGATCGTCCCGCAGTTCAACCGCCGCGGCAAGCGCATGTGACCGATGGCTCTCCGCCGAGGTTCCCGTGGCGCCGCCTCGCATCGGCCATCTTCATCGTGGCGATCCTGCTGAGCGCCGGCATTCGCGCCTATCGCGACATGTCGCGTCCCGACGCCTGGTCGTTCTGGAAGGATCAATACGTCTCCTCGAGCCTCTCCTCGGCGCTGGTTGCGAACACCGCGATCAACGGCGACCGTGCCGTCCTCGCGGTCCGCGGCGAAATCGGGCCAGCGGCGGCGATCTGGCTGCGCGAGCGCCTCGACGAGGCCCATCTGAAGCCCGGCGATGTCGTGCTGTTGTCCTCGCCCGGGGGCAATCTCGACCAGGGCGTGCTGATGGGCGAGATCATCCGCGCGCGCGGCCTGTCGACCGCGGTGGGCGCCGTCGACAAGAGCGGCCGCATCCGCCCCGCCTCCTGCGCGAGCGCCTGCGTCTTCACCTTCGCCGGCGGCCAGACGCGATATGGCCTCGACGGCTCGGCGCTCGGCGTGCACCGGTTTACCTCGGCGGCCCGCGGCGACGATGCGGTCGCCGACACCCAGCGGGTCACCGGGGCGATCCTCGGCTATGTCACGCGGATGGGCATCTCGCCGCAGGTCATCGAGGCGATGTCGCAGACCCGCGACATCCGGTGGCTCGAGCCCAACGAGGCCGAGGCCATGAAGCTGGTCACGACGCCGATCAAGGCGCTCTAGGGCCGATCGTTCGGGCTCCGAGCCCCCCGACTTTGCGCGGCAATGCCTGATCCCTTCAGCTGCTTTTTCGGCTATGCAAGACCACGGCACCTGCTTCGCACGCGCGGGATGCTCCGGTCGAACGCTCGCAGGGCTGCGCGGATGCAGATCTACCTTCCCATCGCCGACATCCCGGTCAACATCTTCCTGCTGCTGGCGATGGGCGCGGCCGTCGGCTTCGTCTCCGGCATGTTCGGCATCGGCGGCGGCTTCCTGATGACGCCGCTGTTGATCTTCGTCGGCATCACCCCGGCCGTGGCGGTGGCCTCGGTCTCCAGCCATATCGCCGCCTCGTCCTTCTCCGGGGCGCTGTCCTATTGGCGCAGGCGCGCGATCGATCCGTCGCTGGCTGCGGTGCTGATGATCGGCGGCGCGCTCGGCACGGCGCTCGGGGTGTCCACGTTCACGCTGCTGCGCGCGCTCGGCCAGCTCGATCTGATGATCGCCCTGTCCTATGTCGCGCTGCTGACGACCGTCGGCGGCATGATGTTCTGGGAAGGCCTGCGCGCGATGATGCGGGCGCGGCAGGGCGGAATGCCGACAGTGCGCCGTCCTGGCAGCCATGTCTGGATCCACGGCCTGCCGCTGAAGATGCGCTTCAAGCGCTCCAAGATCTACGTCTCCGTGATCCCGGTGATCGGCATCGGCCTCATCATCGGCTTTCTCGGCGCCGTGATGGGCATCGGCGGCGGCTTCATCCTGGTGCCCCTTCTCATCTACCTGCTGCGCGTGCCGACCTCGACCGTGATCGGCACCTCGATGGTGCTGACGCTCGCCACCATGATGATCGCAACCATGCTGCATGCGATGAGCAATCATCTCGTCGATGCCGTGCTGGCGCTGATCCTGATGATCGGCGGGGTCACCGGCGCGCAGTTCGGCGCCCGCGCCGGGCAGATGATCCGCGGCGAGCAGTTGCGGCTTCTGCTGGGCTTGTTGATCCTGGCCGTCGGCATCCGCTTCGCGATCGAGCTGGTGATCCGGCCCGAGGACCTGTTCACGATTCGCGAGACCGGAGGCAGCTCATGACGCAGCTCCGCCGCGCCGGGCTCGCACTGACGATCCTGCTTGCGAGCGCGGCATCGGGTCACGCCGAGCGGCTGATCGTCTCGGTCTCCAACCACCGCGTCACGGTGACGCCGAACTATGCCGGCGAGGAGCTGGTGCTGTTCGGCTCGGTCGAGAGGGACGCGCAGACACCGCCGGATCGGACGGCTTACGATCTCGTGGTCACCGTGCGCGGGCCGCGGGCCGACATGGTGACCCGGCGCAAGGAGCGCAAATTCGGCATCTGGATCAACACCGATTCGCGGCAGTTCCTGAAGGTCCCCGGCTATCTCGCCCTGTTCGCCAACCGGCCATTCGATGCGATGGCCGCGGCGGAAGTGCAGCGGCGCCAGCAGCTCGGCCTCAACAACGTGCTGCTGACCCAGCGGGTGGGACCAGATTATGCCGACGTCGTGCCGAACGACGTGTTCCGCAGCGCCTTCGTGCGGCTGCAGTCGCAGCATGGGCTGTATCGCGAGGACACCTCCGCGGTGACGTTCCTGACGCCGACCCTGTTCCGCACCGGCATCCCGCTGCCCGCAGCCGTCCCGATCGGCACCTATGAGGTCGAGATCAAGCTGCTGGCGCAGGGCACGATGATCACCAAGACCGAGACCGCGTTCGAGATCGTCAAGGTCGGCTTCGAGCAGTTCGTCGCCAGCTCCGCGCGCCAGAACGGTTTTGCCTACGGCCTCGTCACGACAGCCATGGCGCTGATGACCGGATGGATGGCGTCGATCGTGTTCCGGCGGGATTAGGCCGCGGCGGCGCGCGCCGGTGAGCGCGTGACCAGATAGATGCCGATCGCCACGGGAACGACGCCGAGCAGGTCCTGCAGCGCCACGTGCTCGCCCAGCACCAGGAAGGCGAAGATCATCGCCAGCGGCGGCATCACGAAGTGGTAGGCGCTGGCCGCCGTCGCGCCGCACACCTTCAACAGGTGGAACCATAGCACATAGGCGAGGATCGAGCCACCGAGCACGAGGAAGGCGAAGGCGCCGAGCAGCTGCGCATTTGGCGTGACGTCGTGAACGCTGGAGATGCCGAGCGCGACCGGCCAGAGCACGAGTCCAGCCGAGAGATTCTGAATGCCGTTGCCGACCCACAGGCTGCCCTTCGGCGCGAGCTGCTTGAACAGGATGGTGCCGGTGACGATCGAGGCCAGGGCGGCCAGTGTGTAGAGGATGCCCTCGAGATGATCGGTGCCGACCGACATGCGGTGCCAGACGATCATCGCAACACCCAGCGTGCCGAGCGCCAGCCCCGCGATCTTGCGCAGGGTCAGCGGCTCGCCGAGCAGCAGTGCGGCGAACACAGCGGTGAACACCGGATTGGCCGAGACGATCAGCCCGCCGAGGCCGGCCGATACTGTCTGGAGGCCCATGTAGCCGAGGCCGAGATAGAGCGCGTTGTTGGCGATGCCGAGGACCGCGAACACCGCCGCATCGCGCCAGCCCATGCGCAGCTCGCCGCGGATGAGCGAGACCGCCAGGATCATCACACCCGCCAGCGAAAACCGCGCGGCGAGCAGCAGCAGCGGCGGGCAATAGGTGACGCCGATCTTGCCGGCGACGAAGGCGAAGCTCCACAGCAGGCAGAACAGGCCGATCTCGAGCGGCAGCAGGTTCGACTTCATCGGGGTCACGGCAGCCGGAGAGGATACGGACGACATCGGCGGGCTCCTTTGCCGTCGGTGTAGGGCTGTTCTTCCGCATTTGGAAATTAAATGATAGACTGAAACTCAGTGGAATTTCGAATGGAGGTTCCCGATGCTCGATCTGGAGCTGTTGCGCAGCTTCGTCTCGGTGGTCGAGGCCGGCGGCTTCACCCGGGCAGGCGAACGCGTCCACCGCACGCAATCGACCGTCAGCCAGCAGATCCGGCGGCTGGAGGAGGATCTCGGCCAGACCCTGCTCAACCGCGACGGCCGCGAGGTGACGCCGACCGAGGCCGGCGAGCGGCTGCTGTCCTACGCCCGCCGCCTGCTTGCTTTGGCCGAGGAGGCCCGCGACGTCGTCGCGCGTCCCGGCCCTGACGGCGCGGTGAAACTCGGCATCCCCGAGGATTTCGCCGCCTACCGGCTGGCCAAACTGCTCGCTTCGTTCTCCCGTGCCCACCCTGATCTCAGGCTCGATGTCCGCGCCGATCAGAGCCTCAACCTCAAGCGCGACATCGAGCGCGGCGATCTCGACCTTGCGCTGTTGAAGCGGGGCGTCGACGATACCCGTGCGGCGGTCGCGGCGTGGCCCGAGCAGGTCTATTGGGTGACCAGCAGGAGCCATCCGGTCAACCTCGATGCCCGCTCGGTGCCGCTGATCGGCTTCCCGCTCGGCTGCATCTACCGGACCCGCGCGATCCACGCGCTGGAGAGCCGGGGGCTCGCCTGGCACATGGCCTACACGTCATCGAGCCTCGCCGCGATCCAGGCCGCCGTCGCCGCGGGCCTGGGGCTGAGCATCCTGTCCGAGATGTCGGTTCAGGCCGAGCATCGCGTGCTGACGGCGCGCGAAGGTTTTGCGCCGATCGACCGCACCGAAGTCGCGCTGCTGGCGTCGCCGAATGCAAGTCCGGCGACGTTGCGGCTCGCTGACCGGCTTGCGGAGTTCTGCGAGAAGGTGCAGGCCAAGGCGGCGTAGCGATCGCCACGCGGGCAGTGTGTTCCCTCTCCCGCTTGCGGGGGAGGGCTAGGGAGGGGGCCACTCCGGCGGCGATGCGCGTGGCGCCCCCTGTCCAACTCTCCCCCGCAAGCGGGGGAGAGAGCGCAGCGGAGTGCGCAGCGGGCCTCATCGCTTCAAAATACGAATGATCGACTTTGACCATTCCACCTAACTCATAACACTACGCGTCCAACTAATAACACCTCGCCGCCGCGATGCTGTGCAGCCGGGTGTCGCCCAGCACATGCGCGATGAATGCGCGCTTGGGAAACAGTTTTGCAAACGCGGCATCGCGCACGCTCAAGCCGCCGGCATAGGCGCCGAAGGCGGGCATCACGGCGCGGGCGCCGTCGGAGACGAAGCAACGGCGCTCCAGGGTGCGGGCGCGGGTGGCCACGCGCGCCTTCGGATGCAGATGGCCGGCGATCTCGCCGTGCGCGCCGGTCGGCTCGTGACGGAAGGTGACGGCGCTGATCGTGATCTCGTCGGCGACGTCGCCGCCGATGCCGTGCGGCGCCGGATCATGGTTGCCGGTGATCCAGATCCAGTCGCGGCCGACCTGGAGGTTTGCGATGCAGGCGCGGTCGTCGCCGGTCAGGCGGGTATGCGCGTCGCGGTCATGAAAGCTGTCGCCGAGCGCGATCACGATGCGCGGATCATAGTGCGCGATGACAGCTTCGAGCCGGCGCAAGGTCGCGACCGTATCGAACGGCGGCAGCAGGGTTCCGCGCGACGCGTAGCTCGAGCCTTTTTCGAGGTGCAGGTCGGAGACGACGAGCAGGCGCTGCTCGTCCCAGATCAAGGCGCCCGACAGATCGGCGCGCAGCGTGACGCCCGCGATCTCCATCGTGCCCGAAGAGGAGAATGTCGTCCCCCGCAACTCCGCCTCGCCTCTTGCTACCCCATCGCCTCCTTGACGAGTTCCTCGGCGGCTTCCGCCAGGAGCTCGTCGGCGGCCTCGCCATAGACGGATTCGCGGCCGATTTCCAGCATCACCGGCACCGCCAGCGGCGACACGCGATCGAGCGGACGATGGGTGATTCGGCCCTCGATTCGGGTCAGCATATCACCGAGGCGGCGGAGATCGAGCAGGCCGGTGGCGGCATCGGCGCGGGCGGCGCGCAACAGCATGTGATCGGGCTGATGGCGGCGCAGCACATCGTAGACGAGATCGGTCGAGAACAGCACCTGGCGGCGCGTCTTTTCTTCCGTCGTCGAGCGCCGCGCGATCAGGCCGGAGATGATGGCACAGGAGCGGAAGGTGCGCTTCATCAGCGCAGATTCATCGAGCCACGCTTCGAGATCATCGCCCAGCATGTCCGGATCGAACAGCGCCGCGAGATCGAGCCGGCCTTGGGCTACCATCAGCGACATGTCGCCGAGCCCCCACACCGCCAGCGCATATTCGTTGGCGACGAAGCCGAGCGGCCGGGCGCGCGCGCGCTCCAGCCGCCGCGTCAGCAGCATGCCGAGCGTCTGGTGCGCGAGCCGGCCTTCGAACGGATAGCAGACGAGGTAGTTCTTGCTGGAACGCGGGAATGTCTCGATCAGCAGCTCGCGCCGCGCTGGGATGCGCGACACGTCGGTCTGCAACGACAGCCAGTCGCGCACCTGCTCCGGGAGCTGCATCCAGGCCCGGCGATCATCGAGCAGGCCGCGGACGCGCTCGGCCAGATAGGTCGAGAGCGGAAACTTGCCGCCCATGTAGGACGGCACCTTCGGGTCGGCATCGTTCGCGCGAGAGACGTAGACCTGGTCTTCGGCGAGCGTCTCGTAGCGCACGATCTCGCCGCCGAACACGAAGGTGTCGCCCGGCGTCAGGCCCTCGATGAAATACTCCTCGATCTCGCCGAGCAGCCGGCCGCCGCGCGCGATCGCGCCTGTGGTGCCCCCCTTGGCCCCGGCGCGCGAGCGCACCAGCCGCACCTTGAGCATCGCCTCCTCGACGATGGTGCCGACATTCAGCCGATAGCTCTGCCGCACCTTCGGATTGGCGACACGCCAGCGCCCTTTCGTATCCTGCTTGATGCGCGCGAAGCGCTCATAGGTCTTCAGCGCGTAGCCGCCGGACGCGACGAAATCGACGACATCGTCGAAGTCGGCGCGTGACAGCATCGCATAGGGCGCAGCCGCGATCACTTCAGCATAGAGCTCGTCGCTCGCGAACGGCTCGCCGCAGGCGCAGCCGAGCACGTGCTGCGCCAGCACATCCAGCGCGCCGGTGCGCAAGGGCGGTGTGTCCTGCGCATTGTCGGCGACGGCATCGATCGCGACCGAGCATTCCAGCACCTCGAAGCGATTGGCCGGCACCAGCACCGCGCGCGAGGCCTCGTCGAGCCGGTGATTGGCGCGGCCGATGCGCTGCATCAGCCGCGAGCAGCCCTTGGGCGCGCCGACATTGATGACGAGATCGACGTCACCCCAGTTTACGCCGAGATCGAGCGAGGAGGTGCAAACCACGCCGCGCAGTTTTCCAGCGGCCATCGCGTCCTCGACCTTGCGGCGCTGGGCGACGTCGAGCGAACCATGGTGAAGCGCGATGGCGAGATTGTCGTCGTTGATGCGCCAGAACTCCTGGAACAGCATCTCGGCTTGGCTGCGGGTGTTGACGAAGACGAGCGTGGTCTTGTTGGCCTTGATCAGCTCGTACATCTCGGCGAGCGCATGCCGCGCGCTGTGACCGGCCCACGGCAGGCGCTCGCGCGTGTCGAGCATCTGGACGGCCGGCTGCGCCGCCCCGCCGGCCACGACGATGTCGGCAGCGGCCTCGGCGCCTTCAGGCTGCGGGACCAGGAAGCGCGCGAGCTGTTCGGGCTCGGCCACCGTGGCCGACAGCCCGATCATGCGCATCTCGGGCGCGAGCCGCCACAGCCGCGCCAGCCCGAGCGACAGGAGGTCGCCGCGCTTGGAGGTGACCAGCGCATGCAGCTCGTCGAGCACGACGCGCTTCAGCGAGGAAAACAGGAACGGCGCGTCATCGGAGGACAGGAGCAGCGCGAGCTGCTCCGGCGTCGTCAGCAGGATATCAGGCGGATAGCGGCGCTGGCGCTGCTTGCGCGATGCCGGCGTGTCTCCGGTGCGGGTCTCGACCTTGATCGGCAGCCCCATCTCGGAGATCGGGGATTCGAGATTGCGGGCGATGTCAACGGCGAGGGCTTTGAGGGGAGAGATGTAGAGCGTGTGCAGGCCGGCGGGGCGCGGAGGATTGCGGCCGGTCGTGGTGACGATGGTGGAGCCCTCCGCCAGCGCGGGAGGTTGCGACGAGGGGCCCGCTATCGGCACCGCCGCCGGAGGCCCCCCTCCCCGCCCCTCCCCCACAAGGGGGGAGGGAGTGGAGAGCGCGGAATGCTTGGCGAGAGCGGCTCGGGTGTTTGTCCTTGCAGCGGAGCCGAGCTCGATCAGGGTCGGGAGGAACCCCGCGAGGGTCTTGCCGGCGCCAGTGGGGGCGATCAGAAGCGCCGAACGCTGCGCGCGGGCTTTGTCCAGCAACGCCAGCTGGTGCGCGCGGGGCGACCAGCCGCGCGCCGCGAACCATTTCAGGAAATGGTCAGGCAGCGCGGCGCTGTCGTCTTGGGGGGCTGGTGAGACGCGAGACGGCACCGGGAGAAGGTAGGCAGTCATGCGGGCTTCGTCGAGGGTCGGGTCCGCAGCGCGGCAACCATCCGAGGTTCGCACCGCACTCACTCCATGGAACAGCCGGGACATGCGGATGCATCCTCGCGGCGAATGGCGCCCGAGATTGATGATGAGCTGTCCCTCTTGATTGCAGAGGGCGCAGGGAAGGCCAGGCGTCGGCTGACGCCTGCGGCCCGCCTGCTGAAAAGAATGCAGGCGGCAGGTACCACAGGTGCAGCCGGAGAACGCCCGGCCTTCCCTGCGCGATGGTTTTCACGCTTACTTCGTGCTCTCCTCGGGGACCGGCTGATTGACCCCGTCATGTCAGCAGCGCTTCCGCGCCGGCATCCACTTGACCTCGGCACCGGGAGGCCAGGACCACACGACTTCACGTCCGCCGGACGCCGTTCGTCCGCGCAAGCTGTCGCTCACGCTGCAGCATCGCAGCGGCCACCGCTCCCCGCCCCGCGTGTCGTGACGATCGCGCGCTACGCCCCTCGGCTTGGGACGGGATGGCGGGATATGATCCTGATTTCTGTAAAAACGCAACCGAATTATTTTTTTTGTAATTCAATCGGAATGCCGGCAGCGCAGACTTCAGCAGGATGACAACCGCGCCCATCTCTCCACGCGTCATTCCGGGGCGCCCGCAGGGCGAGCCCGGAATCCATAACCACCGACGGGAGTATGGATTCCGGGCTCGTGCCGCTGCGCGGCCCGCCCCGGAATGACACTGGGCGTGAGGCGATGACCGTGCCACATCGTCATTGCGAGGAGCGCAGCGACGAAGCAATCCAGAGCCACGCGCGCAGCCCTGGATTGCTTCGCTGCGCTCGCAATGACGAGAGACCGCCTACTCCGTCATCGGCTTCTCGGAGATGTTCCAGTCCTTGCCGTCGAAGATCGAGATGTAGAGCGTCTTCATCGGCGTGTAGTCGTCGGGCGTGTAGGCGTAGTTGACGCCGTCGAGGAAGTAGGGCGAGTGGAAGCCGGCGAGCGTGGTGGCCTGCTTCAGCACGTTCTCGCGGGTCAGCGTATCGCCGCAGCGGCGCAGGATCTCGGCCATCGACGCAGCCTGGCCATAGCCGGCATAGGCGATGCTGTTGTCCGGGTCGATGTTCGGCACATATTTGGCGCGCAGCGCCTCGAACGCCTTGACGTAAGGATCGTCCTTCCATTGCGGCACGCCGGCATCCTTGGAGTAGCGGATGGCGACGATGTCCTTGGCGTTCTCCAGCCCCGCGGCCGAGAGGATCGAGCGGCCGGTCGAGCCCGCCGACAGCAGCTGCAGCGGCTTCCAGCCGAGCTCGGCAACTTTGCGGATCGACTGCGACGTCGCCTTGCCGGTGGAGATGTTGTAGAACACGTCGGCGCCCGACTTCGACAGATTGATCAGCTGCGAGTCGACCGTCGGCTCGGTGAGATCATAGGTCTGCTCCATGATCACCTGGGCCTTGCCGCCGGCATCCGCCAGCACCTTCTTGAACGGCCCCAGGAAGTCGCGGCCGAAATCGTCGTTCTGGTAGAGGATGCCGATCTTGGCCTCGGGCTTCACGCTCAGCACGTGCTTGGCGAGGATGCGTGCCTCGGTCGGATACAGCGGCAGGCCGGCCATGGTCCATTTGAAGTTCTTCGGATCATTCCATTTCGAGGCGCCGGTGTTGAGCAGCAGCTGCGGCACGCCCTTGGAGTTGAGGTATTTGTGCACGGCGGTCTGCGGCGCGGTGCCGAGCGAACCGTACAGCGCCAGCACCTCCTCCTGCTCGACGAGGCGGCGGGTCGCCTCGACGCATTTCGGCGCGCTGTAGGCGTCGTCCATGGTGAGGAACTTGACCTTGCGGCCGTTGATGCCGCCCTGCTCGTTGAGCATCTGGAAATAGGCCTCGCCGATGCGGCCGAGCACGCCATAGAGCGAGCCGGGGCCGGAATGCGGGATGGTCTGGCCGATCTTGATCTCGGTGTCGCTGGCGCCGGCGTCGTATTTCTTTTCGGCAGCCCAGACGTAAGGCGAGGCGATGGTCGAGGCGCCCACGGTCGCGAGCGCGGTGGCGCAGAAATCGCGCCGGGTCAGATGTTTTTTCATTGTTGTCTCTCCCTAGACTGCCGGCATTTTTTGGCATCGGGAGAGCCGCGGCAAGAGCGAAGTTGCCGCATTGCGCGCTGCGTGCAGCGCATTCAGTAGCGTGTAGACTCAAGTCCTCGTCGCGACCACCGCAAGGCCACGCACCGGCGCCTGATCTTCGGTCCGCGGCGAGGCCGGTTCGAGATGCACGAGCTTCAATCCAACGTCTCTCACGACGCCGCGGACATATTCCGCGCCATGGGCATAGCGCAGTCCCTTGCCCATGATCACGCCGTCGCCGTCATGAGTCTCGACGGTGAAGGCCACGACGCCGCCGGGCATCAGCACGCGCCTGGCTTCGCGCAGCACGGGACCGAGATCGCTGACATAGACGAGCGCATCGGCAGCGAGAACGAGATCGGCCGAGGCATCCGGCTGCCGCGCGAGGCCGGCCGTCATGTCGTCGACTTCGAGGGCTTCATAAAGACCGGTGTCGCGCGCCTGCGCGATCATGCCGGCGGAGAGATCGATGCCGATGAAACTGTCGACGTTGCTGGCGAAGGCCGCAGCACCGAGGCCGGTGCCGCAACCGAGATCGATGGCGCGCTTGAAATAGGCTGGCTTCTTCTCCGCGGCGCGCACCGCGAGCACCGCCTTGAACAGGATCGCCGGCGCGCGATAGTGCAGCCGCTCGATCAGCTCGCTCTCGAAGCGCGGCGCATACTGGTCGAACAGCGACTGCACATAGGCCTTGGGCATGTCCGCCAGTGGCGCAGCGCCAAGCTGCATCAGCCGCACGGCGGCGCCGTGGCGGTCATCCGGATCGGCCGCCACGGCGTTCTGGAAGGCTGATATCGCCTTGTCGGTTTCGCCGAGGTCGACGCGGATCTTGCCGAGTTCGAACCACGCCGAGGCGAAGTTCGGCGCGACCTCGATGGCCTGCTCCATCACCTCGGCGGCGGCGGCGAGATCACCCTTGATCTGCAGGTCGCGGGCGAATTCGTAGCGGCGGTCGGCGATCAGGTCGCCGGAGGAGAGGAAGAAGCGGTGGGGCATCGGGGAACCATGGTGTGGGCGGCGCTGTCATTCCAGGAGATGGATGCGCGGGTCAAGCCCGCGCATGACCAGCCGGATGTCGGACCGGCTGAATTTCTCCAACCGGGACCTATATGAGCACCATGCGTCCGCAAGACATCCTGCTGCCCGTTCCCTCCGGCCTGTGCTGCAAGGCCGGCGGCTTCCACATCGATCCCGTGCGCCCGGTCGAGCGGGCGCTGATCACGCATGGCCACTCCGATCACGCCCGGGCCGGCCACGGCGCGGTGATGGCGACGCAGGAAACGCTCGACATCATGCGGCTGCGCTATGGCGAGAACTTTGCGGGCTCGACGCAGGCGATCCGCTATGGCGAGGAGATGAAGCTCGGCGACGTCACCGTCAGCTTCCACCCGGCGGGCCACGTGCTCGGCTCGGCGCAGATCAAGGTGTCCTCCGGAGGCACCTGCATCGTGGCCTCCGGCGACTACAAGGATGCGCGCGATCCGACCTGCGCGCCGTTCGAGCTGGTGCAATGCGACGTCTTCATCACCGAGGCGACGTTCGGACTGCCGGTGTTCCGGCACGGCGATACGGCGCTCGAAGTCGACAAGCTGCTGGCGTCGGTCGCGCTGTTTCCGGAGCGCGCGCATCTGGTCGGGGCGTATTCCCTGGGCAAGGCGCAGCGCGTGATCGCGCTGATCCGCGAGGCCGGCTATGACGCGCCGATCTATTTGCATGGCGCGATGGAGAAGATCACGCGCTACTATCAGGACAAGGGCATCCCGCTCGGCGAACTCCGGCCGGTGAAGGGCGTCAAGAAGGCTGAGCTCGCGGGCACCATCACGCTGGCGCCGCCGAGCGCGACGTCCGATCTGTGGACGCGGCGCTTTCCGGATCCCGTCACCGCCTTCGCCTCGGGCTGGATGCGGGTGCGCGCCCGCGCGCGGCAGCGCGGCGTCGAGCTGCCGCTGGTGATCTCCGACCATGCCGACTGGGACGGGTTGACCGCGACGATCGCGGCGACCGGCGCCGGCGAAGTCTGGGTCACGCATGGCCAGGAGGACGCGCTGGTGCATTGGTGCCGGAGCAAGGGGCTCGCGGCGCGGCCGCTCGACCTCGTCGGCTATGGCGACGAGGAGGAGAGCGAGGTGGTGGCTGCGGAGGAGGCCGAGGCATGAACCGCTTCGCCGAGCTGCTCGACCGCCTCGCCTATGAGCCCGGCCGCAACAACAAGCTGCGGCTGCTGACATCGTATTTCCGCGAGGTCGAGGATCCCGACCGCGGCTATGCGTTGGCGGCACTCACCGGCGCGCTGTCGTTCAAGCACGCCAAGCCGGCGCTGATCCGCGACCTGATCGCGGCGCGGACCGACCCGGTGCTGTTTGCACTGTCGTATGATTATGTCGGGGATCTGTCGGAGACGGTCGCGCTGATGTGGCCGAAGGCGGGTGCTCGTCAGCAGCGCGTGTCCGGGTACCCCCCTCCCCAGCCCTCCCCCACAAGGGGGGAGGGAGCCGAGTGGCATCCGGAGCTTGCATCTCGATCGACAGCAGACAGCGGCTCGACACGATCGAAGCCTGCTGCCGGCAACCCGAGTGCGGCGGCGGTGTCTCTCGCATCATCGACCTCCGCTCTTTCCGTTCCCTCCCCCCTTGTGGGGGAGGGTCAGGGAGGGGGGTCCCCCACGGGAGGTCTCTCGGAGGCGCCCCCACCCGGATCGCACGCCGCGGGCCACAACAACCCGCCGCCGCCGACGCTCACGGAGGTCGTCACCACGCTGCGCACCCTCGGCAAGACCGAGATGCCGAAGCAGCTCGCGCAATGGCTGGACGAACTCGACGAGACCGGGCGCTGGGCGTTGCTGAAGCTGGTCACCGGCGCACTTCGCATCGGCATCTCTGCGCGACTGGCCAAGACGGCCGCGGCAGCCCTTGGCGACAAGGACCCGCATGACGTCGAGCTGGTCTGGCCCGGTCTCGCGCCGCCTTATCTCGATCTGTTCGCCTGGCTCGAAGGCCGCGGCGACAAGCCGGTCAATCGTGATCCCGCGCCGTTCCGGCCGGTGATGCTGGCCCATGCTGTCGAGGACGGCGACTTCGCCAGCATGACTGCGAGCGACTACATCGCGGAATGGAAATGGGACGGCATCCGCGTGCAGGCCGTGAGCGGCCGCGAGAGCGATGGCCGGATGGTGACCCGGCTGTATTCGCGCAGCGGCGAGGACATCACCGCGAGCTTCCCGGATCTGCTGCCGTCGCTGCACCTGCCGGGCGCGATCGACGGCGAGCTGCTCGTGGTGCGCGACAAGCGCGTGCAGAGCTTCAACGTGCTGCAGCAGCGGCTGAACCGCAAGACGGTGTCGCCGAAGCTGATGAAGGAATATCCGATCCACCTGCGCGCCTACGATTTGCTCGGCGATGAAGAGAATGATCTGCGCGAGTTGCCGTTCGAGCAGCGGCGCGAGCGGCTCGAAGCCTTCATCAAGCGGCTCGACGAGCCGCGCGTCGATCTGTCACCGACGGTCGCGTTCTCCACCTGGGACGAGCTGACGGCTGCGCGCGCCGATCCCGCATCGGCCGGCGCCGGCGACGATGCCGAGGCGGTCGAAGGCGTGATGTTGAAACGGCGGGATGCGGTCTATCTGCCGGGGCGGCCAAAGGGGCAGTGGTGGAAGTGGAAGCGCGATCCGCACATCATTGACGCCGTGCTGATGTATGCGCAGCGCGGCCACGGCAAGCGCTCGTCCTATTATTCCGACTACACGTTCGGTGTGTGGACGTCAGGTGACGCCGGCGATCAGCTCGTGCCGGTCGGCAAGGCCTATTTCGGCTTCACCGACGAGGAGCTGCTGCAGATCGACCGCTTCGTCCGCCGCAACACGACCGAAAAGTTCGGCCCCGTGCGCCACGTGGTGCACGAGCCCGAGCAGGGGCTGGTGCTGGAGGTCGCGTTCGAGGGCCTTCAGAAATCGCCGCGGCACAAATCCGGCGTCGCGATGCGCTTCCCCCGCATCAACCGCCTGCGCTGGGACAAGCCGCCCCGCGACGCCGACCGACTGGAGACGCTGGAGCGGATGTTGAAGAGCGAGGCGGCGGGGTGACGAGCGCTCGCTTGTTCGACCCCAGGTGCTTGACGAATCTGAGACTCGTCATGCCCGGGCTTGACCCGGGCATCCATCCTCTTATCGAAGGAAGATGGATGGCCGGGTCAAGCCCGGCCATGACGATCTTTTAGACTACAGCCACCGCGGCGAAGATCAGAGCGCCGCAACATTAAATGCCGGTAAGCGGCTTGCACCAGCGAGACCAGTTCCCCACCTGCCCTGCCGTGCTTTATAATCGCGCACGAATCCGCCGGTGAACCGCACTGGCCATTCCACTGGCCTTGGAGACGATGACATGTCGAACGACATCAGGGATTATCCCGGCCGCGCCCGCAGCTCGGATGGCCTGTATCGGTTTCTCGGCGGCTCTCCCGTGGGGGTGGCGTTCCGGCTGGTGCTGCTGTCGATCCTGGTCGGCGTGGTGCTGTCGGCGATCGGGTTCGATCCGCTCAACATTCTGCATAGCATCCAGTTGCTGTTCATCCGGCTCTACGAGCTCGGCTTCGACGCCTTCAACTGGCTGTGGCGCTACTTCCTGCTCGGCGCCGTGATCGTGATCCCGGTCTGGTTCCTGTCGCGCATTTTCGCGCCGCGCGGACGGTGAAGCGGGCGCAGCCGATGCAGCTTCGCTTCGTCGGCTGCGGGGACGCGTTCGGCTCGGGCGGCAGGTCCAACACCTGCTTCCATCTGACGGGCGCGGCGACCGACCTGCTGATCGATTGCGGTGCCTCGGCGCTGCCGGCGCTGAAGCGGCTCGGCATCGCCTGCAACGATGTCGGGCTGATCCTGATCACGCATTTCCACGGCGATCATTTCGCCGGTCTGCCCTTCCTGCTGCTCGACGCGCAGTTCTCGCGGCGGACGCAGCCGCTGGTGATCGCAGGCCCTGCCGGCATCGCGACACGGCTGACGCAGGCGATGGAAACGATGTTCGAGCATTCGTCGCGCACGCCGCGCAAGTTCGAGCTGTCGGTGATCGAGCTGGCGCCCGGGCAGCCCGTGCGGTTCGGCGAGGTCGGCGTGACGCCGTTCGCGGTCGTGCACGGCAACTCCGGCGGTCCGTTTCTCGGCTACCGCATCGAGGCGGAAGGCAGGATCGTCGCCTACACGGCCGACACCGAATGGACTGACAGCCTGGTCCCGCTCGGCCGCGATGCCGACCTGCTCATCGCCGAGGCCTATACGTTCGCCAAACCCGTGAAGAACCATCTCAGCCTCGCGGCACTGGAGGCGCATCTCGCGGAGATCAGGCCGAAACGGCTGGTGCTCACCCATATGAGCGACGACATGCTGCGGCGGGTGGCGGGCCTCACTCACACAGCGGCGCATGACGGTATGACGATTGATCTATAGCTTCATACCGGGCGCAGCGACTATGCTCAGCACAGACCAGGGCTGAAATCCGCCGCAGCAGCGCGGCGGATGGGCCGGCATGGCGAGCGAGCATTCCGTTGCATTCTCCCGCGCCCCACCGATCGACCGTCACCAGCGCGCAGGTGTTCGACATCGCAGGCCCCGCGATGATCGCCAATTTGACGACGCCGCTGATCGGCATCGTCTCGACCACGGCGATCGGCCGGCTCGGCGAGGCCGCGATGCTCGGCGGTGTCGCGATGGCCTCGGTGATCTTCGATTGCCTGTTCTGGCTGTTCGCCTTTCTGCGCGCCAGCACGCTGGCCTTCACCGCGCAGTCGCTCGGCGCCGGCGAACGGGACGAGATCCTGATGGTGCTGATTCGCGGCCTGGCCCTGGCCGCGGTGATTGGCCTCGGACTGATCGTGCTGCAGGTGCCGCTCGCCGCCATTATCTTCGACATCATGGGCGGTAGCGACGCCGTGCTCGGCGCCGCCCGCACCTATTTCGTGGTCCGGATCTGGTCGGCGCCGCTCGCGCTCGCCAACTACGTGCTGCTCGGCTGGCTGGTCGGACTGGCGCGCGCGCGGCTGGCGCTCGGTGTCCAGGTCGCGATCAACCTGATCAACATGGCCGCGACCATCCTGCTGGTGCAGGTGTGGGGGGCGGGCATCGCCGGCGCCGCGATCGCAGCCGTCATCGCCGAGGCCGTCGGCGTCGTGATCGGCCTCGTGCTGGCGCGGCGATTGGCTTCGACGGCGAGCGGACTGTCGCTGCCGTTGCTGCTCGACCGCGCCAAGCTGATGCACATGATGGCGGTCAATCGCGACATCATGATCCGCACCGCGGCGATGATCGTGGCCTTCCTGTTCTTCACCTCGCAGGGCGCGCGCGCCGGCGACACCACGCTCGCCGCCAACGCGGTGCTGAACAATTTCCTGCTGGTGGCGGCGTTCTTCCTCGACGGGCTCGCCAACGCCGCCGAGCAGCTTTGCGGCCATGCCTATGGCGCGCGCAACCGCGGCGCCTTCGCCGGCGCCACGCGGCTGGTGCTGGCCTGGGGCTTCGGCTTCGCGCTCGCGGTGGCCGTCATCTTCGTGCTGTTCGGACCCGTGCTGATCGACGTGATGACATCGAGCGACGCCGTGCGCAGCGCCGCGCGCGACTATCTGCCCTATGTCGTGGCGTCGCCGCTGCTGTCGGTATTCGCCTTCGCGTTCGACGGCGTCTACATCGGCGCGACCTGGGCACGCGACATGCGCAACCTCATGATCGCGGCGCTGATCGTGTTCTTCGGCACCTGGCTCGCGCTGCGCGGCTTCGGCAACACGGGATTGTGGATCGCGATGCTGAGCTTCTACGCGGCGCGCGGCGGCTTCCAAGCGGCACGCTATCCGGCGCTGTTGAGGGTGTCGTTCGGGAAAAGCCCGGCCGGATCCACACCGTAAGCTGTCATCATCCGCGGAGGCGGATGATCCAGTACGCCGTGCCGTCTCGATTCAATCACAGCCGCTGCGGCGTACTGGATCCCCGCCTGCGCGGGGATGACAGCGGTGGGTGAGGCGACAGCTCGGCTGCACTAAACCGGCCAGTCCTCCGCCGTGATCGTCGCGGCATCGGCGCCGACGATCTCCGACAGCGAATCTCGCCCCGTCCGCAGCAACGTCGATGTCAAATCCGCCTTGATGCTCTCGACCAGGCCGAGGCCCTTGTAGACCAGCGAGGAGTACAACTGAATCAGGCTGGCGCCGGCGCGGATCTTGGTCAGCGCGGCGCCGCCCGTGTCGATGCCGCCGACGCCGATCAGCGGGAATGCGCCCTCGACGCGGACGAAGGTTTCCGCGACCATGCGGGTCGACAGCCGGAACAACGGCCGCCCCGAGAGACCGCCCTGCTCCTTGGCGCGCAGCTGCTCGCGCAGGGAGTTCGGCCGGGCGAGCGTCGTGTTCGACACGATCATGCCGTCGACGCCGCGCGAGCGCGCGACGTGAACGACATCGTCGAGCTCGGCGAGGCTGAGATCGGGCGCGATCTTGAGCAGCACCGGGGTGTCGCCGGCCTTGCGGCGGACGCGGTCGCGGGCCTCCAGCACCTTGGACAGCAGCTCGTCGAGCTGCGAGGCCTGCTGCAGGTTGCGCAGGCCCGGCGTGTTCGGCGAGGAGATGTTGACGGTGAAATAGCTCGCCACCGGCGCGAAGGTCTCGATCAGCCGGACATAGTCGGCGACGCGGTCGGTGGAATCCTTGTTCGCCCCGACATTGACGCCGACGATGCCGCCCTGGCTGGCGCGGCCGGCCAGCCGGCGCAGCACGGCTTCGGCACCGTCATTGTTGAAGCCCATGCGGTTGATCACCGCCTCGTCGCGCTCCAGCCGGAACAGCCGCGGCCGCGGATTGCCGCTTTGCGGCCGCGGGGTGACCGAGCCGATCTCGACGAAGCCGAAGCCGAGCCGCAGCAGCGCGTCGGGCACCTCGGCATTCTTGTCGAAGCCCGCGGCCATGCCGACTGGATTCGGGAAGTTGAGCCCGAAGGCGCGCACCGCCAGCTTGGCATCATCCGGCCGCGGCTTGATCGCCGGCAGCAGCTTCAGGCCCTGGATGGCGAGCCGGTGCGCATCCTCGGCGTCGAGCCAGCGGAGCAGCGGCAGCGAGAGCTGGTCGAAGGCGCGGATCACGGCTGAAGTTCCGGGATGTCGTGGCCGCCGTCGGCACGGCTGTGCATCTGGTGAACGGCGGTCACGGCGCCGACGTCGAGCTCGCCATAAAGATGCGGGAACAATTCGTCATTGCGCGAGCGCTCCCAGCGCAAGCCGGGGCCGAGCACATCCGCTTCGACCTCGACCAGGAACAGCGCGCTCTGCCCGAAAAAGTGCTTGCGGGCGGTCTCCGGGACCTGCGACGCGGTCGAAAAATGGATGAAACCGTCGCGCAGATCGTCGGCACTGCCGCGATAGACACCCTGCCGCTCTGCCTCGCGCCAGGCCGAAGCTGAGCAGATTTTGTAGATTTTGGGCACGTTGACGCGTCCTGGCTTGATCTTGAGTTTGCTGCGGTTTTCGGGATGCGGCCGACCGTATCGGCAGGCACCTTCGAACTCAAGCATCGATTGTCCCGCGGTCGCCGGCCACGGCCCGCATAAGTTGTCCCCGTGGCAACACGGATAAGCCTGGATGTAGGACGGTTCCTCAGTAAGGATTAACCCGATTCGGCTCTCTTCAGCCGGTGCGATTCGCCGTCGCGCCGAGGCCCTGACGGGCCGCACCGATTGCCTGCATCACAGCTTAGCTTTGGAGATTTCCATGAACCGCCGCAACGCTTTGAAGGCTCTCGCCGGGCTCGCTCTATGCCCGGTCTGCGCCCAGCCTGGCTTCGCCGCCGAAGGCGCGCCGCATTGGAGCTATGAGGGCGCGACCGGCCCCGCCAAATGGGGCGATCTCGACGCCGCCAACAAGGTCTGCAGCGTCGGCACGCAGCAATCGCCGATCGACATCGAGAACCCGACCCGGGCGCGGCTGCCGGATTTCAAGCTGTCCTGGGCCAGCACTGCCGACACCATCGTCAACAACGGCCACACCATCCAGCTCAACTTCGCCGACGGCAGCGGCACGCTGAAGCTCGGCGGTACCACCTACAAGCTCCTGCAGGTGCACTTCCACCGGCCGAGCGAGCATCATATCGGCGGCAAGAATTTTCCGATGGAAGCACATTTCGTACACCGCGCCGCCTCCGGCGGACTCGCCGTACTCGGCGTGCTGATGACCACCGGCCGCCCGAATCCTGCATTCTCTCACATCGTGGCGACGATGCCGGAGAAGGAGGGCCCCGCGGTCAAGGCCGATCCGCGCATCAATCCCAACATGATGCTGCCCAACCGCCGCATCCACTATCGCTACGCCGGCTCGCTGACGACGCCGCCCTGCTCGGAGGTCGTCGAATGGCTGCTGCTGGCCGAACCGATCCAGGTCGCCGAAGCCGATGTGGCGAAGTTCGCGAAGCTGTATCCGATGAACGCCCGCCCGGTGCAGAAGCTCGACCGCCGCTTCGTGCTGCAGGGGGTGTAGGTCGCCTGTCTTTTGGACCTCAACTGCCACTCAGCATTCCGCTGTCGTCCCGGCCTCCGAGCCGGGACCCATACCGGGGGATGCTGATTGGATTAGAGCATGCTGTTTTTATACGGAAACATATCCTGAGTTTCTGAGATAGTTGGCGCACTCCTTTTCCGGGAAGAGATCGAGGAGATCTCCAGC
>NZ_JBNPTW010000011.1:0-228923 GCF_051167855.1 Bradyrhizobium sp. HKCCYLRH3099
TCCTTCGAATCGGACGAAGCTTGCCTGTCAGGAATCAACCCGGTCTAGAATGTCAGGACTCAGCCCGGTTCATACCGCATGCACTTCTCGTGCGGTTGCCCCTCACCCCACCCCTCTCCCCGTGAAGAACGGGGAGAGGGAGCAGACTGTCGTCTGCGACTAAATCCGCGAACAACTTCGAACGCTAATGCGACAAAATCTTCGACAGGAACTGCTGGGCGCGCTCGCTGCGGGGCTGGCCGAAGAAGTCTTCCTTCTTGGCGTCCTCGACGATCTCGCCGCGGTCCATGAAGATGACGCGGTGGGCGACCTTCTTGGCAAAACCCATCTCGTGGGTGACGACCATCATGGTCATGCCCTCGCGGGCGAGATCGACCATGACGTCGAGCACCTCGCTGATCATTTCGGGATCGAGCGCCGAGGTCGGCTCGTCGAACAGCATCGCGATCGGGTCCATCGCGAGCGCGCGCGCGATGGCGACGCGCTGCTGCTGGCCGCCGGAGAGCTGCGCGGGAAATTTCTGCGCGTGCTCCTTGAGGCCGACGCGCTCCAGCAGCTTCATGCCCTTGGTCTCGGCCTCGGCGTGGCCGCGGCCCAGCACCTTCTGCTGGGCGAGGCAGAGATTGTCGATGATCTTCAGATGCGGAAACAGCTCGAAGTGCTGGAACACCATGCCGACGCGCGAGCGCAGCTTCGGCAGGTTGGTTTTCGAGTCATTGACCTTGAGGCCGTCGATCGTGATCGTGCCGTCCTGGAACGGCTCCAGCGCGTTGACGCATTTGATCAGCGTCGACTTGCCGGAGCCGGAGGGTCCGCAGACCACCACGACCTCGCCCTTGGCGACGGAGGTCGTGCAGTCCTTCAGCACCTGGAAGGTCGGGCTGTACCATTTGTTGACGTGGCTGATTTCGATCATGGGAGCCGACTACCTGATGATGGCGATGCGCGACTGCAGGCGGCGGACGCCGTAGGACGCGATGCAGGAGATGGTGAAGTAGACCAGAGCTGCGAACAGGTACATCTCGACCAGGCGGCCGTCGCGCTGCGCGACCTTCGACGCGGCGCCGAGGAAGTCCGGGATCGAGAGCACGTAGACCAGCGAGGTGTCCTGGAACAGCACGATGGTCTGGGTCAGCAGCACCGGCAGCATGTTGCGGAACGCCTGTGGCAGCACGACGTAGCGCATGGTCTGCGCGTAGGTCAGGCCCAGTGCCGAAGCCGCGGCCGGCTGTCCCCGCGAGATCGACTGGATGCCGGCGCGCATGATCTCGGAGAAGTACGCCGCCTCGAACATGATGAAGGTGATCAGCGAGGAGGCGAAGGCGCCGACCTTGATCGGCCGGGACGAGCCGGTGATCCACTGCCCGATATAGGGGACCAGGAAGTAGAACCAGAAGATCACGAGCACCAGCGGCAGCGATCGCATGAAGTCGACATAGAGCCCGGCGATCCAGCCCATCACGCGATAGCCGGACAGCCGCATCAGCGCGATCAGGGTGCCGAAGATGAGACCACCGGTCGCCGACAGCACGGTCAGCGTCAAGGTGAATGTCATGCCGTCGATGAACAGATAGCTCAGCGAGCGGCGGATGACGTCGAAATCGAAATTGGCCAGCATCTCATTTGCCCGTGATGTAGCCAGGGATCGCCACCGCGCGCTCCAGGAGGCGCATGCCGATCACGACGATGATGTTGATGACGAGATACATCAGGGTCGCGGCGCTGAACGCCTCGAACACCTGGAACGAGAATTCCTGCATCGCGCGGGCCGCGCCGGTCAGCTCGATCAGGCCGATGGTGATCGCGACCGCGCTGTTCTTGACGGTGTTGAGAAACTCCGACGTCAGCGGCGGCAGGATGATGCGGAAGGCCATCGGCAGCAGCACGTAGCGGTAGACCTGCAAGGTGGTGAGGCCGAGCGCGGTCGCCGCCATCTTCTGGCCGCGCGGCAGCGAGCCGATGCCGGCCGCGAGCTGCACGGCGACGCGCGCCGACATGAACAGGCCGATGCCGACGGCGGCCGTGTAGAACGGCGCATTCGGCATCTGCTTCAGCCACAGCCCCGCGGCGCGCGGCAGCAGCTCCGGCAGCACGAAGAACCACAGGAACAGCTGCACCAGCAGCGGCATGTTGCGGAAGAATTCGACGTAGAGAAAACCGATCCAGGTCGCGAGCTTGGACGGCAGCGAGCGCAGGATGCCGACGATCGTGCCGAAGATCAGCGCGATCACCCAGGCCGACAGCGAGGTCACGATCGTGACCTTCAGCCCCGCCAGCAGCATGTCGAAATAGGTGCCGGCCCCGGTCGGGTTCGGCTCCAGGAAGATGTGCCAGTTCCAGGTGTAGTTCACGGGGGTGTCCTGAGGGATTAGCTCACAGTCGGATCACGGGACGTCGCCACAAGCGACGCTGCGCTCCCTCCCCCCTTGCGGGGGAGGGTTGGGGTGGGGGTCCACACGGGCAGTCTCTGCTGGGACCCCCACCCCCGACCCCTCCCCGCAAGGGGGAGGGGAGCGCACCGCCATCGCGGCGAGAGCTGCGACTTCAGCTTACGGCTTGTACGACTCGGGATCCGGCGAATCCGACGGCTTCGCGAATTCGGCCTTCAGCTCGGCGGAGATCGGGGTGTTCAGGTTGAGGCCCTTCGGCGGGATCTTCTGCATGAACCACTTGTCGTACAGCTTGGCGCCCTCGCCGCTGGTGTAGATCTTGGCGGTGGCGGCATCGACGACCTTCTTGAACTGCGGATCGTCCTTGCGCAGCATGATGCCGTACGGCTCGGGCTTGGAGAACGCGTCGCTGGAGACGACGTAGGCGGCCGGATCCTTGGAGCCGGCGACGAGGCTGGCGAGCAGGATGTCGTCCATCACGAACGCCACCGCGCGATCGGTCTCGACCATCAGGAAAGCCTCGGCGTGATCCTTGGCCGGGATGATGTTGATGCCGAGGTTGCGCGCGGCATTGGCTTCGGTGAGCTGCTTGATGTTGGTGGTGCCGGCGGTCGACACGACCGTCTTGCCCTTCAGATCATCGATCTTGGTGATGTTGCTCGCCTTCTTCGTGACGTAGCGGCTCGCCGTCAGGAAGTGGGTGTTGGTGAAGGAGATCTGCTTCTGGCGCTCGGCATTGTTGGTGGTCGAGCCGCATTCCAGATCGATGGTGCCGTTGGCGAGCAGCGGGATGCGGGTCGACGACGTCACCGGGTTGAGCTTGACCTCGAGCTTGTCGAGCTTGAGCTCCTTCTTCACGGCATCGACGATGCCCATGCAGATGTCGATGGCGAAGCCGATCGGCTTCTGGCTGTCGTCGAGATAGGAGAACGGAATCGAGGAATCGCGAACGCCGAGGGTGATGGCGCCGGTCTCCTTGATGTTCTTCAGGGTCCCCGTCAGGTCCTCGGCCTGCGCCTGGCCGGCGCAGAGCGCGGCGGCAAAGGCCAGACCAAATAGGCGAAGCTGCTTCATCTGTATCTCCTCAATCCGGCTGAGTGCCGGATGCTTGCATAAACCTGAGCCAACTCAAAATCGTCCCGCCCGGCCTCGGATGATCTCCGGCCGGACGAGCGCGGGCACCATAGACCGCCCCGCGGCGGCAAGTTCTCGGACGCTTGCGACAAATTGCCTGTCCAGCGCCCCGTTCGACAAGAGATTCGGCCTGAGAGTGCAGCGCCGAACGCCGGGATGGTAAACTACGAGGGCCGCGGCGGTCGGGCGACGCGACGAAAGTCTGAAGCGGCACCGGTATGTGCTCATCAACTCTCGCTCTGGTTCCCGCTCGTGCGAGCGACCCTGCTCGTTTGGAATCGGCGCTCCCTCCACGCTCGCAGTGTGCTCCCTCTCCCCGTCCTTCACGAGGAGAGGGCTGGGGTGAGGGGCAACCACACCCACCGACCGTGCGGAAAGCCCCCCTCACCCGGATTGCATCTTCGATGCAATCCGACCTCTCCCCGCAAGCGGGGCGAGGTTGAGACCGTCGCTGCCCCGAGACGCGCGGCCCATCCAAGCTCCCAACTCACAGCGGCTTCCGCAACTCACCCAGATCCCAGAACAGCCCGGCCATCAGACCCAGCGCCTCCTCCGTGACGTCCACAAGAATGTGCTCATCCGGCGCGTGCTGCGAGCAGCCGGGATAGGAGTGCGGGACCCACATGGTCGGCATCTTCAGCACGTCGGCAAACACGTCATTCGGCAGCGAGCCGCCGAAGTTCGGCAGCACGGCGGGCGCCTTGCCGGTGCTCATCTTGATCGAGTCCGCCGCCCATGTGATCCAGGGGCTGTCGATGTCGGCCCGCGAAGCCGCGAAGCCTTGCGTCATGCTGACCTCGATCATCGGGAAGCCGTGCGCGACGAGATGGGCCTTCACATCCTCAACGATGGTGTCGACCTTGGTGCCGACCACGAAGCGCAGCTGCAGCACGGCGCGGGCGCGGCCGGGAATCGCGTTCGCCGGCTTGTCAATATTGCCCGAGGAGATCGCCAGCACTTCGAGCGTGTTCCAGGCATAGAGCCGCTCCGCCGGAGTGAGTCCGTCCTCGCCCCAATTGTCCGACAGCGCCGGCTCGTCGGCGGTCGGCTCGACCTTCACGTCGGCCAGGATGGCACGGATCGCGTTGGTGAGGCGCGGCGGCTTCAGCGAGTCCAGCTTGATGCGGCCTTGACCATCCACCAAGGTGGCGATGGCGTTGGCGAGGATGGTGGCTGGATTGGCGAGCACGCCGCCCCAATTGCCGGAGTGATTGCCGCCCTCGCGCAGATTGACGTCGAGATGCAGCCGGATGCCGCCGCGGCAGCCAAGAAAGATGGTGGGCCGCGCGGTCGACAGCCGCGGGCCGTCGGAGCCGATGAAGACGTCGGCTTTCAAGGTGTCGCGTTTGAGGTCGGCCACCTTGGCAAGATCCGGCGAGCCGATCTCCTCGCCCATCTCGATGATGAACTTGGCGTTGAAGCCGAGCTTGCCGCCGCGGGCGTCGCGCACCGCGCGCAGCGCCGCCATGTTGATGCTGTGCTGGCCCTTGTTGTCGGCGGTGCCGCGGCCATAGAGCCGGTTGCCGTCGGGAGTGACCACCCAGGGATCGCGGCCATCGCGCCATTCGCCGGTCATGCCGTCGACCGTGTCGCCGTGGCCGTAGCTCAGCACCGTCGGGGCGCTGTCGCTCTCATGATAGGTCGCGATCAGGAACGGCGCACGGCCGCTCGGCGACGGCACGAGTTCGGAGGAAAAGCCGAGTTCGGCGAAGGATGGCGTCAGCTCCTTGGTCAGATAGGCAGCGAGTTCGTCCTTGCGCTCGGGATTGAGGCTCTCGGTGCGATAGGCGACCCGCCGGCCTAGCTCGGCCAGGAAGTCTCCGCCGGTCAGGCTCTGACGGGCACGGGCGATTGCATCAATCCTGGTCATGGCGCTTTTCCAGTCACAACGAAGGCGGCGTCATATCGGGATCGCGGCAGAAGCGGAAGGGGCTGGGTTTGAATTCAGTGGAGCATCGGCCTTGTCCCGGATTTCGGAACCACCCGCCTCGCGCCTAAGGGGTATGAACGACGGGCACGCGCGCCCTCGTTCTCGCGATGCAATGGCGCATCCGAGCTTGGAGCTGTGAACACCCTCGAAAGACGGAGGGCGCGGGGAATGCCGGGTGCTGGCCGCAACCCATGGCCCGCCTGCAGAAAGAGTAGCAGGCGGCAGTCACCACAGGTTCAGCCAGTCATCCGGCATTCCCCGCGCGACGGTTTTCACGCGTATAGCGCGCTCTCCCCGGTGTCCGGCTTGATAGCCACCGTCGTCGGCGGGATCATCGCCCGCGACTTGGCACCAGCGTCGGGGTGCCAGGACCACACGCCTTTGCGTCCGCCAGATGCCGTTCGTCCGCGCGGGCTTCCCCACGCTGCGGCATGCCGACAGCCGTCGCACCCCACCTCGCGTGTCGTGACGATCGCGATGCGCCCCTCCGTATCGAGGCGGGATTTCGGAAATAAAGCACATCTTCGGATATTCGTAAAGCGAATTCTTTGAGGCTGCTTGTGAGGGTCGTCATTCCGGGGCATCCAAGTGCGGGGACGGCAAAGCCGTCCCCGCACTTGGATGAGCCCGGAATCCATAACCACAGGCGGCTATGAGAAGGCGAGGTGGTCATGTCCATCCCGCTTCCAAACGTCCGCCTGTGAGTATGGATTCCGGGCTCACGCAGATCTCGGACAGCTGCGCTGTCCGAGATCCGCGTGCCCCGGAATGACGAGAGCGGGGATGAGGCAGCGTCGCTTCAATTCACGGCGTTGCTCACCATGACCTCGATCAGCTTCGCTCCCGGCCGCCGGAAGGCCTCCGACAACACGGGCTTCAGCTCGCGCGGATCGCTAACGCGCAGCGCCTCGCAGCCGAGCGACCGTGCCAGCCCGGCGAAATCCACCGGCGGATCGGCGAAATCCATGCCGATGTAGTTGTCGTCGCCGTGGAACGACAGCAGGCGCTGCTTGATGATGCGGTAGCCGCCATTGTTGACGATCACGACCGACAGCGGCAGCTTGTGGTGGGCGGCGGTCCACAGCGCCTGGATCGAATACATCGCGCTGCCGTCGCCGGAGTAGCAGACCACGGGACGATCGGGATTGGCGAGGCTGACGCCGACCGACGCCGGCAGGCCCCAGCCGATGCCGCCGGAGGCGAGGCCGTGATAATTGTAGCGGTCGCGATACGGCCAGAGCGCGGTCATGTAGCGCGCCGAGGTCAGGCCCTCGTCGACGAGGATGCCGTGCTCCGGCATCGCCTCGGCCACCTGCAGCGCCAGATAATCGGGATCGATCGGCATCCGCTCGCATGCCGTCTCAATCTGCGCGGTCAGCGTGCGGCGCCGCGCGATCCAGTTCTTCGAGGCCAGCTCCGCAATGCGCGCCTGAGACGTCGCTTGCAAGGCCGAGCCGCCAAGCTCGCGCAGCAGTGGCGTGAGTTGCAGGAGAGTCTCGCGGACGTCGGCCTTGAGCGCGATCTCCGCGCCGAAGTTCTTGCCCAGCTCCCAATCGACCAGGCCGATCTGCACGATCGGCAATCCCTCCGGCAGCGGCTCGATCTCGCTGTGCACGGACATCCGCAAGGGGTCGGCGCCGAGCACGATCAGGAGATCATGCGGCGCAAGCAGATCGCGCACCTGCTTCTGGGCGCGCGACAGCGAGCCGATGTAGCAGGGATGCTCGGAGAGGAAATGCGAGCCATAGGGCGCGGACTGCTGATGCACGGGCGCGCCCAGCGCAGAGGCGAAATCGGCAGCGGCCTGCAGCGCATCGCTCTTGACGATCTCGTCACCGGTGATGATCACCGGCCGCTGCGCCTTGAGGATGCGCTGCGCCAGCGCTCGCAGCGCGTCGGCTGACGGCTGCACGCGCGCATCGACCCGGGTCGAGCGGCCGAGCTCGATGCCGGCTTCGGCGTTGAGGATGTCGCCGGGCAGCGAGATGAAGACCGGGCCCGTGGGCGGGGTGGTCGCAACCTTCGCCGCGCGACGCACGATGCGCGGCAGGTCCTCCAGCCGCGTCACTTCCACCGCCCATTTCACCAGCGGCTCGGCCATGCGCACCAGCGGGCCATAGAGCAGCGGCTCCATCAGGCCGTGACCCTGCTCCTGCTGGCCGGCGGTCAGGATCATCGGCGTGCCCGTGAACTGCGCGTTGTAGAGCGATCCCATCGCATTGCCGAGGCCGGGCGCGACATGGACGTTGCAGGCGACAAGCCGTCCCGAGGCGCGGCTGAAGCCGTCGGCGATCGCCACCACCAGGCTCTCCTGCATCGCCATGACGTAGGTGAGATCGGGATGATCCTTCAGCGCGTGCATGACCGGCAGCTCGGTGGTGCCGGGATTGCCGAACAGATGCGTGATGCCCTCGTCCTTGAGCAGCGCGAGAAAGGCCGAGCGTCCGGTGGTGCGGTTTTTCATACGATTCCCTCCGAGCAACACAGCCTCAGTCTGAGTGCAAGCTCTTTCCCCGTCATTGCGAGCGGAGCGAAGCAATCCAGGGGCGGCGCGCGCGACTCTGGATTGCTTCGTCGCTTCGCTCCTCGCAATGACGGTGGAGAGAGCGCCGGCGCTACGCGTTCACCGTCGCGTCATACGCCGGATAATCCGTGTAGCCCTTCTCCTCACCGCCGTAGAAGGTCGGCCGGTTGTACGGCGTCAGCGGCCAGCCGTGCTGCAGGCGGGCCGGCAGGTCCGGATTACTGATAAAGTAGCGGCCGAAGGCGATGGCATCGGCCTGGCCGCCGGCCACGGCGGCCTCCGCCGGCTGGCCGGTGAAGCCGCCGGCGCCGATCAGCACGCCCTTCCAGACCGGACGGAACAGGGCAATCGCCGACGGCACGTTCTGCCAATTGACGTCGGCGCGGCCGGCGCCGGAGGAGCGCGGCTCGATCAGGTGCAGATAGGCGATGCCGAGCTTGTTGAGCGCCTCGATCGCATGCGTGTACAGCGGCATCGGCTCGGCCTCGCCGGAGCCGTTGGCGATGCCATAGGGCGACAGCCGCACGCCGACCTTGTCGGCGCCGCAGGCCGCGATCACGGCTTCGGTGACCTCGAGCAGGAAGCGGCAGCGGTTCTCGATGGAGCCGCCATAGCGGTCGGTGCGCTGGTTGCTGCGGGTCTGCAGGAACTGCTCGATCAGGTAGCCGTTCGCGCCGTGCACCTCGACGCCGTCGAATCCGGCCGCCATCGCGTTGCGCGCGGCCTGGCCATAGGCGGCGACGAGCGCGGGGATCTCATCGGTTTCCAGCGCGCGCGGCGTCTCATAGGCGGCGCCCTTCCCTTCCGCCGTCATCGCCTTGAGATCATCGCCGATCGCGATCGCTGACGGCGCCACCGGCAGCGCGCCGCCCGGCTGGAACGAGGAATGCGACACGCGGCCGACATGCCAGAGCTGCAGGAAGATGACTCCGCCCTTGGCATGGACGGCGTCGACGACCTGCTTCCAGCCGGCGATCTGGGCTTCGCTGTAGATACCGGGCACGTTCGGGCTGCCGGTGCCGGTCGGCAGCACCGGCGAGGCCTCGGCGATGAGCAGGCCGCCCGGAGTCGCGCGCTGCGCATAATATTCGACGTTCAGCCGACGCGGCGCGAGCGTCTCCCTGGCGGCGCGCATGCGCGTGAGCGGCGCCATCACGACGCGATGCTTGAGATGATACGGACCGATGGTCAGCGGCGAAAACAGCGCAGGCAGCATTTCTCCCCCAGGATTGTCATTAGGATTGTCGGTTGGGATCATCTTGTTCGCAAAACATGACGGTGGCAATGTTGGTGCGACCTCCGCACGAGCAGACCCTCCATGCTGAAAGCGGAATGCCGAAAGCGGGCGCCCTGCAACTGTAGGCCGTCGCTCGCGTTGCAGCCGCGAAGACCTGTCATGCCGCGAACCGAATGATCTTGCGGCCGCGTCCGGACGTCATAGACAGATGTTTTCTCGTCCAGCCGGAGAAATACGCCGTGCCCCACCCTGCTCTGTCAGCCGATCACACCGCCGTCGTCACCGGAGGCGCCTCCGGCATCGGCCTCGCCGCCGCCATCCGCTTCGCCGAGCGCGGCCTGAACGTCTGCATCGCCGATGTCGACGAGGCCCGGCTGAACGCGGCGGCCGCCAAGGTCGGCGCCGCCGCGTCGCGCGGCAAGGCCGCGGTGATGACCGCCAAGACAGATGTGAGCAGCCGCGACAGCGTGGCCGCGCTGGAGGCGGCGGTGCGCGCGCGCTTCGGCCGCGTCGACGTGCTGATGAACAATGCCGGCATCCAGCCGGGCAGCAAGATGTTCGGGCCGGAGGACAATTGGCAGCGCATTCTCGGCGTCAATTTGTGGGGCATCATCCACGGCTCGCAAATATTCGCGCCCAACATGATCGCGCAAGGGCGGCCGGCGCTGATCATCAACACCGGCTCCAAGCAGGGCATCACCACGCCGCCCGGCGATCCCGCCTACAACGTCTCCAAGGCCGGCGTGAAGGCGTTCACCGAGGCGCTGCAGCACGAATTGCGCAACACGCCGAATTGCCAGGTGACGGCGCATCTGTTCATTCCCGGCTTCGTGTTCACGCCGCTCACCGCCAATGGCCGCGTCGAGAAGCCCGCCGGCGCATGGACGCCGGAGCAGACCGTCGATTTCATGCTGGAGCGCGTCTCCGCCGGCGACTTCTACGTGCTGTGTCCCGACAATGACGTGCCGCGTTTGCTCGACGAGCGGCGCATCCTGTGGGCGGCCGGCGACATCGTCGAGAACCGGCCGCCGCTGTCGCGCTGGCATGCGGACTATACCGACGCCTTTGCGACATTCGTGAAGACATCGCCATGATCCGGTCACGCCGCGGCAGCGGCGCGTCGTCACCACACGGCGACGTGCCGGTTCCCGGCGCGTCGGATCGTCGCAATCGGCTTCCCGCAACGGCATCATCGCGCGAATCACGGCGTCGAATGTGTCTGCAACTCGCTGAATCGCGGCGGGCATCGCGCCCGACCGCTCGTCCACAAGGCAGCGAGACATTCGCCGTCAAGCGATGAGACGCCGCAGCTGCCGCGGTCGCACGGCACGACAATCTGACGCAGACGCATTCCACAATCCCTGCGCGAAGCCGCCACGAAGCAGGCGTCAGATCGGCGCCATCACCGCACCCGCGTCAGCCGCAACAAATCGCGCGCCGGCGAACGCGTTGGGGGGTGCGCAGCATTGGGGAGACCATCGGACATGACGCGCCATCACCGTCACCATCACGACAGTCACCACGATCATCATCATCACAACCATCACCACCACCATCACAATCATCATTGCCAGCCGGCGCCGCCGCCGTGCCCCACGCCTCCCACTCCGACTCCGCCGACACCGACTCCGCCCACACCCACGCCGCCGACGCCGGCACTCGGCTTTGCCGATCTCGGCATCGTCTTCAACGACGCGACGCGCTTTCTGGAAGGCGGGCTGTGGCGCAACGTCGTCGAGGAAGGCGGCCAGGGGCTGGGCAGCGTCTACAACTACACCGGCGACCTCACCGTGATTCAGGACGGGCTGAAGGCGATGGTCGCGGCCGGCCAGTTCAACGGCCAGGCGCTCGCCAGCGTCAACAAGATCCTCGCCGACATCACGATCGCGCAGGATGCCGCGATGGCCTCGGTGACCGGCGGCGGCGCGTTCGGCAGCATCGCCGCCGCGGAGACCGCGCTGCGCAACGCGCATCTCGACATTCTCAACGTCGTCAACAACGATCCGACGCTCGCCGGCAAGACCACCAATGCCGACGGCGCCACCGGCTTCCTGCAGGTGCCGCAGCTTCTGCCGGACGGCGTCACGGCTGCGACCGCGCCGAAGGGCACGCTGGCCGAGCTCGGGCTGATCTTCAACGATGCCGCCAACCGGCTGCTCGGCGGGGTCAACGACAGCAATGTCGAACTCATCCAGAACGATGTCGACGCGCTGATCGCCGGCCTCAACGCGCTGGTCGCGGCCAACCCGCTGCAGTTCGGCGGACTCACCGGCGTCCACGCGCTCGCGATCATCGATCAGCTCGCGCTGGTCAACACCCATATCAACGGCGCGGCGGGCAATGTCGACATCGGCCGGGCGCTGAACGACGACTTCCTCGACATCATCGACATCGTCGCCGGCGACACCAACCTCGCCAACATGGCGCAGCAGAACGGCCTCAACGGCTGGACCCAGTTCGGCGACTTCCTCAATCCGACGCCGGCCTATCAGGACAACCAGGCACAGACCGACTTCTGGGCCATGTTCATCGCGCAGTCGAACGCGCTCGGCAAGGCGGCGATCGCGGCGGTCAATGCAGGGGACGCCGCGGCGATGGCGAAGGTCACCGCCGACCTGATGACGTTCAAGAAGGACGTCACCGATTTCGACGCGGCGCAGGGCGGCATCTTCCAGGCCCGCTTCGACAACGAGCTGCTCGGCGACCAGAGCACGCTCGGCGCGGAGATCGCCAAGATTCTCGAAGGCTTCCAGACCGGCAACAAGGCGCTGGTGGCGGCCGCCGCCGACCAGATGCACCAGAACGCGGCCGACGTCGGCGGCAACAACATCCCGGTCAATGGCGGCGCCTATGACGTCAACGGCACCACCGTCGCGCAGGTGCTGGCGACGACCGGCGGCGGCAACGCCAGCGCGGCCGCCGTGCTCGCGGAGATCATGGCCCAGCCGGCCGCGAACGTGATCATGCTGCCGACGGCCGCGTCCTCACACGGCGCCGCGACGACCGTCCCGGAGGCGCCCGTCATCGACCTGCCCCAGGTGGACATGTCGCAGCATCAGCACGCCCATCATCACATGTGGGCGTAGCCGCCTCGGGCGCCTGCACCAGCAGGCGCCTGACCAGTGCGAGCGCGGTTTCGGTGGCCGGATCGGCCGCGATCACGGAGACGGCGAGCACGATGAGATCGACCGGCTGATGCGACAGCACGATCACATGCGTCGCATGCCGCGCCGTCATCAGCGCCACCATGCGCTCGACCGAAGGGTCGCTCGCTGCCAGGCCCCATGGCGCGTCGGCCCGGCGCAGCACGCGGCGGGAGGCGAGAAAGTCGCGCAGCAGCGGCGGATCATAGGCGGCAATCTCCGCCTCGCGATAGCGTCGCGCGCTCTCGAAGATCGGCTGGCGGGTGAGCTCGGCGATCAGCTCATCGCGCGTCGCCGCGGTCGCCGCGCTGATCGAATCGAGCACGCCGGGCTGCCGCGCCTCGAGCATCGCGCGCAACGCATCCCCCAGCAGTCCGATCGTCAGCACGCCGGCGACAGAGACCGCGCAGAAACGTGTCAATTGCGCCGCATCGACGTCAGGTGACAACGTTGCCGCGGCGGCGCCGAGCACGGCCGCGCCCGAGAGTCGCAGCAAGGTCAGCCACAGGCCCTGGCGCTGCGCCTCGGCGCTGGCGCCGGCGATCAGGATCGCGGTCACCGCGAGCAGCGCGCCGAGCGCGCCGAGCCGGACCGGCATGTCAGGCGCCAGCACGCGGAAATCGGTGACGATGAAGGGAATGACGATCAGCGCGCCGGAGGCGACGCGATCGATGGCGCGGTTCTCCCAGGCAAGCAGGCTGCCGCGGTCGCGGCGGAGCAGCAGCCAGGCGCAGATCGCAAAGCCCGCGAGCTGAAACGCCGACAGCACCGCCGTATGGTGGTTCTCGAACGCGACCGGACCGAGCGCACCGGCCAGCGCGAGCACGACGCCGCCGAGCAGCGCCGCCATCTTCAGTCCGCGATGCGCATGCCGGCGCAGCAGGCCCTCGGTGACGACGAGCGCGCCGAGCGGGATCAGCGCCGCCGGGATCAGCGAGATGCGGTCGAGCGCGGCGTTGTCGGTCCACCAGGCGAGGCCGCGCAGCAGGAACAGCGTGGCGACCAGCGCCAGCAAGGCGACCAGCCGCGCGGTCAGCGGCCCCCGGGGATCGCGCCGGTGCAGCATCGCGGCGGCGACGGCAAGGCCGATTGCGCCGCAGAGATTGACGACGGAGTCGGCGACGACGCCCGGCATCATTGCGCGGCCTCGCTCGACGGAACGCGCGGGCGCAAGGTGCCGAACGGCCTTGTGTCATCGAGCCAATGCAGCAGCGGCAGGATCATCCGCTGCAGCGCCAGCACGGCCGAGGTTGCCAGCAGCGCCGGCAGCGAGCCCGAGGGAATTGCGCGCAGCAGATAGCGGCGGGCGGCGGCGAGATCGATGCGGCCGAGCTGCAGCAGGTCATCGCCCCTGGCGTAGTCCAGCTCGCGCGCGCAGAAGCCGTTGTAGACGTCGTCGCGATGCTTCGGCGCCTCGTCATAGGTCTTCTTCAGCGCATCCGAGCCGCCGGTATAGGCATCGGTAATGACGAAGCGGGTCTCGTCGAAACCGGCCTCGCGGCCGACGCCGAACACCGCGCGATGCGCAGCCATGATGCCGCGCGCGAGTTCGAGATGCGCAAAGCTCGCGCGCGCCTGCGGCTGCGGCGAGGGATAGACGTCGGAGAAGGTCTCGCACACCATGCCGGCCACCGCCGGCACCTGCGTGACGTTGGAGATCCATTTCGGCCGCAGGCCGTCGCGTATGAACAGCAGCAGCGTGGTCAGGCCGTACAGCACGCCGGACAGTCCCTTGCCGCGCGCGTCGGGATCGACCATCACGAGCCCGAGATGGATGACCTCCTGCGTCTCGCCGGCGCGCGCGACCTGCATCACCGCGAGCGCGTTGAAGGCGATGGGCCGGCCGGTCGAGGCGTCGGAGACGAGCGTGATGATGGCGCGCGCGAGCGCCTCGCGCTGGCCGGAGAAAATGCCGTAGGTGAGATCGCCCGCGGGCAGGGTCTTGCCGGCGATGGCGCGGAGATCGGCGACGAGGGCGGCGAGCGCCGCATCGTCCAAGGTCGTGCCCGGACTCTCGACGATCCGCGTGCGCAACTCCGCGTGGGTGCGCAGCGACAGGTCCATCGCCTCCTGACCCAGCGCGGTGATCCAGAAGCCGATATTGTCACGAATGCGCCTTGCGCCTGCGACGATGTTCATTCCCCCTCATCCGCCTGGCGTCAACGCAAATGGCTCGCCGGAGCCTTGCCTGCCCTTCGCGTCATATGCGCCGTGGGCGTTAATGCGCGATCACGCCGAGCAGCCATGCTGTCAGCACGGTAAACGCCGCTTGAACGATGGTCATTACAACAAAGTCTGCCCGCGTGGCTGCCCCTCACCCCACCCCTCTCCCCGTGAAGAACGGGGAGAGGGAGCAGACCGGCGCCGTGGCGTTGGCCTTTGCCCATCAGTCCTCGTGTGTCGCTCAATTCTTGCTCGGAGAGCAATCCATCGTGCTGACGCCGAGTCGTCAGCGCAAACTGCATACTCCGGTTCGGCTGCGCTCCCTCTCCCCGTTCTTCACGGGGAGAGGGGTGGGGTGAGGGGCGCTCCGCCCACCGGCCTCTCCTTCACCACGGACCTCTCCTTCCACGCGACGAAAGGCGAAGAGGTCACGGCTCACGCCGCCTTCGACACCTCCATCAGCAGGCGCTCGGCGCGGGCGTCCTCGATGCGGTTGACGAGCTTGCTGCTCTCGTGGCGGTCGCGCAGCGTCTTGGTCAGGGTGACGCAGGTCTGCACCAGCATGACGATGCCCATCGTCAGATAGCCCTTCATCCAGAGATCGATCGGCATGAAGAACACGCCGATCGCAACGAGGAAGGCGGAGGCAGCGAACGAGACGTAGGAGAAGGTGACGAAGGCACCGCTGTGGGGCTGGGCGTTCTGGTTCATGATCGGCTCCTGTGACATGAGTTGGATGGATGCGTTAAGATGGGTCGTTCAAGGACATCAGTTTGCCGGGACGTTGCGGCCGGCCTTCAGCCGCGCCAGCACGTCATCCGCAGTGGTCTTGATGCGCGGGCCGAACCCCTGCTCGGCGAGCTTCTCGGCCGTGGTGATCGGGCCTGTGGCCGCGTCGAGCTCCATCAGCGCCTCGTCGGCGGCCTGCGCCTCCATCTGCCGCTCGCGTAGCCGCTTCAAGGTCGCCTCCGCTTCCGGCAGCGTGCATTCGTAGGGACGCGCCGCCTCGATGCCGCCGCGACGCAGGTTGCGCACGGCCTCCGAAGCGCGGGCGATGCGGCGGCCGCGATCGAGCTCGGCGATGCGGGCTTCAGCACCGGCGACGTGTTTCTTCAGCCGGCTGATCTCGGTGGCGAACAGCGCCCGCGCGGTCTTGGCGGCATCGCGCTCGGCCTCGAGCCCTGCGATCGCCTGCGCGGCCTCCCGCGCCAGATCCTCGCGGCCGCCGTCGAGCGCGGCGGTGGCGCGCACTTCGAGATCGGTGATCCGGGCCAAGGTGGCCTCCAGCCGCCGGCCCTCCTGCTGGTCCTGCGCGATGGCGAGCGCCAGCGCGCGCTTGCTGCGCTCGACGGCCGCGGCCGCATCGCGCATCTGCTGATCCAGGATCACCAGCGCGGTCCGGTCCTGCAGCTCCTCCTCCGCGACGGCGACGGTGCCCCGAAACAGCGTCAGAACAGTCTTGAACATTGTCAGCTCCCTGTTATGAGCATCGCTCATGTGATTTCTTCTAACGCAAACCTGAGCGCTGCTCAAGGATTATTTTGAGCATCGCTCAAGATTTTGGTAAACAATGTCTAAAACCCTGGAAAGACGTGCGAAACAGCGCGAGGCCCTGATCGAGTCGGCCGAGCGGATGATCAAGACGAGGGGGCTGGCGGGCCTCAAGACGCGCGATCTCGCCCAGGAGATCGGTGTCGCCAACGGCGCCGTCTACAACCTCGTCGCCGATGTCGACGAGCTGGTGCTGATGGTCGGCTCACGCACTTTGGCACGGCTCGATGCAGAGCTGTCGGCCGCCGAGAGCGCCGGCCCGTCCGGCCCCGAGGCGGCGCTGGAGCGGATCGCGGTGGCCTATTGCGACTTCGCCGCCCACAATCTCGAGCTCTGGCGCGCGCTGTTCGAACATCGCATGGCGCCCGACAAGCCGCTGCCGGACTGGGCCATCGCCGATCAGATGCATCTGTTCCGTCACATCCACCAGCCGCTGGCGGCATTGTTTCCGCAGCGCTCGTTCGACGACATCAGCGTGATCGCGCGCAGTCTGTTTTCGGCGGTCCACGGCATGGTCGCGCTCGGTCTCGAGCAGAAGCTGATCGCCGTGCCGCTGGCGCTGCTGCGCCAGCAGATCGCGGCGATGGTGAAGGCGATGGTGACGGGACTGGTGGCGGCGGACAACGCGGCTCGATGAACAGCCCATGGCGACCTCACGGGGCACCGGCAGCACGGCTGTCGGCATGACGCTTAGCGGTTCAGGGCGCCTGGATCTTTGCTCCCCGACGACGATCTCGAACGCCAGATTTCTTGGCACTTGCGCTTTCCTTGGTGAGGTCGCTGCGCAGAATTGCATCGCTGATGTCCGCGCCGGCAATCATCATGCGGTTCGTCGCGAAACCGCCCCCGAGCATGTTGCCGCCCCGGACGACGAAGCAAACGTCTTCCGGCTTGTTGCGCAAGTCCCATGAAAACGGCGGGGACTGCCCGGGGATGGGTTCAAAAAGCCTCTTGAAGGCAACATCGACATAGAAGTGATAGGCGTAGACCGACGCACCCGATGACGGAATGTCCCGATCGTCATCGATGTTGCCAAATTCGTCGTACACATACGCTCCCATCAAATTCTTGGTTTCGTCAGCGGTAAAGCTTCCCTCGAGACAGACACCGCCGTGTACGCCAACATGAAAGCCGGCCCTCTTATAACCTCGCAGATCGACATCGGAGGATAGCGTCACCCTGATCATCGGCCGCGGCCGATCGCCCATCACACCGACATCGGCTTTGTCCCGCTCACCGACGACCTCGATTGCTTCGACTTTGAAGTCGTCCAAACCGGCCCGAGCCAGCCGGAGCATCGACAACAGCACGGTGAGGGCAAGGGCGAACACCTTTGCTCCAGAGTTCATGATCCTTCTCTTTCTGCTCGAACAGCCTTCGGCAGCGCGCCACCTGGGACTGTTCGCCCCAAGGGCGATATGCCATGATCGCCCAGCTCAGAGTGGAATGCGATAGACGTGCAAGACATCGGTCTCACGGCGTTCGATCTCGGACTGCGCGGCGCGGCGAGTGGACTGTTCACGATGATGGTCCTCGTGTTGATCAGGCTGCGTCCGGGCAATTGCCAGGCCGTGCTCGGCCTTGCGATGTCCGCGGGTGGCGCCGGTTTCGCCGTCGCCACTGCACCTTTCATTCCGGTCTCGACCTTCTGGTGGACCCTGCCGATCCTCTCGGCGCAACCGGTCGTGTTCTGGCTGTGGGCGCGCGCCGCCTTCGATGACGACTTTGCGCTGAAGCCGTGGCACGGCGCGGTCTGGCTTGCCGTGATTATCCTCGGCTTCACGGCGTCCCTGAGCTGGCCGATGTGGCCTGTGGTCACCAAGATCTGCGCCAAGGGCCTGTCCGTGGTGGCGGTCGCGTTTTCTCTGCTCGCGCTGATGCAGACCGTGACCACCTGGCGCGACGACCTGATCGCGCGGCGGCGGCTGCTGCGCATGGCCGTGCTGGTCCTGAACCTCAGTTTCATCATCTTCGTCGCCGGGCCGGCGCTGCTACCGATTCCCGGACAGGTGCTTGGCCTCGCGGCCAATACGGGCGGGCTCGGCAGCTTCATCAGCGCGCTGACGCTGTGCACGCTTGCGATGCTCGCCAGCTGGACTCTGTTCGGAGCGAACGCGGCGGCGGCGCTGCCGAGCCCCGCCATGCTGGCTGCTGCAGGCGCCGATGAGCCGCAGGGAGCGCACATCACCGCCGGCGAACGCCATGCCGTGGCGCCGCTGCTGCTGCGCCGGCTCGACCAGCTCATGACGGTGGAGCGCATCTATCGCAGGGAGGGTCTCTCGATCGGAGGCCTCGCGGCCGAGCTCAACGTGCCGGAATATCGGCTGCGGCAGGCGATCAACGAGGGCCTGGGCTATCGCAACTTCAACGCCTTCCTGAACCGCTACCGGCTCGACGACGCCAAGGCCGCGCTCGCAGATCCGAGCCAGCGCGAGGTGCCGGTGCTGACCATCGCGATCGACGCCGGCTTCCAGTCGATCGGGCCGTTCAACCGCGCTTTCAAGACGGCGACCGGCATGACGCCGACGGAATTCCGCCGCCAGGCGCTGGCAGGAGGCGCGGACGCCGCACCCGATTTGAGAATTCGGCAAGGTGATTGAAGAATTCGGCTGGCCGAATCCGGGATGCGGCCAACGCGACATAGCGCGCGGGCGCAGAAATGGCCCCGTCCCTCTTTCCCTGAGAACGCCATGACCAACGTCATTTCTCCCTCCTCCGAACGGCTGCATGCGCTCGATGCGGTCAGGGCCTATGCGCTGCTGCTCGGCATCGTGCTGCACGCCGCGACCTCGTTCCTGCCGCTCGGCCCGCACCGGTTCTGGTTCATCGAAGACACCCATACGAGTGCCGTTCTCGGCGTCGTCACCTTCGTCATCCACATCTTCCGGATGACGACCTTCTTCCTGATGGCCGGCTTCTTCGCCCGCATGAGCCTGCACCGCCGCGGCACGGCGGGGTTCGTCAAGGACCGCCTGCTACGGATCGCGCTGCCGCTGGTGGTCGCCTGGCCGCTCGTGATGATGCCGATGGCCGCTCTGGTGGTGTGGGCCAGCCACTTTCCCAACGGCGGGCCGACGCCGGGCATGGGCGGCTGGCCGCCGGTGCTGCCGCGCTTTCCGCTGACGCATCTGTGGTTTCTCTACATGCTGATCGAACTCTACGCCGCGGCCCTGCTGTTGCGGTGGATCGTGCTCGCGGCCGACGCCGACGGACGGCTGCGCGCGGCGCTGGACCGGCTGTTCGCGCTGATCATGCACAGTCGGCTCGCGCCCGCGATTCTGGCATTGCCGATCCTGATCGCGCTCAGTCTCGATCCGACCTGGATCGGCTTCATCGGCGTGCGCACGCCCGACCAGTCGCTGATCACCCCGAACCAGGCCTGGATCGGATTTGGTAGTGCCTTAGCTGTCGGCTGGCTGCTGCATCGGCAGATCGCGCTGCTGCGGCTCATGGAGCAACGGTGGCTGTCCAACACGCTCGCTGCCGCGATCCTGATCGCGCTCAGCTTCATGCTGGCGTTCTCGGTGATGCAGGTCTCAACCCGCGTCTGGAGTGCTCCGGTCGATCTCGCCACGCTCAGGCTCGCGGGCGCGATCGCCTACGCGCTGGCGATCTGGACCACGACCTTCGCCGCGATCGGCCTGGCGCTACGCTTCCTGGCCGGCTTCAGCCATACGCGGCGCTATCTCGCCGATGCCTCCTATTGGCTCTACATCATCCACATGCCCATCGTGATGGCGCTGCAGCTTTTGGTCTCGCAGCTCGATTGGCCATGGCCGGTCAAGTTCGCGCTCATTCTGCTGATCGCGCTTCCTCTCATGCTGGCGAGCTATCACCTGCTGGTGCGGAACACCATCATCGGCCGGATCCTGAACGGCAGGACGGTCAAACCACGCCCCAAGCAGCTTCCGGTCGCCGGCCGCGCCGTGACCAACTGACGACATCAGCTGCGCGTCGTCTGCCCGGAGTATGGCGCTGCCCTGGTCAAAATTTGATCAGGCGGTTTCACGCGCCCGCGCTAGATTCGACTTGGCGGCAGGTGGATGCCGCCTCAGGCGATGACAAGCGCGGGGGCGAAGCGATGTCACTGTTCATCCGCGGCGGCACGGTGGTGAACCACGATCATTCCCGGCGCGCCGATGTCCTGATCCAGGGCGGCACCATTCTCGCGGTGGGCACTGCGATCGAGCCGCCGCTATCGGCCGAGGTGATCGATGCCGACGGCTGCTACGTGATCCCCGGCGGGATCGATCCGCACACCCATCTCGAGCTCGGCTTCATGGGCACGGTGTCGGCCGACGATTTCGAATGGGGCACCAAGGCCGGGCTCTCCGGCGGCACCACGATGGTGGTGGATTTCTGCATCCCCGATCCCGGCCAGTCGATGCTGGCCGCCTATCAGGACTGGCGGCGCAAGTCGGAGAAGGCGGCGGCCGACTACGGTTTCCACATGGCGGTGACCTCCTGGTCGAAGCAGGTTTTCGACGAGATGGAGATCGTGGTCCAAACCTACGGCATCAACACCTTCAAGCATTTCATGGCCTACAAGGGCGCGCTGATGGTCAACGACGACGAGCTGTACAACTCGTTTGCGCGTTGCGCCGCGCTCGGCGCGATGCCGCTGGTCCATGCCGAGAACGGCGACGTCGTGGCGCGAATGCAGGAGGCGATGCTGGCGCGCGGCATCGACGGGCCGGAGGGCCACGCCTTCTCGCGGCCGCCTGAGGTGGAGGGCGAGGCGACCAGCCGCGCGATCATGATCGCCGACATGACCGGTGCGCCGCTCTATGTCGTGCACACCAGCTGCCGCCAGTCGCATGAGGCGATCGCGCGCGCCCGCGCCGCCGGCCAGCGCGTCTATGGCGAGCCTCTGATCCAGCATCTGCTGCTCGACGACAGCGAGTATCGCGCCGCGGACTGGGACCAGGCCGCGGCCTGCGTGATGTCGCCGCCGTTCCGCGACCGGTCGCATCAGGACAGCCTGTGGGCCGGGCTGCAATCCGGCTCGCTGCAGGTGGTCGCGACCGACCATTGCGCCTTCACGCTCGCGCAGAAGCGGCTCGGTCGCGGCGACTTCCGCAGGATTCCAAACGGCACCGGCGGGCTGGAGGACCGGATGCCGCTGCTATGGACCGCGGGAGTCGAAACGGGACGCCTGACCAAGGAGGAGTTCGTCGCGGTCACCTCGGCGAACATCGCGCGCATCCTCAACATCTTCCCGCGCAAGGGCGCCGTGATGGCCGGCTCCGACGCCGATCTCGTGGTGTGGGATCCGGCGATGCACAAGACGATCAGCGCGACCCGCCAGGTCAGCCGCATCGACTACAACGTCTTCGAGGGCTTCACCTGCACCGGCGGCCCGGTCGTCACCGTATCGCGCGGACGGATCGCCTGGCGTGACGGCGAGCTGCGCGCGCAAGCCGGCGACGGCCGCTATGTCGAACGGCCGGCGTTCCCGCCTGTGCATGTCGCCAATTCCACCTGGAAGGAGATCACCGCGCCGCGCGGCGTCTCACGCGAGATGATCACGCCGTAGACGGCGTCGCGAATCATCTCCGCCGCGGCGGCATTTACCGGGCGGAAACCGTTGCTGTCGTTGAATGCGAGCATGGCACAGTTGCGCATGGAAGTTCGCGATTCGGCCGGCACGCCGCTGCCGGGCTATGGCGACGCATTCTTCGACCTCAGGCTGCCCGGCGATCACTGCCGCGTGGCGCAAAACCTGCTCCGGATGATTCGCGGCGACAACGTCCGCTCACCGGCGCACAGCATCCATTTTTTCCGTGACAGCGTCGAGATCGGCAGCTGGTCGGTCGACGACGAGCGCATGGAAAGCCTCATCGACGAGTACGCGCATACGCCGCCAGCGGCGGCGTAGCGTGTCTTCGACTGGCGCCCCTGCTCAGACGATTCGCGGGTGCGCCTTCTGGTGCCAGGCCCAGGCCGAGCGGATGACGTGGCCGAGGTCGGAGTGGCGCGCCTTGAAGCCGAGCTCCTGCTCGGCGCGCCGGGGATCGGCGACCAGAACCGGCGGATCGCCGGGGCGGCGCTCGCGATAGACCAGCGGCACCTGCTCGCCGGTCTCCTGGCGGATCGCATCGACGATCTCGCGCACCGAATAGCCGCTGCCGGTCCCGAGATTGTAGGCGCCGCCAGTGTGTCCCTCCAGCAGCCGTCCGATCGCCGCGATATGGGCCGCGGCGAGATCGTCGACATGGATGTAGTCGCGCACCGCGGTGCCATCCGGCGTCTCGTAGTCGGTGCCGAAGATCGCGAAATCCGGGACATGGCCGAGGATCGCCATCAGGGCGCGCGGGATGAGGTGGGTCTCGGGATCGCGCAGTTCGCCGATCACGCCTGAGGCGTCGGCGCCGCAGGCGTTGAAATAGCGCAGCGCCGTGGCGGAGAAGCCGTAGGCGGCGCGGTAGTCCGACAGGATCTGCTCGATGATGAATTTCGAGCGGCCGTAGGGATTGACCGTCGGCCCGGCCGCACTCTCCGGGATCGGCTCACGTCCGGCATTGCCATAGACCGCGCCGGTCGAGGAGAACACCAGCCGCGTGCAGCCGGCCTCGCGCATGCCCTGCAGCAGGCCGAGCGTGCCCGCGACATTGTTGAGATAATATTTCTGCGGATCGGCCACGGACTCGCCGACGGCGCTCCAGGCCGCGAAGTGCATCACGGCCCGCACGTCATATTGCCGGATGGTGCTCGCCACCTTGATGCTGTCGGCGATGTCGCCGACCACCAGCGGCCCCCATTTCACGAAGCTACGGTGCCCCGTCGTCAGATTGTCGTAAACGATCGGCGTGAAACCCGCCTCGGCAACCGCCTTGCTGCAATGAGCCCCGATATAGCCGGCCCCGCCGGCAATCAGGATCGTACCCTTGTTCCCCATAATTCCCCTGAATTCTCGATATCAGCGCAGCCGTGCCTGCGGCCGGCGCGAAATATCGCCAGAGTAGGCTAAGCCGCAGCCCACACCAAGTCAGGGTTGAACTGTCTTCCTCCGGGAACGGGAACCCGGTGATGCGAGTTGCCATCGCCGCCGCGGCGCAAGTTCCATAGGGCGGGAATGGCTGTTCCAGCGTCCGCGCGCATCCCCCATACCCCAGAGTACAGGTAGCGCGGATCGCAGAATGCGGTAGCTGTAGTCTGGCTCGATCCATGTCGGGAGCTGCAGGAGGCGTGTCTTGAGTGAACCAGCGAGCCAAGTCGATACGGCGCCACGCGCGGCATCGGCGCCACCGCCCTCGCCTGCCCCTGCGCCCGGGCTGTGGGCACGGCTCGGCATTCCGCTGCTGGCCGTGCTGGTCGCGCTGGCGTTCGTCGCGCTCGCCACCTCGCGCTGGAATGCCTGGACCGGCAACGCCACGACGCAGACCACCAACGACGCCTATGTCCGCGCCGACATGACCCAGCTCTCCAGCCGGGTCGCCGGCGAGGTGCTCAAGGTCGCCGTCAGCGATTTCCAGCGGGTCAAGGCCGGCGACCTCCTGATCCAGATCGATCCGGCCGACTACGAGGCGCAGGTCGCGCAGGCCGAGGCCAATGTCGAAGCCGCCCAGGCGGCGCTCGACAATCTGAGCAACCAGGTCGAGCTGCAATACGCGACCATTGCGCAGGCCGAAGCGCAGCAGGTGTCGGCCGGCGCCGCCGAGGTGCAGGCCCGCCAGGAGGAAGAGCGCCAGCAATCGTTGTCGCAGAGCGAGGCCGGCACCAAGCAGCGGCTGGAGCAGGCCACCGCCGCCTATGCCAAGGCGCAGGCCGATGTGCGCGCCAGCCGCGCCGTCATCGCCGCCCAGCGGCATCAGCTCGAAGTGCTCACCGGCACCAAGAAGCAGCGCGGTGCCGACCTGGCCGGCGCCAAGGCGGCGCTCGCCGCGGCGCGGCTCAAGCTCGGCTATACCCGGATCACCGCGCCGTTCGACGGCGTCGTCGGCCAGCGCCAGGTGCAGACCGGCGACTACGTCAATATCGGCAGCAGCCTGATCGCGGTGGTGCCGCTGCCCCAGGTGTTCGTGATCGCCAACTACAAGGAGACGCAGCTCACGCATGTCGCCCCCGGCCAGCCGGTCGACGTCACCGTCGATTCCTTCCCGGGCGAGACCCTGCACGGCCGCGTCGAGCGCATCGCGCCGGCCTCCGGCTCGCAATTCGCGCTGCTGCCGCCCGACAACGCCACCGGCAATTTCACCAAGGTCGTGCAGCGGATTCCCGTGCGCATCGCACTCGATGCCGACCAGAAGCTGCTGACCCGGTTGCTGCCGGGCATGTCGGTCGTGACCCACATCCGCACCACGGGCGCGGCCGATGGCGCCAAGTGAAAGCATCCGTGAGGGTATCCGTGCAAGCGATCGCGGACCGCTGTCGCAGGGCGGCCAGGCGGCGCATCCGCTGTTCGCCGTCGGCGCCGTGCTGCTCGGCTCGTTCCTGGCGAATTTCGACAGTCGGCTGACCTCGGTCGGCCTGCCCGACCTGCGCGGCGCGTTCGCGCTCGGCTTCGACCAGGGCGCGTGGCTCTCGACCGCGGCGATCGGCTCGCAGATCTTCATCGCGCCGGCCGTGGCCTGGCTCGCGACCGTGTTCGGCCTGCGCCGCGTGCTCGGCATTCCCAGCCTGATCTATGCGGTGGTGTCGCTGATCATTCCGTTCGTGCGGGACTACCCGACCCTGATCACGCTTGCGATCATCCACGGCATGCTGCTCGGCACCTTCGTGCCGGCGACCTTGATGATCATCTTCCGCAACCTGCCGATCCGCTGGTGGTTGCCGGCGATTTCGATCTACTCCATCCGCGTCGGCTTCGCGCTGGACACCTCGACCTCCCTGGTCGGCTTCTATGTCGAGCATCTCGGCTGGCAATGGATGTACTGGCAGGGCGTGGTGCTGGCGCCGCTGATGGCGGCGATGGTCTATCTCGGCACGCCCGCCGAGCCGGTCAATCGCACGCTGCTTCGCAATGCCGACTGGGGCGGCATGCTGTTGCTCGGCAGCGCCGTGTCGATGATCTATGCCGGCCTCGACCAGGGCAACCGGCTCGACTGGCTGCAATCCGGCACGGTCGTTGCGCTGCTTGCCGGCGGCGCCGTGCTGTTCGTTCTCTTCCTCGTCAACGAGGCCCTCAGCCCGCAGCCCTGGGCGCATTTCAACGTGCTGTTCTCGCGCAACATCGGGCTCTCGCTGACGGTCATCCTGCTGTACACGCTGACCAGTCTCTCCAACGCATCGCTGGTGCCGAACTTCCTGGCCACGATCACCCAGTTGCGCCCCGAGCAGAGCGGCTCGCTCCTGCTGATCTATGGCGCGCTGCCGCTGATCGTGCTGGTGCCGCTGTCGATCTGGCTGCTGCGTCATGTCGATGCGCGCCTCGTCGTCGTCCTCGGGTTCAGCGCCTTCGCGGCGGCCAATCTGTGGGGCACCCAGCTCACCCATGCCTGGGCGCGCGAGGACTTCATCGGCATCGTCATGCTGCAGTCGATCGGGCAGGCGCTGACCCTGCTGCCGATCATCATCATGGCGCTGTCGAATTCGGATCCGGCGCGCGCGACGTCGTTCGCGGCCTACATCCAGATCATGCGGCTCGGCGGCGCCGAGATCGGCGTTGCGCTGATGGGGACGTGGCTGCGCGTGCGCGAGCAGGTGCATTCGGCCTATCTCGGCCTCAACATCCAGAGCGGCGACGTTGACGTCGCCCGCGCGCTGCAGCGGCTGACCGGCTATTTCACCAGCCACGGCGCCGCACAGGCCAAGGCGCGCGCCGTCGGCACGCTGGCGGGCCAGGTGCAGCGCGAGGCCAATGTGCTGGCTTATCTCGATGCGTTCTGGCTGTGCTTCTGGCTCGCGATCGCCGCGCTGCTGCTCGTCGCCTTGATCACGCGCGCGCCGCCGGGGCCGTTCTCGCCGACGCCGATCGGTTTGCGAGCAGCGTGGATGCGGCGGTTCGGATCGTCGGCGACGTGAGCCTTGCCGCGCGCTGAGCTTAACGTTTTGAAGTGAAGACAAGCCGCGCGAGACGAACGCTCGCGCTGGATGTTGCGTGTCTGCTCAGAGCACCACGACATCTAGCCGTGAACAGATTTCAAACCGCGATGCGCGGCTGATTCGGACGCGGTTCGTTCCAGCCGCGTTCCGAACGTTAACAGCATCGCGCTACGCCGTCGCATTCTGGGACATCATGCGCGCGAGGATTGCGGCAGCTCATCCAGCGGCCATTTCGGACGCTTGATCTTGGCGTACGGCAATTTCGTCACGTCGCGCGCGACCACGCCGGGCGCATCGACCATGATGATGTCGGCCGCGATCGGGGCGAACGAGGCGCGGAAATGCTGCGCGGATTTCACCACGACGAGCTTGCGCGTCGAGGGATCGCAGCCGAGCTGAGTGAAGAAGTCCTTCCCGAACGCCTGGCAGCGGAACGTCGTGATCACGACCTCGACGCCATTGCACGCGATCAGCGCGCAATCGCCGAGCTTGGCCGGCGTGCCGGCGAGCCCGGTCATCACCATGTTCTCCTTCAGTGCCTTGACCTCCCAGGTCGCATCGACCGGCTCGCCGGACAGCGGGCCGATCTTGCCGCCGATGCGCAAGGGAAGCTTGGCGCCGATTCCGGCATCGAAGGCGATGCGCACCGCGATCGGGTCCCACATCGGACCGACGCAGACGTTCTCGATCTTCCGCTCGAGCACGCGGCGCAGGATGAAGGTGGAATCGCCGGGCGCGCCGCCGCCGGGATTGTCGCTGGCATCGCCCAGCACGATGGTGCCGTCCTTGGCGAGCGCCTGGTCGAGCGCGGCATCGACGCCGGGCATGCGCTCGGTCACGGCGTCGCGCATACCGATCAGCTCGTCCGCGAGCTTGCGCGCCAGCGCTTGCGCCTTCGCGCCATCGGGATCCGCGGCGGCGTCGCTGTAGACCAGCACCTTGGTGCCCATCGCGGGCGTATCGCCCCAGCCGAAGCCGTGCACGATCGAGGCCGAGACGATGCCGTCCTTGCCCTCCAGCGCGGTGATGCGGTCGACGAAGCTGCGCACCGGCTCGCGGGTGGTGTGCAGGGTCACGATCATGTCGGTGTCGACCAGCGCCTTGCGCAGCTTGAGCCGCTTCTCGGCCAGTTCGGTGCAATGCTGCACCAGATCCTGCGCGCGCTCGAGAATGTCGGTGTGCGGATATTCCTTCCAGCAGATCAACAGATCCGCGCTGTCCACCATCAGCTCGCTCATATGGACGTGCGGATCGAGCGTCGCGCCGATCACCACGTCGGGGCCTGTGATCTTGCGGATCTGCGACAGCAGCTCGCCCTCGCAATCATCATAGCCGTCGGCGATCATCGCGCCGTGCAGGCCGATCAGCGCCATGTCGATCGGCAGCGCGGCCTTGAGATCGGCGAGGATCTGGTCGCGCAAGGTCTCGAACGCCGCGCGTGTGACGAGCCCGTTCGGCACCGCCGCCGCCACCAGGCCCTCGATCAAGGTCCATCCCTTGGACGGCCCAACCTGCCGCGCCGCCCACAGCGGCCCGCCATGCATCTGCATCTTGTCCGGATGCTGACCGGCCGGGAAATACGCCCGCTCGTGAAAGGTCCCGAGCCCCGTCGGCATCGGCGCAAAGGTGTTGGTCTCGGTGGCGAGGGCGGCGGAGAAGACACGCATGAAGGAACGGCTCTTGAGTTGGCGCGATGACGATGAAGCGGCCGCAGCGGACCGCATCGCGTCCACGAGCACAAGACAGCGCGAGGGCAGAGCGACCCATCGCCCAGCGCATGCGAGCGATCAGTTCGCGGTGACCGGCGCCGGCACCGACTGATCCGCGATGGTCTTGATCGCGACCTCGGCGACCTGCGCCAGCGACTGACGATCGGCGCCGGACGACGCCATCACGCTCATGCCGGTGATGACGGCGGAGACATAGCGCGCGAGCGCGGCGGGGTCGGCGCTCTCGGCCAGGTCGCGCTCCTGCTTCGCGCGCTCGAAGCGATGCCGGAGCTGCTCCTCGGTCTGGGCGCGGCGAGCGGCGAGCTCGAACGGCACGTTGGCGGAGCCGGAGCCGCAGGCAAGGCCACCCTGCACCAGCAGGCAGCCGGGCGGGTTGGACGGGTCGGTCTGCTTCTCGGCGACGCCCATCAGCATCCGCGCGGTGACCTCGCGGGCTGTCGGCGCGCCCACCACCTCCTCCATCCACTCTTCGCGGCGCTGGGTGTAGCGGTCGAGCGCGGCTTTGAGCAGGGCCTCCTTGCTGCCGAAGGCGGCATAGAGGCTGGGCGGGTTGATGCCCATGGCGTCGGTGAGCTGGGCGATGGTCGCGCCCTCATAGCCATGGCGCCAAAACACCTCCATCGCCTGGTCCAGCGCGGTGTCGCGATCGAAATTCCGGGGCCGTCCGACGCCCATGATGCAAAACTCCTGTTTTCGTCTCCGCCCCGACTGATTCTTATCTATTTGCGATTCCTAGCCATTTCTTTGATCTGCCGCAGCCGCCAAAGTTCCGTCTAGGATTTTCGTAGCATCCGTTACATAAGTCTCTTGCGAACGAGTTGCCAGCGCCACATTTGTAGCGAGCACTACAAATCTGGAGCGCGACAATGCCTTCGCCCGAACCAAGTTCCCCCAGCCGCCTGAAGCGGTGGCTGAGCACCGTTGCCGTCGCCGGCGTGGTGATCGCCGCCGGCTCTTACGCCGGTTCGCAGTATTTCCATTTCAGCCCCGTCCCGCAGGCGGCTCACGCCGCTGCGCCGGAGCAGGCCGTCCCCGTGACGGTCTCCGTCATCGAACCGCGCAAGGCCAGCCTGTGGGACGAGTTCTCCGGCCGGCTCGAAGCGGTCGAGCGGGTCGAGGTCCGGCCGCGCGTGGCCGGCGCCATCCTTGCCACCAATTTCACCGAGGGCTCCCTGGTGAAGGCCGGCGACGTGCTGTTCAAGATCGACCCCGCGCCCTATGCCGCCGAGGTCGACCGCGCCCAGGCCCAGCTCGAAGCCGCGCGTGCCCGCGCCTCCTTCGCCGCCAATGAGCTTGAGCGCGGCGCACAACTGGTCGGCAGCTCGATCGTCACCAAGCGCGACTTCGACCAGCGCGACAACGGCAATCGCGAGGCGATCGCCAACGTCAAGGCGGCGGAAGCAGCACTCCAGGCGGCCAAGCTCAATCTCGACTACACGCAGGTGCGCGCGCCGGTTGACGGTCGCGTCGGCCGCATCGAGGTCACCGTCGGCAATCTCGTCGCCGCCGGCTCGGCCTCGCCGGTGCTGACCAACCTGGTCTCTGTCAATCCGATCTATGCGAGCTTCGACGCCACCGAGGATGTCGTGCTGCGGGCGCTGGCCGCCGTGGCCGACGCCTCCGGCAAGCGCGGCAATCTCGACCGCATTCCGGTGGAGATGACGACGTCGGGCGGCATCACCGCGTCGGGCCACATCCAGCTGATCGACAACCAGGTCCAGGGCCAGACCGGCACCATCCGCGTCCGCGCCGTGTTCAAGAACGAGACCGGCACCCTGATCCCCGGCCAGTTCGCCCGCGTCCGCATGGGCCAGCCGCAGCAGCAGTCCCTGGTGCTGCTCGACGAGCGCGCCATCGGCACCGACCAGGACAAGAAGTTCGTCATGGTCGTCGGCGACGACGAGCGCGCGGTGTATCGGCCGGTGACGCTCGGCGGCAGCGTCGAGGGTCTGCGCATCATCTCGGCCGGGCTGAAGCCGGGCGAGCGCGTGGTCGTCAACGGCCTGCAGCGGGTGCGCCCCGGCGCGCTGCTGAAGACGCAGGTTGCGGCGATGGGCGCGCGGGATGGGGCTGACAACAAGCAGCTGGCGCAGCGCTGATCGTCGGTGACGATATCGTCGCGCCACGGGCAGTGCGCTCCCTCTCCCCGTTCTTCACGGGGAGAGGGTTGGGGTGAGGGGCACCACACCCACCGACCGTGCTGAAGGCCCCCCTCACCCGGATTGCATCTTCGATGCAATCCGACCTCTCCCCGCCTTAGCGAAGCTTCGCTTCGCCCTGGCGGGGCGAGGTACACCGAGCCCGCTGACCGACCGATCAAGACAACTAACAACGTCAGCCACACGCTGACCTCCCGACCACGGGGCCTCCCATGAACCTCTCCAAATTCTTCATCGACCGGCCGATCTTCGCAGGCGTGCTGTCGACGCTCATTTTCCTCGGCGGCCTGATTGCGCTGTTCTCGATGCCGATCTCGGAATATCCCGACGTCGTGCCGCCCTCGGTGGTCGTGCGCGCGACCTATCCCGGCGCCAATCCGAAAGTGATCGCCGAGACGGTAGCGACGCCGATCGAGGAGCAGATCAACGGCGTCGAGAACATGCTGTATATGAGCAGCCAGGCGACCACCGACGGCGCGATGACGCTCACGGTCACCTTCAAGCTCGGCACCGATCCGGACAAGGCGACGCAGCTGGTGCAGAACCGGGTGCAGCAGGCCGAGCCGCGGCTGCCGGCCGTGGTGCGGCAGCTCGGCGTCATCACCAAGAAGAGCTCGCCCGACCTCACCATGGTCGTGCACCTGAACTCGCCGAACGGCCGCTACGACACGACCTATCTGCGCAACTACGCGGTGCTCAACGTCAAGGACCGGCTGGCGCGCATCGACGGCGTCGGCGACGTCCAGCTGTTCGGCGCCGGCGACTATTCGATGCGGGTGTGGGTCGATCCGCAGAAGGCCGCCGAGCACGGCCTGTCCGCGTCCGACATAGTCAAGGCGATCCAGGCGCAGAACGTCGAGGCCGCCGCCGGCGTGGTCGGCGCATCGCCGAACGTCAAGGGGCTCGATTTGCAGCTCTCGGTCAATGCCGAGGGCCGTCTCTCCAACGAGGACCAGTTCGCCGACATCGTGGTGAAGACCGGCGCGCATGGCGAGGTGACGCGGCTGCGCGACGTCGCCCGCATCGAGCTCGGCGCCTCCGAATACGGCCTGCGCTCGCTGCTCGACAACAAGCAGGCGGTGGCGATCCCGATCTTCCAGGCGCCCGGCTCCAACGCGCTGCAGATCTCCGACAACGTCCGCGCCACCATGGCCGAGATCAAGAAGACGATGCCCGAAGGCGTCGAGTATCACATCGTCTACGACCCGACGCAATTCGTGCGCTCCTCGATCGAGGCCGTCGTGCACACGCTGTTCGAGGCGATTGTGCTGGTCGTGATCGTCGTCATCCTGTTCCTGCAGACCTGGCGCGCCTCGATCATCCCGCTGCTGGCGGTGCCGGTGTCGATCGTCGGCACCTTCGCGGTGATGCATCTGTTCGGCTTCTCGATCAACGCGCTCAGCCTGTTCGGCCTGGTGCTCGCGATCGGCATCGTCGTCGACGACGCCATCGTCGTGGTCGAAAACGTCGAGCGCAACATCGAAGCGGGGCTGTCGCCGCGCGACGCCACCTATCAGGCGATGCGCGAAGTCTCCGGCCCGATCATCGCGATCGCGCTGGTGCTGGTCGCCGTGTTCGTGCCGCTGGCCTTCATCTCCGGCCTCACCGGGCAGTTCTACAAGCAGTTCGCGCTGACGATTGCGATCTCCACCGTGATCTCGGCCGCGAACTCGCTGACCCTGTCGCCGGCGCTGTCGGCGCTGCTGCTCAAGGGCCATCACGACCCGAAGGACCGCCTCACCCGCATCCTCGACAAGTCGCTCGGCTGGTTCTTCCGCGGCTTCAATCGCGCCTTCGTCCGCGCCTCCGACAATTACAGCGGCAGCGTCTCCAGGGTGATCACGGCCAAGGCCGCCGTGATGATCCTCTACGTGCTGCTGATCGGCGCCACCGCCGTCCTGTTCAAGCAGGTGCCGGGCGGCTTCGTGCCGGGCCAGGACAAGCAATACCTGGTCGGCTTCGCCCGCCTGCCGGACGGCGCCACGCTCGACCGCTCCGAGGAGGTGATCCGCAAGATGAGCGACATCGCGCTGACGCAGCCCGGTGTCGAGAGCTCGATCGCCTTTCCCGGCCTCTCGATCTCCGGCTTTACCAACTCCTCCAATGCCGGCATCGTGTTCTCCGGGCTGAAGCCGTTCGATGAGCGCAAGGATCCGTCGCTGTCGGGCGGCGCGATTGCGCTGGAGCTCAACAAGAAATACGCAGGCATCCAGGACGCCTTCATCGCGATGTTCCCGCCGCCGCCGGTCAACGGCCTGGGCACGATCGGCGGCTTCAAGCTACAGATCGAGGACCGCGCCGGCCGTGGCTACGAAGCCTTGAACGACGTCACCACCGCCTTCATGGGCGCCTTGCAGAAATCACCGGAGATCGCCGGCGCGTTTTCGAGCTTCCAGGTCAACGTGCCGCAGCTGTTCGCCGACATCGATCGCACTAAGGCGCTGCAGCTCGGCGTTCCCGTGACGGAGGTCTTCAACACGCTGCAGATCTACCTCGGCTCGTACTACGTGAACGACTTCAACAAGTTCGGCCGCACCTACTCGGTGCGCGTGCAGGCCGACGCGCCGTTCCGCGCCCGGGCCGACGATATTCGCCAGCTCAAGGTCCGTTCGTCCACGGGCGAGATGGTGCCGCTGTCGGCGCTGCTCAACGTCCGCCAGAGCGCCGGTCCTGAGCGCGCGATCCGCTACAACGGCTTCCTGTCGTCGGACATCAACGCCGCGGCGGCGCCGGGCTTCTCGTCGGGCCAGGCGCAGGCGGCGGCCGAGAAGATCGCGGCCGAGGTGCTGCCTCCTGGATTTGCTTTCGAATGGACCGACCTGACCTATCAGGAGTTCATCGCCGGCAATTCCGGACTCTGGGTGTTTCCGCTCGCGATCCTCTTGGTGTTCCTGGTGCTGGCCGCGCTCTATGAGAGCCTGACGCTCCCTCTGGCGATCCTGATGATCGTTCCGATGGCGCTGCTGGCGGCGATGGCCGGCGTCTACATCTCGAAGGGCGACAACAACATCTTCACCCAGATCGGCCTGATCGTGCTCGTCGGCCTCTCCGCCAAGAACGCGATCCTGATCGTCGAATTCGCGCGCGAGCTCGAATTCGCCGGACGCACGCCGCTGCGCGCCGCGATCGAAGCCAGCCGTCTCCGGCTGCGGCCGATCCTGATGACGTCGATGGCCTTCATCATGGGCGTGCTGCCGCTGGTGCTGTCGACCGGCGCGGGCTCGGAGATGCGGCGGGCAATGGGCGTCGCGGTGTTCTCCGGCATGATCGGCGTCACCGTGTTCGGCCTGTTCCTGACGCCCGTGTTCTACGTCCTGCTGCGGACACTGACCGGCATGAGGCCGCTCATCCAGCATGGCGGCCACGGCACCGTGGCGGCCCAACCCGCGGAGTAAACGCCGATGTGAACAGGCGTGATGTCGTCCGCCGCGAAACGCAATCGTCTCTTCTCACGTAGAGGCAAGTGACAGTCGGCGTCCTCATCATGCTTCCCCGATGATCCGGTGCACGATCAATTCTGCAAAACTGTGAACCGGATCACAGACCAGCGCAGCGAGATGGAGGACGCCAACTCCAGCACGTTGCGCCGACCCGGCGGCCTGTCCCGCACCAGGCCGCCGGGTCATTTGACGAAGGAGTTGCAACATGGATTTTTTGAATCACCTGGTCGCAGCCCGGCTGATGAAGACGGCGCAGGGTTTCGAGCGCATCGGCGTTCACCGCGCCACACACCGGCTCCCGGCTCCACCTCAGCGTTTGGGCACGACACCGACGACGCTGGCGCTGGTGGTCGATCGCCAGGGACGTGACCCGTCCGCCGCGCCATGCTGCTCAGGCGCCGACGGCGTCTGATGGCGACCGTGTGGCGGGCCATGCCCGCCACGCCAGGCCTCATGTGAGCGCAGGCTTGGTCTTCTCGACCCAATCGGCAAAGCTCTGCGGCGCAACGCCGGTGATCGTCTGATAATCGCCCGTCACCTCGGCGACCAGCCCCTGAGCCGTATTCGGCTCGAACGACGCGAACACCTCCGCCAGCGGTCGCGGCAGTCCGGCGCCGACCATGCCCTGAATGAGACCTTCGAGGGGCACCTGCACCACCTCGATCGGCTTGCCCACCGCGGCCGAGATGATCTGCGCCTTTTGCGCCTTGGTCAGCGCCTCCCCACCACTCAGCGTGAAGACCTGCTTGCCGCCGGCGCTGCCGGCGAGAACCGTCGCCGCCGCGCGCGCGAGATCGTCGCGCGCGATGTCCGCGCTCGCGCCACCCTGGTCCGCCGTGAACCAGCGGCCCGAACCGAGGATCTGCGGCGACGAGCTCATCAGATTTTCGAAGTACCAGTGATTGCGCAGCACGGTCCAGCCGGCGAGCCGGCTGTCTTTGAGAGCGGCCTCGGTCAACGCGTGGTCCGGCGCGAGCAGGATCGGCGAGCCCTCCGGCTTCGGCATGGACGTGTAGATGACGTGGCTGACGCCGGCCTGCTCGGCTGCCGCGATCGCGTTCTTGTGCTGCTGCAGCCGACGGCCCGGCCGGTCGAGCGCATCGGTGCTGATCAGCAGCATCCGCTCCGCCCCGGCGAACGTCGCGACAAGCGAGCCTGCATCGTCGAAATCGGCGCAGCGGACCTGGACGCCTTGCGCCGCCAATGCCTGCAACTGCTCCGGCTTGCGGGTGGTGGCGATGATGCGGGAGGCCGGCACACCGAGCGTGGTCAGCAGGTGGCGGATCACGGCGCGGCCGAGCTGCCCGGCGGCGCCGGAGACGAGAACGGATTGAGACATCGTTAACCTTCGTTACGAGGGGCTGGATGGGCAAGACGTTGGCTTTCGGCCGCAGTCGCCTTAAAGTCTCGTTTCGAGACCAGCACTACATTAGGAACCACGATGACCCGCCGAAAGAAGGCAGTTTTCTGGGAGATAGGCACATGAAGGGAACTGCCCCTCCCGGCACGATCGCGGCTGAAGGCGCATGCGACAATGATCCCGGCCGCTGGAAGGCGAAGTTCGCCTCGATCGACGATTGTCCGATCCGCACGGTGATCAATCAGATCGGCGACAAATGGAGCCTGCTCATCCTGGCCGTGCTGGGCTGGCGGCCCCACCGCTTCGGCGAGCTGCGGCGCGAGATCAGCGACATCTCGCAGCGGATGCTGACGCAGACTTTGCGCGACCTGCAACGCGACGGGTTGATCGCCCGCCGCGTGCTGCCGACGGTGCCGCCCAGCGTCGAATACAGCCTCACCGACATCGGCCGGAGCCTGCTCGGGCCGATGTCACACCTGATCGGCTGGGCCGAGCAGCATCACGCCGCGATCAAGGCCTCGCGGCAACGCTTCGACGAGAGCATCGCGTCGGACTAATCGACGGCATGGCGCCAGACAGCCGCGTCACGGCGCGACGTGACGACATGGATGCGGACGATCGGCGTTGGTGCTCGTACTGCGGCGCCGGAACGGCTCACGGCCGCTTGCATCCTGCGCGATCGAGCATGTCCCTGACGATCAAGGGCGTTGCCGGTGTTTGCGCCGCATCGGGCGCTGCGGCAGCGGAGCTCAGCGCCTGACCGGCCTGCGCGGCACTCAAGTTCAACGATGTCCGGCAGGTCGCGCGCCCCATGCTGGCGACTGCGCCGGCGGCCTCGCCGACACCGGCAAGGTAGGCGGTGAGAACCTGCTGGGCCGTGCGGTCGGTCGGCGCCTTCTCCAGCATCTGAATCACCTGGGCGACCGATATCAGGCCTTGGGAGGTGGACGACGCGGCGCTGGATGGCGACGTCGCCGCGATAGCTGACGCGAAGACGGCGACCGTGAGGGTCAGTTTGGCCAGGCAACGAGACATGAAATGGCTCCTGAGTGAGACAATGTGTTTCTTCGGAATCGCATCTGGCAGCCTCGCGCACGTTCCCGATTCCGCACGCGCAGCTTGGAGTGTCGCCCGCGATCGACCTCCCCCTCCAGGGGAGGGTGAGACCCGTCGCGCAGAGCCGCAGTCGAGCGGAGGACCGATCTGTCGTGCGAAAATAAATTATTGTCAAACAATAATTTTTGGATCACCCTATGGCCAGATCGTCGAGAGACCCATCAACAGCGGAGCCGTTCGACCATGACGCAGACAGCAGAGACTTTCGGCACGACGGCCGCGCACGACAGGCGCGGCGATCGCATTCGGCGGCTCAGCCGATTGATGTCGGCGGGCTGCCTCGCGACATCCGCTCTGCTTGCCGCGGCCATGGCAATCTATTGGGCCGTGACGCCGACACACACGCTGTTCAGCCAGGCCGGAATTCCGCATGCTCCGGTGACCGAGATCGACCCGTCCACGCGCGCGCTCGCGTTCGCCATCGCCATGATCCCGCTGGGCACGCTGATCTGGGGCTTGCTGAGCGGACGTCGTTGCTTCGACGCCTTCGCCGCCGGCCGCATCTTCTCGCGGGACTCGATCCGACAGCTCCGGGCATTCGCGATCGCTGTCGCAGCATCAGCCCTGTTGAAGCCACTCGCTGCTGCGGCGCTGTCCGTCGTCCTGAGCCTGCAACAGCCGGCGGGACCGAAGACCCTCGCGCTGAGCATGGGATCGGACACGCTGCTAGCTCTGATCTTCGCAGGGACGGTCGCGGTCATCGCCTGGGTGATGACCGAGGCGCTGGAGATCGCCGACGAAAACAATCAGTTCGTCTGAAGGACAGGACATGCCGATCCGAGTGCGGCTGGGCGTGATGCTCGCCGAACGCAATGTGAAGTCCAAAGACCTCGCTGAATATGTCGGGATCACCGAGGCCAACCTCTCCCTTCTCAAGCAGGGCAAGGTGAAGGGTGTGCGCTTCGAGACCCTCGAGCGGATCTGCCGGTTTCTGGGCTGCCAACCCGGAGACCTCCTGAGATATGAGGAGGCGCCGTCGGCCGAGACGGACATCGGGTGACACCACAGCCGCGACAGCGCTGCTGATCACGACGGCCGGACCCGCACTCGCGCGAAGCGGACGGGCCGCCGCGCGGCGGCCTGTCACGAGAGGTCGGCACGCCCGCGCGTCGCCGCAACGCCGCTGATGCAGTGCATGAACGCCAAAATAGCATCATGTGACGATCAAAACTCGCGCTTGCCACGGCTTGGTCGAGCCGATAGCTTTTTTGAACCTTTCAAGCGCCTGGGATCATCGAGCATGCTTTTTCTGCGGACCACCTCCACGACGGCAATGGTGTCGAACACGACGGATCGGAGGGCCAGAGGCGCAGTTGCAACCGTGTCGAAGACGGCGCTGGTGGCTGCAGCCGCGTTGCTCGGCGTGATCGCCTCGGCGCAGGCGCGCGATCTCACCGTGGTGTCGTGGGGCGGCAACTATCAGGACGCGCAGCGCAAGATCTATTTCCAGCCGTTCGCCGCCAAGCTCGGCGCCACCGTGCTCGACGAGAGCTGGGACGGTGGCTATGGCGTGCTACAGGCCAAGGTGAAGGCCGGCGTGCCGAACTGGGATGCGGTGCAGGTCGAAGCCGAGGAGTTGGAGCTCGGCTGCAGCGACGGCATCTATGAGAAGATCGACTGGAGCAAGCTCGGCGGCAAGGACGGCTTCATCCCGGCCGGCGTCAGCGATTGCGGCGTCGGCGCCATCGTCTGGTCCACGGGCATGGCGTTCGACGGCGACAAGATCAAGGATGGGCCGAAGACCTGGGCGGATTTCTGGGACACCAAGAAGTTTCCGGGCAAGCGCGGCCTGCGCAAGGGCGCCAAGTACACGCTCGAATTTGCGCTGATGGCCGATGGCGTGCCGGCGGCCGACGTCTACAAGGTGCTGAAGACCAAGGAGGGCGTCGAGCGCGCCTTCAAGAAGCTCGATGCGCTCAAAGCCGACATCGTCTGGTGGGAGGCCGGCGCGCAGCCGCTTCAACTGCTGTCATCGGGCCAGGTCGCGATGACCTCGGTCTATAACGGCCGCATCACCGCCATCAACCGCACCGAGGGCAAGCATTTCGGCTTCGTCTTCCCGGGCAGCATCTACGCCGTCGACAGCTGGGTGGTGCTGAAGGGCTCGCCGAACAAGGACGCCGCGATGAACTTCATCGCATTCGCAAGCCAGGCGGAGAACCAGGCCAAGCTGCCGGAATACATCGCCTACGGCCTGCCGAACATCGCCGCCGCCAAGCTGGTGCCGGAGAAGTACGCCGCGGAGCTGCCGACCACGCCAGACAATCTCAAGCAGGCGATCGCGCTCGACGTCGGCTTCTGGACCGACAATTCGGAAGAGCTGTCGAAGCGCTTCAACGCCTGGCTGGCGCGCTAACTTCGCCAGCCTGGCTGGCGCGCTAACTGCGCCGAATACCTCGGACGCGCGATCCTCGCATCGTGCGTCCGCCTCACGTGCAAGCGTACCGGCGTGATCGGCGCCGAAAGCCAGCGTTCATGGACAGCCCCTTCATTTCGTTCCGGCAGGTGGTCAAGCGCTTCGGCCCGCTGACCGTCGTCGACCATCTCGATCTCGACATCGCGAGAGGCGAGTTCATCGCCCTGCTCGGCCCCTCCGGCTCCGGCAAGACCACGCTCTTGATGATGCTCGCCGGCTTCGAGCAGGCGACCAGCGGCACGATCGCGGTCGATGGCGTCAGGGTCGACGGGCTGCCGCCGCACAAGCGCAACATGGGCGTGGTGTTCCAGAACTACGCGCTGTTTCCGCATATGAGCGTGCGCGACAACATCGCCTTTCCCTTGAAGATGCGCAACGCGCCGAAGGCCGAGATCGCGACGCGCGTCGCGCGCGTGCTCGACATGGTCAAGCTGTCGGCGATGGCCGAGCGCAAGCCGGCGCAATTGTCCGGCGGCCAGCAGCAGCGCGTCGCGCTGGCGCGCGCGCTGGTGTTCGAGCCGCAGGTGGTGCTGATGGACGAGCCGCTCGGTGCGCTCGACAAGAAGCTGCGCGAGCAGATGCAGCTCGACATCCGCGACCTGCACCGCCGGCTCGGCCTCACCATCGTGTTCGTCACCCACGACCAGGACGAGGCGCTGACGATGTCCGACCGCATCGCCGTGTTCAACCACGGCAGGATCGAGCAGATCGGCCCGCCCCGCGAGATCTACGAGCTCCCGCGCACGCCGTTCGTCGCCGAGTTCATCGGCGAGACCAATCTGCTGTCGTGCAAGGTGGAGGAGCAGGCCGGCGAAACGGTCCGGCTGACGACGGACGGCGGGCTCACGCTGTCGGCGCATGCCGCCGCCGCACGCATCGACGGCGGCAAGGTGCGGGTTTCGATCCGGCCCGAGGCGATCCGGATCAATGATCATGCCGCGGCGACCGCGAACCGCGTCACCGCGCGCATCCTCGACGCCGTGTATTTCGGCGATCACATGCGTCTCGTCGCCTCCGTCGGCGAGCAGCGGCTGATCATCAAGGGCGATCGCATGAGCGAGGCGGCGGAGGTCGGCCGCGACGTCGCGCTGTCCTTTGCGGCGTCGGATGTCTGGGTGGTGGGATCATGCGACCAGACCTCGGCCACCGCCTGAAGGCGGCCCTGCTGCTCGCGCCGCTGCTGGCGTTCATGCTGTCGTTCTTCGTCGTGCCGCTGGTGACGATGATGAAGTCGGCGGTGTCCGATCCCGTCGCGACCGGGGCGCTGCCGCGCACGGCGAAAGCGCTGTCCGGCTGGGATCGCAAGGGCGCCCCGCCCGGTTCCGCGCAGGCGGCGTTCGCTGACGACATCCGTGCGCTGAAAAACGACGAGCAGTTCGGCGATCTCGTCCGCCGCCTCAACAGCGCGCAATCCGGCTTCCGCAGCCTGCTCGGCAAGACCCGCCGCGCGCTCGACGGCAGCGGCGCAACTGATCTCGCCGCGATCGATTCACGCTGGAGCGAGACGTCCTGGTGGGTGACGATCGCCGAGGCCGTCGCCTCGCCCTGGACCGACAAGAACCTGCTCGCGGCCGTCGATCTCGAACGCAATGCATCCGGCAACATCGCGGCAATGCCCGAGGGCGCCTCGGCCAACCGGCTGATCATGATCCGGACCTTCATCACTTCGGCGCTGGTGACGCTGGCCTGCATCCTGATCGGCCTGCCCTATGCGATGGTCGCAGCCTCGGTCGAAGGATGGCGCCGGCAGGTGCTGCTCGGCGCCGTGCTGCTGCCGCTGTGGACCTCGCTTCTGGTGCGTACCGCGGCCTGGTATGTCGTGCTGCAGGACAACGGCCTGATCAACGCGACCTTGAAAGGACTTGGCCTGACCTCGGCGCCGGTGCCGCTGATGTTCAACCGGCTCGGCGTGGTCATCGCGATGACCCATGTGCTGCTGCCGTTCATGGTGCTGCCGATCTTCAGCGTGCTGATATCGATCCCGCGCAATCTGATGCCGGCGGCGGCCTCGCTCGGCGCGCATCCGCTGCGCGCCTTCTTCCACGTGCTGCTGCCGCTGTCGATGCGCGGCGTCGTGTCCGGCGCGCTGCTCGTGTTCATGGCAGCCCTCGGCTACTACATCACGCCCGCGCTGATCGGCGGCGCCAACGACCAGATGATCTCGTCCGTGATCGCCTATTACGCGACTGGTGCTGCGAACTGGGGCATGGCCGGCGCGCTCGGCCTGGTGTTGCTGGCGATGACCATCCTGCTCTACGCCATCTATATGCGCCTGACGGTCGAGGAGCAGCGCGCATGAAGCCGCTGCCGATCCTCAAGCTCGTGTTCGCGGCGCTCGTCGTGATTTTCCTGCTCGGGCCGCTGGTCGCCGTGCTGCCGCTGTCGCTCACCGACAGCGTGTTCCTGAACTATCCAATCCCCGGCTACTCGACACGCTGGTTCAAGGAGCTCGTCACCGCGGACTCCTGGCGGCTTTCGATCGTCAACAGCCTCCTGATCGGCGCCGGCACGACGGTGCTCGCCACCCTGCTCGGCACCCTCGCCGCGCTCGGCCTGCGTGGCAAGCGCGCATCGCTGCTGGTCTCGACGTTGCGCACGGTGTTCCTGCTGCCGATGGTCGTGCCCGCCGTGGTGCTCGGCGTCGGCATGCAGCTGATGTTCGCGCGTTACGGTCTCACCAACACCTATCTCGGCGTCATCATCGCCCACACCGTGGTGGCGGTGCCGTTCGTGCTCGTCAACGTCTCCTCGGCTTTGCAGGGCGTCGACATCCGGCTGGAGCAGGCCGCGGCCAGCCTCGGCGCCGCGCCGCCGACCGTGCTGTTCTCGGTGACCCTGCCGATTGCGCTCCCCGGCATCATCTCCGGCGCGCTGTTCGCCTTCGCGACCTCGCTCGACGAGGTCGTGCTGACCCTGTTCGTCGCCGGCCCCAACCAGCGCACCCTCGCCCGGCAGATGTTCGCCACGATCCGCGAGAACATCAGCCCGGCGATCGTCTCGGCCGCCGCGGTGTTCATCGTCGGCACGATCGTACTGTCGCTCGCGATGCTGGCGATCCGGCGGCGGATGGCGTAACGCGCGGCGTGCACGTGAGGCAATTGGGTTACTCGTCATGCCCGGGCTTGTCCCGGGCATCCACGTCCTTCCGCGAGGCCCGACGTGGATGGCCGGGACAAGCCCGGCCATGACGTTGTGGAGAGAGTCGAGCATATCTCGCGATTGAGTGCCCTACCCCGCCTTCACATACTTCCGCCAGTCGTGCTCTTCCTTGAACCCGAGCACCTCCCGCGTCTTGCGGTTCGACAGCGGCGCTTCGCGCTCGCCGAGCTCGCGCGTCACCGGCACGCCGGGGCAATAGCGCTGCAGCAGCTCGCGGGTCGGCATGTTGGCCGTGACCGTGTCATTCACCGCATTGAACACCTGGAAGCCGAGCCCGTCCTTGGCGATCGCCAGATGCACGATCTCGCCGAGGTCGCGCGCGTCGATGTAGGACCACGCATTGCGCTTGCGTGACGGCGGGTCGGCGAGGAAGCGCGGGAACATGTCGTATTCATGCGGCTCGATGACGTTGCCGATCCGCAAGCAATAAATGTCGATGCCGTAGCGCATCGCAAACGCCCGCGCGGTCTTCTCGTTCACGACCTTCGACAGCCCGTAGGAATCCATCGGGTCGATGTCGTAATCCTCCTCGAGCGGAAAGCTGTGGAAGTCCTTGTCGCCCTCGGCGAAGCAGACGCCATAGGTGGTCTCGCTCGAGGCGATGATGATCTTGCGCACGCCGAGCTTGGCCGCCGCCTCGATCACATTGTAGGTCGAGATCGTGTTGACCCGGAAGGTCTCGTTGTCGGGCTCGATCAGCACCCGCGGGATCGCGGCGAAATGCACCACGGCATCCGGCGCCTGCGCCGGCCGGCCGGCGTTGAAGCCGCCGAAGCCGTAATGGCTGGTCAGCGCATTGAAGGCCTGGCCGCTGTCGGTGAGATCGGCGATCAGGGTGTTGATGCCGGGATGATCGAACGGCTTGAGGTCAACGTTGAGCAACTCATAACCCTTGGCCTGAAGATGCGGCAGCACATGCCGTCCCGCCTTGCCGGTTCCTCCGGTGAACACCACGCGCTTTGTTGTCATCGTCTTTTCATCCTCGTGAGGTGCGTGAACGCGCCTGTCCTTAACAGCATTGCCCCGCCCGGCTCCATAGGAACTTGCCCAGGTCTCGCGGCCGGCTTCGGGCCATGACGGCAACCGGGCCTTCGTCAACACCGTGCGATGCTGAACTTTTCCAGGCGTGAACCGACGTATTCAAAGCAAGGCCGAGGTGGAGGTCGCAAATGACGACTCTGGCCAGAGTGATTTCGAAGGCATTTTCCGAGCAATCCCAGGGGACGCACAACACGCTGCTGAGACATTTGACGTTGTTCGGTGCAGCGGTCGTTTTTGTCTGGATATTGACGCTGACCTACGGGCTCGATCTGAGCCCCGCGCTGTTCTGACCGTTATCGCCTGCAGGGTGAGCGCCGAACTCATCAGCTCCAAGCCGGGAGCTCCAAGCCGGCAGATCAAAGTCGGCAGATCAAACGCGGCAGCTCCAGGTCCAAGCTGGCCATCCCAGCAGATGGCTGGACGCGGCCGCGATACAGCCCGCGGGGGCGATCCTCCTCATTGACCGCGCGTGCAATAGGCGCCGGCCAGCGTCCTTCGCAAAACCGACACAAGATTCTTTTCACTCATCAGTAGCCAGGTTCTTAGCTTTCTGATAGGTAACTCAGTGTGGTTAGTTGGACGCATTTGGGGCGGCCTGGCCGTCCCGGGAAAGGACGTGGTCATGAAACTGTCGTCGAGCGTTACTCCGTCAGCCGTCGCGCTGTTTGCAGCGATTTTGCTATGTGGCACGGCCGTGGCTCAGCCCGTAGCGGGCCCCGCCCCGACGCTGCCTGGCGTCACCGTCGACGCCCCGAAGACGGCGGCCAAGCCATCTCGACCGACCGAGGCGGCAGGCACGGCGACATCGCACCGGGCGGCCTCGACCCACCGATCAACCGCCCGCGCGGCGGCGTCGGGCCAGACGCCCTCGACGACGAGCAACGAAGTCCTGGACAGGATCACCAAGCTGGAGCGCGCCGCCAGCAGCTGCAACGGCGGCTGTGAGACCAGCTTCAAGTCCGGCAACCAGCCCTGGATCGGCTGCAGCCTGTCGGGTCAGGAATCGGTGCCGTTCGACGGCAAGTGCTCGGACACGCTCACCTACGCCCACTACTCGGATTGCCAGCAGACCAAGGCCTTCCTGGGCTGGGACCGCAACAAGATCTGGTGGCACTGCAGCAGCCTGCAGGTCGGCAACAAGTTCAAGGTCGCCGAAATCAAGCGGTTGAAGTCCACCCGCTGACGCGGTTCGATAAACACATCGTCGCCGGCCCGCGCTTGGCGTGGGCCGGCGACATGCGCCTTGTTCGACGGATGACGTGGGCCGGCACGGCGTATGGGTGCCTCAGGATGCGCCGTCCTGATCGCATCAACCCGGCCCAAGCGATCCCAGCCGCTTGATCCCAGCCGCCTGGTGGCGAGCCGAGCACACGCATCGAGCGGCCTGTCCGGCCGCGCAATGATCTCGCATCATTCGCTCTCGAACTTCGTCGGAGGCGGGGACAGCACCTGAGGCCCGTGCGCCGTGTCGACGCGAAACACGCCGAACCCGCGCTCGGTGCTTCCATCGCGGCGGAAACGAAACAGGCCCATCACGCCGAAGAAGCCGGACGGCTGGGATATGGTCGTCACGTCAATTCCTCGCGGGCCGTGCTCCCTGAACAGCGCGACGGCAAGTGACCCCGCATCATAGGCGAGATAGGACATGGCGGTCGGCGCTTCACCGAACCGCTCGGTGTATCGGTTCTCGAATGCGCCGAGTCCGCGAAGCTCGGGCGATACGAACCAGCCGCCATCCAGCGCCGGTTCGCTGAGATTGGTGTAGCTGGCCCAGTTCACCGTTCCGACGAATTGAGCCTTGGCCAGATCGCCGCCGTCCGCTTTGACCATGCGCGCAATCCGCCCGACATTCCCCAGGTCGTCGTAAAGAAACACCGCGCCCACCGACGCATCCGCAAGCTTCCGCAGGGCGTCCCGCGGCGGTTCACCGCCAGCCGGGTAACGCTCGACGATGAGGCTGCTTCCGCGATCGGCGACGGACTTGCGCAGCGCGTCTTCGACCCGCCGTCCGGCCTTCGCATCCGGCAACAAGGCGCCGAAGGATTCGAGTCCGCGCGAGCGGCTGAACGCGATCATTGCGTCAGCCATATGATCCTGATCGACATCCAGGCGGAACAGATTCGGCGCCGCGACGATGGGCTCGGCCGTGAGGCAGATCACCGGCACGCCCGCGCCCACGGCCGTCTCGGAGACCTTGCCGACGGCGCCCGGGAGCTGCGGGCCAACGATCAGTCTTGCTCCGAGGTCGAGGACGCGCCGCAGCGCGCGCTCGGAACGATCCGGATCGCCGCCATCATCCTCGACCAGGACGGCGATCCCGAACTCCTGCCACTCGGCGACCGCCATCTCGAAACCTTGCCTGATCGCACGTGCCGACTTCCCCAATTCGCCGCTGGCGGAGATCGGGAGCACGAGAGCCACCTTCACCTGGAGGCCTTCGGCTGACGCAGCCGATGCCGCTCCAGGACTCCCGGCCAGCGCGGCCGCGGCGATCATCACGATCATCCGCCAGGACAGGGATCTCGTACGGGAAAGCGCCATCACCACCGTCTCCATCGAGGACCGACCGACCTCACCCCATTCGTCCCGGCGTCGGATGTCATGGGATCGTAGATGACCTTGACAGAGCGCCCCGAACCAAGCCCCAGCCGTTTCAGCATGCGTCGACCTCGTCCTGCCTTTCTGGATCGGCCTCACGCCTCTGATGAACGAAGCATCGAAGCCAAAAATGAAGACGCAAATCCAGAGCGCCATCAAGTCTGCCCAAAGCAGCCATTTGGGCGTGCGCAATGACAACACGGTCTTCAAGCTATTCTCGCCTCTGTTCGTCTCTCGATCCAGGAGAGAGATCATCGTCCGGACATGAGTACGCCGATGCTCGCTTCTCTTCCTTGCTGGATCGAGCTAACTTGTTTGGAAGTCCGGCTGCAAGGGACGACCTATGAGTGCGGAGCGATTTCGCATTTTCGCCGCGGCGGCGTGCCTCGCTGCGCTGTTGCCTCAGACAACACCGACGGCGGCCCAGACCATGCCCGCGCCCGACATCCAGCAAAAGATTGATGCCGTCTGCGCCTGTCTCATGACCAAGGTGGTGGAGAAGGACGATCCCCACATCTGCCAGCGGCTGCAGGATCGCATGGCCGCCAGCCATGTGCCGGGCGTCAGCATCGCCGTCATCCACGACGGCGCCATCGAATGGGCGCAGGGGTTCGGTGTTGCGGAGGTCGGCGGCCGCGCCGTCACCGCTGAGACGCTGTTCCAGGCCGGCAGCATCAGTAAGCCTGTCGCCGCGATGGCGGCGCTTCGTCTCGTCGAGCAAGGCCGATTGGCGCTCGATGCCGACGTCAACCACGCTCTGACCTCCTGGAAGCTCCCGGCAAACACGGCAGCCCCCGGAGCCGTCACCCTGCGCCAATTGCTCAGCCACACGGCTGGACTCACGGTCCATGGATTTCCCGGCTACGCCGCCGGCGCGGCGCTGCCATCGCTGGTGCAGATCCTGAATGGAGAGCCGCCCGCCAACACCGCGCCTGTCCGCATCGAGGCGCCCCCGGGAAGCCGTTGGAAATATTCCGGCGGCGGCTACACCATCGCGCAACTGCTGCTCGAGGGTATCTCTCGGCAGTCCTTCCCCCAACTCATGCAGGACACCGTGCTGGGACCGATCGGCATGCGCAGCAGCACCTATGAGCAGCCCTTGCCGGTGGCGCTGCGCTCCGGCGCCGCCACGCCCTACCGGGCCAACGGCACGCCGATCCCGGGCGGTTTTCACACCTATCCGGAAATGGCAGCGGCTGGGCTTTGGAGCACACCGACCGACCTCGCCCGCTATGTGATCGAGGTCCAGCGCTCGCTGCGCGGCGATGCCAACCATGTGCTGTCGGCCGAAATGACCCGCGAGATGCTCACCCCCGGCCTCGGCCGGCACGCGCTCGGTCTGCCGATCGGCGGCTCCCCTGACGACCCGTTCTTCTCGCATAGCGGCATCGACGCCGGCTTCGAAGCCATTCTCGTCGGCTATCAGCAGCGCGGCGAGGGCGCGATCGTCATGACCAATGCGCAAGGCGGCCAGTTGCTGGCCGGCGAGATCCTGCGCAGCATCGCCCATGTCTATGGCTGGCCGGATCTGCATCCGATCGTCCGCAGCAGCATCGCGGTCGATCCCGCCCTGCTCGCGACCTATGCCGGCGTCTATCAGCTGACGCCGACCTTCGCGGTCACCATCACGCTGGAAGGCGGCAAGCTGATGTCGCAGGCGACGGGCCAGGGCAAGATCGAGCTGTTCGCGGAGGCGCCAAGCCGCTTCTTCGTCAAGCCGGTCGATGCCCCGTTGGAGTTCTTCACCGCTTCATCCGGGCAGATCACGCACCTCGTTCTTCATCAGAACGGCCAGGACATGCGCGGTGAACGCAAGCCATAGCCCCGACCAGCGCGCCGGTGGCAGAGCTCACCAGACGGCCAGTGGCGCCCTAGAGATCACAGAGCACGTTCCTGATGAGGTCCGACATTGTCATTCGTCACCCAAGCGCCGCGCCTTGCTGGATGTAGCGCGTTCACGCATCGAACTCGTCCAGCTGACGGTCGTCGGTGGCAACGAGCCCACGCGGCTGCTCTATGAGAGCGCCGTCTTCGGCGTGCAGCCGAAAGCATTCAATGTGGGCGATCGCTATCTCAATGAACTCCACATGCTCCTCGACCTCGGCCGCAAGGGCCAGGGCTCCGCGCGGTCATCCTGATCGGGCCTGTCGCGGTTTCTATGGCGCCTCACACCAAGGCCAGCTTCGAGATCACGAGATCGAGCAGCGCGCGCAGCCGCGCCAGCCGGCGCAGGTCGCGGTGATAGCCGACATAGGTGTCGCGTCCCGGCGGCTGCTCGCCGACGTCGACGGGCCGAAGGCCCGGCGTCGCATCGCCGAGCGGCCGGGGCAGCACGGCGAGGCCCGCGCCTTGCGCACAGAGCATGGCCTGAACGTCGCGGTTGTTGCTGCGCATCGCGACCTCGGCCTTCGGCAATCGCTTGGCGAGCCAGCGCGCGTCGGGCATGTCGGCGAATGCCGTGTCCATGGTGACGACCCTGATCCCCTGGCCATCGCCCTTCACGCGCCGCGGGCCATCCATGGGACCGTACACGGCGTAGGGAATGTGCAGCAGCCGCCGCGAGATCACCTCCGGCTCATCGAACGCGCGGATGCGAAACACGAGATCAGCCTCGCGGCGGGGAAGACTGTACAGCCGCGCGTCGGTCAGAAGTTCGACACAGACGCGCGGGTGCAGCCGGCCGAATTCGGCCAGCACCGGCGTCAGCATCAGGCGGCCGAACCAGTCCGACGATGAGACCCTGAGGAAACCGTCGAGCTGCGCCTGCGCGCCCGCCAGGCGCCGCTCGAACGCGAGCGCCTCCTCCTCCATCCGCTCGGCATGCGCCAGCACCGCCGTGCCTTCGTGAGTCAGCACGAAGCCTTCGGCCGTGCGCTGAAACAGCGTCTGGCTCACGGCCGCTTCGAGCGCCGCGAGGCGGCGTCCCATGGTCGGCTGCGACAGGCCGAGCCGGCGCGCGGCCGCGCCGAGCGTGCCCTCGCGCGCGATGGCGAGGAAGATCCGCAGGTCGCTCCACTCCATGCAAGACCTTTCGGACAGGGACGCGACGGACAGCGCCCCATTCAGAACTGAATGAATTACATACGAATTCGATGATGTCCATTCAGACTGCGAGCGCCGATGATGCCTTCATCACAGCAGGAGGTCGCCATGACCATCTCGATGAAGGCTGCCATTCTCCACGAAACCGGCTCGCCGCTGCGCGTCACCGCGATCAGCAGCCCCGCGCCGGGCCGCGGCGAAGTCCTCGTCCGCATCGCCGCGGCGGGGACCAACCCGCTCGACACCAAGATCCACGCCGGCCAGGCGGCGCATGCGAGGCACCCGGCTCCCGCCATCCTCGGCCTGGACATGGCCGGAACGGTCGAAGCCATCGGCGAAGGCGTCACCCGGTTTCGCCCGGGCGACGAGGTCTACGGCATGGTCGGGGGTGTCGGCGGCCACCCCGGCACGCTCGCCGAATATGTCAGCGCCGACGCGGATCTGCTCGCGGCCAAGCCGGCGAACCTCAGCATGCGCGAGGCGGCCGTGCTGCCGCTGGTGACGATCACGGCCTGGGAAGGCCTGGTCGATCGCGTCGGCATCCGGCCGGGACAGAGCCTGCTCGTACTCGGCGGCGCCGGCGGCGTCGGCCACATCGTCGTCCAGCTCGGCCTCGCCTTCGGCGCCACGGTCTTCGCGACGGGAAATCCCGAGAGCCAGCCGGTGATCGAGCGCCTCGGCGCTGTCTTCATCGACCGCAACGAGCCGATCGCCGACGCCGTCAGTCGCATCACGGCTGGCCACGGCTTCGACGTCGTCTACGACACGGTCGGCGCGCTCGATGTGGCTTTCGCCGCGGTCGCGCGGTTCGGCCACGTCACCTCGTCGCTGGGCTGGGGCACACATCCGCTGGCGCCGCTCTCGTTCAAGGGAGGCACCTATTCCGGCGTGTTCACGCTGCTGCCGCTGCTCGACGGCAAGGGACGGCGGCATCACGGCGAAATCCTCGAACAGGCCGCTCAGCTGGTGGAATCCGGCAAGCTCACGCCGCTGCTCGACCCGCGCCGGTTCGCGCTCGAGGACGTCGGCGCAGCCTATGACGCGCTCAGGACGGGCAGCGCCGGCAAGATCGCCATCGACATCGCGGCGGCGTGAGCCGGCGCGCTCCCCAAGCCTCACATGCATCAAGGAGTTATCCGATGAGAGTCTGGTTCATCACGGGTGCCTCGCGCGGCTTCGGCGCGCTGGTCGCGCAGCAGGCGTTGGCGAGAGGCGACGCCGTCGTGGCGACGGCGCGCAATCCCAAGGCGATCGTCGATCGCATAGGTACGCATCCCAACCTCCTGCCGCTCGCGCTCGACGTCACCAAAGAGAGCGAGGCGGTCGCGGCGGCGCAGGCGGCGGTCGACCGCTTCGGCAAGATCGACATGCTCCTCAACAACGCCGGCTTCGGCCTGATGGGCGCGGTCGAGGAAGCAAGCCAGGACGAGATCGAGGCCGTCTTCCGCACCAACGTGTTCGGCCTGCTCGCCGTCACCCGCGCGGTGCTTCCTCACATGCGCAAGGCGCGCTCGGGCCGCATCCTCAACATCTCCTCGATCGGCGGCTATCGCGGCTCGGCCGGCTTCGGTGTCTATGGCGCAACCAAGTTCGCGGTCGAGGCGCTGTCGGAGGCGCTACGCGCCGAGCTTGCGCCGCTCGGCATCCATGTCACGGCGATCGAGCCGGGCTATTTCCGCACCGACTTCATGGACGCCTCGTCGCTGAAGGTCAGCCGTCTCGAGATCCCCGACTACAGCGCGACGGTCGGACGGGTCCGGGCGAACGCAGGCGCCGTCAACGGCGCCCAGCCCGGCGATCCCGACAAGCTCGCGCGGGTGCTCGTCGACTTCGCCGACGAGCCCGACCCGCCGGTGCGGCTGCCGCTCGGGGCCGACACCGTCGCGGCGATCGAGGCGAAGCACGCCTCCGATGCCGCCATCATCGCGCGGTGGCGCAAGGTTTCGCTCTCGACCAGCTTCTGAGCGCAGCCGGCAATCAACCTCGATCGGGAGCGGATGTCATGGATCGTAGATGACCTTCACGGAGCGGCCGGCGCTGAGCCCGAGCCGCTTCACCATGTCGTCGACCTCGTCCTGGCTTTCCGGATAGGCCTCGTAGGTGATCTTCGTCTTGAACAAGCTTGGATAATATCGTGGATGAAGCGTCCACATGACGTCGCGAAAGACGCCACTTTCGGCGTAGAGATTTCGGACGATCCGTCGCACATAGAGACTGTCGGTGGGAAGCGAGAGCGGCGGCTTGACGGCGCGGTCCTTGAAAAACTCCGTGAACGTCCGCTCATATGTAAAGCCGTGTTCGCCGCCCTGCCGACACGGACCACGCTGCACTTTCTTCGGCTCACCGTCCCGCGGTGCTTCAAGATACGTGCATAGCTCGAGGCCCTGCGGATAGTGCCAGGCGACGAGCGTGTCCTTGAGGATATAGGTCTTGTCCGACGCCACAAGAAGGAATTGCGCGCACGCCGACAGGCAGTGGTCGTAGACCACCACCGTGGCACGACGATCGCGGACGATGTCGGACAGCGTGACCGCGGGAATTGTATGTCCTCCGAAACTTCGCACGACGAACAATCCCCCATCATGGAGATCCTTCGCCGACGAGACATCCATATTCTCGGCAAGCACGCCGTCGAAGCAGAGCACGCGCTTGTCCGGGCTGAGGCTCATCGGAGCCTGTCCCGCATGGCGGCAGTGATTCACGGCGTCGTAGTATCTCTCGCGATCGACCGCCGGCTCCTGGGCGCAGGCGTCCGCAGAACGAAGCATCGAGATCAGGATGAAGACGCACATCCAGAGCGCCGTCTGAACCATCGGTGCCATCCCCGCCTCTGAACTTCATATGGTTCGCCCGTCTGCGTCTGGGACGTTGCCAGAGTAGGACCAGCGATCCACGCCGCTTCATGGATCCCGGTGTTCGAGGAATTCCTTCACCGGCCCGACGAAGGGGTGCATGAACTGCCCGAACATGCCGCCGGGGATCGGCTTCACCGTGCCGTAGTTGACCGGCCAGCGATCCCTGGGCAGATGCCACGTTCCACCGAGCATGTCGAACAGCGGGGTATGCGCCGCGTAGTTCTTGTCGAGCGCCTCGGCGTCCGATGCGTGGTGCCAGTGGTGGAATTGCGGCGTGACGATCACGTAGCGCAGCCAGCCGACATCCATCTTGATGTTGGAATGGATCAGCACCGACTGCACGGAGATGAAGATCAGATAGGCGAAGATCGTGTCCTGCGGGAAGCCGAGCAGGACGATCGGCACCAGCACCAGAGCCCGCGTCGCCAATGGCTCGAGGAAATGCAGGCGCGATCCCGACAGCCAGTCCATGTGTTCGGGCGAATGATGCACGGCATGGATCCGCCACAGCCACGGCACCTCGTGATAGGCGCGGTGGGTGACGTATTCGACGGCATCGGCCGCCAGGATCACCAGCACAAAGCGGACGATCGCCGGCAGCGCCACGACATGCGCCTGCAAGGACGGGCTGATCGCCCAGGCGAACGCGTCATGGGCGAAATGGGTCGAGATCACCAGGAAGACGCCGATCAGCAAATGGTTGACGCCGAAGTAAGCGAGATCGAGCTTCCAGCCGGGGCTGAGCGGCCCCTGCTCCGGCCGCACCCGTGGGAAGACCCATTCGAGCAGCACGAAGGCCGCCCCCGTAAAGAAGAGATCGAGCACCAGCCAGTCGAGGCCGAGATAGACGCGCGGCTGCTGAAAATCCGGCGTCGGCACATAGGGCCCGCCGAGCAGGGTGGCGAGGAACAGCCCGCTGAGCCCGATCGCCGCGCTCACCCGCGGGCCGCCCAGCACGATCCCGACGACGCCGAGCCAGGCTCCGGCGACCATGGCGACCGCCAGCGTCAGGCGGAGCAGCTCGACGTCGTAATGCACGCGCAGCTCGGGCGTCGTCAGAAAGGCGGGGTAGCGCAGGCACAGCACCGCAGCGACGCTGAGCACGCCGATCGCGGCGCAGAGCGAACTGCCGATGCGCCCCTCGCCAATGCGCGGCCTGGAACTGAGTTGAGCCATCGACCGTCTCCCCAACAAAGATTTTTGACGCGCTAGAACGAGCGCGCGAACGTTTCATTGAGCCCCATGGCCAGGGTACGTCGATAGCCGATGACGGTTAAAATTACCGGAAGTCAAAGTCCGCCTGGTCGGAAGCCGCCTTGCCCTGGCATGACCGTCCACGCTCGGCCAGTTCGGCCAAGCGTGAACGAGTCGCTTCGATCACACGGTCGGGACGGTCCCGCCGTCGATGACGAACTCGGCGCCGTGGATCGAGGCGGCGCGATCCGAGGCCAAGTAGGCGATGAGGTCGGCGACCTCACAGGGTTCGGCGCCGCGCCCGATGGAGATGCCACCCAGGCCGGCCAGCACCAGCTGGCGCGCGTCCTCGAGAGTGCCACCGTTGGCTTCTCGGATGCGCTCGAGGAATACATCGGCGCCCTGGGTCATGATCCAGCCGGGAGACACGACGTTGACCCTCACGCCCTTGGGACCCAGCTCCTTGGAGATGGACTTGCTGTAGGTCCTGAGCGCGGCCTTCGCGCTGGCATAGGCGGTGGTTGCGTCGGGAAGCGGCAGGACCGACTGGATCGAGGTGACGTGCACCACCGCGCCGCTACCCCGCTCGATCATCTGCGGAATCAGCAGCCGGTCGAGGCGCACTGTGGCCAGGAGGTTCAAGTTGAGCTCGGACAGCCAATGATCATCCGTCAGGGCGACGAAGCCGCCGCCCGGCGTGGCCGAGCCTCCGAGCACATGGGCCAGGATGTCGACGCCGCCCAGACGCTCGACCGCCGCTGTGGCCAGGCTTGCCGCGCCCTCAGCCGTCGTCAGGTCCGCCTGGACGAATTCGACGCCATTGATGGGCTCCAGCTCTCCGCGCGCGGCGGTGATCACCCGGGCGCCGCCGGCGAGAAAGCGGTCGACGGTGGCGCGTCCGAGGCCCTTGGTGCCGCCGCTGATGAGCACGCGCTGTCCCGCGAACTCGGTCGGATCAGCCGTGATGGTCATGCCGTGATCTCCAAGGCCTTGATGGCGTCGTTGTCGAGGGTGAAGCGGTAGGTGAAGCGGATCGGGCTGCCCTCGAAGTCGCCATGGGCAGGACCTTCGACCACGACCTGACCACTCCCCTGGAAATTCTCGTGGCGAACGGCATCCGGCGTGAAGATCGCCTTGACCGGGATCACCGCTGCTTCGAACAGGGCCCGCATTCCGGCGTGGCCCTCGTGACGGCCTCCATCAGCAAAAATGACCGCGTCGGGCGTGAAGGGGCTCAACATGCCCTCGACATCGAGACGGGCGTTCGCGGCCACATACGCGGCAATGGGAGATGGAAGTTCGAGCGTCATTGGTCTTGTCCTGCTTGCTGCACTCGCAGCCGGGGCGGCTGCGCGTGGAGTCCGTCCGACATAGCGCTGGACAGGTCTTGCGATAATCAGGACAATTCGGGATGCCTCATCACGAAAAGAGGGACAATGTGCAAAGCAGCCTGACGGAACTCGACGCGGTTCTCATGGTCGCGCGCCGGGGCAAGTTTCGCACGGCTGCGCTCGAGCTCGGGGTTTCGACGACCGCGCTCAGCAACGCGGTCGGAAAGCTGGAGCGCACGCTCGGCGTACGGCTCTTCAACCGGACGACGCGAAGTGTGTCGTTGACGGAGGCCGGCGAGCGGTTCGTCGCGCAAGTCGCTCCGGCCGTGCAGGACATTCACGAGGCGATGGAGGTTGCGCGCTCTCAACGGGCCACCCCTTCCGGCACGTTACGCATCAACGCCTTTCCGACAGCGGCGCGGGAGATCTTCACGTCGCTCGTCCTGCCGTTCCTGCGCGTCCATCCCCAGGTCCACATCGACGTGGTCACGGAGGGGCGCCTGGTGGACATCGTCGCGGGCGGCTTCGACCTCGGCGTCCGCAGCTCGGACCTGGTGCCGGCCGACATGATCGCACTCCGATTGGGCGGCCCGCGGCGCAATGTCGTGGTCGGGACACCGGGCTATTTGAAAGCGCACGGGACGCCGCTAATCCCCCAGGATCTCGCCACGCATTGCTGTCTCCGCGTCCGGCTTCCCGATGGCGCGATCTACCGCTGGCCGTTCGAAAAGAACGGACAATCGGTCCATATCGACGTCGAGGGCCCCATCACGCTCGACGAAGCGAGCCTCGCGCGCACCGCGGCCCTCGCGTCCGTCGGTCTCACCCTCGCGATGGAGTCCGACGTGCGAGACGACATTGAGGCAGGCCGCCTCGTGCGCGTGCTCGAGGATTGGACGCCCCTTCTGTCGCCGCTGAGCCTCTATTATCCGAGCCGCCGCAACCCGACCGCCGCTTTCAAGGCGTTCGTTGACTTCGCGCGACGCAAAGTGGAGCCAGCATGACCTGACGCCGTCCATTGCATCGGAATGGCCAGCTACGGACGTTCGAGCGCCGTAGTTCAAGGCCGGTCATGTGAAGGCTGTCGGACTCCGGCCGCCCGAATGTGCCGCGCCGTCAATCATGCGGCCGGCATCCGAAACCCTTCGCATGAGCCGACATCGCGCATCACTGCGCACGAGGCCGAGCCCTTCTGCCGATCAAGAGCCTGCATTGCAAAGTGCGGCCGAGGGAGCAAAACGCTCCTTTTGCGAACGCACAAACATCATCGCGCCGACAGCCAGCCCAACTCCGGCCAACACGTCCGCCAGATGATGGCCGCCAACGGGCATTGTCGCAATAATCATGGTGAGATTTACTGGCAAGATCAAAGCCAACAGCCAACGCACATCCCGCACCGCATAGATCCCTATTAGACCGAGAATGGTGTGGAACGACGGAAAACTGACGATGCCATCGAGTGAGGACAGATCAATCACCGACAGCGCCCCATCCCGCAGCATGTTGTACGTGTGACCAAACGTCCACATCTGGTCGCGCGCGCCGTAGGTTGAGAAGAGTTGAGCAGAAGGATCGAAATAGGCAAAGGCGCCTGCAGCTGGAAACAGAAGCATGCATCCACAAAGACCGACGGTGCACAAGCCAAGTACTGCAAGCAGTTCCGCCAAGCGCTCGCCATTGCGGGACAGTCCGGCCCAAGCGATGGCGAGTTCAGTCACCCAACCGGTCGTTTGATATGCCCGGGCGAGCAGCCCCGAAACGCGTGGCTCGGAGTTCGTCATTTCCAAAAAATGTTGCCAGTCGAACCCTAGGCCATGATCGAAGCGAGCCAGGAGCGAATCCATCAACGGCAGGTTAGCTGCCGTAATGAGGTAGGAAAGAGTAACGCCGGTTGTCAGCAGCGCGCTCATCACGAATGCGGTCCGACGCAAGAGTTCGATGGCTACGAGACCACGTCGAAGAACGCTTGCAATTCGGCTGCTGTCACCTCGCAGTCGACTAAACGCCAAAGCGACGAGAAGGCCGGTCAATGAGAAAACCAGGACCTCTCCGGCGAGGGCCAGCCAGTTCGCGGGCGCAAAGGTAAGCTTCGCATGAAGCAGCCATATTGCGTCGATAAGAGCGAGTGCCAGAACACAGGTCCAAGCCGTCGCCATATAGCGCTGCGCAGACACCCCGCAATCGCTGAACAACAGCCATCGACTTATCACACTCGAAACATTGACTGCGCTCGCCACGGGCCAAGTGCTGCTCGACGCCTGTTTTTGATGAGCAGTCACGTCCAACATCGGCATTCAACGCTACGAGACCGGGCCATGAAGCCCGGCAGGATTGTTGTTTTACGTAGCCCCAGTTGAGGCATAACGCCCTAATTGTTCGTTAACTGGTTGCATGAGGAGCAACGATCAATTCGACGTAAGGCAGCCACTTCGGATTGTGACGCACGAGATCGAGGGACTCATCAGCCTGTGGCCGGGCATTTGTGGCGCAACTCCTTCAGCAGCGCGGGCATCTTGGGGAAATAGGTCGCATCGTCGTCCTGCGTCATGCCGAAGCAGACATAGTTCATGTGATATTTGATCTCCTGGGCAAAACTCCTGCGCCATTCCTTGTGATCGTAGACCGTCAGGCCAGCATCGGACTTGTAACCGGCGATCAGCGACCGTTAGCCGTCACGCATAACGTTGGCTAACAATTAGTGAAAGCCTAACCAATAAAGGTCTAACCTCGCTGATCGAATCCACAACCTATGTCTGATATGAGGCTGCACTACTGCAGCAGTCTGGCCGCAATCGCTGCGCATAAGTGGACATGAAGACCTTATTCAGTTCGATCTTCGCGATCGTAGTCGTATTGCTCGGCTTGGGGCTAACGCTGTTGTTCTCGCAGCCGTGGCTCCTCCTTGGCGCCCTGAGCTTCACGAAGCCTGTCAAGGTCGCCGCCCCCGGCCAGGATCGTAGCTACTACTATCGGTTCAAGGCCGGCTACGCTTACATGGGCGAGCCGCTCCACTTCGACATCGTGGTCGGCTGCAATGTCAGGATCACGACCTACAAGGACAATGATCGGACGGTCGAGATCGGTATTGCTCCGATGGTCTTTGGCCTGAAAATGACGGACGGGCGCGGCGTGGTGATTCGCCCGCCAGAAGCATGCCGGGGAGAGACCACCGATAACGGCAAGGTGCCCGCAGCGCTGCTCCCGCTAGTCGTCACTTACGAGAATGCGGACAAACCCTGGATCGGGCTCGCCTATGCATCGGAGGACGCTTACGAGAGTCCGATCTCTGAGCTAAAGTTCTTCGGCGCCACCATCAGCAGGGCGACGCGCGAGGAATGGCAGGAATGGCGCCGCACCGAGGCGCCGAAGAGTTTCATCACCTACGAACTCCTGGGCATAAACGCAAAGAACATATGGGAGCATCCGCACTGGAAGCCGGGATATCGGGCTATGGGCTCTATTTGTAGAGCCTTTTCTTGGGTCAAGCTTCCTGAAGTGGCGCGCGAGGCGATCCGTCCCTACTGGCCCTCGAGCAAGCCAAACTATTGGTATGGAAATCAAGATGCAGAGGCAGCGTTTCGAGCGGCGGCTGGCTTTGCAACATTTGTTTACCAGAACCCAAGTCGGCCGGGAGTACTCTTTGAGGGCCATCGACTTAGCTCATATTTTGAGCTGCCGAAATTTTTATCCAAAGACAGCGCAGTCGGCACTCTCTATCCAGCGAAGTCCGACCTCTCGTTCAACCGCCTTGATGATAGCGGCGAGTTGCCGGCGGAGATCAGGGCAAAAGCGAGAAAGAGTTATTCCGAAGCCAACCTTGATCCGCAGCTCAAAGGTTTCGCCTACTGCGATATTGTGTGGAATATCGATGATATACCGTCCACGTTAACCGCCCCACAAAACTTGGCAAATCGGATCAATGGCGAGCTGATCAACGAGGAATTGGAGCGACACGGGAACAATTTTTCCCATGCCTTCGGTCGCGATGAATACGTCATTTTTGATCGAAGCTATGCCCTCGTGAGTATCTTTGGAGGGTTGTGAGACTGTTAGCGCTCGCATGGATGCTGATATTCGCCGGAGCAACCCGCAGGTAGGACATGCGCTACAATGCTGAGGCTTGGCTCGTGATCCCGGTGGTGGCAATTTTTTTGCTTACGTTATCGTCACCCGAATGCTCGAGCATCGGCAATTCAGCAGAGAGTGCTCTGCGCTGGGATTTGATCGTATGGTGGAGCGCCCCTCGGACGATGATCTTAGGCGCTTGGTCGACGATTGCGACCGTGGCAGATGAATACACTTGGCCCGTTCCAAATCCGCTGTGGGTCAAAAGCGGTCATGCGAGCGCCGGACGACTTACTTCCGGTCGACAGCTAGAAGCGGACCTTCCCAGCTCCGGCGGCAGGTCCAGGAAGGTGGTTGATCGACGTGTTCTGCCGCCCGCGATCAGGGACGGCGTTCCGTCATGTCCGGGGCAAGCTGCAGCACACTGCGCGAGCTGACGAGGCATCCAGAGTTCTGTCCGCACCGGTCGCCCGCACGCTCCGATCAATTCGCGGCCGGCTTCGGCGCGTCGGGAGAGGCCGGGCATTTGCGGCGCAGCTCCTTCAGGAGCGCGCGCATCTTGGGGAAATAGGTCGCATCGTCGTCCGGCGTCATGCCGAAGCAGACATAGTTCATGTGATATTTGACCTCCTGGGCAAAACTCCTGCGCCATTCCTCGTGATCGTAGACCGTCAGGATCTCGTCATAGGCGAAGAGCAGATGCGCCACGAAATTCTTGTACAGGACGTATTTGACGCTGTCCGCGCGCAGCGCCGCGAGGTCGGGCTCGGTCAGTTCGGGGTGGCGCAGCTGCGCCTCGCTGTAGGACATGTACACTTGGCGCGCCGCAGCCTCGCGCGCATTGGTGCGCAGCTGATTGATCTGCAACGCCAGCAAGGCGAAGCCGACCACCGACACGGCGGCCGAGATGATCTGGGCCCAGTTCGATTGGGGTCTGGCATTCCCGGCCATGGCGTCCTCGCGGTCCTCGGTGGCGGCGGACGATAGCGGGACACCCTCAACACAATGCAAATGCGGCGCTTGGGAACTTCAAGTGATCCGACCACTGATCAGCTTGCCACCCTTGCGCAAACGGATGGACCCGCCCCGATCCAGCTACGTCCAGCCGTCCGCCCAAAGATTCTTCTTTCTTTTTTCCAGAAATCATGCTTTTATCCGAGTCGTCCCGTCTCACACGAGGGACGCTTCGCGGTCGTCACGAACGTCGAGGCGGGATGCGGTGGGCGTGTTGGTGCTGCGCGTGGATCATCTGCGCGGACGAACGGCATTGATGCGCACGGTCAAGTCGCGTGGTCCTGACACCCCGATGCTGGTGTCACGTCCGTGGCGGCGCTCACGCGCCGCACGGGCAACGGTGGCCAGAAAGCCCGGCGCACCGGGGAGATCGCGAAGCAGCCGTCAAAACCATCGCGCGGGGAATGCCGGGTGGTCTCGGCTGAACCTGTGGTGACTGCCGCCTGCTTTTTTTGTTGCAGGCGGGCCATGGGTGCGGCCAGCGCCCGGCATTCCCCGTGCCTCTTCCGAGGGAAGAGGGACATCGATCAGCAAGACTCGGACGCGAGAACGCGCCGCGAGGCAGCGAAGCCATGTGCCATCGCAGTCATCACACGCCAGCCGCCGTCATTGCGAGCGAAGCGAAGCAATCCAGAGTCACGCGTGCGACTCTGGATTGCTTCGTCGCAAGTGCTCCTCGCAATGACGGAGAAGGTGAGAGAGACCGAGGCGATCGGTATGGATGGCCGGTTGGAGCCAAATCCGACCCGGTCAGCGACGCGGCGGCACAAGAGGCTGCTCTAGCGCTTCTCCTGGCCGTTGCGCTTTGCGAGCGTCCCGGCGCGGAGCGCCGCGCCGAACACTGCGCACTCATAACGGAGGATATTCAATGATGGAAATTTGGACCAGGCTGGGCCACCGGCCGTTTCGGCCGATGGTGGGCACGACAGGGATCGAACCTGTGACCCCTACCATGTCAAGGTAGTGCTCTCCCGCTGAGCTACGTGCCCTAATCCATAAAGTCCGTTCGGGTGGGCGTCCCTATATCGGCTCCCGCGCAGGCAGGCAAGGACGCAAAATGCCGAAATTGGGAATAATCCGCGAATTCGCGAGCCGCGGTCCCGGCGGCTCAGGCCGCCAGCATCTTGTTGACTTCGCTGACGAGCTCGCGGAGGTGCACCGGCTTGGACAGCACCTTGGCGTTCTTGGGCGCCTCCGAATCGGAGTTCAGCGCGACCGCGGCGAAGCCGGTGATGAACATGATCTTGATGTCCGGATCGAGCTCGGAGGCGCGGCGCGCCAGCTCGATGCCGTCCATCTCCGGCATCACGATGTCGGTGAGCAGCATCTCGAACGGCTCCTCGCGCAGCCGCTGATAGGCCGACATGCCGTTGTCGTGGGGCGAAACCTGGAACCCGGCATTTTCCAATGCCTTGACCAGGAAGCGGCGCATGTCGTTGTCGTCTTCTGCGAGCAGGATCTTGTGCATGGCTTGGGAGTCTGGACCGGTGAGAGGCGAGCGTTGCCGCCACTAAGCCTGACGGGCGGTAAATTTCGGGTGAAAGATTGCAGCTTTTGATCCGACATCGGCAAGGCAATTTGAGGGCCGACGCCACGCGTTTCGCCCAAAAGCTGCGCGCCAGCTCAGAGTTGTTCCAAGCCGGGGATGATCTTTTTCATTGCTTTTCGCTTGGCAGAACGGCTCGGATTATCGAAGATGCGAGTTGGCGAAGGCAAGCGCCTGCGTTGTCCAACGCACGACGGCCGGAAGATACCGGCGCATCAACAGACGTGACACCAACGCACGTGACCTGAGGGGACGACGCCCAGAGATGACCGATTTTGATGGCGAATTGCCGCCGTTCGAGATCATGGAGCCTGCCGAATGGCGCGCGCCCATCATCTTCAATTCGCCGCACTCCGGCTCGGTCTATCCCGACGAGTTCCTGCTGGCCTCGCGAATCGACCTGCCGTCGCTGCGACGCTCCGAAGATTCGTTCATGGACGAGCTGATCGCCGATCTCTTGACGCGCGGCTTTCCGGTCGTGCGCGTGCATTTCCCGCGCTGCTATGTCGACGTCAACCGCGAGCCTTACGAGCTCGATCCGCGGATGTTCACCGGCCGGCTGCCGAGCTTTGCCAACACCCGCTCGATGCGGGTCGCCGGCGGCCTCGGCACCATTCCGCGCGTGGTCGGCGACGGCCAGGAGATCTATCGCGACCGGCTCAATGTCGACGAGGCGCTGCACCGGATCGAGACGTTGTACAAGCCGTATCACCGCGCGCTGCGGCGGCTGATCAACCGCGTGCACCAGCAGTTCGGCACCGTGGTGCTGGTCGACTGCCATTCCATGCCGTCGGTCGGCGTGTCGCGCGACGAGCCGCGGCGGCCGGACATGGTGATCGGCGATCGCTACGGCACGAGCTGCGCGTCGCTGCTGCCGGACCTGTTCGAGGATGTGCTTGGACGGCTCGGCTATTCGGTCGGCCGCAACAAGCCCTATGCGGGCGGCTTCATCACCGAGCATTACGGCAATCCGGCCTCCGGCCTGCACGCGATCCAGATCGAGCTCAACCGCGCGATCTACATGGACGAGCGCAAGCGCGAGCGCGGCCCGCGCTTCGCCCAGGTCGCCTCAGATCTCGCGGTCCTGGCTGAAGTGCTGGCCACCGTGCCGCTCGGTGATCTCGGCCCGTTCCAGGCCGCGGCCGAATAGATCGGACCGAGCTGTCTCATCTTCGCCCGCAATGACGACGATCGCCGCTGGCGCCGGCGCAAAAAAAGGGCCGCTTGAATGACAAGCGGCCCAAGTCTAGGGAGGAAACGCCCAAGGAGGGCAGCGATAACGCGAAGCGCTACCGCACCGCAACAATATGCAGATGCGCTGCACAAAGCGCAAGGGTTTTTCGGCCAAACCCCATGCAAAAAACACAGGCCGGGTTGCATTGAGCGCGACCCGATCCTTATTTCATATGAATGTTCAATGGCTTGATCTAAAAGTCTGATCAATGGCGGGATCGGGTACCTTTCGGTTCTGGTTTCGGTTGGGTGGCGAGGGCAGAAATCCCGCACCGATGCGAAGCCGCCGGTCACCGGACGGAATCCAAGATACCAAGTCGCTGTTCCATATCCGGATGCGCACCTCCCGGCTTTGCGATAGGCATGACGGCATCATCCGCTTTCCGATTCCCTGTTCGAAGGACGTGCCGTGACGGTCATCGACTTCTCTGCCTTCATCGGCCGCCTCGCGACGGCCTCGGGCGAAACCATCCTGCCGTTCTTCCGGACCTCGCTGCTGGTCGACAACAAGAGCAACCGGCAGGATTTCGACCCCGTGACCGAAGCCGACCGCGCCGCCGAGGCGGTGATGCGGCGGCTGATCAAGGCCAACTTCCCGCAGCACGGCATCGTCGGCGAGGAGTTCGGCAATGAGCGCGAGGACGCCGACTATGTCTGGGTGCTCGACCCGATCGACGGCACCAAGTCCTTCATCGCGGGCTTTCCGACCTGGGGCACGCTGATCGCGCTGCTGCACAAGGGCACGCCGGTGTTCGGCATGATGCACCAGCCCTTCATCGCCGAGCGCTTCGCCGGCGACAACGAATCGGCCAATTACAGGAATTCAGCCGGCGAGCGCCGGCTGTCGGTCCGGCGCTGCGAGCGGCTCGAAGATGCCGTGTGCTACACGACCAGCCCGCGGCTGATGAACGAGTCGGACCGCGCCATCTTCAGCCGCGTCGAGGCCGAGACCCGGCTGTCGCGCTATGGCGGCGACTGCTACTCCTATTGCATGCTCGCGGCCGGCCATCTCGATCTCGTCATCGAGACCGAGCTCAAGCCCTACGACATCGCGGCGCTGATCCCGATCATCAACGGTGCCGGCGGCATCGTCACCGATTGGGAGGGCGGCCCGGCCCAGAACGGCGGGCGGATCATCGCGGCCGGCGACAAGCGCGTGCACGAGGCGGCGCTGAAGCGACTCGCTGCAGGCTGAAGGGGCGTTTCCGTACAAATACGTACAATTCACAATAGGATGCATTGTTAACATGGCATTGAGGCGAGCTGTCTAGGTTTACAGAAAATGCAGGCCGACGCGCATCGGGCGCGGCCGCACGACTGACCCCGGGGACGATTCATGCTCGGCACCAAGCTCCGCCTCACCCACAAGATCATGGCCATCGCCCTGATCGGAACCGGAGCGCTTGCCAGCGTCGGCGGCATCTACTTCCTCGGGAGCCGGTCCCAGGAAGCGTCCCGCGAGGTCGCAGACAATGCCCGTCGCATTGCCGATCTCAACCAGAAGCTGGCGACGGATCTGCTCGAGGCGCGCCGCGCCGAGAAGGATTTCCTGCTGCGGCGCGACCAGAAATATGCGGCTCGCCACGCCGAGCTCAGCGCGGCCATCAAGCGCGAGCTCGACGATCTGCGCAGCACGGTCCGCGGCCATGGCGAAGCAATGATTGCGGGCAAGGCGGACGCGGTGGCTTCAGGATTCACCACCTACAGCATGGAATTCACCGAAGCCGAAAAAGCGGAAGTCCGCCTCGGCCTCAACGAGACGCTGGGCCTGTCCGGATCGCTGCGCGCGGCCGTCCACGACATCGAAGCCAGGCTGAAGGACGTCAACGATCCCCGGCTGACCAGCGGCATGCTGATGTTGCGCCGGCATGAGAAGGACTTCATGCTGCGCCGCGATCCCAAATATGTGGCCGAGTTGAAGACCACTGCCGGCGAGTTCGGCAAGGCCGTGGCGGCAGCGGAGCTGGCGGCCTCCGTCAAGGCGGACATCGTCCAGAAGCTCGACAAGTATCAGAAGGACTTTCTGGCCTGGGCCGACGGCTCCCAGGAGGCCGCGCGACACGCCGCGGCAATGTCGAAAGCGTTCGCCGACATCGAGCCCTTGATCGCCGAGATCGCAAAGACCGTGGCCCAGCAATATGCGGCGGCGCAAGCCGCTGAGGCCAGCACCGGCCAGACCGTCCGGAGCAGCATGCTGCTCACGCTCGCGGCGTCACTGCTGCTGGTCGCCTGCATCTCCTTCCTGATCGGCCGCGGCATCTCCAATGCCATCCGCAGCATGGTGCGCGCCATGACGCGGCTCGCCGGCGGCGACACCTCGATCGTCATTCCCGGCGTCGGCCGTCACGATGAAATCGGCGAGATGGCCGATGCGGTCGAGGTCTTCAAGACCAACCGCATCGAAGCCGAGCGGCTGCGCGCCGAGCAGGACGAGATCGAAAAGCGCCAGGCGCAGCAGCGCAAGGCCGACATGACCGCGCTCGCGCAAGGGTTCGAGCTGGCCGTGGGCCAGATCATCGAGACGGTCTCGTCGGCATCGACCGAGCTCGAAGCCTCGGCGCAGACCCTGACGCGCAATGCGCAACACGGCCAGGCGCTGGCGACCTCCGTCGCCTCCGCCTCCGGAGAGGCCGCCGCGGGCGTGCAGTCCGTGGCCTCGGCCACCGAGGAGTTGTCGGCGTCGGTCAACGAGATCGGCCGCCAGGTGCAGGAATCCGCCCGCATCGCCGGCGAGGCGGTCGGGCAGGCCCGACGCACCAATGATCGGGTCGGCGAGCTGTCACGCGCGGCGACGCGGATCGGCGACGTCGTCGAGCTGATCAACACCATTGCCGGCCAGACCAACCTGCTGGCGCTCAATGCCACCATCGAGGCGGCGCGCGCCGGCGACGCGGGCCGCGGCTTTGCCGTCGTGGCCTCCGAGGTCAAGGCGCTCGCCGAGCAGACCGCGAAAGCCACCGGCGAGATCGGTCAGCAGATCGCGAGCATCCAGTCCGCGACCGTGGAATCGGTCGACGTGATCCGCGAGATATCCGGAACGATCGAGCGGCTCTCACATATCTCGTCGGCCATCGCAGCCGCCATCGAGGAACAGGGCGCTGCGACCCAGAACATCTCCCGCAACATCCAGCACACCGCCCAGGGCACGCAGCGCGTGTCCGACAACATCGTCCAGGTCGAGCACGGCGCCACCGAAACCGGCTCGGCATCGGCGCAGGTGCTGTCGGCGGCGCAGTCGCTGGCCGGAGAAAGCAATCGGCTCAAGCTCGAAGTCACCCGCTTCCTGGAGACCGTGCGCGCCGCGTAAGCTGTCTCATCCCGCCGCCTTGCGCAAATGCTCGACGAGCAGCCTGGCGGGACGCGGCAGCGCCTCGAAGCTCCGGGCGCAGATCACGAGCCTGCGATTCGCCCAGGCGTCGCGGAGCGTCACGAGGCTGATCGGCAGCGAGCGCGCGCAACGCCGCGCCGCGGCCTCCGGCACGACGGCGATGCCGATCCCGGCAGCCACCATCTGGCAGATCGCATCGAAGTCGCGCAGCCGCGCCCGCACATGCTGGCGGATGCCGAGCCGCGCCGCATGCCGGCCGATATGGGCGTTGAGCGCGGTGCCTTGGGTCAGGCCGATGAAGTCCTCCCCCGCCGTCTCGCTGAAATCGATCTGCCGGCGACCCGCAAACGTGCTGCGCCGGCCGGCGACCAGGATCAGCCGGTCCTCTCCGAAGGCGAAACGCTCGACCGTCTCGGGCAAGGCGTGCTCCGCCGCAAAGCCCAGATCGGCCCGGCCCGACGCGATCGCCTCGGCGATGTCAGTGCTTTCGCGCTCCTCCACGTCGACGTTGATGTCGGGATGCTCGCGCAGAAAGACGGCCAGCGCCTTGGGCAGATGCTCGGCGAGGCCGACGGTGTTGGCAAGCAGCTGGACGTTGGCGCGAAGGCCCGACGCGAACCCGGCGAGCTCGCCCTGCATGGTCTCGACCTGCGCGATGATGATGCGGGCATGATCAAGCAGGCTCTCGCCCGCCGCGGTCAGTTCGACGCCGCGGCGGCCGCGCTTGAACAACTGCACGCCGAACGCGTCCTCGAGACCCTTGATCCTGGCGCTCGCGGACGCCAGCGCCAGATGCGCACGGTCGGCCCCGCCGGTGATGCTGCGGGCTTCGGCGACGGCAATGAAGAGCCTCAGATCGACCAGATCGAAACGCATGCTTTCTCTGCCTCAGCTCAGGACGAAGGCTGTCTCCGTAACCTCCACATTGTGCGCGCCGCGCGCTCTGGTCAAATGTGAGGGCCATGATCGATTCCATCCTCATCTTCATCGCTGTCGCGCTCACCTTGGCCGGTTTCGTCAAGGGCGCCCTCGGCCTGGGGCTGCCGACCATCTCGGTCGGCCTGCTCGCGGTCGCCATGCCGCCCGGGCGGGCGCTTGCGATCGTGATTGTCCCCGCCGTCATCACCAATATCTGGCAGACCTTTGCCGGCCCCTATCTGCGCGACATCGCCCGGCGCCTCTGGCCGCTGATGGCGGGGACGGCGATCGGCATCTGCCTCAATGCCGGCGCGCTCAGCCATGCCTCGACGCGCTGGGGCAATGTTGCGCTCGGCGTTCTCCTGGTGCTCTACGCCGTGCTGGGCCTCACCAAATTCGCCTTCAAGGTCGCGCCACGCCACGAGAAATGGGTCGGCGGCATCGTCGGCCTCGTCACCGGGCTCATCTCGGCCGCGACCGGCGTGCAGGTGGTCCCGTCAGTGCCCTATATGCAGGCGATCGGCCTGGAGAAGGACGAACTCGTCCAGGCGCTCGGGGTATTCTTCACGGTCGCCACCGTCACCCTCGCCTTCAACCTGACGAGCTCCGGCCTGCTCAGCCCGGCGACCGCCCTGCCCGGCGCAGTGGCGATGGTGTGCGCCTTCGCCGGCATGTTCGCCGGCCAAGCTGCGCGGTCGCGGTTGCCGGCCGAGGCCTTCCGCCGCGTGTTCCTGATCGCCATGATCGCCCTGGGACTCTATCTGGCGGGCAGCGCCGTGATCGAACTTTCCTGGTAGTCAGCGCGCCTCCAGCATCGCGATCCTCACGCCGAGATAGACGAACAGCCCGCCGATCGCGCGGTTGAGCCAGGACAGGGCCGCGGAAGAGCCGCGCACGCGGCGCGCGGCCCGCGCCGCCACCACGGCCACGCCAAGGCACCAGATCGTGCCGTTGACGATGAAGATCGTGCCGAGCAGCAGGAAGGCGATCGGCTTTTGCGGCGCATCAGCCGCGACGAACTGCGGCAGGAAGGCGAGGAAGAACATTGCCACCTTCGGATTGAGAACGTTGGTGAGAGCGCCCTGCCAGAACACTTGGCGCAGCGTCGCCGCGGGCGCCGTTGTCATCTCCCTCCCGGCCTGCGCGTCTGCGGGCCGCCGCGCCAGGAGCTGCGTGAGACCCAGATAGACCAGATAGGCGGCACCGGCCCATTTGACCGCGGCAAACGCCGTGGCCGACGCGGTGAGCAGCGCCGACAATCCGACCGCGCTTGCAACGACGTGGACGAGACAGCCTGCGCTGATGCCGAAGGCGGCCGCGGCGCCCCCGCGCCAGCCCATCTGCGCGCTGCGGCCAATGATGTAGGCCGTGTCCGGACCTGGCGTCATGTTGAGCAACAGGCCCGACACCAGAAACAGCAACAGGTCGTGAATGCCGAGCATGATTGAACGTTTCCTAACCAGATAGGTCTAATGATCGAGGATGCCCGCCTATTGCCGTCGGAAACGGCGGGCCGCAAGTGGCTTCCTCCGCCGGCAAGGTCTCGTGAGTGGTTCCGCAAAAGGGTTGGATTCGGCCGCCTCGGCCATGGTATGCGCGAGGTGGGAGCACGATGTGATGGAACGACGCCTTGCCGCCATCCTTTGCGCCGACGTCGCCGGCTATTCGCGGATGATGGGCATCGACGAGGCCGGCACGCATGCCGCCTTCAAGGCGCATCGCGGCGCCATTCATCCGATCATTCTCAATCACGCCGGCCGCATCGTCAAACACACCGGTGACGGCTTCCTCCTGGAGTTCGCCAGCGCCGCCAGCGCGATCCAGTTCGGGATCGAGATGCAGTGCCTGATGGCGGAGCGGAACGCGGATCTTCCCGCCGAGCGCAGCATGCGCTTTCGGCTTGGGATCCATAAGGGTGAATTCACGATCGACGAGGGCCAGGCGTTCGGCGACGGCATCAATGTTGCTGTTAACCTGGAATCGATTGCGACGCCGGGCGGTGTCGCCGTTTCGGCCAAGGCCTATGAGGAAGCGAGCGCGCAGCTGCCGATCCGGCTGAGCAGCGCCGGAAGCTTCCAGTTCCGGAACCAGCCTGAGCCGGTCCAGGCCTGGATCTGGGAGCCTGGCAGTGAAACGGCATCCCATGACCGGACACAGCGCCTGCCGCCCCAATATCGTACGGCGATCGTCGGCGTGCTGCCCTTCGTCAATCTTGCCGACAGCTCCGATGAATACCTCGCAGACGGGCTCGCGGACGATCTGATCCACGCCTTGTCGCTGCAGTCGTTCTTTCGCGTCCTGAGCCGCACCTCGACGTTCCGCTTCCGTGACCGCACCCTCAGCCCCCGCCTGATCGCGCGCGAAATCGACGCGACCTATCTGATCCAGGGGACGGTACGGCGCTCGCATGACAAGATCCGAGTCACGGCAGAGCTGATCGCGCCCGAGACCGGAGCCCAATTGTGGACTGGACGCTACGACCGCGACCTCGGCGATCTCTTCGCCATGCAGGACGAGATTACGACCAGCCTCTGCGCTGCTCTGATGCCGGAGATCTATCGCGTCGAGGCCTCGATCCCCGTGCGCTCGCCTGGAGCCGATCCGACCGCCTGGGATCGCTTCCTGCGCGGGCTGTCGCACTACTACCGCCCGACCAAGGCAGACTACGAAATCTCCATCTCGCTGTTCCGGCAAGCCATCGCGCTCGATCCGACCCTCGGTCTCGCGCACGCCTATCTCGCGACCATTCTGATGCAAGGCATCAACTTCGGCTGGATCAAGGGCTCTCGGTCGCTCTGGGACGAAGCGAAAACCCTGGCGTTGGACAGCGTTCGGCTCGATCCACGCTCCTCCTTCGCCTATGCGATCCTCGCTTTCGTACAGGCCATGCAGGGGGCCCATGACGACGGCATGAAGGCCGCCCGCAAGGCTACCGAGCTCAATGCCTATGACATGGGCGCGCGCGGGGTGCTTGGGCTGTGCCACATGGTCAATGGCGAGCACCAGCAGGCGATCGATCAGTTCTCGATCGCCGCCCAGCGCGGCAACAGCGATCCACGTTATCAATGGCCGGCGCTCAACGCCTACAGCCACTATCTCCTCGGCCGCTATGAGGCCGCGCTGTCCTGGGCGCGCGAGGAGTTGTTCCTGTATCCCAATCACCTCCAGGCGCTGACGATCCGGCTCGCAGCGCTGGCGCAGCTTGGCGACACCGAGCAGGCGCGCGCCGCAATCGAGGCGCTGCGCGAGCAATATCCCTGGCTGACGCTGGACCGTCACCTGAAGAACATCCGCTGGAAGCACCGTGCCGACATCGAGCACTACCGCGACGGGCTGATCAAGGCGGGGCTGAGCTGAGCCGGGCCCGCGGCATAGCGCCGAGCCGCCACATGGCCTACACATTGCTTCCGCAAAATGATTGGATTCGACCGCTGTTGCCGTGGTATCGCCCTGTGTAGGAGCAAGGACGGAATGGAGAGACGGCTGGCCGCGATTGTCTGTGCCGATGTGGTCGGTTACTCGCGGATGATGGGCGCCGACGAGGCGGGAACCCATGCCGCGTTCAAGGCGCATCGTGGCGCTATCCACCCGATCATCCTCAATCACGGCGGCCGGATCGTGAAGTACACGGGAGACGGGTTTCTCCTGGAGTTTCCGAGCGTCGTCGGCGCCATTGCCGCGTCGGTCGAGGTGCAGAAGCTGATGGCCGAGCGCAATGCGCATCTCCCGGCTGATCGCGTCATGCAATTCCGCCTCGGCCTGAACATGGGCGACGTCATCTTCGATGAGGACGAGGTGTTCGGCGACGGCGTCAACACCGCGGTGCGACTTGAAGCCGCAGCGCCTCCCGGCGGGATCGCCGTCTCCAACAAGGCTTACCAGGAAGCCAGCAAGCACCTGACGGTGACCTTCGTCGACCGCGGTCCGTTCCGGTTCAAGAACATCGAAGAGACGATCAACGTCTGGACCTGGGACCCGGCCGCGCCCGAGACCGCCCGCGAGCCCCGGGCCGCTGCGACGCTGCCCGCGCAATACCGAACCGCGATCGTCGGCGTGCTGCCCTTCGCCAATCTCAGCGGCGAGACCGACGAGTATTTCTCCGACGGTCTGGCCGAGGACCTGATTCACGCGCTGTCGCTGCAGTCGTTCTTCCGCGTGCTCAGCCGCAACTCGACCTTCGCCTTCAAGCACGCCGGCATGAGCGCGCGCCTGATCGCGCGCGAAATCGATGCGACCTACCTGATCCAGGGCTCGGTGCGGCGCGCCGGCAACAAGATCAGGGTGACGGCGGAGCTGGTCGCGCCTGAGAACGGCGAGCAGCTGTGGGCCGGCCGCTACGACCGCGACATCGGTGATCTCTTCGCCGTCCAGGACGACATCACCGCAAACCTCTGCACGGCGCTGATTCCCGAGATCTACCGCGCCGAGGCCGCTGTGCCGGTGCGGTCCAAGACCACCGACCTGACGGCGTGGGACCGCTTCCTGCGCGGCCTGTCGCACTACTATCAGCCGACCAAGGCCGACTACGAAAGCTCGATCGCGCTGTTTCGCGAGGCGATCAAGATCGACCCGGGCCTCGCCATCGCCCACACCTATCTCGGCACCATCCTGCTGCAGGGCATCCATTTCGGCTGGATCAGGAACACGCGCGCGCTGTGGGACGAGGCGATGGCGCTCGCCGAGGCCGGCGTGCGCCTCGACTCGCGCTCGTCCTTCTCCTACTCGCTGCTGGCCTATGTCCACGCGATGCAGGGGCGGGTCGAGGCCGGCATGGAGGCCGCCCGCAAATCGCTGCAGCTCAATCCCTATGACATGGGGGCCCGCGGCGTGCTCGGCGTCTGCCATCTCGTCGCCGGCGAGCACCGTCAGGCAATCGAGCTGTTCTCGGTCGCGGCGCAGCGCGGCAACAGCGACCCACGCTATCAGTGGTCGGTGCTGAGTGCGTTCAGCCATTATCTGCTCGGTCAATATGACGCGTCGCTGTCGTGGGCGCGCGAGTCGCACTATCAGAACCCCAACCATCTGCAGTGCCTCGCCATCCGCGCCGCGGCGCTGGCGCAGCTCGGACGATCCGTCGAGGCGGGTGAAGCGGTCGGCAGCCTCCTCAGCCAGCATCCCTGGATGACGATCGAGCGCCTGCTGAGCAACATCCGATGGCGCAACCCGGCCGACCTCACCCATTATCGCGATGGCCTCGCCAAAGCCGGCATCCCGCTGACCAAGCTCACTCTGGTCGACACCAAGGCCAAATTCGCAGGCGAGTAGCGCGATCGCGACTTGAGGTTGACAGCGCGGCGGGTTACGCCATCATTCACTATTGCATTGTACCGTTCAGATGGTGGCGGCTGCGCCGCCCGTTGTTCGGCGTCATCGGATGCCGGCCCGCTTTGTTCGTGTAAGTCCGTTTTCATCACTCAGGTGCTTTTCGAGGATGTTCTTCGATGCAAGAAGACAGCGCCCGCGTCCGTGACGCACTGCCGGGGCAGATCCCGGTCTCGTCCGACAATCCATGTCCCTTCCTGCGCGCGCTCGTCGCCGGGGGCTTCGTCGACGGCCATAGCGTCCCCCTGAAGACCATCGCCGACAGGGTCGAGGCGGCGAGCGGCGAGACCGGCTTCAAGAAGCAGATCGTCGGCATCGAGACCTTCGGCGTCGCCTTGATCGCCAATGGCCTGTCGCCTCTGCGGCTGTTGAAGAGCCTGTGGTCGGGGGCCGATCTCGACCAGCTCCGCAACGGACCGCTCGACAAGCACGGCGGCGGCTCGCGCATCCTGGATGCCGAGGCCAAGGTCCAGCCTGCGGAGATCGAGCGGTTCGCGAGCTTCGGCAGCGATTATCCGGATCCTGCCGGCGGCACCGAGCGCGGCCTGAACGCCAAGCAGATCGACGCCTTCATGGCCGCCAATCTGAAGCGCGATGGCGACAAGGCGCACTGGTACTATCCCATCCTGATGAAGGGCGAATGGCCGGTGCTGCTGAACATCCTCGGCAAGGGCGAGGGTGACAGCCGCTATCTCTCGGTCGCCGAGGTCAGCACCTTGTTCATCGACCGCCGCCTGCCGCAGCGGATCACTGCGCGGCTGATGGCGAAGCCCAAGCCCGCCAGCATCGTCTGGCGCGTCGGCAAGGCTCTGGTCGGCACGGTGATCGTGGCCGGCGCCGCCGTTCTGATCGCCTGGGTGGCCGCGCCGGATGCCGTCAGCGACAAGCTCGTCAAGGTCCTGCCCAAGAGCGCCGCGGCGTTCATTCCGCCCGCTTTGCCCGAGACCGAGCCGACCAAGGCGGCTTATTGGCTCGACCAGGGCTGGAGCACGCAGGACCGGCACTGGTTTCACCATGTCACCCAGGGCACGGCGACCTTCCCGATCCCCTACGCCTGGTTCATGGCGATGGAGCAGCCCTACCTGACGCCGTTCGGCAAACCCGGCCTGATCTCCGACAGCGCCTATCTCGAACGCTTCGGCTTCATGCCGAGCCCGAAGAGCGTCGATGGCGATCCGAGCGCGCTGCGCCCCTTTGGCTATGCCGCGAGCTCCGCCAAGACCGAGACCGCGCCGGCGCTGCCGGCCGGCCTGAAGCCCACGCCGGCAGGCAATGAAGGCGGCCTCCCGGTCGGCTTCGCGCGACTCTCCGGCTCCACCGATCCGGCCACCGGCGCGCCGCAGTCCGACAAGATCGGACTGACCTGCGCCGCCTGCCACTCCGGCAGCATCCACTACAAGGGCGTCAGCGTGCGCTTCGACGGCGGTCCGGGGATGGTCGACCTGCGCAAGCTCGAAGAGGCCATGGGCTTTGCGATGATCTTCACGCAATACGTGCCCGGCCGCTTCTCGCGCTTCGCCGATCGCGTGCTCGGGCCGAACGCCTCGGACGCCGATCGCGACGCCCTCAAGAAGGGGCTGAAGGCGGCGACCGACTTCGCGCTCAACATGCAGGCCAACAACTACGCGAAGACGATCGCGGCCAAGGGGCAGACCGAGACCGAGGAAGGCTTCGGCCGGCTCGATGCGCTCAACCGCATCGGCAACCAGGTTTTCTATCTCGACATGGCGGTGAGCGGCCTGCCGAACATGCTCGGCAACCAGGAGGCCATCGACGCGCCGGTGTCCTATCCGCCGATCTGGACCGTCCCCTGGTTCTCCTGGGCGCAATATGACGGCTCGATCGCGCAGCCGCTGATCCGCAATGCCGGCGAGGCGCTCGGCGTGTCCGCGCAGATCAATTTCTCGCCGGAGACGGCGAGCAACAGGCTGTGGCGCTCGACGATGGCGATCGAGAACCTGCTGCATATCGAGGACATGCTGCGCGGCCCCGACCCGTTCGCGACGACGACGCCCGCTTTCGGCGGCCTCACCTCGCCGAAATGGCCGGAGAAGCTGTTCGGCGGCGACGACGCCTGGAAGATCGACCCGGCGCGCGTCGAGCGCGGCCGGAAGCTCTACGCCAACATCTGCGTCGAGTGCCATCTCGGCCCGGTCGCAGACCCCGTGTTCGACAAGACCTATCCGGACAAGAGCTTCTGGAAGATCAAGCCGGCCGAGGACTGGGAGAGCAAGGGCTGGAACGCCAGGGGACCGATCCTCGATCTGGTGCAGAAGTCGGTCGATGCGATGCAGACCGACCCCGGCCAGGCGAGCATCCTCGCCAATCGCCAGGTCAAGGTGCCCGGCTTCCTCAATGTCGACCCGGCCAAGGACCTCAAGGGCTGCAACCTGCCGCAGGGCTCGACCACCGAGATGCCCTATGCGCTCGCACTGATGGCCGTGGTGCAGAAGGCGAGCGACAAATGGATGGAGGACCGCAAGCTCTCTCCGGCCGAGCAGGCGGCGCTTTGGGGCGACCGCAAGAACTGCCCGAATCCGGCCGGCAAGAGCTATCGCGCCCGCCCGCTCAACGGCGTCTGGTCGACTGCGCCCTATCTGCACAACGGCTCGGTGCCGTCGCTGTACTGGATGCTGACGCCGGCGGCGGAGCGGCCGACCTCGTTCTGCCAGGGCGCTCGCGACTATGATCCGAAGCATGTCGGCTTCGACGTGCCGAAGGGCGGCGAAACCTCGTGCAAGGTCGGACAGTCGCTGTTCGCCACCAAGGATTCCGATGGCAAGCCGATCAAGGGCAACAGCACGCTGGGGCACTCGTTCGAGGGTCCGGCCAAGCCCAACAAGGACTATCCGAACGGCATCATCGGCGGCGCGTTCTCGGAAGAGGAGCGCTGGGACCTGATCGAGTACCTGAAGACCTTGTGAGGACATCAGGCGGCGCGCCTTGCTCATGGCGAGGCGCGCCGCCACGGTCATGCTGTCCTCCAATCACCGGGGCGGACGCAGCGCCGGATCGTTCCCTGCTCGCCAAGGGAATGCAGCATCACCCAGCCATTGACCACGAGATCGCGCACGCCCTGATGGCGCTGCATCACCTCGTCCATCGCGGCCTCCGGCGCCGCGATGAAGACGTTCAGACGCACCGGCTCATGGATGAAGCGGCTGCCGTCATGCACGGACTGCCAGGGCAGCCCGACCCTGAGATCGCCGGCATTGCCTTCGAGCACGCCGAGCTGCCCGACGATGTTGTGCAGCACCTTGTTGCCGCTGCCGAAGGCTGCGTTGTTCACGGTCGAGCCGTAGTATTGCAGATTGATCCAGCTCGCGACCACCATCGGCGCCGTCATGATCAGCTCGAGCGTGCGATGGCCTTCGTCGCGCGCCGCCTCGTAGGAGTGCAGGAAGGCGCGGCCGCCGAGATCGAGCCCCCGGGTGAAGCTCCGCGGCGCGGCGATGAAGGCGGCGTTGCCGGCGAGCCCCCATTCGGGGCGCACCTGCGACCAGTCGCGGCTGCGCGCGATCACGGCGTCGTCGACATCGGATGTGTCGCGGATGCCGAGCAGCGCGCTGCGCTCGAGCCGCGCCAGCCGCGCGGCGTCGTTCAGCCGCGCCTTGAGCCGCGACAGATCCGGCGCGAGCACCGCGGGAACCTCATCCTCGTCGAACAGCGTCACCGTGTCGGTCGTGGTGTCGTGCAGCGCGCCGATGAACCAGCAATCGGCGGGGATGTCGATGCCCTTGGCCCGCAGCCCTTCGCGGACGCGCCAATCATTCAGCACGGCCGCCGCCACCCGCGCATTGGCTTCGCCGGTGTGACCGCCGCAGGCGCCGCAATCGAGCCCGGAGGCGTGCGGATTGTTGACGGTCGTGCTGCCATGTCCGGCGAGCAGCACCAGCCGCGCGAACGGTCCGGTCATCGACATCGCCTTCAGCACCGCCTCGGCCATCGCGACGCGCTGCGCGTCGTTGAAGCCGGTGATCCGCCCGCCGAGTTCGCCCGGCGTCAACCGCGGCTGGACCCGCGCGGCGATCTCCGGATCGAGTCCATCCACCACCGGCGACGGCACGGGCCGCGTCACGCCCAGGCTGTCGGTCGCGATCTTGGCGGCAAAGCCGAGGCCGGCGGTCTCGACGAAGGAGAACGACGACACGGCCGAGACCTTGAACGACTTCCACGCCTTGGCCGCGCGCCGCCGCAACAGCCGTAGGCCGAGCACCTCGGCCTGCTCGACATCGTCGGCGTCCTTGACCGCCTCGCAGACGATGAAGGCCGGCTTGAGCAGCACCGGGCACTGCGCGCCGCCTTTGCTGTGGCCGATCGGGACGTATTCAATCGGGAAGCCGAAGAATCCGGCGAAGCCGATGGTCTCGGCCTCGGGATAGGCCGTCTCCAGCGCGCGCCGGAATATCTCCGAGCGCACGTCGATGCAGAACGCGGCCTGCACCGGCGGCCGCGCCGGCAGCCGCGCGATCGCCGCCTGCGTGCTGTGCGCGGCGAGCCTGGCGACGACCTTGCTCCGGAACGCGATCTCATGGGCCTCGTGCAGGACGAGATCGATCGCGAGCTCCGGCGTCGCGTCCAGCCGGTGATCGGCCGGCAGCTTTGCCGCCTCCGCCATGGCCTGCGCCCAGGCCGCCTTGAAGGCGTCGTCGGTGCGCGCCTGGAACAGCGCGAAGCCCCAGGCGAGCCGGATCGCCAGCAGCTCCGTGAGCGTCTCGTCCCGCTGGCCGTCGAGCTGCGCGCTCCAGCCGATGTAGCGCGCATAGGCCGACCAGCCGCCGAGATCGAACAGCGCGCGCACCAGATAGTCCTCGACCGCCCGCTCGGGGATGCCCAGCCGGTCGATGATCAGCCCGATCGCCTGCACCGGGTCGGACGGCAGTTCGGCGATCGCCTTGCGGAAGCCGGTGAGCCCCATCATTTCCGGATTGCGGTCGCAGGCCGCCAGCGTCCGCCACGCCGCATACGGCTTCAGCTTGCGCACCGGGCTCGGCCAGCTCGCCTGGCCCTCGTCGAAATAGGTGGCGCAGAACGCCGAGATCTCGTCGATCATGAAGGCGACCAGCGAGACGTAGCGATCGCCCTCGGCGAGCCGGTCGAGCACCTCGGCCACGGTCGCCACCACGGCGGGCGGCGATGACAGCCCGGCCTCGGCGCGCGCCTTCTGCTTCAGCGCCTCGACATCGAGGCCGGTCGAGGGATGCAGCGCGAGCGCCTGCGCCAGCGCTGCATCGTCGATCCGGCCGTCGTCGAGCGCCTGCCGGTAGTAGGCCCGCGGCATCAGCATCCGCGTGCGCACCACGCGCTCGAAGGTCGCCGCCGTCGCGGCGAAGCTCTGCGAGGTGAAGCCGAGGAATGGGTTCACCGCGACGAAATGCTTCAGCGGCCACAGCGGCGCGACCCGCTGGCAGGCGCTGTCGATGCGGGCTATCAGCGCGGCATCGGCGGCGGTGTCGATCGGGTCCGTCGTCGTCATGGCAAGGGCGGCCTGGGTCATGGGAAATCTCGGATCACGGGTTGGACGGCGAGGAGGTGGAGGTGCGGGGCCAGACCGTCAGCACGAGACGGTTGGCGAGTGTGTTGAGATAGAGGCCGTTGCGCAGGTGGACGTAAGCTGCGATCCAGAACGGCGCGTCGGCGCGGCGCATCATCTGGTTCTGGAACACGGTGACGGCCGCGAACGAGACCACCACGGCGACCGCGATCAGCATCGGCACGACGCCGTCGATCGGGCGCGAGGCGGGGAAGCTGCCGGCCACCAGCCAGGCCATGCCCGTCTGCAGCGCGAAGTACACGATCGCGACACCGACGGCGGTGACTGCGGCGCGGGCGATGACGAAGCCGTTCGGCCGCTCGTCGATCGCATTGGCCATCAGATGCACCAGGCCCATCAGCAGCACCGCGCCGAGCGCGATCTGCGCGGGGTTGCTGCGCAAGGTCATGCCGAAGGCGAGCCCGGTCAGCAGCGCGAGACCGATCACGGCGGCCAGCGCCAGGATCAGCCGTGCCGCATGCGGCTGGCCGCCGGGGCTCGGCGTCCACGACGCCCGGGCGAGATCGATGATGCTGCCCGAGGACAGGAAGGCGTGCGCCTTGTAGAGCGAGTGCGCCACGATGTGCAGCAGCGCCGCGGAGAACGCGCCGAGGCCGCATTGCAGCAGCATGAAGCCCATCTGTGCGACTGTCGAATAAGCCAGCTGCACCTTGACCGAAGTCTGCGTCAGCATCACCAGCGAGCCGAACAGCGCGGTGGCGCCGCCGACGACCGCGAGCACGTCGAGCGCCGGTGTTGCCAGCAGCAGCACGTCGCTGAGCCGAAGCACCAGGAAGCCGCCGGCATTGATGATGCCGGCATGCAGCAGCGCCGACACCGGCGTCGGCGTCTCCATCACCTCGATCAGCCAGCCATGCAGCGGCAGTTGCGCCGACTTCAGCATCGCGGTCGCGACGATCAGCAGCGCCGCGATCGTGACGAGGGCCGATCCCGCTCCCTCGCCGGCGCGCGCCTGGGCAGCGAGGCCGCCGAGCTCGAGCGTGCCGAACCGGATGTAGAGCAGCAGCGCAGCAAGCGCGAGGAAGGCGTCGCCGAGCCGGCTGGCCACGAACTTCTTGCGCGAGGCGCGGATTGCCGCCGGCCTTGTGTCGTAGAACAGCAGCAGCTTGCCGAGCGACAGGCTGGTTGCGACCCAGGCGACGAACAGCACGACCATGTTGCCCGCGATCGGCAGCGTCAACACGGCGGCCAGCGTCAGCAGCAGCCACCGCGTGAACCGGACCTGCCCCGGATCGCCGTCGAGATAGTTGCGGCTGTAGCGCACGACGACGAGGCCGATGAAGCTGACCAGCACGATGAGGATCGCAGCCAACGCATCGAGCTGCAGCGACAGGCCGAGCCCGAAGGCGCCGAGCAGCGGCGTCCGCCCTGCCCCGAACATTGCTGCGGCGAGGCTCGCGGTGACGGCAATGGCGAAGGCCAGCGCCGCCGCCCCGATCGCGCGGCGGGCGACGGTCCGGGCGCCGGCATCGGTGCCGGCGAACGCGGCAACACAGAGCGTGAGCGGCGCGAGCGCCGCGAGGCAGGGGAGAAGCTGGGTCATGGGGGCTCGGACGATTGATCACATGAGACGGTGGCCCCACGTCTTACCGGCCCCGAAGCCTTCTTAAAATTTCAATCATTGAACACGATCGTTAGAGATTATAGAACGATATCATGCCGCACCTGAACTACCACCACCTGCGCTATTTCTGGATCATCGCCACCGAAGGCAGCATGAGCCGCGCCGCGCAGCGCCTCAACGTGTCGCCGTCCTCGCTGTCGATCCAGTTGAAAGCGTTGGAGGATCAGCTCGGACAGAGGCTGTTCGAGCGCACCGGTCGCTCATTGCAGCTGACCGAGGCCGGCCGCATCGCGCTCGACTACGCCGGCAGCGTGTTCAAGTCCGGCCACGAGCTGATCGAGGCCTTGTCAGGCCTGCGGCCCGGACGGCAGTTGCTGCGGGTGGGCGCGGCGGCCAATCTGTCGCGCAACTTCCAGATCGCGTTCCTGCGGCCCCTGCTCGGCCGTAGCGATGTCGAGCTCATCATCCGCACCGGCCAGTTCGCCGACCTGCTGGAGCAGCTCGACGCGCACAAGCTCGACCTAGTGCTCGCCAACCACCCGGCGGCGCCGGATACGCGCAGCAGTTTCGAGAATACGCTGATCGACGAGCAGCGCGTCAGCCTGGTCAGCCGCAAGCCGTCCAAGCCCGCCCGCTTTCGCTTTCCGCAGGACCTCGCGACGATGCCGGTGATCCTGCCCGGCCGCGGAAGCGCGCTGCGCTCGGCCTTCGATGCGCTGGTCGGGTCGAGCGGCATCCGCCCGATCATCGCCGCCGAGGTCGACGACATGGCGATGCTGCGCCTGATGGCGCGCGAGAGCGGCAGCGTCACCCTGGTGCCGTCGATCGTCGTGATCGATGAACTGCGCACCGGCGTGCTGGTCGAGCGCGCGCGGCTCGGCGCCCTGAAGGAGCAGTTCTTCGCCGTCAGCCAGCAGCGTCGCTACCCGAACCCGCTGGTCGCCGAGCTGATCGGATCGCGCGGCAAGAAGGCGGGCTGAGGCCATACCACTCGCTGCCCGATACAGCGCCCTCTCCCCCAAGGCGAAGCGAAGCTTCGCCTTGGGGGAGAGGGCGCATTCACGAGCAGCGCGCTCATTTCCAACGCCTGTCCTCACATGTGAGGACAACGCTATTACACATGGACATACTACACGGATGTCAAACAGCATAACACACGGGATCGCGCTCTCGCGACCAGAATGGCCCGAGCTTTGCACATCATCACCCTCCGCTGATCACGGGAGGGCGCAGGGAAGGCCGGACCTCGACTGAGGCCCGTGGCCCCCGTGCGGAAAAAGAATGCACGGGGCAGGAACCACAGGTTCAGCCGGACAGACCCGGCCTTCCCTGCGCGGTGGCTTTACGAGTAGAGTCGAGGAAGGGCGCGGTGGCTTGGGCCATGCGGCAACGCCCCGTTTCCCTTCCCCGCTCATCGAACCGGACGTGCGCCTTTCGCGCATCCGGCTCCCGGGCAAGCTCTCATGCCTTCGCCCACGGCAGGTGACGCGTCAGCCCCGGCAGCCGAACCAGCCCCAACGTTTCGTAGAGGTAATGGTCGGGGAAGCGATGTCCCCCTCGGCCGGGAATCCGGTGCTTTTCGCATAACCACTGGCGCAGCCGATGATTGGCGTGGGCATCGACCGCCCTGTAGGCCGGTGAGACCGGCCCGAGACGGAAGTAGTTCGCCCACCCGGTGAGCTTGGCGTTGAGCCGCTTCACCACCTTCTCGGCTGATAGCAACGTCCGGTTCCGGCCTGTCTCGTCCCCGATCGCATCGCAGATTCGCTTGATGCTCTTCTTCGACGGTTTCGAGTTGAGATGTGCCTTCCCGGTCTTTCGGGAGTAGCACCGTCCGAACGTGTAGCCCAGGAAGTCGAACCGCTCTTCCGGCAGACGGCAGATGCGCGTCTTGTCTTCGTTGACCGCCAGTTGCAGTTTCTTGATCGCCTCTCGCATCGTCTGCATGGCGACGTCGGCCGTACCCTTGCAGCAGATCACCAGGTCGTCGGCATAGTTGACCATGACGGCCTTCAGCCGCCGCCGCGCGCCCGATTGTCTCCACCACAACACCAGCCGTCGCATGTACAGGTTCGCCAGCAGCGGGGAGATCGGCGAGCCCTGCGGGATGCCGCGGTGCTCGTCCCGATTCAGCGTGGTCCGACGCTTGCGTCCGCAATCGTCCGTCTCCTCGACCGGCGCCTCGATCCACATCTTGATCAGATGCAGCATGTGCCGGTCGGAGATCCGGCGCGCCACCGATTTCATCAGCGGTCCGTGCGGTATCTCGTCGAAGTAGCCACGCAGGTCCGCGTCGACGACGGCCGTGTACCCCAGATTGAGCAGGCGGTTCACGGTCTCCACCGCATCCAGCGCAGTCTTGCCGGCGCGGTACGCATATTGCTCCGGATCCAGATCGGCTTCGAAGATGGGCTCAAGCACCAGCATCGCCGCCGTCTGAACCACCCGGTCGCGTATCGTCGCGATCCCCAGAGGTCGCATTTTCTTGCTGTTCGGCTTCGGAATCCAGACCCGTCTGACCGCTTGCGGCCGATACGTCTTGTTCCTGAGCTCTTCCGCCAGTTCCCCGAGCCACGGATTCCAGCCAGTGTCGACGTCCGGGCTCTTGCGATCCGCGGACGATCCACCTTGGCCTCCATACGCCTCGATGTCATCGAACGTCTGACCATCCACGCCAGCCGCGCCGCCATTGGCTTTGCACCTGGCATAGGCGAAGCTCAGAACATCCGCCCGATACATCTTGTCGTACAGAAGATAGAACCTGAACTCGGGTTCTGCCTTCGCTTTCGCATGTAACGCAGTCTGCAGCTTCCGGACACTTGGTGGAGTTTCGAGGTGACCCAATCTCCCCTCCCGCGCCACGTCCTACATCGGCTTGAACGAGGGCTCCTTCCCTCCACCGGCATTACCCGGCTTCCCCGGTACTACGAGCCCATCCGACTCCCCGCCGCGCCCGGCCCGACCTTCACAGGCCTCCGGTTGGTCTCTCGCTCGACCGCGCGATGGGGTCTCCCGTGTTGCTTCGGTTCTCGCTATGGACGTGCCGTCGTCATTACCCCGGTGGAGCCCCTGGGTGCGCCTGTCGTTCTCTTCCCCAGCGATGCCAGCTTTCCCTGCAATAAGGCCAGGTCAGCCTCCACATCGAACTTTTCGAGGCCTGCTCAACGTTCACTCGCGTTACAGCCCGCCCACTCGCCAAGTCACCTCGTGACCCTCTCCACCGGAGGCTTCAGCCGGGTCGTTGCCTTGCCGACTGCTCCGATTGCTACCGGCTGGAACGACCTTTGCCGGAAGGGACTTTCACCCTCTCAAGAACCGCGCCTTTCCACGGCGCACCTTATACGCGATCTCCCCGGTGTCCGGCTCTTAGCCACCGTCGCCCGCGCGCTTCGTCAAGACAGCGCAGCGAGCTTGACGCCAGCATCGGGGCGTCAGGACCACGCGATTTCATCGTGCGCAGCGGATCGTTCGTCGGCATGATTGCTCACGCTGCGACCCACCGCGCCCACCGCGTCCAGCCTCCCACGCTCGTGACGACCGCGATACGCCCCTCCTCGCGGAGACCGGACGCGCACAGACTACACGAGCTTTTAATTCTGTAAATCAGAATATTTTTCGTCGTAGGGCTGGACAGGTTTTCGCAACGCCCGCCTGTCGGGCAAATCAGTCGCGCGATGCGCGGCTTTGGAGCCTGCGTCGCCAGAGACCAAGGATCTTCGGCGTGTCTCCCAGATCCTTCCGTGAACTGGGAGCACGATCGTGGCGACAGCGGATCAGAACATCGCAGGCGGGCTGAGATTGACACCGTGCTGGACCAGCACGAGAGACGCGACGACGCCGGTAAGTGCGAACATCGTCACCAGGCCGAAGCCGGAATTGAGGGCGTGGGGACCAAGTAGTTTTCGCGCGATCATCTTCAACATGAATGTCTCCTCCTGGAAATATCAACGCGCATCACTAGAGGGAGGGCGCGTTACCGGGAAGTTTCCGGGCATCGAGAAGGGAGCTGGCCGCATAGCGCGTGGTGAATGCATCCTTGAATGCGCAAGGCGGCCAGCATGAAGCCTGCTTAACGCTGACGGGGGGTGGTTGAAATTGATGAGCTACGCGCGGTATGCGGGCGCACGAAAAATGTGAGTATCGTGCAGCTCTCCCGCCTGGAGATCGCGATGCCGGCAGCAGGGGTGGACTGCTGGCGCGCGCAGGACGCGCTTGCTGGTGATGATGCACGTCTTTGCCGGTGCACCCGCCCGGCACGACGGTGGCATGGCAACCGTTCGGCTGCTTCCGATGCAGTCGAATTAGTCCGTCCCTGGAACGGTCACCTCTCTGGTCGACAGCCACCAGCCGTCACCCGCGAACCAGCAGCTCTCATCGGGCGCATCATCGAGATGGAGCGAGCGTACGGCGTCCCATCTGCCGGAGAAGGCTTCACTCAAGCGACGGCCTCCCTCGTCGTCCTGAAGGCCGACGCAGCCGATGAATCCGGCGCGGCTGACGAACGTGGCCGGCCACGCCGCGCCCGTGCTGGGACGGGTGATCAGCAGCATGCCGCCGAACACGTCCTGTGGCGCCAGCGGGAAAAGCAGGCGTCCCCCAGGCCGCAGGCTGTTCAGCCAGCTCGGGCTTGGCTTCGCCGCCCCGGCGCAGACGTAGATGACGTCGGCCGGCGGCAGCTCCGCCTCGGCGCCGGATTGTGTGCGCAGCCCGACGTTCGACAGGTCCTTCAGGTTCTCGCGCGCCCGCGCCGCCATCGCCTCGTCGATCTCATAGCCGTAGACTTGACCTTGGGGACCGACCAGTTGCGCGAGGATGGCTGTGTAGTAGCCGCTGCCAACCCCGATCTGCACCACGGTATCCGCCGGCTTGATCTTGCAGGCGCCGAGCCAGAGCGCGTGCGCGGCGGGCTGGCCGATGTTGATGCCGCGCTCATGGTCCAGAGCGAGCAGCAGGTTCTGGTACAGAAACGCCGGATCATCGTCGGGCGTCTGCACATAGGGATGGCCGCCGATGATCATCCACCAGGGACCCGGTCCTGCAAAGGGCTCGCGCCTGACCGCGCGAAACGCCTCCTCGATGCGAGCATCATCGTGTTTCGCGGCGGCGCAGATCAACTTGGCATAGAACGAACGATACTTTTCCGACCGATCCACGAGGCGGCCTCTCCGGACTTACTGGCGACGTTTAACGGTATCATATGCCGGCTAACCCGATCGGTCACCAGAAATCCCGGCAGCGCTGCTGTCCATCCTGGTCGCAGAATGCCCGCTTTGCGTCGCCGCGGGACGCGCGAGTGTTGCGCTCAGTGCGCGGCATTCCGCGCGGCCGCAACCGCCCAGGCCAGGAAGATCGCGATCACATCGACGAGATGATCGGGACCGCAAAAGGCCTCGAACACCTCGCTCTGGATGCGGCAGTGGCACCAATCGTCATCGTCATCGCCCTGAACCTTCACCTCGGTGAACGGCCGCCCGGCCAAACCGGTGGATGAGAGGTCGATCCGGAGCGACCACCCTGGACTGTCCAGGGTCCCGATCCGGATTCCGGACAGCGGGTCCCACTGGCCGTCGCATTGGGCGGCGTACCAGTCCTGAAGGGCCCTCAGAGATTCGCGCTGGTCCCGCATGGTCATCTCATTCGTTGGCGTCCTGCAGCCCGTGACGCGCAGGGGCCGCAGAGGTCGGTCGCACGCATGCTGGTCAGGCGCGGCGGGGGCAGGATGACGCAAGCCGGCGCGTTGCGCGAGAGCCGCCGGAGCACAGTCCGCGGCCGCGCTGTCATCGCCCTCACCTCGCCGCGCTCAGCGCGGCGGACGCGAGCAGCGCCGCTTCGATCGTGTCCCGGGTCTTGCCGAGATGCGCCGTCATGACATTTACCGCCCGCTCGGTGTCGCGGGCCAGCGCCGCCTCCATCAGGTCGCGGTGCTCTCGCGCGACGTCGCGATGACCGCGATCGGCCTTGCGGGCGAGGTCCAGATAGCGCTCATTGTGGACGAACAGGAGATCGCGCACCCGCATCATCCACACGCTGCCGCAGGCCTGGGCGAGCGCGGCGTGAAACTCGCCATGCGCGATGGTCCAGGCCGGCGAGAAGCTGCCGTCGGCGGCGGCGATCGGCGTCGCCGCCATGCGGTGATGGGCGGCAACCACGGCCGTCTCCCAGGCGAGATCGCCGTTGGCGATCGCCCGGCGCAGGCACTTGGTCTCGATCTCGATACGCATCTCGGTGAGATCACAGAGATCGGCGACCGACACCGGCGCCACGCGGAAGCCGCGCTGCGGCATCGCCGTCACCAGCCCCTCCGCCGTCAGCCGCGCCAGCGCCTCGCGGATCGCCCCGGGACTGACCGAGAACGCCGAGCCGAGCTCGCTGATCTTCAGCTTCTCCTCCGGCCGGTAGAGGCCGGAGAGCAGGCTGGCACGCAATTGCTCATAGACGGTTTGGGTCGCGCTTCCGGACATGGGAGGACTCGATGGCATCGCGCGCGACCATAACAGACTCGAAAAATAGATTTTCATACAAAAATATATTTTTTGTTTGCGACGGACGCGGAGGCAAGCCTATGCTGCCAACAAAACGCCGCCGATCGAGCGGCCTTCAGGGGAGGAGTCCATGCGAAGCGTCATCGCAGCCGCAGGTCTGGTGGTCATGTCGTCGGTGCTGGCGCCTGGCGCGCGCGCCGAGGATCAGCCCGGCATCACCGCGAGCGAAATCCGCATCGGCCAGACCATGCCCTATAGCGGGCCGGTGTCCGCCTTCGGCATCCTCGGCAAGGGCGAGGTGGCCTATTTCAAGATGGTCAACGACCGCGGCGGCATCAACGGCCGCAAGGTCAATCTGATATCGCTCGACGACAGCTATGTGCCGCCGAAGACGGTCGAGCAGACGCGGCGGCTGGTCGAGAGCGACGAGGTGTCCTTCATCTTCTCGACCATGGGCACCGCGCACAACACCGCCATCGCCAAATATCTATCGGCCAAGAAGGTGCCGCAGCTGTTCGTGGCCTCCGGCGCCTCGAAGTTCGGCGACCCCGCACAGTTTCCGTTCGCGCTGATGGGCGTGATGGCGCCGTTCCGCAACGAGGCGCGGATGTATGCACGCTACGCGCTGCAAAAGAAGCCGGACGCGACATTCGCGATCCTCGCGCAGAACGACGATTTCGGCCGCGACTATCTTGCCGGGCTGAAGGACGTGCTCGGCGAGCGCTTCGACACGGCGGTGACGGTGGCAAGCTATGAGTCGACCGAGCCGACCATCGACTCGCAGATCGTAAAGCTGAAATCGAGCGGCGCCGACGCGCTGATCATCGCCGCGACGCCGAAATTCGCCGCACAGGCGATCCGCAAGACCTTCGAGATCAATTGGCGGCCGATGACGTTCCTGACCAACGTCTCGGTGTGGGTGTCCTCGGTGATGGAACCAGCCGGGCTCGAGGCCGGCACCGGCATCATCTCGACCGCCTATGTCAAGGACCCGCTCGATCCGGCCTGGGCCGATGATGCCGGCGTCAAGGGCTGGCGAGAGTACATGGCGAAATACGTGCCCGACGGCGACATCCGCGATTCCAACTACGTCAACGGCTACAACAACGGCATGGTGCTGGAGCACGTGCTGAAGGCCGCGGGCAACGACCTGTCGCGCGAGAACATCCTGAAGCAGGTGCTGTCGATCAAGGACCTGGAGCTGCCGATGCTGCTGCCGGGCATCAGGATCAGCACATCGGAGGGCGACCACCTGCCGGTCGAGCAGGTGCAGTTCATGCGCTTCACCGGCAAGCAGTGGGAGCGGTTCGGCGAGGTGCTCTCGACCAAATAGCTGCGGGTTGGCGTTTCGGCGCCGGAGGCGTAGACCTCTCCTGTCGACCACAGGAGAGCCGCGGCGCCGATGTCCGAGACTGATGCCCTCACGCTGAAATTCCGCTGCCCGCGGGAGCTCGACGGCCTGATCCCACCGCCGGTGCCAGCGCCGATGGGCATTCCCGACTGGGTCAAGGCGATGCCGGCCACCGCGTTCAGTCAGCTCAACCAGGCGGACGAGCAGACGGTCAAGCGCTGCCCGCCGTTCATCGATGCGATGGCGGCCGGCTTCCTGATTCCGCTGGTCTGCGACCTCAAGGTCGAGGACGGCGGCATCAGTTGGGACAACGAGCTGCCGCCGGGCGGGGCGATCGATTTTCCGCGCTCGCCGGTCAGTTTCCACGACGTGTCGCAGGTCACGGGCTCGCCGCTGTTCGAGGCCGACCGCTTCCTGCTGAAGTTTCACAATCTATGGACGATCGAGGCGCCGGAGGGCTGGTCGCTGCTGTTCACGCACCCGCTCAACCGCTTCGACCTGCCCTTCACCACCGTGACGGGGCTCGTCGACAGCGACCGCTTTCACGACAGCTTCGTGCATTTCCCGGCGCATTGGCACGACATGTCATTTCGTGGCGTGCTGCCCAGGGGCACGCCGGTCGCGCAATGCATCCCGGTGAAGCGGCAGGATTGGGCGATGCAGACCGCGCCGTTCACCGACGAGGACGTTGCCGAGATTCACAGCGTCCGCGACGCCCTGAAGCGCGAGCAGGGCCTGTACCGCAAGCAGTTCAGGGCTTGATGGCCCCTGCCCCGTCGGCGCCGAGGAATCTCGCGGCGTCGCTCGGGCGGAAGAAGAAGCGGCCATGCGAGCTGACGGCCATCGTGTAGGCGGCGCGGCTGAGCAGATGCGGCCGGCCGCGCATGATCGTGCGCAGCGCCGCCTCCGCGCCGGCGCGGTCGCCCAGCTCCATCAGGCACATCGCGAGATTGGCGCGGGTCTGGGTGTCCTCCGGGCGCAGGCCGAGCGCGTGCTTGTAGGTCCCGGCCGCGTCCGCGTAGTCGCCGTCGAGGAACTGCACCCAGGCGAGCTCGATCAGGATGTCGGGACGACCGGGCGCGGCGTCGCGCGCCGCGACGAAGTTCTCGCGCGCCCGCGCACGCTGGTTGGCCTGCAGGCAGAGCCGTCCGAGATCGAGCTTGAGATCGACGGTGTCGGGGGCCAGCGCCAGCGCCTCCTCTATGACGGATATCGCTTCCGCGATCTGGCCGGATTTCGCAAGCCGCCCCGCCAGTTCCTGGAACGCGGGGAGGAACGGCGGCCGCCGCGCCGCAGTCCTGCGCAGTTGCGCGAGGCCGTCAGCCGCGCGCCGGGAGTCGCAGAGTGCGGCGCCCAAGAGCGTCTCGATCTCGGGATCGGGGCCGCGCGACGCCGCCTTTTCCAGCGGCGCAACCGCCTCGGCGGCGCGCTGCTGCCCGAGCAGCGCATGGGAATGCACGAGCAGCGCGGCGCGATCGGTCTTGGCGGTACGCAGGATCGAGGCGGCGATCTGCTCGGCACGCGCGAACTGCCGCCCACGCAGCGCGTGGATGGCCTCCTGCAGCGCCTGCGCCTGCAACCTGTTCTGCGCCTTGCTCACGATCCATCATCACCACGCGAGGGGAACGAAAGGTCTAGCCCGCGAGGAGATGAGGTGTCCAGCAAACAGGCGGATGCTGCTCCTGGGTCGGACCGAGCTCAATAAGCTTCCTCACCGTCATTCCGGGGCAATCGGCAATGCGGGGCCGCGACGCGGCCGCGCGTCGACGATTGAACCCGGAATCTCGAGCTTGTTGAAAAAGAATTCCAGGCCATGTCGAGATTCCGGGTTCAAGGCCTTTCGGCCTTGCCCCGGAATGACGGTAGGTGTGGGGCAATCAACTCAGCCGAACAGCGGCGTGCCCGGGACGAAGGCGTCGAACGCGGCCCAGAACTGCGAGCGGTAGCGGTCCTGTTCCTGCAGGATCTCATGCTTGGCGCCGGCGATGACGAGATGCGAGCCGGCGCGCAAGTGATAGGCGAACTCCTCGATCGCCGCGGTCGACACCACGGTGTCGCTGGAGGCGGCCAGCATCAGGATCGGCTGGCGGATCTGCGACGGATAGGTCATGCCGCGAAACGTCATCATCGCCGAAAAGGCGGCATCGGCCCAGGCCACGGTGGGCGAGGCGATGCCGAGCGTCGGATCCTCCTCGAGGATCGCGGCGTTGCGGGCGTAGCGCACGGGATCTGATGTCAGCGGATTGTTGACGAAGGGGGCCAGCCCGCTCATCTCGTCATTGCCGCCCGGAACGTAGCGGCCGCCCTGCCCCGCAATGCGCATCGCGCGCAGCAGCAGCCGCGCCGGCAGCGAGGTGCGGTTGCCCGGCAGGTCGATCATCGGCGCCGACAACACGATGCGGTCGAACCAGCGCTTGCCGGCATGGGCGAGCCGCAGCAGCACGGTGCCGCCCATCGAATGCGCCAGCGCGAAGTAAGGCGGCGGGCAGTCCGGCAGCACGACCTCGGTGACGAAGGTCTCGACGTCGAGCTCGTAGTCGGAAAACGATCGCACGTAGCCTTTGCGGGAATCGCGCAGCCGCCGCGACGAATGGCCCTGGCCGCGCCAGTCGATGATCGCGACCGCAAAGCCGCGGTCGCGCAGATCGCGCACCGTCTCGAAATACTTCTCGATCGACTCGCTGCGGCCGGTGAACACGCAGACGGTGCCCTTGCGCCCAGCCGGCGGCGCCCAGCGCGCAAAGCGCAGCTCGGCGCCATCAGGGGTCTTGATGGTGCCGGAGGTGGCGTTTTCGGGAACGGGATTGGCGGGAATCGAGACGAGCGTCATGAGGCGCCCATCGAATAGGTGAAAGGGTGCGGGAATCAAGGGGTGGAACGGCAAAAAGAGCTGCTTTCGGGAGCCCTTGAACGTCCAGACGTCCGAACCATATCGGGGAGGTGCAGGCCGTCACGGCTGCACGACAGCCCGGCCCGATGGCGGGCGGGTTTGCCCAGCAGTCGCTCAATGGAGGACTTTGACCATGCGTACCTATGATCTCACCCCGTTCTATCGTTCCACCGTCGGTTTCGACCGTCTGTTCTCGCTGCTCGACCAGGCGACCGCCGAGCCCAGCCCCGGCTATCCGCCCTACAATATCGAGCGCACCGGTGAGAACGCCTACCGCATCACCGTCGCCGTCTCCGGCTTTGGCAAGGACGAACTCTCCCTCGTCGCGAAGGAAAATACGCTGACGATCAAGGGCGAGAAGGCCGCCAACGAGAACGGCAAGAAGAGCGAAGTGCTGTATCGCGGCATCGCCGCCCGCGCGTTCGAGCGCTCGTTCCAGCTCGCCGACCACGTGGTGGTGAAGAACGCCAGCCTCGAGAACGGCCTGCTCCATGTCGACCTCGTGCGCGAGATCCCCGAGGCCAAGAAGCCGCGGTCGATTCCGATCTCGACGTCGGCGCAAGGCGCCGAGCAGCCGATGCTCGAAGGCACCGCCGAGAAGGCCGCCGCCTGATCGCACGTCGATCTTCCGTCATTCGTTGCAGTCGCAGATGCCCCGGGAAACCGGGGCGTCTCGCTATTCTTGACTGAGATCCGTAAGACACGGTGGAGTTGACGCGTCAGGACCGCGACGCTACCCGCCGCGTTCCGGCGAATCATGCTGAAGTGTCGAGTCATTGATCATCGTGCGATGGCAACGCTGAGAGCCAGCGGTGACGGTGCTTGCACAAGTCCGCCGACGACGGCGTGGTCGGTGACCGATGGGGTCGGGCGCGTCTCACCTGGCTGGTTTGCCCGGCGCCTCGCAAGATCGCGGTGGCTTAACCAGAAGTTACGCCGCGAGTTGGTGTAGCGGAGACCCCGGAGGCCGCCAGCCTCCAGGGTCTGATGAAGTTTCCCCATCACGCTGGCTGAGACGACTCCGGGCCGATGAAGGATGCATTGCGCCGAGCCGCGCGCTTCTGTTTCAGGCATCCGTTGCCGAACGTGCCCCACTCGGCCGGGTTGTTCTTGCCGCAGCGCCAGGCAAGGCCTGCCGTCTGCACCGGAGCACCGACGACCGTATCGGCCGGAGCAGCGGACGGGACGGTCGCGTGGGCAGCGGTCAGCAGGAAGGTAGCAGAGATTGCCGCGGCGAGAGCGGAAACACGATTGAGGGAATTGCGCGTCATGGGACTAGCTCCTTGTGGGGGTGCAAATGAGATTTACCGACGCCCTTCATTTGACTGGGCAGATGTTCGTTGCCCCCCGCAGGCTTCGGGTTCGTGGTCGGCCCCGCAACTGTGACCATCCGCCACACCAGGAGCGCGAATATGAGCACAGCCACAACTTCACTCCTGCAGGCAGAGACCGTACTGCGTGTGGCGGCAGGCGGCGGGGGCAGCGCATCGACGGGTGCGGCCGGTCGCGCTGCGGCCAGCGATTGAAGGCACGGCTGAGAAGGCCGCCGCGTCACCGGCCCGACAGCTCATCAGGACTACGAACGCCCCGGGAGACCGGGGCGTTTTTTGTGGGGGACCGGCGCGGTCCGTCGTTCGACCGCGATCGCGATTATTGCGCAGCCCGTTGCTGCGGCGCGGGACGGGGCAGAGCAGCAGCGCGCGGCGGCGATGGCGCGGGGCCTGCAAAGCAGGAGATGGTCCCGATCGCGTTGCCGCCATACTGTACGAAGCCGGCAGACGTCGGCGGCGAATGCTGCACGGTGATCGGCAGATAGATGTAGCAGACCGCCCCGTCCGCCGGATCGCGCCAGCGCTGCACGATGGTGTCCTGCAGCGGGCCAGCATATTGCCGCTCGAGCTGCATCCGCGGCATCTGCATCCATTGCGGCGACGGTTGCGGCTGCGGCGCGACCTGTTGTGGGACCGGTTGCTGTTGTTGAACAGGTGGTGGCGCTGGTGCGCCCTGGGCGAGGACTAAGCCTGGATCGAGCATGACCGCCAACCCGGTCAGCAGCCAGCGGCAGCGCCGTTCCGAGCCAGCAGCAACGATCAGGCGTCGATCTACCACGCCACCTGCACGCCGACGCGTCCTCCGAACTGGCCGCCTTCAGCGCGCATGCCGTAGCTCGCCGATCCCGACAGCACGACGTTGTCGGAGATCCGCGCCAGCGCGGTCATCGCGACCGCGCTCTGGCCGGCAAAGGTGCCGTAATTGGTCGCGAGCGCAAAACGCTTGTTGTCGGGCAGGAAGCCGCCGCCCATCGCCATCGCCATCGCGATGCCGGAATTGGCCTGGCTGATCTGGCTTTGCAGCCCGTTGATCTGCGTTTGTATTCCGGTGATCTGCGTCTGCAGGCCGGTGATCTGGGTCTGGACACCCGCAGCCACGCTGCTGAGCTGCGAGACGTTGACGGCATCGGTCTGGCTAACGCCGGCGGCCACGTTGGTCACACGCCGCTCGCTTCCCGCCGCTCCGACGGACACGGTATTGGCTGCGCTCGCCACCGAACCCTGGCCGATCGCGACAGAATTGGCGCCGGCCGCGTTGGCACCGCTGCCGATCGCAACGTTGCCGGCCGCGCCGACCTGGGCACCGGCGCCGTAGACCGCAGCATTGGCGAAACCGTTGTCGGTGGCGCCGGCGCCGACCACCGCCGAGCTGGCGGCGGACGTAGCGCCATTGCCGATCGCGATCGCGCTGAGACCAGACGACTCCGCGCCGAAGCCGATCGTTACTGAAGTATCGCCAGTCACGAACGTGTTGTTGCCGATCGCGATCGCGTTCTGGGCGTTGACCACGTTGCTATTGCCGACGATGGCGCTGCCTGACGCATTAGCCGTCCTTGCGGCTTGATTGTTGAAGCCGAGGACGGTGACGTTGTCGCCCCAGCCCGGCGTACCGACAAAGTTAATGCCGTTTAGTGAGTTGAAGCTGCCTAAGGCGACGCTGCTTCTCCCATTGACCGTATTAACAGTGCCGATCGCGACGGCGTTGTCACCATTCGACCTGGCTGCGACGCCAAGCGCAATCGCGTTGTTACTTGCTGGGAGTACACCGGCCGATTGACCTATGGCGATGCCGTTGTAGGAGTTTGCATTGACGACGGAGGAGCCAATGGCAATGGAGTTTACTGCACTGGCGCGAGCATCGATCCCTAACGCCGTGCTGGCACCGCCAGTTGCTTCCGAACGGGCGCCGATTGCGGTTGCTGCCGCTGCATGCGCAACTGCACCGTCTCCGCATGCCAAACTATCAGCCGCGCCTGCGTCATTTCCCGCCCCATTCACGATCGGCTGAGAGACGAAGGCACCCGGCGCCCCGAGATACGTAGGAGAGCCCGCGGGCGCACCACCCGTGATGGGTATCGCGTAAACAGCGGAAGGGGGAAAAGCATTGACCGCGATCACCGTTCCAGACGGCACAGACGCCACGCTGCCTCCCGCGGTCGCGCCTGCAACACCGCATATGACGGCGCGCGCTGGGCTCGAGCCAAGTGCCAATGTCGAGGCGATAATCGCGAAGGCTGCCAGGGAGTACAGGCCGCGCTGGCCGGCCCGAAAGAGCCATGAGATTAGACCGCTCGGATCGCAGCCGTCCCCCGCGCCCGGCGGACGATATCCGGAACGCAGTTCAGCCGTCCCCACGATCTGCTGCCCCTCGATTTCCTGGTCTGTTTCACAGTATTTCTACGGGAAAGTAGATCGGCCACAGGAATGCACGCAATGAAACAAAGGGACTCTAATTCCGCGCCGGACCGGGCCGCGCTCGATCAGGAAGCGCGGGCTTTGCGGTCCCATCCGGACTTTGATCGCGCGGTCCGGGCGTTCTGCCAGGGCATGATCGAGACCCATGCCGGCCGTCGCCTCGCGAATATCGGACTCGGCCATACGCTGGGTTGGGCGGTCGCGGTGCTGATCGTCTATCTCGATCACGTCAGCCCCGAGGGAACGACGAGTTCGCAACTCATCGAGCTCTGCACCAACGGAGGCCTCGCGGGCCCGAAGGCGGTGAAGGGTGCAATCCAGACGCTGCTGTCATTTGACCTGATCGGGCAGGACGACCATCCGACCGACGGGCGCGCGACGCGGTTGCGACCGTTGCCACTGCTGCTTGACATCCAGAGCGACAATGTCGCAGCGCGGCTCGCGGCGCTGGAGACCGTGCAGCCGCTTCCCGCTCCTGCGCACGAATGGGGCCGCCAGCGCCATGTGATGCTCGCCTTCTACGGCGGCAATGTCGAAGTCTTCGCGCGCCATCGGTTCAGGCTCTATGACGGATTCCCGGAGATCCAGGCCTTCATGGACCGGGCGTCCGGCTATCTGCTTCTGCTCGAGCTGCTGCAGAACTGCGGCCCCACCGACGGTATCGGCGTCCTGACCGCCGTCCAGCCATCAATCCTGGCGCCGCGCGTAGACGTCTCGCGGACCCATCTCAACAAGCTGCTGGCCGCCGCGCGCGACCAGGGCTGGCTCACGCTCGGACCACGCCGCGGCGAGGTGTTGCTCGACGCCGGTTTCTACCAGCGCCTGCAGCATTGGATCGCGCTCGAACTGGTCTGGACCTGGTGGCTGGTCCGCGCGGCTTAGAAGCGGCCGACCGCGCGCTGAAGACGACATGCGCGGAGCCGCCGGGCGTCTTCTCTAGCCTTGCTGCGGTGCAATCAAACACTTGTGAGGTCGGTAACGGCCCGCGTACCGGACGCGAACAGCCCAGTGTTGCCTACCCCTAAGTCACTGGAGCCTCTCCTTGAACGTCGTTCGCACTCTCACCCTCATCGCCGCCCTGACCTTCGTGGCCGGCCCCGCCCTCGCCCAGCCGGCAGCGCCGCTCAGGGTCCATAATGTCGTCCTGGTGCACGGCGCCTGGGCCGATGGCTCCAGCTGGGCCAAGGTCATCCCTTATCTGCAGGCCGCCGGCCTCAAGGTCACGGCCGTGCAAAATCCCCTGACCTCGCTGGCGGACGCGGCCGCCGCCACCCGCCGCGCTCTGGACCAGCAGGACGGACCGGCCGTGCTGGTCGGCCATTCCTGGGGCGGCACGGTCGTGAGCGAGGTCGGCACCGACCCGAAGGTCAGCGCGCTGGTCTATGTCGCGGCACGGGCGCCCGATGCGGACGAGGATTTCGTCAAGCTCGCCGGGCAATATCCTACTCCGCCGGCGCGGGCGGGTATCGTCGATCATGACGGCGAGACCAAGCTCAATGAGAGCGCCTTTCTGAACGACTTCGCCAACGGCGTCGATGCGACCACCGCAAAGGAGCTCTATGCCGTGCAGTGGCCGACGGCGGCGACGATCTTCGCCAACCGCACCACGCAGGCGGCGTGGCACGACAAGCCGTCATTCTATGCGGTGTCGAAACAGGACAAGACCATCGATCCCGATTTCGAGCGCTTCCTGGCCAGCCGCATGCACGCCACCACGATCGAGCTCAATGCCGGACATTTGTCGATGGTCTCGCATCCGAAGCAGATCGCGGAGCTGATCCTCAAGGCGGCCAGGCAGCACGAGTAGTGCCTCCGGCGATGCCGGCTTCCAACTGAAGATGGGATGCCCGCAGAGGCGGGCATCCCGCACGCCGCGGCAGTGGTGATGAACGGAGGTGCCGGTGGCGACCCGATCGCCCGGTCAAGCCGGGCGGTGACAGTTGCGGTGGCGGCAGGCGGTGGGGCGGACCGCTTGCCGGCTGCTGCTACTCCAGGCCTTGCGCCGGCGGCATCTTTGCGGTGGGCAGGATCTGCGGCGCCGGCTTGGCTGCCGGCGCGGTCGATCCGGTCGTCTGCGGAGCGGCTGCCGCAGACTGGACGGGCTTGGCGTCGGCCGGCTTCGCCTCCAACGATTTCGCCTCGGCCGGCTTGGGCGCGTCGGCCTTGGCCTCGATCGGCTTGGTCTCTGCCGGCTTCACGTCTGCCGACTTCGTTTCTGCAGGGTTCAACTCGACAGGCTTGATCTCGGCCGGCTTGACGTCGGCGACCTTCGGCACAGCGGCCTTGGGGGCGTCAGCCGGCCTCGGCGCGAGCGCCGCGGTCTGCGGCGACGGCGCGGCGGGTCGGACGGCCGGAGCGGCCAGCCTTGGTGCCTGCGTCGGGGCAACAGCCGCCACCCGCGGCGCCACCGGAGCCGGCGGCACGATACGTGGATCAGCGCGGATCACGGTCGGCGGCGGCAGCCGGTCGAGGCCGCCGCGCGGCGCCGGCTCGTAGCGCATGCGCTCGTACTGCTCGCCCCATTGGAACGCCGGCACGAAGCGGATGATGCGGCCGGAGCGGGCGTCAACCACCAGCTTGCCGTCCTCGCCCTGGCGGTCCAGCACCGCGACGACATAGACGTTGCCGCGCTGGCGCGGTGCGCCGAGCGGCGAGAAGCCGTTGTCGCGCAGGATGGCGTAGACCTCGTGCACCGGCAGGAACGCGGGCGCGTAGCCATAGTCCTGCTGATAGCCTTCACGGTAGCCGTCCTGCCGGTAGCCGTCGCGGTAGCTATCCTGGCGGTACACCGGCGCCGGCGGCGCGTAGCGCTCCTCGCGATAGCCGTCGTCCGGCCCCGGTCCGTAGCCGTAGCGTGGCGGCGGCGCGGGCACGACCGCCGGCGGCGGCGCCTCGGAATAAGGCGCATCGAAATCGGAGACCGCCGTGTACGGCCCGCGCATACCCGGCAGCGGCTCCGCCTGGGCGGCAAAGGCTGCGATCAACGAGGCCGAGACGGCTCCAACTAGCAACTTCATGGCTCAAAGCTCCTGCATGCCCCCGCACGTGAAGCTGTTCGCTTCTTCTCAAGTGCCACGGAAGGTCTGCCGCGATTCCGGCGGTCCTGGGTCGGAGTGTGGGCGGGATCGGGGCGCCGTGTTGCAAAATCGAGCGATGCACGTGATCGGCCGAGCCGGACGGGCCGTTCAGTGAAGAGAAAACGGGAGATTTGCCTGGAGAATACCGGCCTGAGCGCTGCGGAACCGGGGACTCCGGGCCGCTTGTGTGATAGGGTCAAGTTTGGCATCTTGCGGTTTAGGACAGAATTGCTGTCTAAAATTTCGTTGCAAAGGTGACCGAGACTTTGCAATGATGTTACGGCGCCGCTCCCGATCGTGGGCGCTGCGACATGAACAGGCCGCGGTCGTTCAGTGGGACATGGTCCCCCGGTGGCTGGCCTGAACTCTGCAAATGCGGCTCGCTGACAAGGACGAGCGTTGGTTCCGGAGAGGGGCCCGCGCAGCGCCCGGGGTGCGCCGGACTGTGTACCGGACTGTGGTGAAGGCCCTGACCAATAACTGATGGGGACGGATATGAGCGGATCGAAGGTCGAGCACGGAAAGTTGGGCGGCGCGGTGCTGGCTGTGGATTCGCATGAAAAACCGGCCGAGATCACCCGCGAGCTGCACACGTGGCGCCCCGAGGCTGAGGGCCTGTACGATCCCTCGCTGGAGAAGGATTCCTGCGGCGTCGGCTTCATCGCCAATATCAAGGGCCAGAAGTCGCATCAGATCGTCGCCGATGCGCTGAACATCCTGTGCAACCTCGAGCACCGCGGCGCCGTCGGCGCCGACCCGCGCTTCGGCGACGGCGCCGGCATCCTGGTGCAGATTCCGCACGCCTTCTTCTCGCGCAAGGCGAAGGAGCTCGGCTTCGCCCTGCCCGCCCCCGGCGAATACGCCATCGGCGCGCTGTTCATGCCGCGCGACGAAGCCTGGCGGAACGTCATCAAGAGCATCATCGCCGACCAGATCGAGGACGAGGGCCTGGTGCTGCTCGGCTGGCGCGACGTGCCGACCGACAACTCCTCGCTGGGCGTGACGGTCAAGCCGACCGAGCCGCGCAGCATGCAGGTGTTCATCGGCCGCAACGGCGCCGCCAAGACCGAGGATGAGTTCGAGCGCAAGCTCTACATCCTCCGCAAGTCGATCTCGCAGGCAATCTATCAGCGCCGCGACCGCGGCATGTCGGGCTATTACCCGTGCTCGATGTCGTGCCGGACCGTGATCTACAAGGGCATGTTCCTGGCCGACCAGCTCGGCAAGTACTACGCCGATTTGCACGAGCCGGACTTCGAGAGCGCGCTGGCGCTGGTGCATCAGCGGTTCTCGACCAACACCTTCCCGACCTGGTCGCTGGCGCATCCCTACCGGATGATCGCGCATAACGGCGAAATCAACACGCTGCGCGGCAACGTCAACTGGATGGCGGCGCGCCAGGCGTCGGTGTCGTCGGAGCTGTTCGGCAAGGACATCAGCCGGCTCTGGCCGATTTCCTATGAAGGCCAGTCCGACACCGCCTGCTTCGACAACGCGCTCGAATTCCTGGTGCAGGGCGGCTACTCGCTGCCGCACGCGGTCATGATGATGATCCCGGAGGCGTGGGCCGGCAATCCGCTCATGAGCGAGGAGCGCCGCTCGTTCTACGAATATCATGCCGCGCTGATGGAGCCGTGGGACGGCCCCGCCGCGATCGCCTTCACCGACGGCCGCCAGATCGGCGCCACGCTCGACCGCAACGGCCTGCGGCCGGCGCGCTATCTCGTGACCAAGGACGACCGCATCGTGATGGCGTCCGAGATGGGCGTGCTGAAGATCCCGGAGGACCAGATCGTCACCAAGTGGCGGCTGCAGCCCGGCAAGATGCTGCTGGTCGATCTCGAGCAGGGCCGCCTGATCCCGGATGACGAGATCAAGGCGCAGCTCGCCGCCAGCCATCCCTATACCGAGTGGCTCGCCCGCACGCAGATCCAGGTCGAGAAGCTGCCGGATGCGCCGACCAAGGGCGCGCGCACCAATTTGCCGCTGCTCGATCGGCAGCAGGCGTTCGGCTACACCGCCGAGGACATCAACATCCTGATGACGCCGATGGCGGCCACCGGCGAGGAGGCGACGGGCTCGATGGGCAACGACGCGCCGATCTCGGCGCTGTCGGACAAGCCGAAGCTGTTGTTCACCTACTTCAAGCAGAACTTCGCCCAGGTCACCAACCCGCCGATCGACCCGATCCGCGAGGAGCTGGTGATGAGCCTGGTGTCGATCATCGGCCCGCGCCCGAACCTGTTCGACCTCGAAGGCGTCGCCTCGACCAAGCGGCTCGAAGTGCATCAGCCGATCCTGACGGATGCGGACCTCGAGAAGATCCGCTCGATCTCGGAGGTCTCCGACAGCCACTTCGTCTCGCGCACGCTCGACACCACGTTCGATGCGAGCCTGGGCGCCGCCGGCTTCGAGCAGGTGCTCGACGATCTCTGCGGCCGCGCCGAAGCTGCCGTCCGCGAGGGCGTCAACATCATCATCCTGTCCGACCGCATGGTCTCGAACGACCGGATCCCGATCCCGTCGCTGCTGGCCTGCGCCGCCGTGCATCACCATCTGATCCGCACCGGCCTGCGCACGTCGGTCGGTCTCGTCGTCGAGAGCGGTGAGCCGCGCGAGGTGCATCACTTCGCGTGTCTGGCCGGCTATGGCGCCGAGGCGATCAACCCGTATCTCGCCTTCGAGACCATCATCGCGCTGAAGGACAAGCTGCCGGGCGCGCTGAGCGACTACGAGGTCGTCAAGCGCTACATCAAGTCGATCGGCAAGGGCCTGCTCAAGGTCATGTCGAAGATGGGCATCTCGACCTACCAGTCCTATTGCGGCGCCCAGATCTTCGACGCGGTCGGGCTGCGTGCCGAGTTCGTCCAGAAGTTCTTCGCCGGCACCCACACCCGCGTCGAAGGCGTCGGCCTCGCCGAAATCGCCGAGGAGACCACGCGCCGTCACCGCGACGCGTTCGGCGACGCGCTGGTCTACAAGTCCGCGCTCGACGTCGGCGGCGAATACGCCTTCCGCACCCGCGGCGAGGATCACGCCTGGACGGCGGAGTCGGTCGCAACGCTCCAGCATGCCGTGCGCGGCAACTCCAAGGACCGCTATCAGGCATTCGCCAAACTGCTCAACGAGCAGTCCGAGCGGCTCCTGACCCTGCGCGGCCTGTTCCGGATCAAGTCGGCCGAGGACGACAAGCGCAAGCCGGTCCCGCTCGACGAGGTCGAGCCGGCCAAGGAGATCGTCAAGCGTTTCGCCACCGGCGCGATGAGCTTCGGCTCGATCTCGCGCGAGGCGCACACGACGCTCGCGATCGCCATGAACCGGATCGGCGGCAAGTCGAACACCGGCGAGGGCGGCGAGGAAGCCGACCGCTTCAAGCCGCTGCCGAACGGCGATTCCATGCGCTCGGCGATCAAGCAGGTCGCCTCGGGACGTTTCGGCGTGACCACGGAGTATCTCGTCAACTCCGACATGATGCAGATCAAGATGGCGCAGGGCGCGAAGCCCGGCGAAGGCGGCCAGTTGCCCGGCCACAAGGTCGATGCCACCATCGCCAAGGTGCGCCACTCGACCCCTGGTGTCGGCCTGATCTCGCCGCCGCCGCATCACGACATCTACTCGATCGAGGATCTCGCGCAGCTGATCTACGACCTGAAGAACGTCAATCCCGACGGTCAGGTCTCGGTCAAGCTGGTGTCCGAGATCGGCGTCGGCACCGTCGCGGCCGGCGTCGCGAAAGCGCGCGCCGACCATGTCACGATCGCCGGCTTCGAGGGCGGCACCGGCGCCTCTCCCCTCACCTCGATCAAGCATGCGGGCTCGCCGTGGGAGATCGGCCTTGCCGAGACGCATCAGACGCTGGTGCGCGAGCGGCTGCGCAGCCGCATCGTGGTCCAGGTCGATGGCGGCTTCCGCACCGGCCGTGACGTCGTGATCGGCGCCCTGCTCGGCGCCGACGAGTTCGGCTTTGCCACGGCGCCGCTGATCGCGGCGGGCTGCATCATGATGCGCAAGTGCCATCTCAACACCTGCCCGGTCGGCGTCGCCACCCAGGACCCGGTGCTGCGCAAGCGCTTCACCGGCCAGCCCGAGCACGTCATCAACTACTTCTTCTTCGTGGCCGAAGAGGTCCGCGAGATCATGGCAGCGCTGGGCTACCGCTCGTTCAACGAGATGGTCGGCCAGGTGCAGATGCTCGACCAGTCCAAGCTGGTGGCGCATTGGAAGGCCAAGGGCCTCGACTTCTCCAAGCTGTTCGTGAAGCAGAAGGAAGCGCCGGGCCAGAAGATCCATCACGCCGAGAAGCAGGACCATCACCTCGAGGCCGTGCTCGACCGTCGTCTGATCGAGCAGGCGCGGCCCGCGCTCGACCGCGGCGCACCGGTCAGGATCGAGGCCGAGATCAACAACACCGACCGTTCGGCGGGCGCGATGCTCTCGGGCGCGGTGGCCAAGATCTACGGCCATGCCGGCCTGCCGCAGGACACGATCCATGTCAGCCTGAAGGGCACGTCGGGACAAGCCTTCGGCGCATGGCTGGCGCACGGCGTGACCTTCGAGCTCGAAGGCGAAGGCAATGACTATGTCGGCAAGGGCCTGTCGGGCGGCCGCATCATCATCAAGCCGCCGCGCAACTCCGGCATCGTGCCGGAGGAGTCGATCATCGTCGGCAACACCGTGATGTACGGCGCCATCTCCGGCGAATGTTTCTTCCGCGGCATCGCCGGCGAGCGCTTCGCGGTTCGTAACTCCGGCGCTGTCGCGGTGGTCGAAGGCGCGGGCGATCATTGCTGCGAATACATGACCGGCGGCATCGTGGTCGTGCTCGGCAAGACCGGGCGCAACTTCGCGGCCGGCATGTCGGGCGGCGTCGCCTACGTGCTCGACGAGGCCGGCGACTTTGACAAGCATTGCAACATGGCGATGGTCGAGCTTGAGCCTGTCTTGTCGGAGGAGATGATCGCCGAGGACACCTATCACCAGATGGGCGACCTCGAGGCGCATGGCCGGGTCGACGTGTTCAAGAACCTGCTGGCGTCCGACGTCGAGCGCCTGCACGTCCTGATCTCGCGTCACGCCAAGGCCACCGGATCCAAGCGCGCCGCCGACATCCTGGCGAACTGGAAGGAATTTGCGCCGAAGTTCCGCAAGGTCATGCCGGTCGAGTACCGCCGCGCCCTTCGCGAGCTCGCGGCCAAGGCCGACGCCGAGCCGAAGATCGCGATCGGGGCTTGATGTTGCTCCTCATGGTGAGGAGGCGCGAAGCGCCGTCTCGAACCATGAGGCCGAGAGCGGGGCCTCGCCCTTCGAGACGCGGCGCAAGCGCCGCTCCCCGGGGGTGAGGAGAAGCAGGAAACTAGATCCTCATGGTGAGGAGGTGCGCAGCACCGTCTCGAACCATGAGGCCAGGATCGAGGCCTCATCCTTCGAGACGCGGCGAAGGCGCCGCTCCTCAGGATGAGGGGAAGCACAGAGGAAATTCCTCATGGTGAGGAGGCGCGAAAGCGCCGTCTCGAACCATGAGGCCCGAGCAGTCAGGGACGTCACAGGTCATGGGCAAGGTCACAGGTTTTCTCGAAATCGAGCGGCACGATCGCAAGTACGCGCCGGTTGCCGAGCGGCTGAAGCATTTCCAGGAATTCGTGGTGCCGCTCTCCGAGAAGGAGCTGCGCGACCAGGCGGCGCGCTGCATGAACTGCGGCATCCCCTATTGCCACGGCACCGGCTCGGCCGCGCCGGGCACGCCCGGCTGCCCGGTCAACAACCAGATCCCGGACTGGAACGACCTGATCTACAATGGCAACTGGGAAGAGGCGTCGCGCAACCTGCACTCGACCAACAACTTTCCGGAGTTCACCGGCCGCATCTGCCCCGCCCCGTGCGAGGCGTCGTGCACGTTGAACATCGACGACAATCCGGTGACCATCAAGACGATCGAATGCGCGATCGTCGACAAGGCGTTCGAGCAGGGCTGGATCAAGCCGGAGCCGGCCGCGGTGAAGACCGGCAAGAAGGTCGCGATCGTCGGCGCCGGCCCCGCGGGCCTTGCCGCCGCGCAGCAGCTCGCGCGCGCGGGACACGAAGTGCACGTCTATGAGAAGCACGCCAAGGCCGGCGGCCTGCTGCGCTACGGCATTCCCGACTTCAAGATGGAGAAGGGCATCATCGACCGCCGCATCGCGCAGATGGAAGGCGAAGGCGTCGTGTTCCATTACGGCGCCCATGTCGGCGGCAAGGACGGCATCGACCCGAAGTCGCTGCTGAAGGATTATGACGCCGTGGCGCTGACCGGCGGCGCGGAAGCCCCGCGCGACCTGCCGATCCCCGGCCGCGACCTTGCCGGCATCCACTACGCGATGGACTTCCTGCCGCAGCAGAACCGCCGCGTCGGCAACGAGCCGGTCAACGCCACCGAGATCCTCGCCGGCGGCAAGCATGTCGTCGTGATCGGCGGCGGCGACACCGGCTCGGACTGCATCGGCACCTCGCTGCGCCAGGGCGCCCTGTCCGTCACCCAGCTCGAGATCATGCCGGCGCCGCCGGAGCGCGAGGACAAGGCGCTGACCTGGCCGAACTGGCCGTTGAAGATGCGGACCTCGTCGAGCCAGGCCGAGGGCGCGGTGCGCGAATTCGCGGTGCTGACGCAGAAGTTCGAAGGCGAAAACGGTGCGGTGAAGAAGATGCACTGCGTGCGCGTCGACGCCCAGTTCAAGCCGATCCCCGGCACCGAGTTCGTGCTCGATGCCGACCTCGTGCTGCTGGCGATGGGCTTCGTGCATCCGGTCCACGAGGGCCTGCTCAAGAGCCTCGGCGTCGACCTCGACCCGCGCGGCAACGTCAAGGCCAACCTCTCGGACTACCAGACCTCGCTGCCGAAGGTGTTCTCCGCCGGCGACATGCGCCGCGGCCAGTCGCTGGTCGTGTGGGCGATCCGCGAGGGCCGGCTGTGCGCCCAGGCCGTCGACAAGTTCCTGATGGGCAAGACCGAGCTGCCGCGCTGAGCGCGGCAGACGCCGCGCGTATTGGCCTCTACCTTCTTAATCGGACCCGATCCGCCAACCCCGAGCTCGCTGCGCCCCCCTCCCCCTTGCGGGGAGGGGTCGGGGGTGGGGGTCCCCGGGCGCTGAACGAAGTTGAGTCCGCCGGCTCTTCAGCCAAGCAAGCGGCAGTCGCAGCTCCCGCCGACGCTCTCCACTCTAGCTACTTCCGTCATTGCGAGCGCAGCGAAGCAATCCAGAGTCGTGGGCAGGCCTCTGGATTGCTTTGCTGCGCTCGCAATGACGCGGTAAGTTCATCGGCTTAAGCGAGCGGTTCGCCCGCGGGGAAGAGTTCAGCTCAACGACGTAGGTCTGGATTCGTGGACCCCCACCCCCGCCCCCTCCCCGCAAGGGGGAGGGGAGCGCACCGTCTTTGCGGCAGGACGGTCGGCCGATCACTGACACATCAAGCCGACTGACAATCAGGCTGTCGTCCGCGCCCAGATGTCCTCGACCGGCACGGGAGGCGTCACCCGAAACACCTCGTCCATCAACCGGCCGAGTTCGTCGGCGCTTGCGATCGTGCGCTCCTCGATCACCTCGCCATCGCGGGCCTGCGTCTGATAGCGGCGGCTGACCAGCTTGTGCCGCACGGTCGGCTCCACGCGCTCCATCATCAGCGTGTGCGTGGCCGGCACATTCGCGTTGGTGGACGTGTACCAGCTGCCGAGCACGTAGTCGGCGTGGATCTGCGGCGCAAGGTCGAAGGCGTACATCATGCGCCAGCCGGCCGGCTGCCTGGCGCTGATCGTGTAGAGCCCGTCCCACAGGCCGATGCGGAACGTGCCCATCGGCGTGGTCTGCTCGGGCCCGACCTCCAGTGCAATTGGCGCATCCATCAGGCAGATGCCGAAGCCGACATCGACCAGATATGGCCGGCCTTCGGCTTCCACCAGCAGCATCATGTGCTGCCGCGGTCCGAGCGGATCGGTCGGCTGCGAGCGCCAGCGCACCCTGCCCGTCAGGCCCGTGACCTTGAAGCCGATCGACTCCAGCGCCGCCTGGAACAGCACGTTCTGCTCGAAGCAGTAGCCGCCGCGGCGGCTGTGGACGAGCTTCCGCTGCACCGAGGCGAGATCGACATGGACGGGGCGCCCCATCAGCGGATCGAGCGCTTCGAATGGCAGGGCATCGACATGCGCGGCCTGCAGGGCGCTTAACGTCGCCAGGTCAGGGGCGAGCAGCCCGCGATAGGCGATACGGGCGAGATAAGATTCCAGCTGAAACTCGTCCGCCATCGCATCGCCTTCCGATCAGTTCTCGATCCGCGCCCAGATCGCATCGACGGCGACCGGCAGCGTGACGCCGAAGACCTCCTCGACGACACGCTGCAACGCCTCCGGCGTTTCGATGATCTGCTCGCTCCTGACTTCGCCGTCGCGCGCCTCGACCACCAGCCGGCGGTTGACCAGCTTGTAGCGCGCCTCGGACGTCAGCCGCTCCAGGATCAGCATCGAGGTGAACGGAGTCAGCGGGCTGGTCGAGGTGAACCAGTTGGAGAGCACATAGTCGGCGTGGATCTGCGGCGTGAGATCGAACACATACATCGTGCGCCAGCCCGCCGGCTGCTTCGCCGCGAGCCAATACAATCCATCGGACAGCGTCAGACGGAACATACCCATCGCCGTCGGCTGCTCGATGTCGGGGACCATCCGCAGCGGCGTATCGAGCAGGCAGGAGCCGAAGCCGACATCGGCGAGGTACGGTCCCTCCGGCAGGTCGACCTTCAGCATCATATGCGTGCGCGGCGTATGCGGCGCGGTCGCGTCGAGCCGCCAGCGCACCCGCGCCGACAGCGGCGTCACCGCAAAGCCGATCGCCTCCAGCGCCGCCTTCAGCAGCGCGTTCTGCTCGAAGCAATAGCCGCCGCGGCGGCCGTCGACGATCTTGGCCTGCACCGAAGGAAGGTCGATGTGCACGGGACGGCCGAGCAAGGGATCAATGCCCTCGAACGCGATCGCATCGACATGCGCCGCCTGCAATCCGGCGAGCGTCTCGAACGTCGGCGTCAGCGGCCCACGATAGCCGATGCGGGCGAGGTATTTGTCGAGATTGAAGTCGGGAGACATCGTGACGAAAACTTCCAACAACCCAGGCCGCTATATCAATCGTCGTCATTGCGAGCGTAGCGAAGCAATCCAGGGCTCAGCAAGGACTCTGGATTGCTTCGCTTCGCTCGCAATGACGACGGCTGAGATCACGCCACCCCAGCGCGCAGCAGATCGTGCATGTGCAGGATGCCGACCGGCTTGGCGCCATCGGTCACGATCAGCGTCGTGATCTTGGCGGAGTTCAGGATCTCCAGCGCCTCCGACGCCAGCGCCTCGCGACGGACGGTGCGCGGGTTGGCGGTCATGATCTCGTCGACCGAAACGGACAGCAGGTCGGACCGCATCTTCCGGCGCAGATCGCCGTCGGTGATGATGCCCGCGACATGGCCGCGGCCGTCGACGATGATGACGCAGCCGAGCCCCTTGGCCGACATCTCTTCCAGCGCATCGGCCATGCCGGTGCCCAGCGGCTTCAGCGGCACGGCGTCGCCGGAGCGCATCAGGTCGGAGATGTGCTTGAGCATGGCGCCGAGCTTGCCGCCCGGATGGAAATTGGCGAATTCGAGCGCGGTGAAGCCGCGGCCCTCGAGCAGTGCGATCGCGAGCGCATCGCCGATCGCGGCCTGCATCAAGGTCGAGGTGGTCGGCGCGAGATTGTGCGGGCAGGCCTCGCGCGCCTTGGGCAGCTCCAGCACGATCCGCGCCGCCTGCCCCAGCGACGATTGCGCGTTCGAGGTGATCGCGATCATGGGGATGGCGAAGCGCTTGGTGTAGTTGACCAGCGTCTTCATCTCCGGCTGCTCGCCCGACCAGGACAGCGCGATGACGACGTCATCCGAGGTGATCATGCCGAGATCGCCATGGCCGGCCTCGGCGGAATGGACGAAGAAGGCCGGCGTGCCGGTCGAAGCCAGGGTCGCCGCCATCTTGCGCGCGACGTGGCCGGACTTGCCGAGCCCGGTCAGGATGGCGCGGCCCTTGGCCTGGCGGATCAGCTCAACGGCGGCGGCGAAGGCCGCCCCCAACGGGCCGCGCAGCGCGGCCGAGATCGCGGCAATGCCGTTGCTGCCGGCGTCGAGCGTGCGCAGCGCCGATTGGATGTCCGCGTTGGCGGGAGGGGCTTCGGTCAACGGCTTCGATCTCGGCATTCTCGCTTCCAGGCTGATTCAAAGGCTGAGACAGTCAGGCGCCGCTCTTTAGCATGGGTAAGGCGGCAAGGCGTCATCAACAGCCCATTAACCATATTTGTTTTTACTCCCTTAACGACGGTGTTGGCCGGCGGCGCGGGACGGCCTCGCGACGCAATTGATTTTGTTGGAGTATTTTCATCGTGGGGTGGAGGCCTGACAGCGGCCGCGGGGGGCGCGCGATGCGGCGCGGCGTCTCCGCCGCTTGCCTGCTGCTCGGCACCCTCGGCACCGACGCGGCCTGCGCCCAGACCATCGACGTCTTCCGGCCCGTGCGCGACGGCTTTCTCGCCCCGCAGGAGTCGCCGCTGCGGCGGACCGCGGTCAGCGGCCTGTCCGATGCGGTCACGACACCCGGCGTCCCCTCCACGCCGCCTCCGCCCGGCTCCCCGGCGCGCCAGACGCGGGTCCCGCTGCCCGGCGTCCCCGCCGCCAGCGGCGCGGCCGATGTCGGCTATGATTCGCTGAACCGCACCCGCAAGAAGCCGAAATTCTACCCCGCTCAACCGCGGCCGAAGCCGGCGCCCGGACCGGGCACGCCGCCTTCGGGTGAGCTGACCGGGCAACTCCGCCCGGCCCTGCCGCCGTCCGCCTCCGCCAACCGGCAGCCAGTCCCGCCGGCGATGGCCGGCACCGTGCCCGGCCAGCCGCCGCGCAAGCGGCTGCGGATCGACGACGACCCGTTCGGCGCGGTCGGCGACTATGTCGGGCCGTTCCTGATCAAGGGCGCGGTCGAGCTGTCGGCCGGCTATGACAGCAACCCGGCGCGCCTCGCGCGGCCGCGCGGCATGCCGGCCTGGATGATCGCGCCGGAATTTCTGGCGGTGTCGAACTGGGAGCGCCACGCGCTGGTCGCCGATCTGCGCGGCTCGTTCACCGGCTATGGCAGCACTCTGCCCGCCATGATGGACGGCGGCATCAATTCGGCGCCGACCACGCTCGACCGTCCCGACTTCACCGGCCATGTCGATGGCCGCCTCGATGTCACCCGCGACACCTCGGTCGGCGCCCAGCTCCGCCTGCGCGCCGCGACCGACAATCCCGGTAGCCCGAGCGTGCAGGCGGGACTGGCCCGCTATCCGGTCTACACCACGCTCGGCACCACCGTAGGCTTCGATCAGCGCTTCAACCGGCTGCAGATCTCGGCCGGCGCCACCGCCGACCGCACCAGCTATCAGCAGAGCAAGCTGACCGACGGCACGATGACCTCGAACGACGACCGCAACTACAACCAGTTCGGCGGTATCGGCCGGGTGTCCTACGAGGTCACGCCCGCCCTGAAGCCGTTCGTCGAGGTGCAGGGCAATACCCGCACCTACGACCGGCAGTTCGACCGCTCAGGCTATCAGCGCGATTCGGCCGGCGGCTACGCCAAGGCCGGCACCTCCTTCGAGTTCACCCGTCTGCTCACCGGCGAGCTCTCGCTCGGCTACGCCACGCGCAGCTACACCGATCCACGGCTCGACCGGCTGCAGGGATTTCTGACCTCGGCCTCGCTGGTGTGGTCGGCGACGCCGCTGACGACGGCGCGCTTCCTCTCGGACACGCAGGTCGCCGAGACCACCGTCGCGGGGGCCTCCGGCGTGCTGATCCGCACCTACACCGTGCAGGTCGACCACGACTTTCGCCGCTGGCTGACCGGCATCGGCAAGTTCACCTTCGGCACGCTCGACTACCAGGGCTACGGCCGCAACGACCGGACCTATTCGGCCGAAGGCAACCTCGTCTACAAAATGACGCGCAGCCTCTGGGTCAAGGGCACGCTACGCTACGACAAGCTGGATTCGAACATCGCAGGCGCGGCGTCGTCGGGCACGGTGGTGATGCTGGGGGTGAGGTTGCAGAACTGAGCCCCCGCCCTCTCTCTCCCCGTCATTGCGAGGAGCGAAGCGAAGAAGCAATCCAGGGCCGCACGTGACGCCCTGGATTGCTTCGCTGCGCTCGCAATGACGCGGTTGGAGCGTCGCTTCAATCAAGCAACACCGCCCGCAGAAGACCTACGCCGCGGTCACCGTCAGATGGGCGCCATCCGCCTGCACGATGCGGACGCGGCTGCCTGCGGGTGTGTCCGGACCGGCCACGCGCCACACCGTGTCGTCGATGCGCACCGTGCCGTTGCCGTCGATGATCGGCTTCTCCAGGGTGAACTCGCGCCCCACCAGCGCGGCGGAGCGGCGGTTGAGGAACGGGTTGTCGCTGTCCGACGCCGTGCTCCTGCGCGCGACGTGCCGCCACAGCGGTACCGCCGCGATCGAGAACAGCGCGAACATCAGGATCTGCAGCTGCCAGGCGGGCGCGAAGCCAAACGAGATCACGCCAACCAGAAGCGCGGCGATCCCGAGCCAGATCAGGAACACGCCCGGCGCGAGCAGCTCCAGCGCCATCAGGATGACGCCGAAGATCAGCCAGTTCCAGGTGCCGAGCGTCACCAGAATGTCGCTCATGAGTGACCTCCCCTGCCTCAGGCCTGCGGCGGCTTCGGCGGCGTGCCCGCTGGCGGCACCGAGCCGCCGCGGCGCGCGGCCGCGACCGCATTCTCGCCGAACGTCGCCTTGGCGATCTCGCCGATGCCGGCGAGCGAGCCGAGCATGCCGGTCGCCTCGATCGGCAGCATGATCACCTTCTGGTTCGGGGAATCCGCGAGCTGGCCGAACGCCTTGATGTATTTGTCGGCGATGAAGTAGTTGAGCGCGGCGACGTCGCCCTTGCCGATAGCGTCCGACACCATCTGCGTCGCCTTGGCCTCGGCCTCCGCGGCGCGCTCGCGCGCCTCGGCGTCGAGGAACGCCGATTGGCGGCGGCCTTCCGCCTGCAGGATCTGGCTCTGCTTGGCGCCTTCCGCGCGCAAAATCTCCGACTGGCGCTGGCCCTCGGCCTGGAGAATGTCGGCGCGCTTGACGCGCTCGGCCTTCATCTGCCGGCCCATCGCCTCGACCAGATCCGCCGGCGGCACGATGTCCTTGATCTCGATGCGGTTGACCTTCAGCCCCCAGGGTGACACCGCGGCATCGACGACGCGCAACAGCCGTTCGTTGATCTCGTCGCGATGCGACAGCACCTGGTCGAGGTCCATCGAGCCCATCACCGAGCGGATGTTGGTCATGGTCAGGGTGATGATCGCCTGGTTGAGGTTGGACACCTCGTAGCTCGCCTTGGCCGCATCGAACACCTGGTAGAAGGCGACGCCGTCCACCGTGACGGTGGCGTTGTCCTTGGTGATGACTTCCTGCTCGGGAATGTCGATCACCTGCTCCATCATGTTGATCTTGCGCCCGATGCGGTCGAAGAACGGGACGATGATGTTGAGGCCGGGCGACAAGGTGCGGGTGTATTTGCCGAACCGCTCCACGGTCCAGTCGAAGCCCTGCGGCACGGTCTTTACGCCGGAGTACAGCGTGAAGATGACCAGCAGCACCAGCGCTATGGCGAAAATGTCGAAACCGCTCATGGATCCTCCAAGGGAGGAGACAGCCGTCTCCTCACCGAACTCTGCAGCAATCACAATCTAGGGATTGCCGCATGATTTTGTCGGGGGTCCGATGGTCACGGTTCAGCAACATATTTTCGACGGCCGCGGCTCCGTCGATCTTGTGCCGAAGTGGAGCTTACCTAGACGGCCGGCAATACCGCTGCCGGCTTCAGAGCCAGCCCTGCAGCTCGCGCAGCACCAGTTGCCGCAGCACCTCCATGCCGGGCGCGCTGTCGTTCAGGCACGGCACGGCCGAGAATTCCTCGCCGCCATTGTGCTTGAAGATCTCGCAATTCTCGCCGGAGATTTCCTCGAGCGTCTCGAGGCAGTCGGCGGCGAAGCCCGGCATCACCACCGCGATGCGCTTGACGCCGTCCTTGGCGAGCTTCTCGATGGTCTTGTCGGTGTAGGGCTGCAGCCACTCCGAGAAGCCGAAGCGCGACTGGAACGTCAGCAGCAGCTTGGTGTCGTCCATGCCGAGCCGCTTGCGCAGCAGCTCCGTCGTCGCCACGCACTGCTCGCGATAGGGATCGCCCTTGTCGACATATTCCTTGGGCATGCCGTGGAACGACGCCACGATCAGCTCGGGCGTATACGGCAGCGTCTTGAGATGCTCTTCGATCGAGACCGCGAGCGCCTCGATGTAGAAATCGTCATTGTAATAGGGCGGCGTCACCCGGATCGTCGGCTGCGCGCGCATCTCGGTCAGCACGCGGAACGCCTCGTCACAGACGGTCGCCGAGGTTGCGGCCGAATATTGCGGATACAGCGGCACCACCAGGATGCGGTCGCAGCCTTTGGCCATCAGGCCGTCGACGCCGGCCTTGATCGACGGATTGCCGTAGCGCATCGCCCAGTCGACGATGACATGGCTGCGATCGGCCATCGCCGTGGCAAGCTTCTCGCTCTGCGCGCGGGTGATGGTCTTGAGCGGCGATTCGTTCTTCTCGTTGTTCCAGATCGACTGGTAGTCCTTCGCCTTCTTGCGCGGCCGGACATTGAGGATGATGCCGTTGAGGATGATCTTCCACAACAGTCCCTGGTCCTCGATCACGCGGCGGTCGGACAGGAATTCCTTGAGATAGACGCGCACGCCGGCGGCATCGGCCGTATCCGGCGTGCCGAGATTGACGAGCAGCACGCCGACCCGCGCCGTGCTCGCGGCTGGTGACGGCTTCATATCGACGGGCCTGACTTCGACAGGCCTGGCATTGTCGAGAGAGATGGCGGCGGTCATGATGCCCGTGACTGGTGAAGGGCGTGGCTTGGCGGCTTGTTTCGACATTGTCAAGATAAGGGCCATTTCACCGATGTCATCGGGCTGGAGGAGCCATGACGATTGCTGAGCTATGCATTTTCGCCAGCGTAATGCTCTATCTCATAACGATCGTGCCGGCGAAATGGATCAGCGTCGAGGGCGGCGGTCGCTACGACAATGCCAGGCCGCGCGATCCCGCGTTTTTCCGCGCCGGGATTCGGGAGCGGGCCCTGGGCGCCCACCAGAACGGCATCGAGGCGTTCCCGTTCTTCGCCGCCGCCGTGCTGCTGGCGGAGTTCCGCGCCGCGCCGCAGAACCTCATCAACGAGCTGTCGGTGCTGTTCGTCATCGTGCGGGTGGCCTATGTGCTGACCTATATCGGCGATCGGCCCTCGCTGCGCTCGATCCTGTGGGCGATCGGCTTCCTGATCACGGTCGGGATCTTTTTCCTGCCGCTGCTGCGCGTCTACCTGCCCGTCTGAGCCCGCGCCGGACGTGAGGGGCGTCACATCCCCGTCCCCACGGGGCTGCTAACCAAGGGGGCGGAACACCTCTGTCTGTACGCTTTTCGTTTCCCCTTTGATCCGGCCCGCTACAGCCAGTTGATTGGATTTGGCAGTAAAATTCCCTATAGGGCGGGGTGAATTCGGACTGCTGCAGCGGCGCCGTAAGGCCGCCAGAGGACTTGTGATGACCTTGACCAGCTCGGCCTCCGCGCGCGCGCCGCGCGACCCGGGAAACTACCAGACCGCCCTGCAATCGACGGTGCGGGCGGCCTCGGACTGGCTGATCGCCAACCAGAAGCCGGATGGCCATTGGGTCGGCCGCGCCGAGTCCAACGCCTGCATGGAGGCGCAATGGTGCCTGGCGCTGTGGTTCCTGGGCCTTGAGGACCATCCCCTGCGCAAGCGCCTGGGCCAATCGCTGCTCGACAGCCAGCGCCCTGACGGCGCCTGGCAGGTCTATTTCGGCGCGCCCAATGGCGACATCAACGCCACCGTCGAGGCCTATGCCGCGCTCCGCTCGCTCGGCTTCCGCGATGACGAGCCGCCGGTGCGACGCGCGCGCGAATGGATCGAGGCCAAGGGCGGCTTGCGCAACATCCGTGTGTTCACCCGCTACTGGCTGGCGCTGATCGGCGAATGGCCGTGGGAGAAGACGCCGAACATCCCGCCCGAGGTCATCTGGTTTCCGCTCTGGTTTCCGTTCTCGATCTACAATTTCGCGCAATGGGCGCGCGCCACGCTGATGCCGATCGCGGTGCTCTCGGCCAAGCAGCCGAGCCGGCCGCTGCCGCCGGAGAACCGGCTGGACGCGCTGTTTCCGCGCGGCCGCGGCGCCTTCGACTACGAGCTGCCGGTCAAGGCCAATGCCGGCGGCTGGGACAAGTTCTTCCGCGGTGCCGACAAGGTGCTGCATGCGCTGCAGAACCTCGGCAACAAGCTCAATCTTGGCCTGTTCCGCCCCGCCGCGACCAGCCGCGTGCTGGAATGGATGATCCGCCACCAGGATTTCGACGGCGCCTGGGGCGGCATCCAGCCGCCCTGGATCTACGGCCTGATGGCGCTGTACACCGAAGGCTATCCGCTCAATCATCCCGTGCTCGCCAAGGGGCTCGATGCGCTGAACGATCCCGGCTGGCGCGTGGACGTCGGCGATGCAACCTTTATCCAGGCAACCAACAGCCCGGTGTGGGACACCATCCTCACCCTTCTCGCCTTCGACGATGCCGGCGTGCTCGGCGACTATCCCGAAGCGGTCGAAAAGGCCGTTAACTGGGTGCTCGACCGCCAGGTGCGCGTGCCCGGCGACTGGTCGATGAAGCTGCCGCACGTCAAGCCCGGCGGCTGGGCCTTCGAATACGCCAACAACTATTATCCCGACACGGACGACACCGCGGTGGCGCTGATCGCGCTGGCCCCGCTGCGCCATGATCCCAAGTGGAAGGCCAAGGGCATCGACGAGGCGATCCAGCTCGGCGTCGACTGGCTGATCGGCATGCAGAGCCGGGGTGGCGGCTGGGGCGCGTTCGACAAGGATAACAACCAGCAGATCCTGACCAAGATTCCGTTCTGCGATTACGGCGAGGCGCTCGATCCCCCCTCGGTCGACGTGACCGCGCACATCATCGAGGCGTTCGGCAAGCTCGGCATCTCGCGCAACCATCCGTCGATGGTGCAGGCGCTGGACTATATCCGCCGCGAGCAGGAGCCGAGCGGCCCGTGGTTCGGCCGCTGGGGCGTCAACTACGTCTACGGCACCGGCGCGGTGCTGCCGGCGCTGGCCGCGATCGGCGAGGACATGACCCAGCCCTATATCGGCCGCGCCTGCGACTGGCTGGTTGCGCATCAGCAGCCTGACGGCGGCTGGGGCGAGAGCTGCGCCTCCTACATGGACATCTCAGCCGTCGGCCGCGGCACCACCACGGCGTCGCAGACGGCGTGGGCGCTGATGGCCCTGCTCGCCGTCAACCGTCCGCAGGACAAGGACGCCATCGAGCGCGGCTGCATGTGGCTGGTCGAGCGCCAGTCCGCCGGCACCTGGGACGAGCCCGAATTCACCGGCACCGGCTTCCCCGGCTATGGCGTCGGCCAGACCATCAAGCTGAATGATCCCGCGCTGTCCGAGCGCCTGATGCAGGGCCCCGAGCTCTCCCGCGCCTTCATGCTGCGCTATGGCATGTACCGCCACTATTTCCCGCTGATGGCCCTCGGCCGCGCGCTGCGGCCGCAGGGGCATGGCCACATCGCGTCCACACCCACGCTGTCGTCCCGGGCTTGACCCGGGACCCATACTCACCGCTCGTGACGAGGCGGACCGCTGGCAGCAACGTCCCTCGATAGCATCCGCGGTATGGGTCCCCGCGTTCGCGGGGACGACACCCGTTGTGGGGCACGCGTTCGCCAAGCACTCTGCTGTCGTCCCTGCGAACGCAGGGACCCATAACCACAGGGAGCAGTTCGAGGCAGGCGTGTAGTTAAAGGCTCGCTCAATCACAGCCGCCGCGGCGTATGGGTCCCGGATCGGCGCCACGATCGCGCTAGTGCGCGCTCGTGGCTTGTCCGGGACGACAGTGATCGTATTGCGCGAACTCGGCCCACCACCACCGCTGTCATGCCCGCGCAGGCGGGCATCCAGTACGCCGTGGCGGATGCGTTGGGCAGGAGCGTCGTAGCTCAGCGCAGCCCGCTCAGAAACAGGTCGTGCGTTCCGCCGCCATGTAGCCGAACAGCAGGCCCACGCCGAACAACAAGACCAGCCCCGCCGCCCCAAACTCCAAGCCCCGCATGATCAGCGCGCCGCCGCCGTCGCGGCCGGCGCTGAGGCGGCGGGCGACGTCCTTGGCGGCAACGGCAATCACCGCGATGGTGGCGACGGTGATCGCGGTGCCCATGCCCATCGCGATGGTGGCGGCAACGCCGGCCCAGAACATGCCCTGCGCCAGCGCGAACACCAGCACCAGGATCGCACCCGAGCAGGGGCGGATGCCGGCGGCGAAGATCGCCTGGAAGCCGCGCCGCCAGCCGCCGGGACCGGCGAGCTCGCTCGGCGCCGGGCCGTGGGAATGGCCGCAGCCGCAATCGTCGCCGTGCACGTGGCCATGGTGCGCGTGATCGTGATGAACGTGATCATGAGCGCCGTGACGATGCGCAGCGGCCACAGGGGCATGATCGTGGTGATGATGATCATGCCCATGATGGTGGTCGCCATGATGATGCCCGTGACCATGGTCATGCCCATGGTGATCGTGGCCGTGATGATCGTGGCCGTGGTGATCATGTCCATGATGATCATGCACAGGCGCACGATGCTGATGATCATGCGCGTGGCCGTGATCATGCGCCGACGTCACCACCGCGGCTGGCGCGCCCGCCAGCGCCAGTGCCGGCGCCGGGGGCTGCCACGTGCGCAGGAACAACGCGCCCTTGACCCACACCAGTCGCGCGCCGAGCAGCGCGATCAGGCCGTAGCTCGCGATCTCCACCACCTTCTCGGCGCTGCACATCGTGGCCGCGGTGGCGTTGAGCAGCACGGCGCCGACACCGACGATCGCGACCGCGACCAGCGCCTGCATCAGGCCCGAGGCGAACGACAGCACGATGCCGCGCCGCGCCGTTTCCTGGTTGGCGACGAGATAGGAGGCGATCACCGCCTTGCCATGGCCGGGGCCGGCCGCGTGGAAGATGCCATAGGCGAAGGAGATGGCAAGCAGCCACCACACCGCCGAGCCGTCGGCCTTGGCCGCGCGGATCGTCGACGACATCTGGCGGTAGAATTCCGATTGCTTGGCCAGGATCCAACCGACGATGCCGCCGACCTGCGGCTCGGCCGGCGCGCCGAATGGCGACTTGGCGAGCAGCACATGGGACGCCGCGTCGGCGGCGAGAAGCGCGGCAAGGATCGCGGCGCAGGTCAGGAGCGGTCGAGAGCTGGGGCGAGGCGTCATGGACATTCCACTGAGATCTTGTTGGCGAAATTCATTCCGAAATTGGCGTTCGCCCCGCCGCTCAGGAATGTCTGTTCGTTCATGGTCTGCGCGACGGCGCCGCCGTCGCTCGGTCTCACCAGGCCGAACTTGCAGCCTGAGGGAGCACTGACCAGCTTGACGGGATCCTTCTCCGCCATCTGGAAATCGATGAAATAGCTGGGATCGTACACCTCGACCTGCAGCTCCCTGGGCTTCACCGGCGCCTTCAGCGGCAGGGTGAAGTGGAGGGTCAGCTTGGTGTCCTTGTATTCGAGGTAGTAGTCGACGGGATCGACGAGCTTCTGCTTGCGGCCGTCGGCCTTCACGAAGGTGAAGTAGGCATATTCCTTCAGCGACTCGGCGTTGGTCTGCGCCAGCGGCGCCAGCTCCTCGCGGGTGTAGACGCCCTTCTGCTTGGTCTCCAGACCCTGCAGCGCATAGGTCGCGAACATGTCGTCGAAGGTCCAGGCGTGGCGCACGCCGGTCACCGTGCCGTCGGCCGCGTAGAGCAGCTCGCTGGTCGCGGTGACCCAGACATGCGGATGGGCGCTCGCCGCGCTCGCGCCGAGCACGAGCGTCAGCGCAGCGAGAATGACACGAACGACCGCCATCACCTTCACCTCAAGCCGCCTTGGGGACGTCGAGCAGACCGCGCCGGCGCAGCAGCGCGTCGGGCTCGGGCTCGCGGCCGCGGAACGCCACGTAGGCCGCCTCCGGATCGAGCGAGCCACCCGAGGAGTAGACGTTGTCGTGCAGCCGCTTGGCGACGGCGGGATCGAAGATGTTGCCGGCTTCCTCGAAGGCACCGAAGGCATCTGCATCCATCACCTCCGACCACATGTAGCTGTAATAGCCCGCCGCGTAGTGGTCTCCCGAGAAGATGTGGCCGAATTGAGTCGGCCGGTGGCGCAGCGCGATCTCCTGCGGCATGCCGATCTTCTCCATCTCGGCCTTTTCGAAGGCACGCACATCCTTCGACGCCGACGCTGGCTGGGTGTGGAACTCCAGATCGATCAGCGCCGAGGAGACGAACTCCACGGTCGCAAAGCCCTGGTTGAAGCGGCGTGCGGCGAGGAAACGCTCCAGCAGGTCCTGCGGCAAGGACTCGCCGGTCTGGTAGTGCTTCGCGAAGGTCTGCAGCACCTCGGGCCGCTCCTGCCAGTGCTCATAGAGCTGCGACGGCAGCTCGACGAAGTCGGTGAACACCGAGGTGCCCGACAGCGACGGATAGGTGACGTTGGAGAGGATGCCGTGCAGGCCGTGGCCGAACTCGTGGAACAGCGTGCGGGCGTCGTCCGGCGACAGCAGCGAGGGCTGGCCGTCGGCGCCCTTGGCGAAGTTGCAGACGTTGATGATCAAGGGCGCAGTGTCGCCGTCGAGCTTCTGCTGGTCGCGCAGCGAGGTCATCCAGGCGCCGGAGCGCTTCGAGGGGCGCGCGAAGTAGTCGCCATAGAACAGTGCCTTGTGGCTGCCGTCGGCTGCCTTGATCTCCCACACCCGCACGTCCGGGTGCCAGACCGGAATGTCCTTGCGCTCGGCGAAGGTGATGCCGAACAGCCGCGTGGCGCAGTCGAAGGCGGCCGCGACCATGTTGTCGAGCGCGAGATACGGCTTGATGGCGGCGTCGTCGAAATTCGCCTTCGCCTGGCGCAGCTTCTCGGCGTAATAGCGCCAGTCCCAGGCCTCGAGCTTAAAGTTGCCGCCCTCCTCCGCGATCAATGCCTGTAGCTGGTCGCGGTCGGCCAGCGCCTTGGCGCGCGCCGGCTTCCACACCCGCTCCAACAGGCCGCGCACCGCCTCCGGCGTCTTCGCCATGGAATCCTCCAGGCGATAGGCCGCGAAGTTCGGGAAGCCCATGATCTTGGCGGACTCCTCGCGCAGCGCCAGGATCTGGCCGATGACCGCGTTGTTGTCGTTGGCGTTGCCATTGTCGCCGCGGGCGGTGAAGGCCTTGAACACCTTCTCGCGCAGGTCGCGGCGGGCGGAGCTCTGCAGGAACGGCTCGACCGAGGAGCGCGACAGGGTCACGATCGCCTTGCCGGGCATGCCGCGCTGTTCGGCCGCAGCCTTGGCGGCGGCAACGAAGCTGTCCGAGAGGCCGGCGCGGTCGTCCTCGCCGAGCTCCAGGAACCAGTCCTGCTCGTCGCCGAGCACGTGGTGGCTGAAGGTGGTGCCGAGCTGGGCGAGCTGCTCGTTGATCTCGGCCATGCGCGCCTTGGCGTCGTCCTTGAGGCCGGCGCCGGCGCGACGGAAACGGGTATAGGTCCGCTCCAGCAGGCGTTGCTCCTCGCCCGTCAGCTTCAGCGTCTTACGGTTGTCGTAGAGCAGCGCGATGCGGCCGAACAGCACGGCGTTCATCATGATCGGGTTCCAGTGCCGGGCCATGCGCAGCGACACCTCCTTGTCGATCTCCAGAATGGCCGCGTTGGAATGCGCCGAGACGAGGTCGTAGAACACCGCCGCGACCTTCGACAGCAGCTTGCCCGAGCGCTCCAGCGCCGTGATGGTGTTGGCGAAGTCGGGCTCGGCCGGATCGTGCGTGATCGCGGTGATTTCAGCGCTGTGGTCGGCGAAGGCGCGCTCGAAGGCCGGCAGGAAATGATCGGGCCTGATCGCGTCGAAGGGCGGTGTCTGGTGCGGGGTGTCCCAGGCCACGAGCAGCGGATTGCTGTGGGCGTCGATCGTGGCGGTCGTCTCTGACATCGGTTCATGCTCCCCGGATCTCGAACGCGCCCCTCTTACCACGGAGCCGGTCCTTTTTGGGTCATTTCCCCTTGAAGGCCGGGGCCATATCGGAGAGATTGCGCCCCTCAAAAGGACCCCGGACCATGAGCGCAGACACGACCTCGAAGCCCGCCCGCCAGATCGCCTGGCAGAGCGTGATCACCGTCATCTCGGCGGCGATCCTGATCGGCGCGGAAGTGTTCGGCGCGGCCTTCGCCGGCGGCTGGGCGCTGGCGATTCTGTTCGGGCTCGGCGACCAGGGCGCGCACATCCTGCAGGCGGTGCTGTTCGCGATCGGCGTGTTCGTGATGATCGGCTTCATCCGCGGCGCACAGCGCATCGAGCCTTTCACCAAGCGCGCGTGAGTGCTGCAAAAACACTGTCCTGCAAGCGTGAACGCGTTACAAATCTTTAAGCTCGCTTAACGTTCGTTCAGCTCGCGACGTCGCTTCCTGTGTCGCGTAAGCACAGGTTAGGGAAATCTTTCCCGGCGCCGAAAAACTCCTTGCGAACGAAATTCAAAACGCATATTTCCCGTTCTGCCCAATTTCGCACGTGCCTGTGGTCGTGTGTCAGTCGGTAGGTATCCGGACAAGAGGCCGGACAGCCGCCAAGGGATGAGGAACCGAGGGGTTCTCGGATCGTTGCGATCAAGATCAGTTCGATCGAGATCGTCATGCTCCAGGAGCCCAGCATCTCTCTCAAGAGATGCCGCTGAAGGTCACCTCCTCTTTTGCAACCGTGACTGGCAGCCGGAGGCGAACCGGCGCACCCCGCTCTCAACGGGGGACGCGACTTAAAGCAACGACGGATCGGGCTTTTTTGGTCTCTACCGGCAGTCCAACGCCGGCGCGGGCTACTGAAAAGGCTTGTCCTTCATTGCCAGGTGTGCGGGCGGGAAATTCCCAACCAATCCACGGCAGCACAATTCGGCTTCGGGTTCGAGGTCTTGTCGCCTTTCCATCGGGCAGCAAGGCCAAGGCACCCGTGTCGGGATCATTTTGAACGGGCCACGTCGCAAACGGGCCGTTTGGAGGGTGCTATGACCGAACGTATCCGGGAATTCCTGCGCAACCGCCGCGAGGAAGGTCTGGACCACGAGCCCTGTCTCGTCGTCGATCTCGATGTCGTGCGCGACAACTACACGAACTTCGCCCGCGCCTTGCCGGACAGCCGCGTGTTCTACGCGGTCAAGGCCAACCCGGCGCCGGAAGTGCTGTCGCTGCTCGCCTCGCTCGGCTCCTCCTTCGACACGGCGACCGTCGCCGAGATCGAGATGGCGCTGGCCGCCGGTGCGACGCCGGACCGCATCTCCTATGGCAACACCATCAAGAAGGAGCGGGACATCGCGCGCGCCTATGCGCTCGGCATCCGCCTCTTTGCCGTGGACTGCGCCGCCGAGGTCGAGAAGATCTCGCGCGCTGCTCCCGGCGCGAAGGTGTTCTGCCGCATCCTGTACGATTGCGCCGGCGCCGAGTGGCCGCTGTCGCGCAAGTTCGGCTGCGATCCGGAGATGGCTGTCGAAGTGCTGGACCTGGCGAAGCGCCTCGGCCTCGAGCCGTGCGGCATCTCGTTCCATGTCGGCTCGCAGCAGCGCAAGGTGAAGGCGTGGGACCGCGCGCTGGCGATGGCCTCGACGGTGTTCCGCGACTGCGCCGAGCGCGGCATCAACCTCTCGATGGTCAACATGGGCGGGGGCTTCCCGACCAAGTACCTCAAGGACGTGCCGCCGGTCGTGCAGTACGGCCGCTCGATCTTCCGTGCGCTGCGCAAGCATTTCGGCAACCAGATCCCGGAGACGATCATCGAGCCGGGCCGCGGCATGGTCGGCAATGCCGGGATCATCGAGTCGGAAGTGGTGCTGATCTCGAAGAAGAGCGACGAGGACGAGCTGCGCTGGGTCTATCTCGACATCGGCAAGTTCGGCGGTCTCGCCGAGACGATGGACGAATCGATCCGCTACGCCATCCGCACCCCGCATGACGGCGCGGACATGACCCCGTGCGTGCTCGCCGGCCCGACCTGCGATTCGGCCGACGTGATGTACGAGAAGCTGCCGTATCCGCTGCCGGTGACGCTCTCGATCGGCGACAAGGTGCTGATCGAGGGGACCGGGGCGTATACCTCGACCTACTCGTCGGTCGCCTTCAACGGCATCCCGCCGCTGAAGACGTATCACATCTGATCCGGCTGCCGTCGCCCGTTCGCGGGTGAGTTAGGCAAGAGCCCCGGGTGGGGCGTTCCCCCGCCCCGACCCTCCCCCGCAAGCGGGGGAGGGAGCGACAGACCGTCCTCATCAACCTGACATCACGTGTTTGCGCGCGGGCGACAGCTCGCGGCGCAGGCCGGGGACTGACGTGCCATGACCGCTTTTCGCATCCCAACGACTGCGCCCCTTCGGACTGCATCTCCGTTCGTGATCCGCGCGGAACGTGCCTCCGACGTCGCGGCGCGCGAGACGCTGCTCGATGCCTGCTTTGGCGACAACCGCCATGAGCGCACCTGCCAGCGCCTGCGCGACGGACGCGCGCCTGCCGCAGGCCTCGCCCTGACGGCGGTTCGCGGCGGCAAGCTCGTGGGAACGCTGCGGTTGTGGCACGTCAGCGCCGGCGGACGCGATGCGCTGATGCTCGGGCCGCTGGCGGTGGCGGCGGAGGCGCGCAGCCTCGGCGTGGGCGCTGCGCTGATGAATGCCGCGCTGATGATCGCGGCGTCGCGCGGCCATGGCGCGGTGATCCTGCTCGGTGATGCGCCCTACTACGCCCGCTTCGGCTTCGAGGCCGCCAAGGCCGCCGCGCTGGAGCTGCCCGGCGCGTTCGAGCGCGCGCGCCTGCTCGGGCTCGAGCTGGTCGACGGCGCGCTGGACGGCGCATCCGGCATGATCGTCGCGACCGGCGCGCCCGAACGCAGAGCCCGCCGCCGCAAGGAGCGGCCGCTGCCATGCGCGGCGTGAGGGCCAAGGCGGCGGCGCAGCCGCCGCGACGGACGTGGCTGCCCACGCTGGTGCTGATCCTGCTCGGCATCATGATCGTCCGCGACATCGTGGTCCGGCGCTGGTCGAGCGGCCCGCCGGCCGGACCCGATATCACGCGGCTGCGTTAGGCATGCCGGCACTGCGCGCCGCGGCCGTCCCGCCAGGGGTTGCGCAGGTGCAGCAAAAGCTCTTTAACCCCCGAAAATCCCCCGACGAGGTGTCCCATGGCGCGCCGCTTGATCTCTACCGGATCACCGTTCGAGAAGACCGCCGGCTACAGCCGCGCGGTGATCGACGGCGACTTCGCCTTCGTCGCCGGGACCACCGGCTATGACTACACCACGATGACGATGCCGGCCGATGTCACGAGCCAGTCACGCAACTGCTTCAAGACCATCGCGGCCGCCCTGCAGGAGGGCGGGTTCGAGATGGCCGACATCGTCCGCGCGACCTACTATCTGACCGACGTCAACGATGCGGATGCGCATTTCGCCGTCTGCGGCGAGGTCCTCGGCGACATCCGCCCCGCCGCCACGATGGTGGTCGTCGCCGCGCTGCTCAAGCCCGAGATGAAGGTCGAGATCGAAGTCACCGCCAAGCGCCGCGGCTCCTAAAGAGCGGCGTAGCGCCTGACGCATCCAATCCACGAACGCGAAAGCACCTGTCCGGAGACCATCCCCTCATGAGCTCGCAGATCCACGCGAAAATCACCGGCCCCATCGTCATGATCGGCTTCGGCTCGATCGGCAAGGGCACCCTGCCTTTGATCGAACGCCATTTCGACTACGACAAGAGCCGCTTCGTCATCATCGATCCGCATGACGACGGTGAGCTCGCGAAGAAGCACGGCGTGCGCTTCATCCAGCAGGGCGTGACCCGCGACAATTACCGCGAGCTGCTGGTGCCGCTGCTCACCGAAGGCGGCGGCCAGGGTTTCTGCGTCAACCTCTCGGTCGACACCTCCTCGGTCGACATCATGACCTTGTGCCGGGAGATCGGCGCGCTCTACATCGACACCGTTGTCGAGCCGTGGGCCGGCTTCTATTTCGACAAGCAGATGGGCGTCGAGCAGCGCTCCAACTACGCGCTGCGCGAGACCCTGCTCGCCGCGCGCCGCAAGAGCCCGGGCGGCACCACCGCCGTGTCGACCTGCGGCGCCAATCCCGGCATGGTCTCCTGGTTCGTCAAGCAGGCGCTGCTCGACATCGCCCGGGATACCAAGACCGAGATCGTCGAGCCGAAGAGCCGCGAAGGCTGGGCGCAGCTGATGCAGAAGCTCGGCGTCAAGGGCGTGCACATTGCCGAGCGCGACACCCAGCGCTCCAAGAACCCGAAGCCGATGGACGTGTTCGTCAACACCTGGTCGGTCGAGGGTTTCGTGTCCGAGGGCATGCAGCCGGCCGAGCTCGGCTGGGGCACGCATGAGAAGTGGATGCCGGAGAACGGCCGCTGCCACACCGCCGGCTGCGGCGCTGCGATCTATCTGCTGCAGCCGGGCGCCAACACCCGCGTGCGCTCGTGGTGCCCGACCCCGGGCGCGCAATACGGCTTCCTGGTGACGCACAACGAGTCGATCTCGATCGCCGACTACTACACCGTGCGCGACGGCGACAAGGTCGTCTACCGCCCGACCTGCCACTACGCCTATCACCCGGCCAACGACGCGGTGCTGTCGCTGCACGAGATCTTCGGCGCCACCGGCAAGATGCAGGAGAAGTGGCACATTCTGGACGAGAATGAGATCGTCGACGGCATCGACGAGCTCGGCGTGCTGCTCTACGGCCACGGCAAGAACGCCTATTGGTACGGCTCGCAGCTCTCGATCGAGGAAACCCGCCGCGTCGCGCCGTACCAGAACGCGACCGGCATGCAGGTGTCGTCAGCCGTGCTCGCCGGCATGGTGTGGGCGCTGGAGAACCCGACCGCCGGCATCGTCGAGGCCGACGAGATGGACTTCCGCCGCTGCCTGGAGATCCAGACGCCGTATCTCGGCCCGGTGAAGGGCTATTACACCGACTGGACGCCGCTGAACGATCGCCCGGGCCTGTTCCCGGAGGATATCGACACCTCCGATCCCTGGCAGTTCCGCAACATCCTGGTGCGGTAAGCCCCCGCTGTCGTCCCGGCCTCGAGCCGGGACCCGGACTCCGTGACGCCCATGAGGCGGGAGGTGGAGCTAACAGCCTGCCTCAAGCCACGCACGATGGTTATGGGTCCCGGCGTTCGCCGGGACGACAGCAGCGTGTGCAGAAGCATGGAGTGTGTAGCCGCTTTCAGGCCCCGCTCTCTCCTCCGTCATGGCCGGGCTTGACCCGGCCATCCACGCAGCCGCACACTCGAAAGACGTGGATGCCCGGGACAAGCCCGGGCATGACGACGTTGAGGCAGAGTGCGAGACAGCGAGCAGTTTCGCTGCAGCGAACTACTTCTTCTCCATCGGCGGCGCGACCTTCTCGGCCGGGGCCGGCGGCAAAGCCGGCTTTGCACCTTCCTGGACGGCAGCCGGATCCGGACGCGCAGGTTCAGGCGCCGGCGTGGTCGGGCGGGTGCCGCCGGGCTTGGATTCGGCTGGCGTCGCCGACGGCTCGGGCGTCGCCTGCGCCATCTGGTCGAGATGGCCGGCCTTGATCTCGGTGAATGAGATGATCGCCACCAGCGCGCCGAGGCCGAGCAGACCGGCTGCAAGCCATAGGTCGCGGCGCAGAGTGCGTTTGCTGTTGATCGGGGCCATCCGTCATCCTCCGCATCGTCCGACGCGCATCACGCCACCTCATGTGGCGCTCGCATCGGATCATGCGCGGGAACAACGGATTGCTAGCGGCGAGGTTCCCATTCGGGCCTGCGCCGCTATGCCCCATTAACCACTGGAACGGTCCCTCAGAGCCGCAGCAGACCCGCCTCGCCGCTCTCGTCCGAGAACGCCAGCCAGGTTCCCGCGGCATTCCAGCCGAGCGCCGCAATCGGCGGTGTCTCGTTCCGGCGCACCAGGATCTCGGCGCCGTCCTGCATCCGCACCATCAGCACGGTGCCGTCCTCGTAGCCGCAGGCCAGGATGTCCTGCTTGGGATGGCAGGCGACAGCGGTGACCTTGGCCTTCATTGGCGCGAGCATCGCCGGCTCCTTGCCCATCGGGCCATCCTTGCCGACGAACGGCCAGAGGATGACCATGTCGGCGCCCGAGGTCGCGAGGAAGCGCCCGCCGCTGCCCCACGACATCGACTTCACCCGCGACGGATAGCCGGTCATGCGCATGTGCCTGGAGTCCGCAAGCCGCCAGCCATGCAGCGCCGCCTCGTGCATCGATGTCACCAGGAACTTGTTGTCCGGGCTGAAGGTGACGCCGAGATGCGAGCCGGCCCAGGCGAGGAATTCCGGCTCGCCGGCCATGTTGGGAAACCACAGGGTCGCGCCGTTGTAATGCGCGATCGCCAGCCGCAGACCCTTCGGCGCAAACGCGAGTCCACCGACGGTCGAGGGCACCTCGAGCGACTTCTCCTCGCCCTTGGGCTGACGCACGAAGGCGGTCTTGCCGATCGACCAGGCGATGGCGCCGTCGGCATGCAGCGCGACATTGTCGATCCAGCGCCGCTTCGGATCGGTGGCGAGCACGCTCACCTGGCCCGCCTTGTCGAGCGAGGAGACCTTGCCGTCATCGCCGCCGAACACGATGCGCGAGCCGTCGGACACCGCCGACAGGATGCCACCACTGGTGACCTCGACCTTGCTGATCTCGCCTTCGGTATCGACGACGGCGACGCTCTCCTCGGTGCCGACGAAGGCGGCGCGGTCGCCGAGATAGTGCACAGCCGTCACGGCCATGCCGAGCGAGACCGGCTTCACCTTGTCGGTGACGGAGACGATGGATGCGGCCTCGCCGCTCTGATCGAACGAGCTCATCAGGAGACGATGCAGCGCTCGAAGCCTTCGCGGATGGCGTCTTCCGGCAGCTCGCGGCCGATGAAGACGACGCGGCTCTGCCGCGCCTCGTCCGGCTTCCACTTCCGCTGGTGATCGCCCTCCAGCATCATGTGCACGCCCTGGAAGACGTAGCGGTCGTCATCGTCCTGGAACGCCAGGATGCCCTTGGAGCGCAGGATCTTGCCGCCCTCGGTCTGCACCAGGTTCTGCAGCCACGGCATGAATTTCGACGGATCGAGCGGCTTGTCGGAGCGCAGCGACAGCGACTGCATCTCCTCGTCGTGATAGTGCTTCAGGCCATGGTCATGATGGTGGTGATGATCATGGCCGTGGCCGTGATCATGGTGGTGATGATCGTGATCGTCGCCCGCGTTCAGGAATTCCGGCTCGATCTCGAGAATACGATCGAGATCGAACGCGCCGCGCTCGAGCACGTCAGCGATCGCCACCTGGCAGCGCTCGGTGCGATGCAGCCGGGCGTACGGGTTGATGGCGCGGATGCGCGCCTCGACTTCGGCCAGCTCCGGCTTGGTGACGAGATCGGTCTTGTTCAGCACGATGACGTCGGCGAACGCAATCTGGTTCTTGGCCTCCGGCGCGTCCTTGAGCCGGTCCGACAGCCACTTGGCGTCGGCGACCGTGACGACGGCATCGAGTCGCGCGTTCTTCTGCACGTCCTCGTCGACGAAGAAGGTCTGCGCCACCGGCGCCGGATCGGCGAGGCCGGTGGTCTCGACGATGATGGCGTCGAACTTGCCCTTGCGGCGCATCAGGCCGGAGATGATGCGGACGAGGTCGCCGCGCACGGTGCAGCAGATGCAGCCATTGTTCATCTCGAACACTTCCTCGTCGGCGCCGACGATGAGGTCGTTGTCGATGCCGATCTCGCCGAACTCGTTGACGATGACGGCGTACTTCTTGCCGTGGTCTTCGGACAGGATACGGTTGAGAAGCGTGGTCTTGCCGGCGCCGAGATAGCCGGTCAGCACCGTAACAGGGGTCTTGCTCGCGTCGGACATGCGCACTCCGAAAACTTTAAGATCGCGTCGACTGGGGATCGCGTCGAAAATGGCTCGAAAGCGCAGAAAGCCGCGAGGGCCAAAACCCTAACGGACAAGCGCGCTCGTCAGGGCCCTTATATTGTGCCTGACCAGGGCAATGTAAGTGGGAACAGGGCCGTTTTCCGCGCTCAGAGCATCCGAATACAGCGTGCCGCCGATCTTGGCGCCGGTCTCGGCCGCGATCCGCCCGACCAGCCGGTCATCGTTGAAATTCTCGAGAAAGACCGCCGGAATCCCGGTTTTTTTCACCTGGCGGATGATCTCGGCAACGTCGCGGGCCGAGGGCTCGGTCTCGGTGGAGACGCCGAGCGGGGCGATGAAGGCGACACCATAGGCGTCGGCGAAATAGCCGAAGGCGTCATGGGTCGAGATCACCTTGCGCCGCTCGGCCGGGATCTTGTCGATCTCGGCGCGAACCTCGCGGTCGAGGGCGGTCAGCTCGGCCAGGTAGCGCTCGGCGTTGGCCTTGAACGTCTCGGCGTCGGCGGGATCGACCGCGACGAGCGCATCACGGATGTTCTTCACATAGACCTGGGCATTGCCGACCGACTGCCAGGCATGCGGATCGGCCTCCGAACCGCGCTTGCGCGGCGTGATGCCGGCCGTCGCCGTGATGATCGGCGCCTTGCTGCCCGAAGCCTGCTGCAGCCGTGGCAGCCAGCCTTCGAGACCGAGACCGTTGACGATCAGGAGCTTCGCCGCGCCGACCTCCTTCGCGTCATGCGGCGTCGGCGTATAGACGTGCACGTCGCTGTCGGGCCCGACCAGCGAGGTCACGCCGACCTTGTCGCCGCCGACCTGGCGGACGAAGTCGGCCAGGATCGAGAAGCTGGTGATGACGGGCAGTTTGGTCTCGGCCGATGCAGGGACCGTGAGCGAGAGCAGCAGGGCGAGGACGGGGAGCAGACGTGTCATGGGCATCAACTTCAGGCTTCGAGGTGGCGTCCCGGAAACAGTTGCGGAAGCACGCCGCCCACGCGTCCGAACAGAACCGAGCCGAGATAGAGAACGGACGCGACCAGGATGATGGCCGGGCCGGAGGGAATGCGGGTCTGGAACGACAGCACCAACCCGATATAGCCGGACACGATCGCGGCTCCGACCGCGATGCAGATCATCGACGTAACGTCGCGCGACCAGAACCGCGCGATGCCGGCGGGCAGGATCATCAGCCCGACCGCGAGCAGTGTGCCGAGCGCCTGGAAGCCGTTGACCAGATTGACCACGATCAGGCCGAGAAAGATCAGATGCGCCGGCGCGCCGGCGCGGCTTACCGTGCGCAGGAAAAGCGGATCGACGCTTTCGACGACGAGCGGTCGATAGATCACCGCGAGCACGACCAGCGTGATCGTGGCGTTGGTGGCGACCATCAGCAGGGTCGGGTCGTCCATCGCCAGGATGTTGCCGAACAGCACGTGCAGCAGGTCGATATTGGTGCCCTTGACCGAGACGATGGTGACGCCGATCGCCAGCGACGCGAGATAGAAGGTCGCCATCGAGGCGTCCTCCTTCAGCCCGGTGGAGCGCGAGACCAGGCCGGACAGCAGCGCCACCGCGAAGCCGGCGACGAGGCCGCCGGTGGTCATCGCAAACAGATTGAGTCCCGACAGCAGGAAACCGATCGCCGCCCCCGGCAGGATGGCATGCGCCATGGCGTCGCCGACCAGGCTCATGCGCCGGAGCATCAGGAACACGCCGATCGGACCGGAGCCGAGCGACAGCGCGATCACGGCCGCGAGCGCGCGGCGCATGAACTCGAAATCCGAGAACGGAGCGAACAGGACCTCGCGCAACATCACGCCGCCCGCGAGGCTTGCGCGGGCACGCAGGGGGCGGCGGTGTCGTCAAAGGCCTCGCACATCCGGCGCGCCTGCGAGAGATTGTCCGTCGTCAGCACCTCGGCGGTCGGGCCCCAGGCCACCGCCTCGCGCGCCAGCAGCAGGGTCTGCGGGAAGTGCGCGCGCACCATGTCCATGTCGTGCAGCGCCGCCAGCACGGTGCGGCGCTCGCCATGCCAGTGCTCGATCAGTTGCAGCAGGTCGGCCGAGGTCTTGGAGTCCATCGCGTTGAAGGGTTCGTCGAGCACGATCACCCGGGCGTCCTGCAGCAGCACGCGCGCGAACAGCATGCGCTGCATCTGGCCGCCGGAGAGCGTGCCGATGCCGCGGCCCTCGAAGCCGGTGAGGCCGACCGCGGCGATGGCGTGGGCGATCTTGTCGCGCGCGGCGGCGCCGATGCCGCCGAAGATGCCGGTGCTGCGCCACAGCCCGGTGCTGACGAAGTCGAACACCGAGATCGGGAAGCTGCGGTCGATGTCGGCGATCTGCGGCAGATAGGCGATCTCGCGCGGCTTCAGCCCGGCGGCGGAGATGCTGCCGGCGAGCGGCTTCAGCAGCCCGACGATGCCGCGAAACAGCGTGGACTTGCCGGCGCCGTTCGGCCCGATCACGGCCAGCAGCGCGCCCTCGGAGACCTCGCCGGAGAGGTGGTGCACGGCTGGGTGGCGGTCATAGCCCAGCGTGACATCGCGAAACTGCAACTGCGCCATCGTCCTCACCGCATCGCCAGGATGACGATCACCCACAGCACCGCGCTGGCCGCCAGCGCCGCACCGAGCCGCACCGTCACCGGCATCCGCAGGATCGACCACGGCGCCGGCTGCGCCGGATGCGGCGCGGCGGGACCGTGGCTGTGGGCATGGCCGTGATTGTGGCCGTGGCCATGCCCCTGCGCGTCATGCGCATGGCTGTGGCCATGACTCGGGAAGGCGGACTGGGTCATTTCGTCATAATGTTACATTATAACGTCACGCCTGTCCACCGAGGGCAAATGGCGCCTTGACCTTCCACCGAGGGATATTGGCCCACATCCGGCTAGGTATTTTCCTCGGCCCCTGGATCGCTTCGCTGCGCTCGCGATGACGGATGTCGTGGTCATGCCCGGTGCCGCCTCACCGGTCATGGCGAGCATTCTGCCGGAACGTTGCTCCGTCATCGCGAGCGCAGCGAAGCGATCCAGGGGCCAAGTTAACAGTCGAGCTTCTTCACGCGGGAGCGACGCACCTCAGCTCAACACCCTGACCAGCGCCAGCCCGGCGAACAGCCCCGCGATCGAGATGCCGACGGAGCCGAGCACGTAAGCCGCCGCCAGTCCCACCGCCCCGCGTTCATACAGCAGCGCCGTATCCAGCGAGAACGCCGAGAACGTGGTGTAGCCACCGAGGATGCCGGTCATCAGGAACAGCCGCCAGTGCTGGGTGGCGCCGCCCTTGAAGGTGAGATAGCCGGCGATCAGGCCCATCACGGTGGAGCCCGTGATGTTGATGATGAAGGTGCCCCACGGAAAATCGGTGCCGAGTGCGCGGGCGCTCGCCATGTTGACCGCATGCCGGATCGAGGCGCCGCAGCCGCCGCCGAAGAAGACGAGAAAATAGCCGAACAGCTGATTCACGGGAGCACCACCTCGCATGGCATCGACAGAATGAATGCCTGCCTTCGTCTCAAATGATGCAAGACTTTTGCCGCAGCGATCGCATGGCTGCAAGAACCGCCCACGTCACATCAGCGTCAAACACCCCGAGGGTCAAAGAATGCGTCAAAGAAAAAGGGCGGCGAGCTCTTCGCTCACCGCCCTTCCCTGTCGATCACGTCAGATCAGACAGCCTTGCTGTAGAGCTGTTCGACATATTCCCAGTTGATGAGGTTCTCGACGAACGCCTTGAGATAGTCGGGACGGCGGTTGCGATAGTCGATGTAGTAGGAGTGCTCCCAGACGTCGACGCCGAGGATCGGGGTCGCGCCGTGCACCAGCGGGCTCTCGCCATTGGCCGTCTTGGAGATCTCGAGCTTGCCGTTCTTGACCGACAGCCAGGCCCAGCCGGAGCCGAACTGGCCGACGCCGGCGGCGATGAAGTCCGCCTTGAACTTCTCGTAGCCGCCGAGGTCCTCGTCGATCTTCTTCTCCAGCGCGCCCGGCAGCTTGGTGCCACCGCCATTCGGCTTCATCCAGGACCAGAAGTGGATGTGATTGTAGTGCTGGCCGGCATTGTTGAAAATCGGGGCGTTCTTGCCGAACGAGCCCTTGACGATCTCCTCGAGGGACTTGCCTTCGAATTCGGTCCCCTTGATCAGATTGTTGCCGTTGGTCACATAGGCCTGGTGATGCTTGTCGTGATGATACTCCAGCGTCTCCTTGGACATGTAGGCGCCGAGGGCGTCATAGGCGTAAGGCAGGGGGGGAAGCGTAAAGGTCATGGGGTCGGTTCCGCAACTTGTGGGAAGACGGGATTAAACGGGACCTCCTTATAGAAGGTTCCGGACTCCTAAACACTGTGATTCTGGAAAAAGCGAGCCGTTTTGATGAGCATCGAAATCGAGGTCCTGAATGGCGACGCGTCCTGGCCGCAGGCCAAGCCGCTCTATGATGCGATCTGGCCCCCAGAGGTCGTCGCCACGTTACCCTGGGCCGGTATCAGCTTTGCGCATGCCGACCTGCGCGTGCTGGTGCTGGACGAGGCCGGCGATCTGCTCTGTCATGTCGGGATCTATCGCCGCCTCGTCAAGTGGAACGGGCAGAACGTCAACATCGCCGGCATCGGCGGCGTTTTGACGCGCGCCGACATGCGCAATCGCGGCCTCGCCACGGTCGGGTTGAACGCCGCGATTCAGACGTTGCGGCACGAAGATTCCATCAACTACGCCCTGCTGTTCTGCGCGCCCGATCGCCTCGCCTTCTACGGCGCGCGCGGCTTCATTCCATTCGACGGCGACGTCTATGCCGAGCAGCCGGACAAAGGCCGCATCCGCTTCGACACGCTGTCGGCCATGGTGCACGACGTGAAGCGCACCGCGCCGACGCGAGGCACGATCGATCTGTGCGGACTGCCGTGGTGAGGCATCACCTTCCGACTGTTGTTCCCGTCAGCACGCGGCACGGGCAGTGCTCTCCCTCTCCCCGTTCTTCACGGGGAGAGGGTCGGGGTGAGGGGCAGCCACACGGGAGGTGCATGCAGCAAGCCCTGCCCCACTCTTTCAAATTCGCTCAGAAGGAGAGCCTGAGACTTCTTCACACACACCACCCGTGCCGCTGCCCCTCACCCCAGCCCTCCCCCCGTGAAGGACGGGGAGAGGGAGCGCACCGCCGCTGCCGTGCCGGCCGGGCTCTCTCTGCCGGTCTGCTCGCGAAACGTGAATTCGAAAAAAAATTAATCCCCTTGCGTATTTCCGAAAATCATGATTATCTCCGCGCATCCCGCCTCAAGCAGAAGGGGCGTAGCGCGCGATCGTCACGACACGCGAGGCGGGGATGCGGTGGCCGCGAGAGATCGCAGCGTCCTCGGCTACGAGGGCGTGGACGAACGATTCTTCGCGGACGTGAAGTCGCAGCGTCCTGATACCCCGATGCTGGTGTCAAGCCGCGATGGCACCGATGTGCCGCGTGGTGATGGTGGCCAACAAGCCCGGCGCACCAGGGAGACTGCGTATAAGCGTGAAGACCATCGCGCAGGGAATGCCGGCGTGTTCCGGCTTTGCCTGTGGTACCTGCCGCCTGCATTTTTTTCCGCAGGCGGGCCATGGGTGAGGCTGTCACCCGGCATTCCCTGCGCCCTCTGCACGGTTTGCAAGGGACGTGTTCGATGCAACACTCGGGCGAGTTTCGCCGCGAGACCACGCCTTCATGTCTTCAAGTCGATCGCTGTTTGACTCGTAAAGTCCGCTCCACCCATTGCTGTCGTCCCGGACAAGCCATGACGCGCGCAAGCGCGGCATGGCGCCGATCCGGGATCCGTACTCCTCAGCAGACGTGATGGGCACAGAAGCCAACGACCAGCCTGCCTCAAACCGCTCCTGTGGGTCTGGGTCCCGGCTCAAGGCCGGGACGACGGCGGTGATCGTCGCGCCAGCCAAACCTGATCCGAGGGCTATGAGACAACCGCGCAAGGAATTGAGACAACCCGCCAGCAATGCACCCGATCGTGATGACGGCGCTTTGGACAACCGCGCCTCTCCCGATTGCAACTCCGCCGTTTGCTGTTATGGAGACGCGGATTCAACGGGGGTTAAGATGATTTGGAAATTGCGTCTGGCCGGTCTGGCACTCGCGTCGCTCGTGATCGCGCAGCCGGCCTTCGCCGCCGACGATCCGTCCGGCACCTGGCTGACCCAGGCGGGCGATGCCAAGATCAAGGTCGCCAAGTGCGGCGCCAATCTGTGCGGCACGGTGGTGTGGCTGAAGGAGCCGATGGACACCGACACCGGCAAGCCGGCGGTCGACAACAAGAATCCCAATCGCGCGCTGGCCAACCGTCCGATCATCGGGCTGCAGTTGTTCGAAGGCGTGCACCCCGAGGGGCCGAACAAATGGTCCGGCAAGATCTACAACGCCGATGACGGCCAGAGCTACACCAGCCACATCTCGGTCTCCGGCCCGGACACGCTGAAGGTCGAGGGCTGCGTCGGCGCGATGTGCGGCGGCGAGACCTGGACCCGCGCGCGCTGAGCGACCTCAGGCGGCCGCGGTCTTGAGCGCGGTCGCCGCGGAGGCGTAGCCGCCTTGCGCACCGTCGACGAAGTGCACGTGGTCGGGACGAATGGCCGATGGCGTGAAGCAGGTCATCATCGCCGTATCCTGCCGATGCAGCCCGTATCGCACGATGCCATGGGCGGCGGCCTCGCTGAGACGCCGCTCCAGCTCCTTGGCGAGATCCTCGGAGCAGTCGAGGATCATGCGCAGCGCATCGTCATATTTTCGGAAGTCGGAATTCTCGACGACCTGCTGCCTGTAGAGAACAGGCACGAAGCCACCCATGTTGATGCCGAAGCGCATGACGGCATAGACGAACAGCGTGCGCCCGATCACGCGGACCCAGCGCGAGACGGCCGAGCCGCGCGTGGCGCGCACCTCGTAGCCCAGCCCCTGCGGCGGCCACCGCAGGGCGGGCCCGCCGGCCGGCACCGGCCGCCCGGCGTCGGGGCTCCGCTCGGTGAGCGTGATGATGTCCTCGATGGCTTTGCGATACGCCTGCGGATCCGCATTGGCGCCCGGCAGCACCAGCACTGACAGGATCAAGCCGCGCGCCGAAGGCATCTCCTCGAAGCGGCACGACAGGCCCGACAGATCGGGCTGCGCACCCGATGGCGCCGGGGAGACCGCGAACTCGCCGCGCTTCATCGCCGCCTCGGCCCAGCCCAACCCGCCGCCGGCGAACATCGCATAGGACAAATTGGCCGACGGCCCGTAGCGCGCGACGCGCACGTCGAGGCCCTGCGCACGGATGGCCGTCACGGGCACCAGCGCGACACGCATCGAAAGATCGAGATCCTCCCGCACCCAGGTCGCCGTCGCAGACAGCGCCTCGCGCGCCGCGGCGGCATCCTCCGGGCCCACCGCGAAGCTTGCGCCATCGCCGCCGAACACGAACGGGAATTCGCGCCCCTCCAGCGCATTGGTCACCGCGGCGATGACCGCCGCTCCGGCCATGTTGACCGCCTTGTAGCGCTTGTCGGCAATCGCCTTGGTCGAATCGACGATATCGGCGGTGCCGATCAGCCAATCGTCCGGCACCGGCTTGTAGAGCCCGGGATCCATCAGCCTCGAGAAGCCGCGAAAGACCGGGATCGAAGCGTAATAGTCTGCAGAGCTGATCTTCGACATGCGAGGTCATCCGTCGGAATGCGCCTTCCATGCGGAGCTACGATCATCCCTGTCAAGCGGGTTCAGACCGGAAGCGTCAGGCGGCACGTGTTATCGTTCCGTCGGCATCGACGTGCTAGCCTTGCCTCATGAGTGCCGACTCCCCGCCTGTCCCCCAACTCGCCGCCCGCGCCGTGCAGATCGCGGACCGCATCAATACCGCCGGTTTCGAAGGCCAGGTGCTGTCGGCCACGCCGCTCGCGGTGCGCATCGGCGAGACCGGCATCGCGGTGGTGTTCCGCTATGGCGTGGTCGTCTTCATCGGTCTGACAGTCGCCGAGGAGATCAACGTCCTGGACCAGTTGAGTCCACGGCTGTTCGGTCCGATTTCGCCGCCCGAGGAGGAATTGGCGAAGGTCCAGGTTGCCCGCGAATCCGAGGAGCCGATCCCGGTCGGCGGTCCGATCCTGGTCAAGGAGCTGTCGATCGAGCGGCTGCTGATCGTCGCCGATGCGCTGGCCAAGAGCGTGGTGCTCGGCCGCAGCGAGCGCGAGATCGCAGCCGTGTTCGACACGATCGAGCCGTTCGCGCGCGAGCTGGCCTCGCTGGGCAGGACCTCAAAGAGCCGGGTGGCGATGCTCAAGCTGCTCGGCGCGGCGCTGCTGGTGCAGCACCGCGTCTCCGGCCGCGTCGCCGTCGGCGAGAAGCCCGACGTGCTGTGGGACCGGCCCGATCTCGAACGGCTCTATGCGCGGCTCGAGGACGAGTACGAGTTGAAAGAGCGCGAGGAGACGCTCAACCGCAAGCTCGCGGTGATCGCGGAGACCGCGACCGCGCTGGCCGACATCATCGACACCAAGCGCTCGCTGCGGCTCGAGGTCATCGTCGTCATCCTGATCGCCTGCGAGATCGTGCTCGGCTTCTACGAGATCTTCGCCCGCGCCGGCCATTGACGCCAGGCGTTGGTCTACGGCGCGCGAGTCCGGGGCATTCAGCTCGGGTTCAGCCGCCGGATGGAACATTGCGGTCATGCTCGACGAGGAGCACGGGGAGCGAGTTGGATGACGAGGGCAGACCGTCGTCGTTGTTGGATGCGGGGCGCATGACGGCCGTCGCATCACTCCAGCGCGCTGACGCTCCAGGTCGCATGACGGACGCCGGGCAGTCTGCCCAGCTCCAAGACGATCCGGTCGAGCTCTGCGCTCTCCACGGCGAGCGGCACCAGCGCCGCGGTGATCTCGACAATGTCCTCGGACCGGTAGACGACATCGGTCTCCCGCACCGGATAGCTCGCCGCCTCCAGCCGCTCATCGACGGCCTCACGCAGCTCGGCCGCATGCAGCACGTCGGTGGTCACCACGATCTTGTAGTGAGCCTCCGAGGTCTTGGCATTCAGCGGGATGCGATCGATGGCGTTGACCAGCGGCCGCAGCAGCGTGTTGCCGGCGAGCACGAACAGCGTCAGCGCCAGCGACTGAGCGATCAGGTCGGCCCCCGCGCAGGCGCCAACCGCGGCGGAAGCCCACAGCGTTGCCGCCGTGTTGAGGCCGCGGACGTTCATCCCCTCCTTCATGATGGTCCCGGCACCGAGAAAGCCGATGCCCGAGACCACATAGGCGATGATCCGCACCGCGCCGTCGGCGCCGGTGAGACGATTGCCGATGTCGACGAAGGCGGCCGCGCCGACGGCGACCAGCACGTTGGTGCGCAGGCCGGCGCTGCGCTGCCGGTATTGCCGCTCGGCGCCGATCAGCGTGCCCAGCACGAAGGCCGTGAACAGGCTGACGATGGTGTCGAGGAAATCATAGAGCTGGAAGGTGTGCAGGAATCGCATGGGCAACGGGCCGTTCGGAATCACGCGCGCGGCCGTCTCGACCGCGGACAAGAATGGTATCGGGCAGTCGGACCACCGCGCGACAGCCGCTTTCTTAGGCCGTCCTTGATCGAAATCAAATCCCAATCCCTCCTGCATCTTTTAGGCTGACATGATCAACAGGCAGATGACGTCATTGTCCGACACGCGAAGGGACTATAGTCCCGCCGTCAGGCTGGGGCATGATGCCGTGAGCGCGGTGAAGCTGTCCCAGGAGCTCACCGCCGAGATCGATGCGTGGGCGGAGACCCACCAGATCACGCGCTCCGATGCCATCAGCCGGTTGCTTGAGCTGGGCCTCGGCGTCGCTCCGCCGCCACGACCGCGCCGTCTGCGAATGGATGATCCGGCGGCCATCGAGCAACGCACCATCAGCCTGATCGACCAGATGCTGGATCCGGCGTTGCCCCCGGACGAGCGCGAACGCCGCATTCGCCGGCTGATCGAAGGGCCGCCGGAGTTTGCCAGCGAGCGCATCGACCTGCCCAAGCCAGCCAAGTGACGATCAGGCCGCGGCGTGCGCCGCCACCGCCTCGTAGATGTCGTCCTCTTGCGCGGTATGCATGCGCACCAGCGTCTCGATCGCCTCGATGACGCGCTGCGCGTCGCGGATCAGATAGCGGTCGACGTGCTCGGAGGGCAGGTCCTCGACGAGGCGGCCGAGCAGCCGCGCCAGATGCAGGATCTCGCGATGCGCCCGGCTCATCGCCGACAGGCCGTGGCTCTCCTGCAGCAGCCGCGCGAGCTTGGGATAGACCGAGCCCTCGTCGTCGCGCTCATGGGCAACGACCTTGTCCTGGACCAGGCCGTTCGCCTCCATGATCAGCGCCACCGCGTTCTCGGGCGAGGCCTCGTCGAGCGCATCGACGATCCCGCGCAGCCGGTCGAGGCCGCGCAGCAGCGCCTGGTGGTCATGCCGCAGCCCGCGACCGTCCTCGGCCGTGATCTGCCCGGCCTTGCCGCGGCCGGCCGGCAGCAGCACGCGCAGCGCGTTGAGGATCACGGCGACGTCGATCGCCTCCTGCACCAGGGCGGCCGGCACCGGCTGCAGCAGTCCGAACGCCGCCGCGCCCATCGCGATGAACGACAGCCCCATGCCGGCGAAGATGCTCTCCAGCGCGATCCGCCGCGCGCGCTGTGCGATGACGATCGCCTCGCCGACGCGGTCGAGACGATCGGCCAGGATGACGACGTCGGCGGCTTCCGACGAGGCGCTGGCGCCACGGGCTCCGAGCGCGATGCCGACGTCGGCCGAGGCCAGTGCGGGCGCATCGTTGATGCCGTCGCCGACCATGATCGTCGGATGCAGCCGCTGCTCGCTCTTGACCGCCTCCACCTTGTCGGCCGGAACGCGGTCGGCGAGCACGGCATCGAGGTCGAGCGCGGCGCCGATCGCCTGCGCAGCCGCGGCGCGGTCGCCGGTCACCATCACCATGCGGGCGATGCCGGCCTGGCGCAGCCAGCGGATTGCGCGCGGGGTGTCGGCGCGCAGTTCGTCCGCCAGCAGCAGCGCGCCGATCAGCCGCCCCTCCACCGCGACGAACACGATCAGTGCCGAGCGCCAGGAGGCGCGGCGGATGGCGCGGGCGGCCCAGGGCGGCGGCGTGCGGGAGCCAAGCACGAGATCACGCGAGCCGGCGATGACGGCGCGACCATCGATGAGACCTTCCAGGCCGGAGCCCATGGTCTCCCGGACCTGCGCCGGCACCTTCAGCTTCAGCCCCCGCGCCTGGCCGGCCTGCACGATCGCGTGGGCCACCACGTGATGCGAGGCCTGCTCCAGCGACGCGCAGAGCAGCAGCACGGCGTCCGCATCCTCGCCCGGCGCCGCATCGACCGACAGCAGCCGCGCGCCGCCGACAGTCAGCGTGCCCGTCTTGTCGAACAGCACGGTGTGCGCCCGCGCGAGCGCCTCGAGCTTGCCACCGCCCTTGACGAGGATGCCGCTGCGGGCGGCCTGGGCCACCCCGGCGATGAAGGCGACGGGCGCCGCCAGGATCAGCGGACAGGGCGTCGCGGCGACGAGCACGGCGAGGCTGCGGATCAGATCGCCCGAGGCGACATAGGCCGCGCCCGCGATGATGAGACTGACCGGCAGGAAGATCAGCGCGTAACGGTCGGCCAGCCGCACGAACGGCGCCTTGGCGGTCTGCGCGGCCGTCACCAGCTTGACGATGCCCGCATAGGTGCTTTCGCCCGCCGTCGCCGTGACCGACATCTCGAACGTGTCGCCCGCATTCACCGAGCCGGACAGGATCGCCATGCCGCGCGTCTTCGTCACCGGGATCGGCTCGCCGGTCAGCGCGGATTCATCGACCACCGCGAGCGCCGCCTCGACCACGCCATCGACCGGCACGATCTCGCCGGCCCGGACCATCAGGCGATCGCCGATGAGCACGGCAGCGATGGGAACGTTGTCGATGTCGTCGCCGCGACGGCGATGCGCCTCGCGCGGCGCGCGATCGACCAGCGCGCGCAGATCATGCTCGGCGCGGGCGACCGCGATATCCTCGAGCACATTGCCGCCGGAATACATCAGCGCCACCACCGCGCCGGCCAATGGCTCGCCAAGCACAATCGCCGCGCTCATGGAGACCAGGGCGATGGCGTCGACCCCGATGCGGCCGGCGAGAACGTCGCGGATGATCGAGACGATGAGGCCGGCGATGACGGGAACGGTTGAGGCCGTGAAGGCGATCCCGGCGAGGTCGGAGCGGCCGAGCAGATACGCGACGCCGCCCGCGGCGAGGCCGCTCACCGCGATTGCAACGAGGGTCCACCGCAGGATGCGCTCGAACATGGGATGCCGGTTTCCGGATTGCGGCGCCACTATCGCCGCTGCCGCCCCCGGTGCGCTTGAGCGAAATCAACCCGCTCAGGCGGTATTGCCGGCGTCCACCGTCAGCACCGTGCCGGTCACGTTGCGACCGCCGTTGCCGAGCAGATACTCGACCATCGCGGCGACGTCCTCGGTCTCCGGCAGCCGGCGCAGCGCGCTACGCCCGGCGATGCGCTTCTGCTGCTCCGCGTCCATGCTCTGGGTCAGCTCGGTCGCGATGAATCCCGGCGCGATCGCGTTCACGGTGATGCCGACCTTGCCGACCTCGCGAGCCAGCGAGCGGGTGAAGCCATTCGCGGCCGCCTTCGTCGCGCCATACACGGAGAGGCCGTTGTAGCCGGTCGAGGCGATGATCGAGGAAATGTTGATCACGCGCCCCTCGCCCGCCGCCATCATGTGGCGCACCACGTATTTGGTGAGGATCATCGGCGCCAGCACATTGAGCCGCACGAGCGCCTCGATCTCTGAATTGTGCATGGTCGCGAGCAGGCCCTCGGTGCCGATGCCGGCATTGTTGACCAGGCCGTAGATCGGACCGAAGGCATCGCGGACCGACTTCACGAACGCCGGGATCGCATCGGTGGCGCTGAGGTCGCAGGCCTGGAAATGAATGCCGCCGCTGCTGGCGCTGACCTCGGCCATGGCCGCGCGCAGTTCCTCGCTCTCGCGACGCGCCACGGCGATGACATCGTAGCCGGCGCCGGCCAGCCTGCGCGCGATGGCCAGTCCGATGCCGCGGCTTCCGCCGGTGACGAGAACGTTACGCATCGGTACGCGCCAGTTTGCCCGCGGGGGTGACGTCGAGCGCCGGCACGAAGCGGATCATCGCGGGCACCTTGTGCGCGGCGAGGCGCTCGCGGCACTGGCTGAGGATCTCGTGACGAACGACATCTACCCGCGCGGAATCGGCCTCCGCCGTCAGCACGACCTCGGCGACGACGATGCCGCCGGTAATCGGGCTGCGCCGCGACTTGGCCCGCGACATCCGCACCTCCGGATGACCGTTGATCACCGCCTCGATCTCCTCGGGATGCACCTTGAGCCCGCCGACATTGATGATGCCGTTGCGCCGGCCGACGAAGTAGTAGCGATCGCCGCGCAGCTCGACCATGTCCCCGGTGTCGACATAGCCGTCGCCGTCGGTGAGCGCGGCGGCCGCACGCCCGACATAGGCATGTGCCGCGCGGCGCGAACGGATGCGCAGCGAGCCGTCGACCACCTTCATGTCGACCGCACCGCGTCCCTCGCCCAACAGCGCGGCCGGAAATCCTTCCAGCCCGTCATTGACAGCAAAGCCGACGCCGGCTTCGGTCGAGGCATAGGCGTGACCGACCGAGGCATTCGGAAACGCCTGCTTCAAGCCGTCGAGCACGGCCTGGTCGGCGATCTCACCTGAGAGCCGCACATAACGCGGCGCAAAGCTTGCGACCGAGCCGCTCATCAGCAGCTTGCGCCAATGCGACGGCGTACCTGAGATGTGGGTGACGCCGCGCGCGTTGAGACGCGCGACATGGTCAGCCAGCGCCTCGCCCGGGTCGGACAGCACCATGGAGCCCCCGCCGACGATCGCGCGCAGGAAGATCTGCAGGCCGCCATAGCGCCGGATGTCGTAGAACGTGGCCCAGACCGGCAGCGCATCACCGGGAACAGGGCGGTCGCCGATGATGGCGCCACACAGGCCCTCGAGCGTATGGCCAACGATCTTGGGCACGCCTGATGTGCCGGAGGTCAGCATCAGCCATTCGGTGGCACGCACGGTCTGCGCGAGACGCGAGGCAGGCCGCGGCAGAGCCACGGGGATGATGAGATCGATGCCGCATCCGGTGAAACGCGCCGGCTCATCGGTCACGACAGCATCGATCTCCGCATCGGCGATCAGGCTCGGGAGATGCTCGCTCTTGAGATCGGGCGGGCACAGCAGCATGCGCCGGGCCACGCCGTCGATGTCGATCAGCGCGAGCCCTGCCAGCAGCTGGCCCGAGGTCGCGAGCAGGACGGAGCGACCATCGAGTTCGCCGCTGCGGCCGCCGACGCAACTCTGCGTCGTGAGCTGCGCGAGCGCGATGACGTGGCGCGGATCGGAGATCGTCCGTTCCGTCAGCGCCGTCCCAAGATGATCGCGCAGCGCGAAGAGTTCACGCGGGGACATTCTCGTAAGCCGCAATGAAGTCGCCGATCGTGTTGGGGAAGGTGACCTCTTCGGACAGCGTGAAGGGATCGACGCCGAGATCATCCTCGAGCCGCGCCACGAGAATGGCAAAGGCGAGCGAGTCGAAGCCGGTCTCATGCAGGCTCAGTTCATCCGTCAGCGGCGGCAGCTTGACCTTCTGCTCCTCCGCGATCTGCTTGATGGCTGCAATGATCCTCAACCGTACCGACATGGATCAATCCACTTGCTGTTCAAAACGATGCAACCGACGATACGGGGCGATGGTGAAGGAACCCGGTATTTGCCCGGATGTTTTGAGGGCGTTGGTAAATGCACATCGTCGCATGTGATTAAACTTGTCTACAAACGGACATCGCCGGCAACGATCCGCGCATAACCTTCGGAGTCGAGCGCGCGATAGGCACCGGTCGCGGCCTCACGTAGATAGATCGGATCGGACACACGCGACGGATCGAATCCGTCGCGCATCAGATCCTGCTTCTTTTGCTTGAATGTCTCGGTCGCCTGCAGCGACGGCGTGAGGCGCAGCGCGACGGGCTGCGCATAGGCCGGCAGCCGGCGCGCGAGCTCCACGGAGAGCGCATCGAGATCAAAATTCTCGTTGACCACGAGCGCTGCCATACCGGCGCGCCCGTCGGTACCGGGTACGACAATTCCATAGGTCGAGGCTTCCACAACACCAGGGCATTGCAGGATCGCTTCGTTCACCTCGCTGGTCGCGACGTTCTCGCCTTTCCAACGATAGGTGTCGCCGACGCGGTCGACGAAGTAGAAGAAGCCTTGCTCGTCCTGGCGCATCAGATCGCCGGTGCGGAACCACGCATCGCCCTTGGCCCGCACGCCGCGGAGGACCTTCTTCTCGGTCTCGGCCGTGTCGGTGTAGCCCTCGAAGCGGCCGCCGCCTTCATCCGCGGTGCCGATGCGCCCCACGGCTTCGCCGATCTCGCCACGCGCGCATGGGATGCACAGCCCGTCGGGTCCGCGCAGCGGCGTGCGCTGGTCGGCATCGAGCTTGATGATGTCAGCCGGAAAGCGATGCGCGAGCAGCGACGGCACCCGGCCGATCGATCCCACCCGTCCCTCGACATTGTAGAGCGAGAAATTGCCTTCCGTGGCGGCGTAGAACTCCAGCACCTCAGGGATTGCGAAGCGCGACTGGAAGGCCTCCCAGACATCGCCGCGCAGGCCGTTGCCGCACGCAAGCCGCAGCCGATGCGCGCGCTCGAACTCGGACGGCTCGGCCGCCAGCAGATAGCGACAGAGTTCGCCAATATATTGCACCAGCGTGCAGTCGGTGCGGACGATGTCGCGCCAGAAGTTTCGCGCCGAGAACTTTTCCGCGAGTACGGCCGCACCGCCCGCGCGCAACATGCTGCACGGCGCGACGATGCCGCCGACGGAATGATGGACCGGCAGGCAATCATAAAGCCGGTCATCCGAAGTGGCGCCGGTCAGACCGGCGAACCAGCCGCCCCAGTTCATGATGCGGCGATGGCTGATGCTGGCGGCCTTGGGCAGGCCGGTCGTGCCGGAGGTGTAGATCAGCAGCGCACGGTCGTTGATGGTGACGGCCGGACGCGCGGCGGACGGAAGCGGATGGCCGTCCGTTTCGGCAAGAACGGCCGTCAGCTCATCCTCGGTCCAGACCCGCGGCGATGCTCCGATCTCCGGCTGCGCACCGGCGAAGGTCTCGCGAAATTCGTCGGCGACGATGATCTGCGCTGGCCTCGCGACATTGATGCAATGGGCGAGCGATGATCCCACCAAGTTGGTGTTGATCAGCGCGACCACGCCGCCGACGCGGCTGATGCCGAGCCACGCCGCGAGATAGTCCGGCCGGCTCGGCATCATCAGCGCGACCGTGTCGCCGGACCGGATGCGCTGCGCCAGCGCCCAGCGGGCGTATTGGTTGATGCGGGCCGCGAGCTGGCCGTAGGTGAAGGTCTCGCGGTCGGAGATCAGCCCCGGCTGCTCGGGCTGCTTGGCGGCCCAGTCGTCGACGATATCGGCAAACAGCCGCGCGGGCTCCGCCTCGATCCGTGCGGTCAGCTCGATCGCCTTCAGCCAGATCTTCGCCGGCGACGGACGCCGGACGGGCGTCGTGAGTTCCGCAGAGTTGCTCGCGCGCTCGGAGTTCATGCCTGCCACCGCCTCAGATCCCCGGTCCTTATAGGTCGCCAGGACTGACCAGGTGTTAAGCAGCAGGGTTAACCTCCGAAGAGTCGGGCGTGGTTGATGCGAATGCGATCCTTTACGAAGTTCTCGGAAATACCGGTTAGTCTCCCACTCCCAAACCATGCCAACGCGAAGGCCGGCATGCCCAAGGACACGACGATCACACGACGTGCACTGCTGCGCTGCATCGCCTGGAGCAGCGCTGCGGCCATCTCTCCGGCGGCGGCGATCGCCGGGCCCGAGGCGCCCTATCCCGCGCGCCCGGTCACCTGGGTCATTCCGTTCGCGCCCGGCGGGGCCACCGGCCGGCTGTCGCTGCTGATCTGCGATCGGCTGTCGCGCCGGCTCGGCCAGCCCTTCGTGCTCGACCACCGGCCCGGTGCTGGCGGCGCCGTGGCGACCAAGAGCGTCGCGACTGCCGCCCCTGACGGCTACACGATCCTCGCCACCTCCACCGCCAACATCATCACCGCCTCCAGCGGCGCCCCGCCCGCCCCCGACGAGGATCTCATTCCGGTCGCCGGCATGGCCCGCATGCCGCTGCTGCTGCTGGTCAGCAAGCAGCTGCCGGTGAAGACGCTGCCCGAATTCCTCGCCTATGCCCGCGCCAATCCCGGCAAGCTCAGCGTCGGCTCGGCCGGACCGAGCACGATCCAGATGCTGTCGGCCGAGCTGTTCCGGACGCTGGCGGGCGTCAGCTGGTCCATCGTGCACTATCGCGGCTCGGGACCGGCGCTGCTGGACCTCGCCTCCGGCCACATCCACGCGATGTTCGACAACACCGCCTCCGCCGTCGACCTGCTGCGCAGCGGCAAGGTCCGGGCGCTGGCGGTGTCGACGCGCGAACGCGCCGCGGCCTTCCCCGACCTGCCGCCGGTCGCCGACGTGCTGCCGGCGTTCGAGACCTCCGGCTTCTACGGCGTCGCGGTGCCGCGCGGCACGCCGAAGCCGATCGTCGACCTGCTTAACCGCGAGATCAACGACGCGCTGGCCGATCCCGAGATCATCCAGCACTTCGCCGAGATCGGCGCGACGCCGATCGCCGGCGACACCGGTGTCTATGCTGCGACCTACCACGCCGAGATCATGCACTGGCGCAAGCTGATGCCGCAGGCGAGCGCGAAGAACTGATCTTCGCGCCCGCATCTCTCCTCCTCAGCCCGCCACGCCTTGCAGCACCAGCCGGTTGAGCCGGGCGGCGAAGGCGGCGGGATCTTCAGGCAGCTCGCCGTCGAGGATCTGCGCCTGCTCCAGGAGCAGGAACGACATGTCGTCGACCTTGTCCTTGTCGGCCGCCGCCTTGGCGATCGCCACCACCAGCGGATGGCGCAGGTTGATCTCCAGGATCGGCTTGGTGCGGGCGCCGCGCGCCTGCTGCGACAGGATCCGCTCCAGTTCGCGGTCCGGCCCATGGCTGCCGGCGACCAGGCACGAGGCGCTGGTGGTGAGCCGGGTCGAGACCTTCACGTCTGTGACGCGATCGCCGAGGCTCGCCTTGATCAGCGCCACCGTGTTGGCCTCGTCCGCCTGAGGCTTCTCCGCCTCCTCGGCCTTCTGCTCCTCGGTGACTGGGATGGACTCGAAGTTGATGTCGCCCTGGCTCAGCGACTTCAGCGGCTTGCCGTCGAACTCCAGCCGCGCCGAGGTCCAGAACGCATCGACTGGATCGGTCAGCAGCAACACCTCAATGCCGCGCGCCTTGGCGGCCTCAAGCCGCGGGTTGGACTTCAGCCGCTCCAGGCTGTCGCCGACCAGGAAGTAGATTTCGGTCTGGTTCTCTTTGAGGCCTTCGACATACTGTTTCAGCGAGCGCCGCTCGCCCGTGGTCGTGGTGAAACGCGACAGCGCCAGCAGCTTGTCGCGGCGCTCGAAGTCCTCGTAGAGCCCTTCCTTGATCACGGCCGCAAACGCGTCCCAGATCTTGTCGAAATTCTCCGCGTCCTTCTCGGCGAGCTGCTCCAGCTCGCTGATCACGCGCGTGGTCACGGCTTTCCGGATCTGCGCCAGTTGCGGATTGTTCTGCAGCATCTCGCGCGAGATGTTGAGCGGCAGGTCCTCGCTGTCGATCACGCCGCGGATGAAGCGCAAGTAAGCCGGCAGCAGGTCGGCATCGTCGGTGATGAAGACCCGGCGGACATAGAGCTTGACCTTGCCCTTGCGCGCCGGCTCGAACAGGTCGAACGGCTTGGTCGAAGGCGCGAATAGCAGCACGGCGTAGGAATAGCGCCCTTCCGCGCGATAGTGCAGCGTCATCGCGGGGTCGTCGAAGGCGTTGGCGATCGACTTGTAGGCGGTCTTGTAGTCCTCAGGCGTCAGCTCCGACTTGGAGCGCTGCCACAGCGCGCTGGCCGAATTGATCTGGCGCGGCTCGCCCTCGGCGGCGACCAGCATAATCGGAAACTGGATGTTGTCGGAGTACGCGGTGACGATGCGCTCGATCTCGTAGGTCTCGAGATATTTCTTGGCGTCGTCCTTGAGGTGCAGCACGATCTCGGTGCCGCGCGCCACGCGGCTAGCCTCCTCCTCGGAGGCCGGCGCGACCTCGAAGCCGGCGCCGCCGGTCGAGGTCCAGGTCCAGACCTCGCTGCCGCCGGCACGGCGGCTGATCACGGTGATGCGGTCGGCGACCATGAAGGCCGAGTAGAAGCCGACGCCGAACTGGCCGATCAGGCCGGTGCCGTCCTTGGCCTCCGACAGCTTCTGCACGAACGCCTTGGTGCCGGAGCGGGCGATGGTGCCGAGATGGTCGATCAGCTCCTGCCGGTCCATGCCGATGCCGCTGTCGGCGATCGTGAGCGTGCTGGCGTCCTTGTTCGGAATGATGCGGATCTGCGGCGGCTCGCCCTCGCCGATCAGCTCGGGCCTGGCGATCGCCTCATAGCGGAGCTTGTCACAGGCGTCGGAGGCATTGGAGATCAGCTCGCGAAGGAAAATATCGGTCTCGGAATAGACCGAGTGCACCATCAGATGGAGCAGCTCGGAGACCTCGGCTTGAAATGAATGGGATACGGTGGCGGTGTCGGTCATCGTCATGCGTCTTCCCGGAAGCAATCGCGGTTGAGGAGAGACCGTCGATATAGCGTTGACGTCGCCGTGATCAAGAGTTTGGGAGAGGGGTGGTCGGATCGGAGGCCGAGCGGCACGCTTGGCCTCCCTGGGGGAGAGCTTGTGCCCGGCTCCATCGGCACGAGCGGTGCGCTCCCTCTCCCCGTTCTTCACGGGGAGAGGGTTGGGGTGAGGGGCAGCTCCGCGGGTGGTGCTTGCCGCCGAGCTCGGATGCTTCCCCGTTGCCGAAGAGAGAAGTGCGAGGTCCCCAACAGAAATGCGCAGGAAGGGGGGCACGTCTCTTCCGCTTAGACCTCCCGTGCGGCTGCCCCTCACCCCGCCCTCTCCCCGTGAAGAACGGGGAGAGGGAGCGCACCAGACGGGCGGCTGGCGGCGAAGGCAGAGCAGTTGACATGGATCAATGACCGGGCTCGTCGGGCCGGCGCATGTTGTCCGATACGCCTGATACGCCGGGCTTCTTATTTGTTGCATCTGCAACAAATTTATCACCGCACTGGGCACATTCATTGTGACAACATCATAATGTCACCTCAGCTTCACTGAAGCCCTCTACGGCTCGATCCCGTTCCACCAAGCCACGGGGATTCGCATGCCGCGCTACTACAAAGTCCTGCAGACGCAGCGCTTCGACGACTATCGCTACTATCATCAGAGCCGGATCAATCAGACGCTGCACCTGATCAGCGCCGTGATCTTCCTCGTCGCCTACGCGCTGCTGTTCAAGGACCCGGCGATGGCCGGGCTGGTCGGCTGGCTGGCGATGCTGACGCGCCAGACCGGGCACTTCTTCTTCGAGCCGAACGGCTACGACCACGTCAACGACGTCACCAACGACTACAAGGAAGCGGTCAAGGTCGGCTACAATCAGAGCCGCAAGATCGCGCTGCTGACGGTGTGGGGCCTGGTGCCGGTCGCGCTGTTCGCCTTCCCCACGCTGTTCGGCCTGTTCGACCCGCCGGTGACCCGCACGGACTTCATCCGCCACGTCGGCGTGCTGTGGCTCGCCGTCGGCATCGGCGGCGGCCTGTTTCGCGTGATCCAGCTGTTCGCGACGCAGGACGTCTCGACCGGCCTGATCTGGGCGTTCAAGGTGCTGACCGACCCGTTCCACAACATCGCGCTGTACTGGAAGTCGCCGCTGGCGCTGCTGCGCGGCGAACTGATCGACCCGACCATCAAGGACGCCTCGCATTGGGGCGCGGCGGAGGACGACGACGCCGAGGAGGCCGCGCATCTCACCTGATGTGCCTCTCGCGCTTCCACCGCCCGCCGCGCGGGCGGTGGAACCAGCTGCGACCATCAACAACATGGAACGACTCTTCCGCTGCGCCGTTGCGGCCTCAGTGCTGGTGGCCTTCAGGAGCTTTCCATGTGTGACTACAGCCTCCATACTGTCGCTTCCCGTGATGCCAAGATCGACGACGTGCTGGTCTCCTGTCGCTTTCCCGGCACGGAAACCCGCGGCTTCTGCACCAAGAACGATCCGTTGACCGCTGTCTGCCTGCGGCCCGGCACCGAGCTGGCCTTCGAAGGCGACGTCCGCATCAAGGGCATCTTCTTCCGCCGCAAGGTCGGCGCGCAGCTCGCCCGCTTCCGCCAGGTCGACACCAACAAGCCGACCGAGCATCACGACGCGCTCGAATTCGCCAACGGCCGCATCGTCAAGGTCACCGACCTCGCCACCGGCCAGCGCGCCCGCGTGCTGCAGATGCCGGCCGATCCCGCCAGCAAGCGGACGGCGACGCCGGTCACGATCGAACTGCGCGCGACGCAGCTCTGAAAGCCCGGACATCGTCGACGGCTGCGCCACGGCGCCGCCGTTGCCGATCGGCAGCCGAGAACCGAACCGCTCGCTGACAGCCATTCGGTTGCTGGCCGAAAGCTTGCCCACGTCGCATCCGCGCGCGCTGTGCTCCGCATGCGCTGCTCCGAACATCGTCATCATCAGAACTGATCCGCATGCGTAGGCGCGTTCCCGCGGCACATGCGATGCCCGGGTGGTGCGGCCGTCATCCCTCTCAGATGCAGAGGGCGCGGGGAAGGCCGGGTGCTGACCACGGCCCATGGCCCGCCTGCAACAAGGAAAGCAGGCGGCAGTCACCACAGGTCGGGCCACCAAGCGGCCTCCCCCGCGCAATGGTTTTACGGTGTCCTTCGTGCTCTCCCTGGGGATCGGCGTTCTTGCCCCCATCGCCCGCGTGTGCCGTCAAGCAACGACCGCGGACTTGACCTCAGCGTCGAGAGGCCAGGACCACACGACTTCGCCGTCCGCGTCGGCCTGTGCTCGTCTGGCACAGCCGTCACGTCCATCGCAGCCCACCTCACGTTCGTGACGACGCGTCCGTCCCTCTGCTCGAGGCGGGATGGAGGGAGATAAACATGATTTCGGAAAAGAAGCAAGAAGAATTTCGGTAAGGACGAATTTGATCCGCGTCGTATTCGACGCCGATGTTGCGCGAGGTGCGCCCCCGGAGGGCGGTGCGCTCCCCTCCCCCTTGCGGGGAGGGGTTGGGGGTGGGGGTCTCCGGGCGATGAGCTTTGTTGGGACGCACCGGCTCAAAAGCGATCGCGCTTTATCGACAGACTGCCGGTGGGGACCCCCACCCCCGACCCCTCCCCGCAAGGGGGAGGGGAGCGGAGGGAGCGGCGGGCGTGGCCCTAGTCCGGCAGATTGGTGAACTTCGGGCGCCAGACGCCGAGGATGACGTTGACCGTGGCGACGCCGAGCATCACCCAGATGGCGCCCTGCTCGGTGCCGAAATTCGGCGCCAGCGTCGCTGGGTCGATCTGGCCGGCGACGGCGCGGGCGGCCTCCTCGGCGGCTTCCTGCATCGGGCCCTGCACGGCGGCGAAGCCCCATTCGAAGACGAGGATGCCGGAGGCGAGCTTGGCCAGCGCCCAGCCGGCGCTGTGCAGGGCGCGGTTGATGGCGATGGCGAGCAGGCCCGCGACCAAAGTGAGGCCAAGCGAGGGGAAGAACACGTAGTTGACGATGGCCCCCATCGCCGCGCGCATTTCGGCATAATGCGACAGCGACACCGAGGGCTGCGGGATCAGGCCGAGCAGCACGACCAGGCAGGCCATGGCGCCCATCATGCCGATCGCGCCCATCGTATGCAGGAACTTCATCAGCCGTCGCATGGCGTTCCCCCTGGAGCGGCGTGGACCGAATGCATGTGGACTGCCGGCGGAGAGCACGCATCGCGCGCCCTGCCTGGGTGTCCGCGTCAGCCGGAGCGCGCCGGGCGAATCCCAGCAGCTTAAACGAACGGCGCGAAACCGCGGATCAATTCGCAGCAGCTACCAATGCCGCGTGCCCGGCGCGCCCTTGAACGGACCGACCACGCGCGACGTGATCCAGCCGCCATAGAAGTCGCCTTCTTGCGCCGCAACACGTTCCTCGTCGACGAAGCAGGCATCGACGCGGGACGCGTAGAACGCCAGGTGTCCCGCGATCGGCATGAAGGATGCGGTCGGCTGCTCGTAACTCCACGCCGCCTGCTCGGAGATGCGGCTATCGACCTCCAGCGTCCAATATCCGGCAAAGCCCTTGAACTCGCAGAAGGAGCGGCCAGGCGCGCGGCGCAGCCACTGCATCGCAACGTGCTGCGGCGGGATGTAGTAGACCGGCGGGTGGCTGGTCTCGAGCACGCGATAGCCGTCTTGCGTATCGGCGATGGTGACGCCGGCGAATTCGACGCGCAGCCGCGCCGTGCAACGCTCCAGTCGCGGCGGCCGCGGATAGTCCCACACCGATTCCTGTCCTGGTCCTGGCGCGATACGCTGCATTCCCATCCCTCCGCATGCGGACGCGGCCGCATGGCCGGCCGGCGACATCGGGATCAGAACGACGCGGGCGTCAGCAGGGATCAGCGTGCCTCAGCTGCTGGACCTGGATCGAACCGGCTCGGGCTCGGCGCTCTTCGAGTTCAGACCGGCTTCCGGCGCGCGCTCGATCCGGTAGAGCTGGACATAGCTGCCGCGATACAGGGGCGACAATCCCGCGACCGTCGGCTGGCGTCGCGGCGGACCGATGAGAAGCACATCGTCGAAATCAGACCGCCAGCGATCCAGATAGGATGGCGGCGGCCCGTCGGACACCAGATCCGGCGCGCGCAGCCATCGCCATTCGACCGGCTCTCCCAGCGGCTCGGCGAGTTGATCGAACGGCGCGCGCACGATGACCGGCTGCATCGCCGGATGCGCGAACATCAGGGGCCAGAAGGCGCGGCGCTCGATCACGAGCAGGGCCGCCAGATGCGTATCGACCCGATGGACACCGGGCAAGGTCCGCTCGGTTCGGCTGCCATCGTCGATCCCCTCCAGCTCGCCATTGGTCGCGAGCACGCGCGTTCCCGGCTGCACTTGCGCGATCGCCGCACGCAATTCGGCGAGATCATCACGATGATCGATCCAGCCTTCGCCGACATCGACACAGCGCAGGATCGTAAGCGCCCCCAGCACGAGCCCGGCATACGCGGCGCCGCGTCGGCTGAGCCGCGGTTGCAGCCCGGCGAACAGCAGCAGGCCCATCATCGTGGCAATCCGGAAATCGATATAGACGCCGTTGATGGCCTTCGCGGGGGCGATGACGAAGCCCAGCAGCAGCGCGCAAAGCGCGAGCAAGAGACCGGGAGCGAGTTCGATCTGTCGGCGGATCAGGACCAGCAGCGACAGCACGGCGCCGGCGGTGAGAAGCGTCAGCCCGGTGCTGGTGGTCATGAACGGAGCAAAGATCCACCACAGCTTCGGCTGCCACAGCCAGGGGCCGGGCCGCGCGCCGGCTTCGCCGAGCGGGCCGAGCGCATAGAGCGTCAGCGCGGGCATGACTGACAGCGCGAGCGCCGCGGCTGTGAGTCCGATCTCTCGCGGCAGGCCCGTCGACCCGCGCAGCCGCCACAGCCGCTCGGCTTCGGCCGCGCCGACGATCACGGCGAAGAAGACGAGGCCGAGGATGTGCGACAGGAAGGTCGCCGTCGCAGCGAGCATGCCCCAGGCCGTCAGCAGCCACCAATCGCCACGTCGGCGCAGCACCAGCCAGCCGGCGGCGCCGCCGAGCGCCAGCCCGAGCGACATCTGGAAGTTCATGAAGCCGAGCAGGAAGACGCCGTTATAGGCGATGACGCCGGCGGCCAACGGCCACAAGGACAAGCGACCGAACGCGGCGCGATGATAGGCCACGACGCCGGCGAGCGGCGCGAACAGGCTGAACGCAAGCAGAATGCGGCCGCCGACATGAACGTCGGTGAAACGCAACAGCGCCGTGCCGATCAGGTCCATGCCGAGATTGGGCAGGATGCGCCAGTTCGGCTGGTACATCTGCGACAGCACGGGATCATCGGGATGCGCCAGCACGAACAGGCGCGCGAGGTGATTGGGATAGTCGAGCACCGGCGGCACGTCGACCAGCAGGAACGGGGTCGCGAGCACGATTGCGAGCAGGAGCGCCAGGACGAGCCAGAGGCGAGGAAGGGAGCGCGTCGTGGCAGTTGACGGAGGCTGCGGAGCCGCGCTGGCTTCGACAGGCAGCCCGGGTCGATCCTGCGCGGAAAGGCCGGCGAACGACCAGAACGGTTGCAGACGCATCGAGGTACCCCACTCCCACCGGGATACTTCGATACCATCCGATCTCAGACTGCAAGGTAGCGACGACGCCGCCTTATGGTTGTACCTAATGCCCCGTTAAATTACGGGGGCTGAGCCACTCAGGCGATGGCCTGGAGATAGCGCGCCACCGAGCGGTCGAAGGCCGCCTTGCCGTCGCTGGCCACGTTCTTCTGCCACCACGCGCCATAGATGCGATCAAAGGCGAGCGGCGCGACCGCGTCGGCGATGCGGCGCACGGCGGCGGCGCCGAGCGGAATGTAGTTCGGATAGGAATACATGAAGCTGACGTGGCGGCGGTCCATCGCGACCATCGCGATGTCGCCGGCGAATAGCGCCCCCTTGCCTGCCGCGCCCGCGCGCCAATGCAGCATGGTGGCGCCGGCGAAATGCCCGCCGGTGCGCAGCAGCAGCACATCATCGGAAATGGCGAGGCGGTCGCCGGTCCACGGCACGATCGCCGGATGCGGCCGGGTGACGAAGGCGCGGTCGTCGCCATGAAGATAGATCGGGATGTTGCCGAACGCCTCGCTCCAATCGGCGACGGCGCCATAGTAGTGCGGATGCGACACCGCGATGGCCTTGAGGCCGCCGAGGCTGCGGACATGCGCAATGGCCGCATCGGTCGCCAGCGGGATGCAATCCCACATCACGCAGCCGTCGCGCTCGGGGATCAGCAGCGCGCGCTGGCCGATCGCAAAGCCGGGGTCCAGAGCGAGGCCGGTCAGGCCGTCATCGTCGCGCCAGACGAGATGATGTTTCGCGGCGAGCTCGTCCCGGCTGAGGAAGCGCTGGCCGTTCCAGTTCACATATTGCCGTTCGTCCTCGCAGACGACGCAGGCCTGCGGCGGCGCTGGCGTATCGGCGAACTGCGCGCCGCATTGAAAGCAGGTCCAGAGCGGCATCGATCACCTCGTGAGGTTGCAAGGAGTGAAGCATAGCATGGCGGCCGCGCGTCGGCATGGTCGCGCACCGGTTCCTGATGGCCTATCGTCCGCCCGTTCAGACCAGGAGCCCCGGGACATGCCGACCACGCCGCGCCGCGCCTTCGTTCACCGCCTGCCAATGCGCAGCCCCGATGATGTCGGCGCGCTCGAATCTGCCATTGCGCAAGGCACGATCGATCCCGCCGGCATCGTCGCCATTCTCGGCAAGACCGAGGGCAACGGCTGCGTCAACGATTTCACCCGCGCCTTCGCCGTGCGCTCGCTCGAGGCGCTGCTTGGCCGATATCTCGCCGCCGACGCGCTGCGCGAGATCGCCATGGTGATGTCCGGCGGCACCGAGGGCGCGCTGTCGCCGCACATGATCGTGTTCGAGGCGCGCCGGCACAGCCGCGCGTCCGACGAGCCGCGGCGGTTTGCGACCTCGCTCGCGCTCGGGCGCGCGCGGACAAGCGTGCTGGCGAGCGAGCATCTCGGCCGCATGCGGCAGGTGGAGCTGGTCGCCGAGGGCGTGCGCGCGGCAATGGCCGACGCCGGGATCCGCGATCCCGCCGACGTCCACTACGTGCAAGTCAAGTGCCCGCTGCTGACGATGGAGCGCATCGAGGCGACGGAGGCGCGCGGCGCCCGCACCGCCGTGCGCGACACGCTGAAGTCGATGGGATTTTCCCGCGGCGCCTCGGCGCTGGGCGTGGCCGTCGCGCTCGGCGAGCTCGCTGCGGCCGATCTCTCCGACGCCATGATCTGTTCCGATTTCTCGCGCTTCAGCCGGCGCGCTGCGACCTCCGGCGGCGTCGAGCTGCTCGACCACGAGATCATGGTCGCCGGCATGTCGGCCGACTGGCGCGGGCCGCTCGCGATCGATCATGGCGTGATGAGCGACGCGATCGACATCGAGCCGGCGCGGCAGGCGCTCGCGCGGCTCGGCTTCGAGGTGGCCGGCCAGGTGCCGGCCGCCGAGCGCGGCCGCATCGCAGCGGTGCTCGCCAAGGCAGAAGCGGCGCAAGGCGGCCGGGTCCGCGGCCAGCGGCACACCATGCTGGACGACAGCGACGTCTCCTCGACCCGGCATGCCCGGGCCTTTGTCGGCGGCGCACTCGCCGGCCTGTTCGGCTTCACCGATCTGTTCGTGTCCGGCGGCGCCGAGCACCAGGGGCCGGATGGCGGCGGGCCGGTCGCGGTCATCGCGGAGCGATGCTGAGCGCCGTCTGGATCCCCCAGGAACCCCTGCACAAACACCGGTGCCTCCGCTCCCCTCCCCCTTGCGGGGAGGGGTCGGCGGTGGGGGTCCCCGCGGGAAGTCTCTCAGTGAGGTCGACGGGCTCCTGCCTCGAACAAAGCTCATCGCCCGCGGACCCCCACCCCCAACCCCTCCCCGCAAGGGGGAGGGGAGCGCACCGGTACCGTGGCGGCAGTTCGGACTCGATGGACGCCGGCCTGCGACATAATGCGCCTCTCAGCGACGAACGGTAACAAAAAACCGTGGAATGAGGCGGCACGAAGGATTGCGAATAATTCTCACCTGCACCAGGCAATATCGTCCTAGTGCAGTCACGGATGTAACGACCTTTCACCCAAATTCACGGCCTTGTTGAGAGAGGTTCGCAATTGGAACAAGCCAGTTGCAGACCTCACGAACAACAATTCAGTCCTTGAGCAACCATTGGGGTGGTGAGTATGGGTCGAGCTGTCTTTCCAGCGAGCTTGCGCGGAGGCCCCGCGCTTCGGGGGGAACCCTCCTCTGACGTATCCGGAGTCAAGGTGTCGGCGGTCGCGGGACTGATCGCCGTCGCCTCGTTCTCCGGCGCCGAGGCGCAGCAGGCGCCCCTGCCCTCCGTCACCGTCGAGGCGCCGACCGCCCGCGCCAAGCCCGCGCCGTCGCGGCCGTCAGCCGAGCAGGTCCGCGCCCGCAGCGCCTTGCGCCGCGCCGCGCGGCAGCCGCAGCAGCCGCCACAGCAGACCGGGCCGCAGACGCCGCCCGACGCCAATCCTTACGCGGACGCCGCCGCGCCCTACAAGGTCGACCGCGTCGCCTCCGGCAAGTTCACCGAGAAGCTCGTCAATACGCCGAAGACCATCACGGTGATGAGCAAGGAGGTGATGGAGGACAAGCGCATCACCACCCTGAAGGAGGTCGGCCGCTCCACCGCCGGCGTCACGCTCGGCTCCGGCGAGGGCGGCAACGCGTTCGGCGACCGCTTCTTCATCCGCGGCTTCGACGCGCGCAACGACATCTTCATCGACGGCATCCGCGATCCCGCGGTGTCGGTGCGCGAGAACTTCTTCACCGAGCAGGTCGAGATCCTGCGCGGGCCCGCATCCGCCTATGCCGGCCGCGGCACGGCCGGCGGCGCCATCAACATCATCACCAAGCAGGCCGGCGACCGCAATTTCTACAATGCCGAATCGACTGTTGGCACCGACCAGACCAAGCGCGTCACGCTCGACGTCAACCAGACGATCTCGCCGACCTTCGCGGTGCGCACCGGCGGCCTGTTCCAGGACGCCAATGTCGCCGGGCGCGACCACGTCACCGACGACCGCTGGGGCGGCTTCATCTCGACCAAATGGACGCCGAACGATTCGGTGAAGGTGACCACGAACTACGTCCACACCGATCTCTCCGGCTATCCGGATTTCGGCGTGCCGTTCTACAAGCAGGGCAACATCCCGGCGACCTCGGCCGGTATCCCGCGCACCAACTGGTACGGCTTCCTCAACCGCGACTTCCAGGCGGCGCGGCAGGATTTCGGCACGCTGGCGGGCGAGCTGAAGCTCAGCGACAGCGTCACCTTCACCAGCAAGCTGCGCGGCGAGCATTCCGAGCTCAACTACATCGGCACCCTGCCGAATGCGAGCGTGGCCGGAACGGCCAACGCCGATCCGACCAAGTGGTTCTTCAACGCCAGCGCGCAGAGCCGCTATCAGCTGGTCGACAACTGGGCCAACCAGAACGATTTGACGTTCAAATACGACACCGGTCCGATCAAGCACACCACGGTGATGGGCACCGAGTTTTCCAAGGAGAAGATCTCGATCGACCGCTATGCCGGCCTGACCTCGGAGGCGTTCGGCTCGCAGGGCACCACCGGCGGCGGACTGCAGAACCAGAACATGTTCAGTCCCGCCTATACCAACCTGCCGTTCACCACCGTGCCCTATCTGACCGGCAATCCGACGCGCTACGACGTCGACAGCAAGAGCGCCTATGTCATCGACACCGCCAACTGGCGCGACACGCTGATCCTCTCCAGCGGCATCCGCTATGACGGCTACGCGATGCGCTCGTCGAACAACACGGCGTCGGCGACGGTCGATTCCGACCTGATCAACTACAATGTCGGCCTCGTCTTCAAGCCGCTGCCCATCGGCAGCCTCTATGCGGCCTATGCGACCTCGGCCAATCCGTTCGGCTCGGAGCTCGACGGCACCGCGACCGATTACGGCGGCATTCCGCCGAACAGCACCATCATCCTCGGGCCGGAGCGCAACAAGGGCGCCGAGATCGGCACCAAATGGGAGCTGGTCGACCGCCATCTCCTGGTGACCGGCGCGCTGTTCCAGACCGAGAAGGAGAACGCCCGCGAGACCGTCAACGGACTGCTGACCTCGGGTGCCGCCTACCGCATCCAGGGCATCGACATCGAGGCCGAGGGCAAGATCACCGATCGCTGGAGCATCTTCGGCGGCCTGGTGCTGATGCAGTCGAAGGTGACGCAGAGCGGCATCGCCTCCAACAACGGCCTGCAGCTCGCCAACATCGCGCACCAGTCGCTCAGCGTGCTGTCCAAGTACAAGTTCGACGACGGCTGGGAGATCGGCGGCCAGGCCGTATACCGGTCGAAAGTGTTCGGCGGCACCTTCGCGGCCAACACCGGCAACGAGCTGCCGAGCTACTGGCGCTTCGATGCCTTCGTGGAGAAGCAGATCGACAAGAACTGGAGCATGAAGGTGTATGCCCAGAACATCACCAACCAGCTCTATTACGACACGTTCTACCGCAGCGCCGTGCCGTTCACGCAGGTCGCTCCCGGCCGCGCGTTCTATCTGATCACCACCGCGAAGTTCTGAGCCGGACATCGTCCCGATCCAGAAACAGTTTCGCCAAACTCCCGCCGCATCCTTCGGGCGCGGCGGGAGACGGACCGACGAACTGATCGACCGAACAGAGCGCCGGAGGCCCAATCAACCGGAGAGAGGGCTCGACATCAGCGTCACTCTCCCATCTCGAATTGAATGACGAACATCAGCGCAACCAGGAGGTTTCAATTGTTGCCGTGAGGCGACAGTGCGGGGATCAACTCCCATTTTCGGAAATGGATGGAAACTTTTCGCATTCCGGCCACGAGCGGAACCAGCTTTGGACCGCTTTCCCTCGCTTCTTGACTTGCATTCGCAACAGGCACGCGCCCGTTGCGGGCGTTCAACGAACCAGGTTCTCGCGGACCAAGGTTCACAAAACCCAAGTCAAGTTGCGTAACGAATGGGGTGGTCGAAGATGGGTAAGGCAGTCTTTCCAAGGAGCTTAAGAGGAGCCGGCGGGCACGAATGGGAATCACCGGCTGACGTGTCGGGCGTGACGGTCTCGGCAGTGGCTGGCCTGATCGCGGTCGCGTCGTTCTCCAGTGCCGAAGCCCAGCAGGCGCCGCTGCCGTCCGTCAACGTCGAAGCGCCGGTGGCGCGTCCGAAGCCGGCGGCCTCGCGCCCATCCACGGAGCAGATCCGCGCCCGCGACGCGATGCGTCGCGCCGCCCGCCAGCAACAGCAGCAGCAGGTCGCGGCTCCCGTCAGCAACCTGCCGCCCGACCGCAACCCCTATTCGAGCCCCGCCTCCGACTACAAGGGCGAGCGGCTGCAGGCCTCGGGCAAATTCCCCGAGAAACTCCTGAACACGCCGAAGACCGTCACGGTCCTCAGCAAGGAGATCCTGGCCGACAAGAACTCCACCAGCCTAAAATCCGCCGTGCTCTCCACCGCGGGCGTGACGCTCGGCACCGGCGAAGGCGGCAACGCGTTCGGCGACCGCTTCTTCATCCGCGGCTTCGACGCCCGCAACGACGTCTTCATCGACGGCGTGCGTGATGCCGGCGTCTCGGTGCGCGAGAACTTCTTCACCGAGCAGGTCGAGATCCTGCGCGGCCCGGCGTCGTCCTTCGCCGGCCGCGGCACCACCGGCGGCGCGATCAACATCGTGACCAAGCAGGCCACGACCGAGAACAGCTTCTACAACATGGACACGACGCTCGGCACCGACCAGACCAAGCGCGTGGTGATCGACGTCAACCAGAAGATCACGCCGACCTTCGCCGCCCGCGTCGGCGGCCTGTTCCAGGACGCCGGCGTGGCGGGACGCGACTACGTCACCGACAACCGCAATGGCGGCTTCATCGCCACCAAGTGGACGCCGCTCGACACCGTCACCCTGGCTGCCAACTACATCCACAGCGAGGTCTCGGGCCGTCCGGATTTCGGCGTTCCGTATTACCGGCCGAGCAATCTGGTCGCCGGCGCACCGTTCCCCGAGGTCGGCGCGCCGCGCACCGCCTGGTACGGCTTCGTCAACCGCGACTTCCAGCGCATCGGCCAGGACATCGGCTCGTTCAATGCCGAGGTGAAGATCACCCCCGACCTGACCATCTCCGACAAGGTCCGGGTGTCGCGCTCGACCCTGAACTACATCGGCACCTTGCCGGAAGGGCCCACGATCACCAATCCGATCCAGAACTCGGTGATCCGGGCCAATCCGCAGAGCCGCTTCCAGCAGACCGACGTGCTCGCCAACCAGCTGGATGCGACCTACAAGTTCGACACCGGCCCGTTCAAGCACACGCTGGTCGCGGGCCTCGAGGTCTCGCAGGAAAAGGCCATCATCAACAGCTACACCGGTCTGACATCCGAGCAGCAGGGCCTCGCCTTCGCGGGCAACGGATCGCTCTCGAACGTCAGCGTGTTCAACCCGCAGTTCACCAACCTGCCGTTCGGAATTCCCTCGCTCGGCCAGTTCCCGACCAACATCAAGATCGACACCGCGAGCGTCTACGCGCTCGACAGCGTCAACTATCGTGACTTCGTCATCCTCAATGGCGGCGTCCGCTACGACAAATACGACGTCCGCGTCGACGGCTTCGGCACCGTCAACGGCGTCGCCAACACGCCGGGCTCGACCGCGGCCTCCAGCGGCCTGCCGAACTTCAACGTCGGCCTCACTTTGAAGCCGCTGCCCTATGCCAGCGTCTATGCGGCCTATGCGACGTCGTCCAATCCGGTCGGCGCCGAGTTCGACGGCCTCAACGCCGCGTATGGCGGCCTCTCGGCGGTCACCAATGGCGGCGCCAACCAGGTGTTCGGGCCCGAGAAGAACACCTCGATCGAGATCGGCACCAAATGGGAGCTGCTCGACGGCCGCCTGCTGGTCACCGGCGCGCTGTTCCAGACCGAGAAGGAGAACGCCCGCGAGTCGCGCAACATCGCCAACAGGGCCCAGGCCACGGCCGACTGCCCCTATCCGGTCGGGACCACCGGCAACGTGCCGTGTCTGTCGGCAGGCGCAGCCTACCGCATCCGCGGCATCGACCTGCAGGCGGGCGGCAAGCTGACCGACAAATGGAGCATCTTCGGCGGCCTCGTGCTGATGGAATCCGAGGTGACGAAGTCGAACATCCCGCCGGCCAACACGGCGCTGTTCACGAGCAATGTCGGCCTGCAGCTCGCCAACACCGCGCACCAGTCGTTCAGCCTGCTGACGAAGTACCAGCTCAACGACACCTGGGAAATCGGCGGCCAGGCCGTGTACCGCTCCAAGATCTATGGCGGCACATGGCTCGCGGCCAACCAGGGCACGGAGCTGCCGAGCTACTGGCGCTTCGATGCCTTTGCGGAAGCCAAGATCAACAAGAACTGGACCGCGAAGGTGTTTGTTGCCAACATCTTCGACAAGCTCTACTACGACGCATTCTATCAGAGTGCCACGCCGTTCTCGCTGGTCGGTCCGGGACGAAGCGCATCGATCGTCGTTTCGGGACGGTTCTGACCTCAGCGCAAGCGAGCCGGGGCACATCATCGAGTTGAGTTCATGCTGATCTGTGTCCCCGGTATTTTGAGCAAAGACGATGTGGCGGAGTTCCGCCGCATCATGGACCAAAGCGACTGGGAGGACGGCCGTTCGACCGCCGGCGCCCAGTCGGCCATGGTCAAGCGCAACGAGCAGCTGCCGCCCGACAGCGAGGTGGCGCGCAAGCTTGGCCACCGCATCATCTCGGCGATGACCGCCAATCCGCGCTTTCTCGCCGCCGCCATCCCGCAGCAGATCTTCCCGCCGCTGTTCAACCGCTACAGCGCCGAGTCGGGACATCATTTCGGCATTCACGTCGACAACGCCGTGCGCGGCGACAAGCTCACCGGCCTGCGCATCCGCACGGATCTCTCGGTCACGCTGTTTCTCTCCGAGCCCGAGGATTACGATGGCGGCGAACTCGTCATCGAGGATCTCTACGGCTCGCATGAGGTGAAGCTGCCGGCCGGCGACCTCGTGCTATATCCCGCCTCGAGCCTGCACATGGTGACGCCGGTGACGCGCGGCGTCCGCGTCGCCTCGTTCTTCTGGCTGCAGAGCATGATCAGGGATCCGCTCGCCCGCAGCATGATCTTCGATCTCGATACGACCATCCAGGGCCTGTCGCAGCGTCTGGGACGTGACGATCCGGAGATGGTTCGCCTGACCGGCCTCTATCACAACCTGATCCGCTACTGGGCCGAGGTCTGAGCCCGGCTCTCACCGGCGCGTCAGGATCCTCTGCGAGCGAGCCGCGGCTCAGGAGCCTCGGCTCGCCGATCCGTGTTCCTTTCGCGCGCGGCCCTGCCGCTTCGGCAGCCGAGCCCCTGTCCTCATCGGGTCGATCATCAGCACGGCCGTCGATCATCTGCGCATCCCTCCGAACCGCACCGCGCGCGATTGTCCTTCAGCGCTTCAGTCGATGTGTCGCATCGTCGGTCGCCCGCCCGCATGCAACAGTGAGCGCGGTCACCCGCTTCGATCACTTGCGCACCGAATCATCCACATCGGTCGCATCCGCGCCGATCTCGCCGCCGGACCGCTGCTAAGCTGACGCTGATCGTTTTCCGCGGCCACGACTAATTAGAATTGATGGAAGTCCGAACGGCGGCAATTGCGTGATCGGCAGGCCGCATTGGTGGCAACCGGCATCCTTCGAATCGTTCCAGATTAGAAACTTCAGATAGTTAGTGCACGAGGAGCGCCTTCAAGCGACGATCCGCTAGCCGCACGGCATGCTCTCGCACATCGCATCGCACGCACGGACTTGATTGCCGACATTGATGAACCCGCTTTGAGTCAAGGCAGCGTCTCAAATCAGCCCCGTTGCGCCGTGAAACATTACCGCAAGTTTAACTACTAGGGGTGTGCAGCAACATGTTCAGGATCGTTCTTCATGTCGGAGCGGTGATCGCAGCCGTTTCGGCCGGCGCCATGGCGCACGCCGAGCAGCCGTCCACCTCGCCGAGACCTGGCCAGGCTGCCGTTGCGCCACAGACTGCTGCGACGGCGCCCGCAGCGCGAAGCACCCCGAGCACACCAGCACCGGCAGCGACGGTCGCGCAAGCCCAGGCGCCCGTCAGTGCCGCCACAGCTAACAGCACGGCGCAGGCACAGCCCGCCGCAGCGAAGCCCGTGACCACCGGTCAGGCACCGGCGGCGACTCCGGCAGCCGCCGCGACACAGCCCGCAACGACCGCGGCAGCGCCAGCCGCAGCCGTCGCGCCGGCGGCGACGACGCCGCCCGCGGCCCCGTCGGCTGCAGCCGACGCACACGCGCCGACCGCGACCGAGGCCGTCACCGACGCGTCGCCGGCCGACAAGGCAAAGGAGCAGGCCGACAAGCCGGCCCAGACCACGACGCAGGCGGCCACGCACGTGCCCCACGACCTGTCGCCGTGGTCGATGTTCCTCGCCGCCGACATCCTCGTGAAGTCGGTGATGATGGGCCTTGCGCTCGCCTCGCTCGCGACCTGGACCGTCTTCATCGCCAAGACCATCGAGTTCGGCATCCTGCGCCGCAAGCTGGGCAGCGCGCTGCGGAAGGTGGACAACGTCCGCTGGCTGTCCGAAGCGAAGCTCGCTTTGGGCTCGCGCCAGACCGTGCTGAACGCGTTGATCGACGCCGCCATGCATGAGATCAGATTGTCGTCCGAGCTGCCGTCTCACGGCGTGAACGAACGCGCTGCGTCGAGCTTCTCGGAGATCGTGCGCGCCGAAGGCCGCCGCTGCCGGACCGGCATGGGACTGCTCGCCACCATCGGTTCGATCTCCCCCTTCGTCGGTCTGTTCGGCACCGTCTGGGGCATCATGAACAGCTTCATCGGCATCTCGAAATCGCAGACCACGAACCTCGCGGTCGTCGCTCCCGGCATTGCCGAGGCGCTGCTCGCGACCGCCATCGGCCTCGTGGCCGCAATCCCCGCCGTCATCATCTACAACCACTTCACGCGGGTGACGAAGGGCTACATGGAGCTCGTCAACCGGTCCTCCGGCGCCACGGCCCGCATGCTGTCGCGTGATCTCGATCGCGGCCAGAGCCACCACACGCCGCATGCCAGCCGCTTCGAGCCGATCCACGTCCACTCCGCGCCTCCGATGGCGCTGGCCGCGGAGTAGGCGCAATGGCGGTCTCTCTTTCGGAAGCCGATGGCGACGACGATCTCGGCGAATCCAGCGACATCAACGTCACGCCGTTCATCGACGTGATCCTGGTGCTGCTGATCATCTTCATGGTGGCGGCGCCGCTCTCGACGGTCGACGTGCCCGTCGATCTGCCGACCTCGTCGGCGACGCCGCAGAAGAAGCCGGACAAGCCGATCTATGTCAGCATCAAGCCGGACCTGACCTTGTTCGTCGGCGAAGAGCAGGTCAAGCGGGCGAGCCTGGTGAGCACGCTCGAGCACATTCCCGACGCCGCCAAGGACAAGTTCATCTTTCTCCGGGCGGACCGCGGCGTCGCCTACGGCGAACTGATGGACGTGATGGAACTGCTGCGGACCGGCGGCTATCCGAAGATCAAGCTGGTCACGGTCGAAGGCGTCTCACAGGCAGCCGCGCAGGCTGCACACTGACCCCCTGTAACGACGGAAGTGAAGAATGGTCGAACACAAGTATCAAGGAGCGTCGCGCCGCTTGTGGATCTCAGCCGCCATCGGCGCGGTGATGTTGCACGGCGGCGGCGCCGCTCTCGCGGTCGTCCATCTCAGCGGCCATGAACAAGAAGGCGGCCTCGGCGCCGCCGGCGCCGAGTTCGCCCTCGAGATGGCGTCGCCCCAGGTCGAGGACAACGATCTTCCGCCCGGCCCCGACAGCGACGCGGCCGAGGCCGCGCCGGAGCAGATGCAGCAGACCGCCGAGGTCAAGGAGTCCGATGCGGTCAAGGACAAGCCGACCGAAAACGAGGAGGAGGCCGATCGGGTCGTCACGATGAACGAGCCGAAGAAGCCGGAGAAGGAAGAGCAGCAACAGGCGCAGCAGCAGGCGGAAGCCTCCGTCGCGTCGGCCGCACAGGAGGAGTCGGCGCGCAAATCCCTCGACGAGGCGGCTCCGCCAGCCGAGACCGCCAAGGCTCCGAATCCCGGCATGGGCAAGGACAAGCAGAAGCTGACCAATGACTGGGGCCGCAAGATCAGCGCCTATTTCGAGCTGCACAAGAAGTATCCGGACGGGAAGAAGCACAACGGAACGGTCAAGGTCGCGCTGGTGCTGAGCCGCGCCGGCAAGGTGATGTCGGCCTCCGTGATGCAGTCCTGCGGTGATCCGATGTTCGACAACGCGGCCCTGTCGATGATCCGCCGCTCCGACCCGGTGCCGGCGCCGCCGGCGGGGCTGACCGACGATCAGTTCAGCTTCAGCCTCGACGTGAACTTCAATCAGAAGAAGTAGTCGCGCGCTCTGTGCGCGCGTCTGCAGACTAGGCAGCGCTTGCGATTCCGCGGGCGCTGCTTTTTCATTGCGAGGGGTTGCGGCGGGCTAAGAGCCAGCGCTGAGCGGGCGTCTCGGCGGGAGGCTCCGATCGTCGCCTCATGGTTCGAGACGCGCCGCGAGCGGCGATCGCACCTCACATCGGCGCACTCGGCGCGGCGCTCCTCACCATGAGGGTCAAAAGCCGGACGGCACTGCACGCCGACCATAAGCACGCCACGGCGTGTTCATGGAGAGGAGCGACTTTGGCGTTGCCGTGCCCGGACTCGTTCTCCTCACGCTGAGGAGCACGCCGAAGGCGGGCGTCTCGAAGCGCGAGGCCTCGGTCTGATCCGATTTGCTGGATAAAGACGACGAGCCCACCGGCTCCGCCAACTAGTACTGCACCCTCGCGCCGACCTGGACCACCGTGGCCGAGAGATTGTTCTCCTTGAAGTTCGAGCGCGTCTCCTCGCGGCGGACGCTGGCGCGGAGCTGCAGCAGGCGGGAGAACTTGTAGAGCATGCCGACTTCGACGAGATAGCGGTTGTCGACGCGGGTGGTGCCGGTGAAGGCGTCCTGGCCGACACCTGCGAGGAACGTGCCGACCAGCCAGGGCTCGAACTGGTGCTCGACGCCGACGGTGACGTCGCGCTTGAGCACGCCGGAGATGCCGGGCTCGGTGATCTCCACGACCTGCGACTTGGCGCCGAGCATGACCGCGGTCTCCTTGGCATACTGCCAGGTGAGGTTGGCGTCGGCGATGAAGCCGTTGACCGGCTTCAGCATGGGATCCTGATAGCGGCGCATGAGATAGCCGACGGCGACGTCGCCGGTCAGCGTGTCGGCATAGTTGAAGGTGACGCCTGCCTCCACCGCGGTGCCGGTGGAGTCGCGGCGAAAGCCTTCGGCGTCGACGGCGATGTCGTGCACGCGGCGATCGACGGCGACGTCGACGAAGGGCCGGATCTCCGGGGTGAGATTGTAGGTGACGCGACTCTGCGAGCCGTACTGCACGAAGTTGCGGTCCGCATTGCTGACGATCTGGCCGTCCATCAGCGGCGCGTTCTGGAAGGCCACGCGGTCGATGGCGGCCTTGGTCGAGATCTCGACCTCCTCGAACCGCTTGGTCAGACCGGCGGAGCCGCCCACGGTCGACGCCAGCGGAATCCTGGCGAAGCGTCCGGCAAAGCGCGGCGTGCCGGGATCATCGGCATCGACGACAACGTGGCCCTCGCCGTTGAGCGCAAACGTATCGGTGATGTCGTAGCGCCCATTCACCTTCGCGTCGACGGTGGGCCTCGAGAGCTGCCGGAGCTTGGCATAGTCGATATAGCCGACGCGCACATCGGCGTTGAGCAGATGCCTCTCGAACTGAGAGCGCACGAGCAGGACCGGCGCAACGCTGACGAAGGCGGAGCCCTTGCCTTGCGGCACACGCCCGGGATTGCTGTCGAAACCGGAGGACATCTCGAAGGCAGGCTTCAGGATGAAGTTGCCGACCGTGATGCCCTTTGGCTCGAAAGGGTCCTCCTCCATCATCGGCGGTGCCTGCGGCTGCGGCTCCTGCGGCTTCTGTCCTCGATTGACCGGCGGCAGCCGCATCTTCGGCTTGTCGGCGAGAACGGGCGGAATCGGTTGCGCATCCTGCCGCGGGATCGGTGGAAGATTGCGCGGCAGCACACCTCGCGTGGCGGGCGGAGGGCTCACGGCGAAGGCCAGCGCATCGAGACAGCGATTGGGAACGTTGGTCATCGACAGCCGGCCCGGCGTCGACAGGCAGCCGCCGACCAAGAGACCCGCCGATGGCGCGCCGAAGAATCCGTTGCGCACGGGAGCGAGGCGGGGCTGCGGCTCACGGCGTGCAGCCTGCGGAAGCGCGCCCGCGCCGGCATCGATCGGGGATTTCGGTCGCGGTCGCTCCTCGACCTGCGTCGCCGCCTTCGGCTCGGGCTCGGCGCCGCCCGGCGCGACGATCACCTGTGGGATCACCAGCGGACCGTTGCCGTTGGCGGGCCGCGCCGGCTGGCGGCGACGACCGGGAATGACCACCACCGGTCCGCCCTCGGTGGTCCCTGGATCTGCATAGGCGCTGGCCTGCGTGCCGGGAACGACGGTCTGGCCGAGCGCGGGCGCCCCGCCGACCAACGTCACGAGCAGCACAGCGAACGCGGCCGTCTCCTCCTGACGCAGCGAGACCCAACCAATGCCACGCCTGGAATCGGACGTCTCTCGTGCTTTCCGTTCCAAAAAGCTTCGTCTCCGTCGCGGCCGGCAACCTGAGCAGGGCGGCGGCCGCGGCGGCGCGAGACGTTCTCGCCTCACGACGACGCGGCCGTCGACAATCGGATCACTCGATGATCAGCGTGCCCTTGTTGCCCTGATGGAAGTCGTCGAAGAATTCGTAGCGGCCAGGCTTCTGCGCCTTGATCTTCACGATCCCCTCCATGTTCGGCTTGATCACCGTCTCGAACTGCAGCGGCTCGCTCTCGAACTCGACGGGCGCACCATCCAGGTTCTTCACCTTGAAGACGATCGGCGTGTCCGCCGGCGCCTTCATCTCGGCCGGCTGAAACTTGTTGTCCTTGACGGAAATCTCGATCGTCGTCTCGGCCGCCCGGGCGGGCAGCGCGAACGCGGTCGCCAACAGCGCAACGGCGGCTGCAGCCTGTGCTTTTTCGAAGAGCGTCATGATGAATGTCCTTGTCCCGAATTCGTCGTGTGGCGGAGCTCACAAAGGCGCGTCTATCTTCACGCGCCTCCGACACATCGTAGAACGACTATAAATTCCCGAATGCGGCAATTTACCGTGTCGAAATTTGACAAACTCGTTGTGTGCGACAAACCGCGCGATCTTTATTAGTTGATGCGTGATGGCGAACGCGCCCCCGATCAGTTGCGGGACATACGGCCGTCATGTGCACGAAGGCGCCGTGCGCCGGAGTCCGTGCGCGTGCAGGCCGCGCTGGTCCGAAACACCGCTATCGCCTGTCGATCCCAACCGCGACGATCTCTTCAACAGACGTCTGCTCGGCGCACGCGGCTCAGCCAGGACCTCGGCCCGATCAATGCACCGGCGGCACGCGGGATGCGCGAAGACGTTCGCGGTCACGCGGGCTGTTCGCATCCTGCGGGACCGGACGATCGCCGGCACGCGCGCCTGAGAGCCGCGCATGCACCAGCAGCGAAATCAAACGCCGTCCTGCACCGCCAGGACGCCTGCGGGCGCACACCACCGATGCGCGCCGTCTCATCGGCCGACTCCGAGCCGCTTGTCGTGGACGCTGAGCGTACGAGGCATGCGCGCAGGGATCGGCTTTGCTGTCACAGGCGGCGGCGCCGCGCGCTGCGGCGGCAGATCGGGCACGACCGATATCTCCTCCTCGCGCGCAACAACCGGCGTGAGCTCCGGGCTACGGCTGCGGGCCGCGGCCGGATCGGCGCGCACGATGCCCGGCACGCGCTTGCGTCCGGTGACCATGGCACGCATGAGATTCTCCCGCTGCAGCACGCTCATCCACACGGTCCCGAGCACATGCACGGCGATCAGCGCGATGATCGCGTTCGACGACAGCGCATGGGCCTGCTCGATCCAGCCGACGCCGAAGAAGCGCTGCGAGACCTGCATCACGCCGCTGACCGTCGAGACGATCAGGAGAGCGAGCATGGCGACCAGCATCGCTGCGCCCGCGGGGTTGAGACCGAGATAGCGCCCTGTCTCGCCGCGCAGGATGTTGACGATGTATTTGGGCGCCGCGCGCAGCTTCAGGCTGATGCGCGCGAACAGCGAATGGCGGCTGCCGATCACGCCCCAGATCAGGCGGAAGGCGAGCAGGCCGATCACGGCATAGCCCGCCAGCCGGTGCAGACGGTCGAACGTATTGGGCGTGACGCAGGCGACGAGCACGAAGGCCGCAAGGGCCCAGTGCCAGACGCGGAGCGGAAGGTCCCAGATCGCGACGGTCCCCGAACGTGGGTTCGCCGGCCGCTCGGAGGCAACGCTGCGCTGCGCCGGACCTGCGTCACGCGTGATCATCAGATCACTTCGCCTTGGTGTGCTTCAGCGACAGATCCTCGGGGCTGTAGAACAGCTCGAACAGCTTGCCGCCCTTGACCCCGTAGACCTCGTAGCAGGAGCCCTCGATCTTGGTCTGGCGAACCTCGTAGCCCGCGGCCTTCGCCTTCGCCTCGGCCTCGGCGGTGGTCTTCCACGACGCCTTGTCGAGCTTGGTGCAATCCTTGTAGCCGTCGGCGAGCGCAGCGGAGCCCGATGCGAGACCTGCCACCGCAGCAACGACCATGATCTTGATGAGCTTCATTATCAAATCCTCCTCGAAGTCTGCGCCATCGGCGCCTGGAGCGCTCAATGCGCAGCCCTACAAAGGGAGGGAGATTTCAACGAAACTTGGACGCCGCGATCGGCCGCGGCTGACGCCGAAGACGTGAGCCGGGCCGCAATCGGTCCGCATGCGGCCGCATTGTCGCTGGCCGGCGGACCCAACTATGCTGCAGTTGAGTTCGAGATATGATCGGGGATTGCCAATCGTTCCGACCGCACCACTCCGTCCGAATCTCCGCGCCTTGCAACTGACATTGAATCGCAAGGCTCTATCAGGAGCCGCGCGGGAGGCGTGCACACGACGCGCACAGACGACGTGTTCAGCGGCGCCGACGGCACCACACTGCTGCCGGATTGCGGCTGTGTCGACGGTGCGGCGAAAAGGGCGCCGAACGCCGCAGCGCTGCGACGTTACGCCTCAAAAATTTTTTCTCAGAGCTGATCAGCCGGCAATTGCACGGGCTCCGCGGACGATGATCACAGTAGAGATGCGCGCGCTCGACATCCGTCAATCGTCGCACGGATGTGCGCACGCGACGCAAATCGCCGCTGCCGGGTCCTTTGCCGGCGCGGAGCGAGAATCCGGATCACGGATCTCAGCAAGGGCACGAATTGCCGGATCGGCCGGCGACCACACGCCTGTATTGGCGGGCGCCCATGCTTCCTGGCGAGGCACGCGGCCATTGCCAGGCGAGCCGCGTTGCTCTCAACGCGACCGCGTCACGCCGTGCGACGCGCGTGTCAGAACGACGTCTCCCGCCAGCGCGCCAGGCATCGATCAGGCGGGCGGCAGACAGCCGCGCATCATGGGAGAAAACAGCCGGTCGCGGGCGCCGTCACTTCGCCCCGGTCAGCACGCGGCTGATGAAGTCGGAGCTCTCCGGAGATTTGGTCATGTCCGCGGTCGGCTCCGGCGCAGACTGCAGCTCGAGCGGAGCCGCCGCACGGCTCTGCAGGCGGCTGCGCGGGTTGACGCTGCGGGTCGTGCGCGCCTCCTGCTCACCGTTTGGGCGCGCCACCGTGATCATGATCTTCTCGGAGACCACGGGAGGATCGAAGTTGAGATGCTTGGAGTCGCCCATGACGAGCTGCAGCGTGTGCTTGCCGGGCGACAGTTCGATCCGGGCCTCGGTCTCGCCCGCCGCGTAGTGGATGTGCTTCTTGTCGCGCGGGATCTCCTCGCCGGCCTGCATCGTGTCGTCGACGTCGATCAGCAGATGATGATGGCCGCTGCCGGCGAACTCGTCGCCGGCGTGGGTGATGCCCATGTTGCGCAGCCCGAAGCGGGCGATGAACGGCCCGGAGACGGTCTCGCCGTCCGCCGGCGAAATCAGATAGACGCGGGCATCCTTCGGGGATTTGGTGCCCTTGGCCGCCACCAGCGGCGGCGCGAGTGCGGCGGCGAGGGTCATGATCAGGCAGAGGCGCGCGGGCATCGTCGGCAGCATGCGGATCTCCTATGGTGACAGCGCAACACGAAAGCCGAGGGAGGGATGCCGGATGCGCCCGTCGTAGCGGTCGCGGCTCCCGGCGCGCGCGTCGGACGCGCCGTTCTTCCACGAGCCGGAGCGGATGACGCGGGCATAGCTGCCCTCCTCCATCCAGGCTGATCCATCATTCGGCGCGCCCTTGTAGTTCTTGTGCCAGGCGTCCGCGACCCACTGGCCGACACCACCGCCCATGTCGAACAGGCCGTAAGGATTGGCCGGGACGCTGCCGATCCTCGGCGGCTGATCCTGATCGGCCTCGCTCGGGCCGTTGCAGCCTTTGCAGTTCGCCATGCCCTGGCGCATGCGATCGCCCCACCAGTAGCGGGTGCGCTGGCCGCCGCGCGCGGCATATTCCCACTCGGCCTCGGTCGGCAGCCGGAACGACTTGCCGGTCGCCCTCGATAGCCAGGCGAGATAGGCCTGCGTATCGTCGTAGCTCACATTGGTCACGGGACGATCATCCGCACCGGTGGCGATGTCCGGACAGCTCGCAGCCGCCACGCACTGCTTCCATTCACCGACCGTCACCGGGTGCTTGCCGAGCGAGAACGGCCGCACGCTCACCTGATGGACGGGCTGTTCGGACTCGTCGTCACCGCCCATCGCAAAGCTTCCGCCGGCCACGGTCACGAGTTCGGGCACGCGTAGCTTCGGCTCGGGTTCGGAGAGCGGCAGCGCGCGCGGAGCGGCGAGCGTCTCGGGCGGCTGCGCCGGCGCCGTTTCCATGCCCGTCGCAGCCTGCCGCGACGGCGCGAATGAGTTCGATGCCGAGCGCGTGGAGTCCTGCGGCGCGGTCTCGACCAGGATTCGACGCGGGGACGGCGGCGGCGCCGCCGACTGCGCCTCGCGCGGCGCGGTGGACGATCCCGTCAGTCCCAGCGGCGGCTGGATCAGCAGCTTGATCTGACGCAGCGGCAGCATCACGCCGCCGAGAAACACGATGGCGAGAACCACGATGCCGATCGCGCCGCGGACCAGCTTCTTGCGCGTGCCCGCAAACGGTGCGAACAGCGCCCGCCACCAGCCGCCGCTGGCCGCGTCGTCCTGATCATCGTCCCATCCATCGCTCACAGACGGCGCCGGCACGGGCAGGCTGCGCGATCGCACCGGCGCAAGCTCGGGCGACGGTTCGGCGTGAACAACGCGCTCCGGCTCTCCGGCGCCCCACTCGGCGTCGAGCGACTGCTCGAGCGCGCCGCACATCATGAGCAACAGCCCGCCCTGGCTGTTACCGGTCCAGCGTTCCTGCACCTCGGGGCACTCGACCTGATCCTCGACGCGCTGGAAGCTCGGCGGACGCATCGGGCTGAGCGAGACCTCCACGGTGCGGCCACAGCGCCGGCAGGCGACCGCGCGCGAATCCGGCGGGAGCGCATCCTCGGCGAGCCTGGGAGCCCGCAGCCACTGCAACGCTGAACTCTCGCTCATGCTGTCCTCGCCTTGGTGGAGGCCCCCAGCCCCTTTACTGACCCCAGCTCGCGAACGCGTCCTTGAACACGCGGTCGCCATCGGCCCCCTTCTCGATCGACAGCAGCGCCCGATTGCCGCCCTCGTAGACGATCGGGATGTCGAACCACTGCTTGGCCTTGAGCAGCATCAGATTGCGCTTGGTGTCGACGTCGTTGGCGGACAGCGCGACCATGAAGAATTTCGGCGTGACCCGGGCGGTCTGCGTCACCAGCGCCGTGCCGCGCTCGGACTCCTCACCCTTGAGGCCGATGCCCCGCAGGCTCGTCAGGCCGCTCACCGACTGATCCAGTCCGTCGAATTTGAGCTCCATGATATGGCTGGCCGGCATCTCCATGTCGGCGTTCCGCCGCAGCGAGAGCGTGACCTTGGTGCCATTCTCGATCTCGATTTCTCCCTTGATCGCTGGCGCCGCATCGAGCCGCGGCCCCCTGCTGGGTTCGACGGACCAGGTCACCTTGCCGGGGAAACGCTTGCCTTTCGGATCCTGCGGATCCTCGTGATAGAGGAATGCCTGACCGGGCATGCTGACCGGCACGCTCATGCCGACCGTGGTCGGCTCCTCGGCCGCCGCAGCGACCACAGGCTTGCCGTCCGGCATGATCCGCTCGGCATTGACCTTGCGCGGACCGGGCTCGTTGGGCAGAGCCGCCGTCGCGCCGCTCAGCGACACCTGAACCCATTCCGACGCGCGCTCCCAGGAAACCGCCGCACCGATGATCGCGAGCAGCCCCGCCGCGGCCACGGCCAGCACACGCCGGCTGGGCAGACGACGGCGCGTGACCGCGGTGCTCTGCTCCGACTTGAAGGCTGTCTCGAGCAGCGAGGGATGGATCTTGATCTCTTCGGGCGGCGCCGCGGGAGCTGCCGCCTCGGGCTGTTTGGTCTCCGGCACGACAGCAACGGCAATCGGCTTGGCGACGCTCGCATTGCCTGCATTGACGGGCTCCGCCGGCTCGGCGGCCGCGGGCGTCACTGCACCCTCTGCGGCGATCACCACCGGCGCAACCTCGCGCGGCGCGGGCTCCGACGGGCGGGCGGCTTCCACGATCGGCACCTCGGCCGCGGCCACCGCGCGCTGCTCGCTCGCCGCCGGCTTCACGGCGATCGGTAACTCGGGCAACGCCGGCGGCGTCGCAGGCGCGGACCTGATCTCCTCCGCCGACGGACGCCGCGGACGCTGGCGCAACACGCGCAGCTCCGGAGACGGCTTCGCGGTTGTCGCGCGATCCTCGTTCGGTTGCGGGGCCGCACGGTCGCGCGCAGGGCTTGGCGGCGCGGCGCTGTCAGAGCCGCCACGACGGGCCATCGAGAGATATTTCGCGACGGTCGCGATCTCCTCTTCGAGCGTATGCGTCGTGCTGACCGGCCGCGGCGCCATGCGCCGCTTCGGTGCCGGTGCCGGCCCCGGCGCCGGCGCGCGCACCGGCCGCGGCCGCTCGGCGACGGAAGCCTCCGCCGGCTTCGCCGGCTCGTCGATCAGGAGCGGCGCCGGCGCGGCAGCCGCCTCGACAAGAATCGGCCGCGCGCGCAGCTCGATCATCCGCTCCGGGAACAGGATCTCGGCAAGATCGCGCAGCGAGGCCCCGGGCATCAGCAGCCGGCGCAAGGCCGGAGGCATGCCGCGCAGCGCCTTCGCATGGCCGCGCCGGGCCAGCCGATCGCTGCGGGCTGCGATCGCGGCCGCATCACGGCGCTCGTCGCTGATCAGGACCTTGCGGGCGCGCAGCATCGCGGCGAGCTCGCGCACATCCGAGCGCGAGGCGCTGTCGACGACCAGCAGATCGAAGGTACCGATCCGCGCCGGCAGCAGTTCGGCGACGCGCCACGCCGGCATGATGTGGCAGGGGATCTCCTCCAGCCAGCCTTCGAAGGAGCTGCGGGCAGCGATCCGCAGACGGCGCGCAGTCGGGCCGGAGCAGGCCGAGGCCATCTTCTGCATCGTGTCGCGGAAGCGCTTCAGCGATTGCCGGAGGGCGCCGCTGGCATTCTGCGCGATGCCGAGCGACATGCGCGCGCCGATCACCACCTCGAACAGCGCCAGGGATCGCTTCTCCAGCCGCAGCCGCTGCGCCGCGAGATCATGGAGCAGTTGGCGCTCCTCGGGATTCTCGATCCGCTTGAGGACCGCCAGATTCCACGCGCTCACCCAGTCCGCGAGTGTCGCTTCTTCCTTGAAAGCATGCTTCGCAGCAGCCTTCGTCGTATCCTTGGTGTCCGCCTCGGCCGGCACGGACCGCAATCGCTGCGCGAGGCTCGGTGCGCCCGCCGCGATGGCCATCCGGCACGCCGTCCTGACCAGTTCGTAGTCGCTCTCGTTGCCGCGGATCGTCTCCACCGCGGCGAGGATTCCCGACCACCGCGCCGCCAGGTCCTGCGCGTCCGTTTCGGCATCGCCGACCAGCGACAGCACGTCGGCCTGGACGGTCGCCGCGAGTTCGCCGGCTCCGGCGAACAATTCACCGAGCCGCGCGAGCTCGACCAACGGCCCGGACACCCGCGTCATGACGGTGCGAATGGCCGCGCCGAAGGCGGTCGGCCGCTGCACATCCGCCACCATCGCGGCGACCTCGCTGTCGGTCATCGACAGCTTGCGGCAGGCATCGACGACGTTGCGGACCGCAAGCGCCGCCGTCACCACGGCGACCTCGACGCTCTTGACGATCTGCTCGAGATCATCGAAGGCGCGCGCCGATTCCAGCTGCAGCGCCGGCGCATCGATCTTCATCGCGATCGACGTCCAGCGCGCGCGCAGCGCATGCAGGTCGTGGCGCCACAGCAGGAAGCGGGCGACGTAGCTCCAATCAGCCGGCGTCGATGGCGCGGCTCCGTCCAGCGTGATGGCATCGACCGCGGTCTTCAGCGCGCGGCGCGACGGCGTGAACCGCGCGAACGGCTTCTCGCCGGCCGCGAGCCGTTCGACCACGCGAATGGCGTCCTTCTTGGTGAAGGCCTCGACCGGCGCCCGCACCTGGCGCCGCGCGAATTCGGCACTTCGTGACAGCTGGAACGAGGCATCGCGCGCCCAGCCCACCACCTTGTCCAGCCCCGCAGGCCCCTCGGTCTTGGCCGTCCCGAGCGGCGACAGCCGGCCGAGCCAGGCTTCCTCGGCAATGGCGCGATGGCCGGCGGCGAGCGCGTCCAGGTCGGTCGCGAGCCGGCTGGTCGCGTCGAGCCCGAAGGTCGCGATCGCATCCAGCGCGAGATCCTCGTCGCGCCCGTTGTCGGACGTGATCGTTGCCTGATGACGCAGCTCCTCATGCAGGCGCAAGATCGCCGCCGTGTCCGGAAGCGCCGCGGTCTCCGGCAACTCGTCGTCGATATGCTTGAGACGATCGCCAAGACGCTCTCGCGCCTCGCGCGCCTTGTCGACCGCGGCGACCAGCGCGTCCGCCCCCGAGATGAGACGCTTGGGCCGGTCCTTGAACCAACCATAGGCATGCGGCTCGCCGACCAGTCCCTTAAACAGGTCGAATGGCAGCTCCGGCAAGCCGCCGGTGAGCCGCAGGTTGCGCCTGACGATCTCCGCGATCTCGTCGTCAAGCGATGTGATCTGGGAGCGCTTCGAGATGATGTCGCGCTCCAGCCGGCCGATCTGCGCGACCTGATCCCGCAGGTTCGCGGCATCGAGGATCGACTGCAGCCGGCCCGCCAGCGCCTCGGCCTTTCTGAGCACGTCCTTGTCGGAGCCCGTCGAGCTGACGGTCAGCTCGCGGACCGGCGGCGGCAGCTTCTCATGCAGCAAGCCGAGCGCGGTCTCGTCTCTGGAGACCACGAGCACGCGCGATCCGAGCGCGAGGTGATGGCAGACGACGTTGACGAGAGCGGCGATGCGGTCATCATCTGCGGCGGCCTGCAGCACGAGGCCGTCCGAGCCGGACAGCTCGCGTACGATCTCGACGTCCTCGGGAGCGGCCGGCAACGGAAAGAACAGATCACCCTGCTCCACGGCGACGGGCTTCGGCGGCGGCGCAATGTCGATCGGGCCGCCGACGATGCCCGACAGATGCCGGCGCGCCGTGGCGTGGCCTCGTCCATCGGACTGCATCAGCAGGGCGCCGACGGCGCCGGTCAAGCAGCATTCGCTCTGCGGCGCGTGCGCAACCGCCGTCTTGAGGCTCTCGATGTCGCGTAGCGCGCGGACATCCGGCCGCCGGCGCGCCGAGATGGTCCAGCGGCCGTTCGCGATGGCCGCGTCCGAGGCGTCCGCCATCGGGCTGTCCGCCGCGCGCGACGGCTTGTGGCCGGTCTGGACGCCGACCGCGCCGATGATCTGCTCGAGATCGAGCGGCGTGAACGGCGACAGCTCGCCGCGCTGCTCGAGCGCCTCGACCAGTCGGTCGGACCTATCGGCCAACGCAAGCGCTGCGTCGGGCACCACCGCCTCCAGCGCCTTGCGGTTGACAGTGGCGCCGACGAAACGCGGCCGCACCCGGACCTCGGCATCGGGGCGCGCAATGACCTCGATCTCCACGGCGCGCTCGAACAGCGGCAGTTCGTAGTCGCGGCCGCTTTGCCGCCATGACGACAAGCCGATGCCCCAGATGATTTCGAGCGCAGGATCGGAAGCCGATGCCGCCGCCAGCTCGCGCAGGCGCTGATGAATGGCCATGGTCCGGCGGCGCTTGCGCTCGGTGTCGGCCCATGCGGTCCAGGGACCGGAGACGTAGCGCTCGATCCGCTGCAAGAGATCGGGGCGCTGCTCGAGGCGCAGCCGTCCGGTCCATACGCCGAGAGCTGCGGCCGGCGAGAAATCCTCGGGACGGGCGTGGCGGGCGAAGGTGAGGCGGTTCTTTTCGATCTCGTCGACCTTCACCAGGATGCTGTCCCGCGGCGATGGACGGCGATCCGGATCCGAGGACAGTTCGACCCAGGCGTCGAGATCGGCATCGATCGCCGGCGGCTCGGTCGCCGCAAGCGCCTCGACGGCGAGCCACACCGGCCCGTCGACATCGAAGGTGTTGAGCACCACGCCGGGCAGGTGCTCCATCTCACCCTGGTCCAGGGCCAAGCCGTGATCATCGGCAAACGGGTGATCCGGCTGCCGCTCGAGCGGGGATGTCTCCGCCCGGATCATCTCCGTCAGACCGCCCAGGACCTCCTGCAGCGGCTCGCCGGCCGTCCGCGTGTCATTCGCGGAGCCTTGCCAAGAGTCTTGCCAGGCGTCGGCCGCCGCCGGGTTGTCCAGGGACGACGCTGCACTTGCACCGAGAGCACCAAGCAGCCGCATGCCGTGATCGCCGATCGTGGCCTGCGCGGCGGACTCGCTCGCCTTGGCCTCATTCGGCCGCATATTCACCAGCTGGCTCATCGTGCAGATCCTTTTCTGAACTCGGCTGCGGCAGTGGCCTGAGGTCGGCGAGCGGCTGACCGACACGGATGGCCCCGCCCGTGATCACGGCGCGCCGGGCGATCGGAGAGTGGGTTCAGACTGGACAAGCTTTCCTCGCTGCAACGTCGATGGAACTCCCGACTCGTTGCGGAGGCGTATGGCGAAGGTAGGTCACATCAATGACCCGACAGGTAGATGAATGTGACGATTCTCGTTCTTGCGGGGATCTCGGGAAAAAATCCCGGGTCGTTTGCTGCGGAAAATCTCTTCTAACAACCCTGTTAGTCTGCAGTTTTTGTCGGGGGCGACATGCAATCGCAGCGGCAAGCTCAGGTTGCGCGCGAATACGCTAGAATGTGTCTAAGAATACTTCTAACGCTCAAGACGAGGCGACGTGACGCTTGACCAAGGCACGATGTCCACGCCGCCGCGTGGCCGTCGCCAAGGTTCAGCCATCGCGCCGTCGCGCATGCGACTCTCGCGTCAAGTACAGCGCCACAAACGCGAGCGCATCGCGTCTTCAGCTTGGCACCGGGTGAAAGCAACGCGGCCCGGTCGGGCGAGCGGCCTTCCCGAAGGAGCGCGTCGGGAAGGACATCCGGCCGTCACGGACCGCACGCGTGGCCGCGAAAGCCGAGCGCTGGACAGCAGGGCCCTGCTTGAAACGCCCCGAAAGCTGAAGTAGCAGTCATTGCAAAGACATCAACGTCGTTCAGACGTCCCCGATCGATGGGCCGGGACTGCATGATTTGGCAACGGATGAGAACGGCCGCCGCATGCAGTGCAGCATTTCTGACGCTGCTGTCAGCGCAGCCGGATGTCCGGGCGCAGTCGTCGGGCACGGCGCGTGAGCCCGCAACGGTCAAGCTGTCCCCGACGCAGCAGAAGCAGATCGGCCTCCAGACGGCGGTGCTGGCCAGGGAATCCCACCCCGAGCAGTTCCGGGCCTATGGCACCGTTCTGGACGTCGCCAGGCTGACCGACCTGACCAACAACTACGCCAACGCCCAGGCGCAACTGCAGACCGCCCAGGCCAGGCTCGACGTCGCCAGGCTCGCCTTCGAGCGCGCCCGCGACCTGGTCCAGTCGGCGGCGATGCCGCGCAAGGACGCCGAAGCCGCGGAGGGCACGTTCCGCACCGATCAGGCTGCCCTGGCCGCAGCGGACTCGCAGGTCAAGACCCTGATGGCGACCGCGCGGCAGGAATGGGGCGCCGTGATCGGAAAGGGCATCATCGAGCGCTCACCCCAGGTGGTGCAACTGATCGAGCGCGAGCAGTTGCTGGTGCAGGTCACGCTGCCGCCCGGCGTGACCCTGTCCGAGCCGCCGCGCCTGGCGCTGGCCCAGGCGTCGACGCGCAACGCCAATATCGAGTTGCACTACCTCTCGCCTGCGCCGCGCACCGATCCGCGCATCCAGGGCGTGAGCTATTACTTCGTCGCGGCCGGCGACAGCGGGTTGCTGCCCGGCATGAACACGACGGCCTATGTTCCCTCCGGCAAGGCCTATCAGGGCGTATTCGTCGAGGACACCGCGATCGTGCAATGGCAGGGACGCGCCTGGGTCTATCTGCGCGCAGGTCCCGAGACCTTCCGGCGCCATCCGATCCGCACCGACCAGCCGATCTCGGACGATGACTACGTCGTGCAGGACATTCCGCCCGGCTCGGAAATCGTGATGCGCGGCGCGCAGGTGCTGCTGTCGGAGGAAGCCAAGAGCGAGCTACGCGGCGGCGGCGACGATGATTGACGGCATCCGTGCGGCCGCCACGGGGCCGCAGGCCGCGCTGGTCTCGTTCGCGATCCGCTTTCGCGGCATGATGCTGGCGCTCGCCTGCACCATCCTCATTCACGGCATCTTCTCGCTGGGCAGCGCCAAATACGCGGTCTTCCCGGAGTTCGCGCCACCGCAGGTGTCGATCCAGACCGAGGCGCCCGGGCTCAGTCCCGAACAGGTCGAGGTGCTCGTCACCCAGCCGATCGAGACCTCGATCAACGGCCTCGCCGGCGTCGAGAGCATGCGCTCGTCATCGATCCAGGGCCTGTCCGTTGTCTCCGTGATCTTCCAGCCCGGCACGGATGTCTTCAAGGCGCGGCAATTGGTGACCGAGCGGCTCACGGTGATCACGAGCGGCCTGCCGCAGGGCGTCCGCGCGCCAGCGATGACGCCGCTGGTGCCGGCGGCCGGCACGGTGCTGGTGATCGGCCTCACCTCCGAGCGGCGCTCGCTGATGGATCTGCGCACCATCGCCGACTGGACCGTGAGCCGGCGGCTGCTCGCCGTCTCCGGTGTCGCGCAGGTCACCACCTATGGCCGGGACGTCCGGTCGCTGCAGGTGCAGGTCCGCGCCGACGACCTCGTCCGCTTCGGCGTCGGCATGAACGATGTCGTTGCGGCGGCGCGCAAAGCTACCGGCGTGCGCGGCGCCGGCTTCGTCGACACCGCCAATCAGCGCGTCATTCTGCAGACCCAGGGGCAATCGCTGACGCCCGATCAGTTGGCGCGCACGGTGCTGCTGCATCAGGGCGGCGCCAGCGTCGTGCTCGGTGACGTCGCGACCGTCGTCAATGCGCCGGAGCCGCCGATCGGCGGCGCACTGATCAACGGCCAGCCCGGCATCATGATGATGATCAGCCAGCAATACGGCGCCAACACACGCAACGTCGCCGCGCGCGTGGAGACGGCGCTGCAGGAGCTGCGCCCCGCCCTGGAGAGCGAACAGGTCAAGCTGCATGCCGACCTGTTCCGCCCGGCCACCTTCATCGATTCCGCGACCCATAACGTGCTCGTCGCGCTGCTGATCGGTGGCGCGCTGGTGATCGTGGTGCTGCTGCTGTTTCTCTACGACTGGCGGACCTCGCTCATCAGCTGCACGGCGATTCCGCTGTCGCTGTTCTCGGCCGTGCTGGCGCTGCAATGGATGGGGCAGAGCCTGGACACCATGACTCTCGGCGGCCTTGCGATCGCGATCGGCGAGGTGGTCGACGACGCCGTCATCGGGGTCGAGAACGTGGTGCGCCGGCTGCGCGAGAATCGAGGCCTGCCGTCGCCGCGCAGCGAAGCCCGTGTGGTCTACGACGCCATGCTCGAAGTCCGCGGCGCGGTCGCCTACGCCACCTTCGCCGTGCTGCTCGTCTTCGTTCCGATCCTGGCTCTGCCGGGCCTCGCCGGCCGGCTGTTCGGCCCGCTCGGCATCGCCTACATCCTCGCCGTGCTGGCCTCGCTGATCATCGCGCTCACCGTCACGCCCGCGCTGTCGATGATACTGCTTGCCGGCAGCGAGACCCGCGACATCCGCGAGCCGCCGCTGGTGCGCTGGTCGCGCCGTCACTACGAGCGGCTGCTGCGGCGCCTCAGCGCCTTTCCCAAGCTGGTGATCGCGGCAGCGCTGCTGGTGACGCTCGGCGGCGCCGGCATGGTGCCCTTCTTCGGCGGCACCTTCCTGCCGGAGCTCCGCGAAGGCCATTTGATCGTCCACGTCGCGACCTTGCCGGGCACGTCGCTGGACGAAACGCTGCGGCTCGGCAGCCTGATCTCGGACGCGCTGCGTGCCGTGCCGGAGGTCCGCAGCGTCGCCCAGCATGCGGGGCGGGCCGAAGCCGGCGTCGATACCGCCGGCACGCATTCCAGCGAGATCGAGGTCGACCTCAAGCCGGGCCTGTCGGGCGATGACCAGGAGCGCGCCGAGCGGCGCATCCGCGCCGCGCTCGCCGATTTCGCCGGGATCAATGTCTCGATCAAGACCTATTTGACGGAGCGCATCGAGGAGACGCTGTCCGGCTTCAACGCCGCCGTCGTCATCAACGTCTACGGTCCCGATCTCGACGACCTCGAGCGCGCGGCGCGCGACATCGCGCGCGAGCTCGGCGAGGTCTGGGGCGCGGTCGACATCCAGCAGCAATCGCCGCCGGGCATGCCGCAGGTCAACGTCACCCTGCGCCCGACCGATCTGCAATCCTGGGGACTCGACGCCGTCGAGGTGCTGGAGCTGATCCGCACCGCCTATCAGGGCGACGTCGTCGGACAGGCCTATGAAGGCAATGTCGTGTTCAACGTGATCGTCAGGCTCGACCCCGATGCCAGCGCGCGGCCGACCGAGATCGGCAACATGCCGATCCGCACGCCGAGCGGCGCCTACATCCTGCTCAAGCAGGTCGCCGACGTCTACGGCACCGCCGGCCGCTACGTCGTGCTCCATCGCAACGGCCAGCGCGTGCAGATCGTGACCGCCAACGTCGCCGAGCGCGACCTGGAATCCTTCGTCGCTGCGGCCAAGCGCAAGCTCGCCAAGGAGGTGAAGCTGCCGCCGGGCGCGCTTGTCGAGTTCACCGGCGCGGCCGAGGCGCAGGCCAGATCACGCCGCGACCTCTTGATGAACTCGCTGCTGGCGACGATCGGGATCGTGCTGCTGCTGTCGTTCGTCACCGGCCACTGGCGCAACCTCGTGCTGGTGCTGCTGAACCTGCCCTTCGCCTTCGTCGGCGGCGTCATCGCGGTCGCCGTGACCGGCGGCGTGCTGTCGCTGGGCTCGATGATCGGCTTCGTCACGCTGTTCGGAATCGCGCTGCGCAACTCGATCCTGATGATCTCGCATTACGAGCACCTGGTCGTCGTCGAAGGCCGCGCCTGGAGCCTGGAGACGGCGATCGCCGGCGCCGCCGACCGTCTGGTGCCGATCCTGATGACCTCGCTCGTCACCGGCCTCGGCCTGCTGCCGCTCGCGCTCGGCGCCGGCGAGCCCGGCCGCGAGATCGAGGGCCCAATGGCCATTGTCATCCTCGGCGGCCTGCTGACGTCAATGGCGCTCAACCTGCTGGTGCTGCCGACCCTGGCGCTACGTTTCGGCCGGCTCGCGCGCGGCGTGCAGGCCCGCGGAGATGTCGCGGCGAGCTGATCGTGGGTGTGAGCCGTCCGCGAGGTTCGCCGCACGTGGCTGCTCGACGCTTCATGCCTTGATCTGGCCTTTTACAATAGCATCGACAATCGAAACGACTACTTGGAAAACGAACAGGGTTGCCGCTGTCGAAAGCGCCAACGTGAGAAGCGCATCGATGAAGCGTCCAAACCCTCCCCACGCCAAGTATCCGAACAGACGGACCTTCCAAACAATTAAATAGCTATAGACCCAAACAATCATCACGTAGAAGCAGAGCTGAACGGCCCAATACAAGTAGGCGTTACCGGTCTTATCAGCGAAATATTTGAGAGCGCCGATAACCGCTAGATTTCTAATTAGGTCGAAGAACCCTTTTGAGATAGTACGACTCAGAGTGACAGCGGGAAGGTGTATGTCATCGGACGGCACAAGAAATCGGCCAACAAGTCCCTTGGTAGCCTCAAAGGGCTGGACGGGCTTCGAAGGGTAGATCCGCTCCACAACGATAGTCGCGGCGATCGCAAAAGCGACTGCAATAGTTCCAAACAATAACGTGCGAGCCGTTTCAGGCTGAAATGGGCTCAGGATTCCTGATTTGATGAGCGTGCCCGCGACTACAAATGGGAGGAGAACGATGACTGTGAAGAGGGCGATTGCCTTTGCAGTGCGAACCACGATCAACGTCCCTTTCTCGGCCTTGAGGCAATTGGCCATCGTGCGCTCAAATCGTGCTGTACGCTTCGTCGCCAGTTGCCGACGCACCCAGCGCGCAGGGCGGATTGGTCGAACGCGAAATTCGCCGATGTGGTCAGGAAATCACGCGTGCTGCCAACTAGGCCGGAGCGGCGGATTGTGCGCCGCTAATCCGCCCCCCGGGCTACTAGCTCTAAAGCACCCAGCCTGGATGTCTCGCAGCGTTATAGAAATCGAGGCATGCCCCCCAGGAGTTCGTCCGAGACGTTCAGATCTTGGAAGCTTGCCGACAAGGCCCGCTATGTAGTTCTTCTCTCCAGCCCAACTCTCTGAGCCAGTGATTAATTCAAGATTCCTACGGTGAATATATGCGACCGCGTCTGCTATTTGAACCAAAGAAGAATGTTGTGATTTCAAAGCGAATGCGGTGTTTACGATCTGATCGAATCTTCTAGCCGGAGTGAGTTCCTCCCACACCGTCTTCTTGCGGAGGGTTCTTCTAGTTTGATAAAGAGGATCAAACCAAGGTGATGCCTCGTGCAGCGAATCCGAGAGATCTGGCATCTCCTTCTTGTTATCGTCAAATATTAGCACGGTAAGGCCTTTATTTTTACGCGACCTCTGCATCTTCTGCTGGATCAAGCAAGAAATATACAACGCCGCGCCGTTCCAATAGCTTTTTTTGAACGGCTGCTCATAGGAACCGCTCAGGGCGGCTTCGAAGTTCTCAAATGAGAATGCGATAGCGAAAATTCGAGCGCACTCCGATGCGAGCGCACAAATATCTTCGAGGAATTTCTTTCGTTCGTCCGCGTCTACTTTACTCCACCCCCCCCCTCTCCGTTGATCATTCTCTGAGTTTTCAGTTCAGTTCGAAGACCGGGATGCTTCGCTAGGATTACTGAAAGCTTTTCGTCAAAGGTCTCCGTATACTTTCGAAGGCGGTAGGCGTCCACGAGCACACCCGCCATTACAAAAACGGAGCTGTGATTCTGCTCGCCCGATTCATCGACGTAAGCAAACTTCATGGACGAGATCCCTATGCTATTCAGGACCGATGACGAGAGTGCTTACAAACAGCCTGTTGAAACCTCCAAAGGTTGTATCAGAAAACCGAGCTCTCGGAAGGAGTGTTTTTGCCAGCTGGCCGCGTTAGTCGGATCGCCTCCCAATCATGAGAACACGCCAGCTCAGCGTCCAGAGATACCGGCTTTGGGTTGCCTCCTTATGTCTGTTCTTCGCCCTTCTCAGACCTTCCGGCCGCCGCCAAAGACGTGGGCCTGCTGGGCTTGATCGGAAATGCTTGTCGAGACTCGGGCAGGCCCGAAGCCAGGCGCACGCGACTGACAAGAACGCCTCTGATGCGATGCGCCGAAAATCTAATTTCACTCACCACCTCAAGCACATCACCCTCGTCCAGTCCTCCCGCGAAAAATATTCCACTTTCGTTTTTCAGAAAAACATGATTGACTCTGCGCATCCCGTCCCGCCATGAGGGGCGCTTCGCGATCGTCACGAGACGTGGGTGCGGGATGCGGTGGGTGCATTGGATCGCAGCGCGAGCCATCGTGCGGACGAACGAGCCCGATGCGCCGGCGAAATCGTAGGGTCCTGGCCTCCCGATGCTGAGGCCAAGCGGATGGCGATGATCCGTCCGTGACGGGGGCAAGACAGCCGGTCCCCGGGGAGAGGACGTATAAGCCGCCCAACCATCGCGCGGGGAATGCCGGGATGTCTCGGCTGAACCTGTGGTACCTGCCGCCAGCATTTTCTTACGCTGGCGGGCCATGGGGGCGGCCAGCTCCCGGCATTCCCTGCGCCCTCTGCTTCGATGAGGGCGAAACGACCGGTACAACTCGGGCGCTCTGGGCGCCGCGAGGCCGAGTCATTGCGTTCTAGAGCATGATGCGAATACGTGGAAAGGCACGATGCTCTCATCGCCAATTTGCCGATGACGACACGGCATGCGCCGCGATTTCAGTCTCCCCCCCTTGCGGGCAGGGCCATGCATGTGGAAATTCCAGGCTGTCGCGACGAACGATCCTGCAAGTTAGTTACTCCGTCATGCCCGGGCTTGTCCCGGGCATCCACGTCGTTCTCAGCATGCCGGTCGACGTGGATGGCCGGGACAAGCCCGGCCATGACGACTTGGAGAGAGACGAGCACAAAACGGCGATCGCCACATGCGATGGCCCTGCCCTCCAGGGAGGGTGACAGCGGGGCCGATCTCGAAGCTCCGCGCGCAAACGCCGGGGGATACCCTGAGGCGATTCCGCAAAAACATATCATGCGCCAAGCAGCCCCCGTCGCCGATGTCGGTGCCCTCAGCGCCGAGGCGGCGGAGAGACGATGGACGTGCCGCATGACGGCGCGCACAGACGCGAGGACTGTCGACCACTGGCCCGATGGATGTCGGCGCCTAACTACCTCAGCCGTTCAGCCGGTCGATGTGCGCCTTGCCGGCCTTCATCACCAGCGGAATGTGGTCGCCCTGGCCGAGCAGGCAGGACACGTCGCGCAGCGGGTTGCCGTCGACCACGAGCAGATCGGCGATGGCGCCGGGCTGGATGCGGCCGAGCTTGCCCTCCATGCCCAGCACCTCGGCGCCGATCACGGTCGCGCTGGCGATCGCCTCGCGGGGCCCGAGGATTTCGGCGCGGATCCTGAACTCGTCGCTCTGCAGCCGCTGCGACGGGCCGAGCAGGTCGCTGCCAAAACCCATCTTCACGCCGGCCTCGCGGTAGATCGACAGCGAGCGCAGGCCGGCGTCGCGGACGTCGGCGATCTTGGCGACGCTCTCCGGCGGCAGGCCGTATTGCGCGCCTTCGTTCGCCAGCGCCTCATAGGTGACAAGCGTCGGAATGACGTAGGCGCCCTTCTCGGCCATCAGGCGCGCGGTCGGCAGGTCGACCAGATTGCCGTGCTCGATGGTGCGCACGCCGCAATTGACGGCGCGGGCGATCGCTTCCGCGGTGTAGGCATGTGCGAGCACATAGGTTTGCCGCCCGCGGGCCTCGGCGACGATGGCGCGGATCTCGTCCTCGGAATAGCCGAACGCGCCGACCGGATCGGTCGGCGAGGCGACGCCGCCGGACGCCATGATCTTGATCTGATCGGCGCCCATCTGCAGCTCCTCGCGCACCGCCTTGCGCACGGCATCGACGCCGTCGGCGACGCGCGCCAGCGCACCGACCCGCACGCAGCACGGACAGGGCGCGTTGTCGGAGAGGAAATCCGTCCGCGCCCGCATGTCGCCATGGCCGCCGGTCTGGCTGAGCGCGCGGCCGGACACGAACATCCGCGGGCCTTCGGTGAGGCCGGTGTCGACCGCCTGCTTCAGCGGATAGCCGGCGCCGCCGGCATCGCGCACCGTGGTGAAGCCCCGCCGCAGCATGCCCTTCAGCAGAATCGCCGAGCGCAAGGTCACCAGCACGTTCGGCATCTGCACCTGCTGGGCGAGGTTGAGCTCGACCGCGATGGCATGGACGTGCAGGTCGATCAGGCCGGGCATCAGGGTCTTGCCCTTGAGATCGATGGTCTGGTCGGCGCCCGCCCGCAGCGGCTTGTCCGAGACCTCCTTGATCAAGTTGCCTTCGACCAGGACGTGCTGCGCTTCGAGCAGATCTGGCTGCAGCGGGTCGAGCAGGGCGGCATTCTGGAACAGGATGGTCGGCATCAAGGTGTCCTCGATCGGAACGGGAAGTCAGTCGGCTTGGCGCGGCGGCCGCAAGCGACGGCAGGCAGCAACGAAGTCATCCCCTATCGCGTCCTGGCGCGGCGAGCCAGCTCAAGCCGGAATACCTGCATCCGCCGCTCCAATCGCCGCTCACCCGATCGACATGAGACTGGCGTTGCCGCCGGCTGCCGCCGTGTTGGTCGAGAGGCTGACCTCCTCCACGAGCCGGTCGAGATCGTAGCCGCCATCCACGCTGCGCCGCGCGACGAGCGGGACGATCGGCCCGGCCCGCGCGGCCAACTCCCGTCCGAGTTCGATGAGTTCCCGCGCATCGCCATCGGAGAGCACGGCTGCCAGCGCATCGACCGTCCGCCAGATCTCCACGGTGATGATGCGCTCGCGCGCCTGACCGGTGAGACCGCCGAGAGCCACCAGCGCCGGGTTCGATCGTTCGACGATCGCCTGATTGCCGGTGGCCAGGATGGCGCCAAGCTGGATCAGCAACGCCTCGTCCGTCCGCGCCAGCGCGGCCACCGCGCCACGCGGCTTGATGCGATAGATGTTCTGCTCGCCGACCGGCCCGTGCAGCTCGATCTCGGCGCCGGCCCACGCGCACGACAGCTGCGCCTCGCAGGCCCGCGCGGCATCGGCATGCCCGTTCGCGCGCAGCCAGTCGAGATAGGCTTGTGCCGCCATGTCGAGCACGCCGACCAGTTCGGGGAGCGGGCGCGGCGGCACGGCCAACAGCCGGCGCAGATACAGCGGGCCGCCGGCCTTCGGCCCTGTCCCCGACAACCCGGAGCCCCCGAACGGCTGCACGCCGACGACGGCGCCGATGACGTTGCGGTTGACATAGATGTTGCCGGCGGCGCTGCGGCTCGACGCACGCGCGATGGTCTCCGTGATGCGCGAATGGATGCCGAAGGTCAGGCCATAGCCGGTGAGGTTGATCGCCTCGATGAGGTCAGCGAGCTGCTCGCGGCGATAGCGCAGGACGTGAAGCACGGGGCCGAACACCTCGCGCTCGACATCGAAGATGTTGGCGATCTCGATGATGGCCGGCGCGACGAACGTGCCGTGCACGGCCTGCGGCGGCAGCGGCAGCCGCTCCACCGCGTGACCACGCGCCTGCATCGTGGCGATATGCGCCTCGAGCGTGCTGCGCGCCTCCGCGCTGATGACCGGGCCGACATCGACCGACAGCGACACGGGATTGCCGAGTTCGAGCTCGCGCATCGCGCCGCGCAGCATCGACAGGATGCGATCGGCGACGTCCTCCTGCAGGCAGAGAATGCGCAGCGCCGAGCAGCGCTGGCCGGCAGAGTCGAACGCCGAGGCGATGACGTCGGCGACGACCTGCTCGGCGAGCGCCGAGGAATCCACGACCAGCGCGTTCTGGCCGCCGGTCTCCGCGATCAGCGGCACCGGCTGTCCCTGCGCGGTGAGGCGTTCGGCGAGCTGTGTCTGGATCAGCCGCGCGACCTCGGTCGATCCCGTGAACATCACGCCCTGCACACGGGGATCACCGACCAGCGCCGCGCCGACACGGCCGTCGCCGGGCAGCAGCTGCAGGACCTCCGCCGGCACGCCGGCCTCATGGATGATGCGCACCGCTTCGGCGGCGATCAGCGGCGTTTCCTCGGCCGGCTTCGCCAGCACCGGATTGCCGGCCGCGAGCGCCGCCGCGATCTGGCCGGTGAAGATCGCGAGCGGGAAATTCCACGGGCTGATGCAGACGATCGGACCGAGCGGGATGAGAGGGTCATTCGCGGCGAGCGCTTCGATCTCATGCGCATAATAGCGCAGGAAGTCGACGGCCTCGCGCACTTCGCCCATCGCGTTCGCGTAGGTCTTTCCCGCCTCCCGCACGATCAGGCCGATCAGGACGGTGCTGCGCGCCTCCAGCGCATCGGCCGCCCGACGCAGGCACGCGGCGCGGGTGCTTGCAGGTGTCGCCGCCCAGCCCGGTGCTACTGCGGCCGCGCGCATCAGCGCGGCCTCAATGTCGGACGGGCTCGCATCCGCGACCTTGCCGACGATGTCGTCGTGGTCGGCCGGATTGCGGATCAATCGCGCGCCTTGTCCCTCGGCGGCGCCAGGCGGACGCGCCGTCCAGCCGCAGGTCACGCTTACCACCAGCCCCTCGGCAAGGTGCGCCAGCGCATTTTCGTCGGAGAGGTCGAGACCGGCCGAGTTCACGCGGGCTTTTCCGAACAGCTCCGGCGGGCGCCTGATCTTGTCATGCGGCGCGCCAGAATGCTCCGCGGCGCGCACGATCTCGACAGGATCCGTGATCAGTTCGTCGATCGACACGCCGGGATCGGCGATGCGGTTGACGAAGGAGGTGTTGGCGCCGTTCTCCAGCAGCCGGCGGACCAGATAGGCCAGCAAGGTCTCATGCGAGCCGACGGGCGCATAGATGCGGCACGGGCGGCCGAGCCGCTCGGGACCGACGACCTCCTCAAACAGCGGCTCGCCCATGCCGTGCAGGCACTGGAATTCATACTGGCCGGGCGTGTAGTCCGGGCCCGCCATCTCCACGATCGACGCCAAGGTGCGCGCGTTATGCGTCGCGAATTGCGGGAACACGGCGTCCGGTGCGGCCAGCAGCTTGCGGGCGCAGGCGAGATAGGACACGTCGGTGTGGCTCTTGCGCGTGAACACCGGAAAGTCTTGCAGGCCGTCGACCTGGGCGCGCTTGATCTCGCTGTCCCAATAGGCGCCCTTCACCAGCCGCACCATCAGCCGGCGCTGCGAGCGCCGCGCGAGATAGATGATCCAGTCGACGACGACGGCGCAGCGCTTCTGATAGGCCTGGATGACGAAGCCGATGCCGTTCCAGCCGGCGAGATCAGGATCGAGGCACAGCGCCTCCAGCAGATCGAGCGACAGATCGAGACGATCGGCCTCCTCGGCGTCGATGTTGAGGCCGATGTCGTAGCGCCGGGCCAGAAGCACGAGCTGCTTCAGCCGCGGCAGCAGCTCGGCCATCACGCGCTCGCGCTTGATGCGCTGGTAGCGCGGATGCAGCGCCGAGAGCTTGATCGAGATGCCAGGTCCCTCGTAGATGCCGGCGCCGGCCGCGTGGCGGCCGATGGCATGGATCGCGGTCTCATAGGCGGCGAAGTAGCGCGCTGCGTCCTCCGCCGTGGTCGCGGCCTCGCCGAGCATGTCGTAGGAATAGCGGAAGCCCTGCGCTTCCCAGCGCCGCCCATTGGCGAGCGCCTCGTCGATGGTCTGTCCCGCGACAAACTGCTCGCCCATCAGTCGCATCGCCAGCGTCACGCCCTTGCGGATGATCGGCTCGCCGCCGCGCGCGATCAGCCGCGTGATCGAGGATGCGAGACTCTCCTCGCTGGCGGCGGCCGTCAGCTTTCCAGTGACGATCAGCCCCCAGGTCGCGGCGTTCACCAGCAGCGACGGGCTGTGGCCGATATGCGCCTGCCAGTCGCCGGTCGCGATCTTGTCGCGGATCAGCGCATCGCGCGTCGCCGTGTCGGGAATGCGCAGCAGCGCCTCGGCGAGGCACATCAGCGCGACGCCCTCCTGGCTCGACAGCGAATATTCCTGGATCAGCCCCTCGACGCCGCCCGCACCGGCCTTGCCGCGCAACCGCAGGACGAGATCGCGTGCGAGATCAGCGCTGCGCGCGGACTGCTCCGGCGTCAGCGCCGCGAGGTCGAGCAGCGGCCCGACACAGTCGGGCTCGGCGCGGCGATAGGCGGAGGTGATCGCGGCGCGCAGCCCGCTCTGCAGCTGAACCTGCGCGGCGAAAGCGGCGAAGGGAGGCGCGGGATCGGACCGGCTCTGTGCTTGCGACATCACCCGTCTCCTGAAGCGATTCCCGCGTGTCGAGCTCTAGCTAGGCAGCAACAACCCGCAGCGCTAGCGCCCCATCAGCTGGTCGGCGTAGTAGCCGATGGTCTTGCGGTAGATCACCGCCCTGTTCCACTCGCGCATCGCGTCGAAATTCGCACTGCCCTCGTCATAGGGCTGGCCCATCTTGAAGCCGCTGGTCTTGAGCAGATTGGCGGTCGAGGCCAGCACGTCGGCGGTCGAGTGGCGCAAATCGACACGGCCATCGCCGTCGAAATCGACGCCGTATTTGATGTAGGACGACGGCAGGAACTGGGTCTGGCCGATCTCGCCGGCGAAAGCGCCGACGAGATCGCGCTGCGTGAGGTCGCCACGCTGCAGGATCTTGAGCGCCGCCAGCAGCTCGCCCTGGAACAGCTCGGTGCGGCGGCAATCATGCGCGAGCGTAGCAAGCGTGCGGATCACCGGCAGCTTGCCCATGTCGCCCTTGCCGAAATCGGTCTCCAGCCCCCAGATCGCGACCAGGATCTGGCGCGGCACGCCATACTGGCTCTCGATCTTCGACAGCAGCGCCGCATGCCGCTGCAGCATCGCCCGCCCGCCATTGATGCGTCCCGCGCCGACGCGGGTCGAGACGTACTGCTCGAAGCTCTTGTTGAAGGTGTAGCGCTGGCGGCGGTCGAAGGCGAGCACGGCCGGATCGAGCGTCACGCCCGACAGCGCCTGGCTGATGGTGCCGCTGGAGATGCCGGCGCTCTGCGCCTCCGTGGAGATATTGGCGATGAAGGTGTTGAAGTCACCACCGCAGCGCGCGGCCTGCGCGGAGCTTGCCGCCGTGAGGGCCGAGAGCGAAGCCGCGAGCAGCACGGCCAGACGACGTAGAAGCATGCGGATTCCCTGATGATTCCTGATCGGGCGATCATGGCATGGCCGAAATGCCGCCGTCAAAACTGCGGCGATGTGACCGCATCTGCCGATCACGAAACTGGTGCGCCCCCTCTCCCACTTGCGGGGGAGGGCTGGGGTGGGGGCCGCCGCAACGGCGGTGCGCGTGGAGAGAAGTCCCCCACCCGCATCGCATCTTCGATGCGATACGACCTCCCCCGCATGCGGGGGAGGCGCAGACCGCGCAAGCAGTGAGATGCGCGATCACCATGCCTGGTGCCGCTTGATCCTCGTCAACATCCAGCCCGCCTCCCCTTCCTAATCTGCCCCGCAAACGGAGACCACGCCATGATCGGGATTACGCTGACCGCCGACCAGATCCGCTCGGCGCCACCGGAGGTGCGGCGCTGGATCGAGCATCAGGTGCTCTCAGGGCTTGGGCTCGGCCCGGAGGAGGCCCCAGCGGCGCCGCCCGCTCTGCCGGTGCAAGGCGCCCATCTCGTCGCCTGCACGACTGACGATGCAACCAACATCCTGGCGCACATCCAGGGCGTGCTGCCGGCGGTCAACGTGTTCTTCGAATTCGGCCGCCCGGGCATCGCGCTGGGACAGCCGCCGGTGATGATCTTCCGCCTGATCGACATCCTGCACCACACGCGGCTGCAGAACATCGGCCAGGTCATGGCGTCGCTGGAGATGATCAACAAGGCGCTGATCGAGACCAGGCATGATCCGTCCGCGCGGTTCTGCGGCTTCGATCATGAAGGCCATTGCCTGATCGCGCCGGAGACCCAGCGCGCGATCGCCAGCGTCTGGCAGACGGTCATTGCCAAGCAGCACGGCGTCGCCGAGGGCGAGGCGGCGTAGACTGCGCGATTTGCCAGGCCTGTCCCAAAACGATGCACGGGCCGGCCGGCGGTCATGCGCGCACCGGGCCGCTCCGGCCTTGAGCGGGGCGCGATCGGTGCTACGATTCCGCCGTCGTTCACGATCTTCAGGAGATCGCCGATGCCGCCCCGCCAGCGCCGACTGTTGCAGTCGCCCCTGTTCCGCCTGCTCGCGATCAACCTCGCGCTCGGGCTGGTCATGGCCCTGGTGCTGGTCGGCGGCCTGCTCGCGCTGAACCCCTGGGACCTCCGCCACCTGATCTTCGCCGATCATTCCCCCGGCGTCGCCATCGGCCTGCTGCTCGGCTCGTTCTTCGTCACCTTCGGCTCGACCGCCATGGGCACCGCCATCATGGCACTCGGCAGCAGCGATGATGATGACGGCCCGCGCGGCGGCACGCGGGTACACGCCCGGGTGAAGGTGCGCCGGCGCTAAAGCCCGGCTTTTGCAATGCCGACGGTGCGCTCCCCTCCCCCTTGCGGGGAGGGGAGTCCACCGCCCTCGCGGCGAGAGCATGCCTCAAGCACGCATGCTCACCAATGCCCCTTCCACCTGTTCCACGCGAACAGCCCGTCGGCAAACCGGTCGTAGCCAAACCGCGTCAGCGGCCGCATCACGCGGTTGCCGAGCAGCGTCGCCAGCCACCCCTCGCCCGGCGTCAGCTTCCACAGCAAGAGCGCGACGTCGGCGCCGGTGATCAGTTGTCCGTCCTCGTCGGTCGCATGCAGGCGGCGGCGGACGACGTCGATATCGGCACCGAACGCAGCCAGCGCCTCCGGCTCTTCGTTGATGTCCTTGAACGCGACGCGGCCCGACTTGACCAGCGCCAGCAGCTTGTTGCGTTGCCAGTCGATGCCGGCGTCGCAGACCGGACAGCGGGTGTTGTACCAGATGGTGAGTTGCGGCATCGACATCGGGGCTCGCGGGCTGACATTCATCAAGCTGACATGGGAATCGGGCGCATGGGGAACACAGCGATCCGGCAAAATCGAGGAGTCCGAATGCAGCCACAGCGGCGGCTCAAGCAAGGGTAGGCAAACCGCGGCGTGATCACCATATCGGCCTTGACAGCCAGCACGCGCCGCGAGCCCATCGCGGCTTTCCTGCCCGGCTGCCCCCTTAACCATTTTCCTCAGCAAAATCGATGTGCAGACCGGCGTCCGTGCTCGTTGACGCGGCGGTCGTGATCCTGGAAAAGCCCCCCATGGCAAAGAAACCCGGCTCCAATCCTAAAGGCGAATTCGCCTTCTTCAACGTCATTTATGAGGACGGCTCGCAGCGCTCCAACCGCCGCGTCCCGGCCGAGCTGCTCGGCGGCCTCGACGGCGACGAACCCGCGCGCGGCTTCATCATGGAGCAGGACCGCGACATCGCCGAAAAATCCGGCCGCCCGCCACTGGCGATCAAGTCGCTGGAGCGGGTCGGGGCGAAGAAGAAGTAGCAAAGCTGAGCTGCCGTAGGGGTGGGCAAAGCGCGTCAGCGCGTGCCCACCATCAGCTGACTGCCGCGAGGCGCGGTGGGCACGGCGCGCAAGACCGTCTCAAAGCCTGACCATCGTGCGAGCGCCTTTGCCCACCCTACGGCTGCGCGCTAGGCGGCCTGCTGCTCGCACTCCCGCGACAACGCGTTCTCCTTGACGTCCATCGCCCTCGGCCGGTTGATCAGGCTGACCAGCGTGTAGCTGATGATCAGCAGCAGGAACCACGAGCCGAGCTTGGCGGGCGACACCATCGCCCAGCCATGCGCCTGCGCCGGATAGATCCAGGTCCGCGACAAGGTGCCGATGTTCTCCGACAGCCAGATGAACAGCGACACCAGGATGAGCCCGAGCATCAGCGGCATCGAGCGGTGCACGCGCCAGACCTTGAAGTGCACGGTCGCAGGCGCGAACAGCAGCGCGGCCCAGCCGAACAGCACCAGCCTGAGATCGAGGCCATAATGGTCGGTGAAGAAGTTGAGATAGATCGCAGCGCTCAAGGCGATCAGCCAGCGCCGTGACGGATGGCCGGTGAAGCGGAAATCAAACAGCCGCCAGACCCGGCAGAGATAGCTGCCGATGCAGGAATACATGAAGCCGGAGAACAGCGGCACCCCGCCGAGCCGGATCAGGCTCGGCTCGGGATAGATCTACGAGCCGGTCGCGGTCTTGAACAGCTCCATCGCGGTGCCGACGAGATGATAGATGAGGATGACCTTGGCCTCCTCCCACGTCTCGAGCCCGAGCGCGAGCAGCGCGACCTGGACGCCGAGCATGCAGAGCAGCAGGAAGTCGTAGCGCGCGAGGGGCGCCTGCGCCGGATAGAACCGCCACGTCGCCAGCATCAGCACCACCGCGATGCCGCCGAACAGGCAGGCCCAGGCCTGCTTCACGCCGAAGCGGAGGAATTCGTAGAGGAAGGCGGTGCTGGGTGTCTCGGCGGCGCGAGCGGCGAGGCGAGCTTCGGCGGCGATGAAGGGACGGAGGAGCGGCCAGATTGCGGCGGCGCTTGAAGTGCTATCTGACGAAGATTTTCTGTCGTTCTGCATCGAAAGCTGGTCCGTGAAGGACCTCATAGGTAGCAGCGGCGGCTCACGCCACGTCAGCGGAATTTTCGGCCTTCTCCCGGAGCAATGCGGACAAGTGCGGACGAGGCTTGCGACGAGCGCGAACCGTCGAAGGTCACAACTGACAACGAACACGAAGCCCATGAATGCTCCCCGTCCCCTTGTGGGAGAGGGCATGTAGGTCAGCGCTGCAAATTCGGTCGGGTGAGTGGCACTTCTCCACAAGCGCGACTCGCGGATACAGACCCCTCACCCAACCGCATACGCGGATGGGCCTTACATGCCCTCTCCCACAAGGGGCGAGGGCGCTGTATCCAAAAGCGCCCGCTGCGGAAGCAAGGACGGCCTGTAGGACAGCAAAACAACGCGCAATCGGCGTGTACCCGCTATCAGCTGTGTCGTTGCGCGAACTATAGCGACTTCTCAGTTGCTGTCAGCCTGAGACTGCAGAATGAACATCAGCTTTTCGTAGTCACTTTCGACGCTCTCGTCGCCGCGGAAGCGGCTGAATTCGAGATGATTGTCTTCGAACACATCGATTTCCAGCCGCTCGCCGACCAACGTCACGGATAGTCGGATCGTATCGGGTCGCGTTCGCTCGATGAAGAAGTGGTGACCGAGTTTCTCGAGCAGGCGGACGGTCGCGAACAGAGTTGAGGACATCGGCGCACGTCTTTCGGATCTTGGCATCACTGCCGTGGAGGATGGCCGGGGACTCACTAGCCATGAACGAAAACGGCGAACCTCTCGGTCCGCCGTTCTGTTCTGATGGATTGCCGGGTCAAGCCCGGCAATGACGTCCGTCTGGACAGCGATCAGTTGTCCAGAAACGAACGCAGCTTCCGCGACCTCGACGGATGCTTCAGCTTCCTCAGCGCCTTCGCCTCGATCTGGCGGATACGTTCGCGCGTCACCGAGAACTGCTGGCCGACTTCTTCCAGCGTGTGGTCGGTGTTCATGCCGATGCCGAAGCGCATGCGGAGCACGCGCTCTTCGCGCGGGGTGAGTGAGGCCAGCACGCGGGTGGTGGTTTCGCGCAGGTTCGACTGGATGGCGGCGTCGATCGGCAGGATCGCGTTCTTGTCCTCGATGAAGTCGCCGAGGTGGCTGTCCTCCTCGTCACCGACGGGGGTCTCGAGCGACAGCGGCTCTTTCGCGATCTTGAGGACCTTGCGCACCTTCTCCAGGGGCATGCCGAGCTTTTCGGCGAGCTCCTCCGGGGTCGGCTCGCGGCCGATCTCGTTCAGCATCTGGCGCGAGGTGCGGACGATCTTGTTGATCGTCTCGATCATGTGCACGGGGATGCGGATGGTGCGGGCCTGGTCGGCGATCGAGCGGGTGATCGCCTGCCGGATCCACCACGTGGCGTAGGTCGAGAACTTGTAGCCGCGGCGGTACTCGAATTTGTCGACCGCCTTCATCAGGCCGATATTGCCTTCCTGGATCAGGTCGAGGAACTGCAGGCCGCGGTTGGTGTACTTCTTGGCGATCGAGATCACGAGACGGAGGTTGGCTTCCACCATCTCCTTCTTGGCCTGACGGGCCTCGCGCTCGCCCTTCTGCACGGAGTGCACGATCTTGCGGAACTCGCCGATCTCGAGACCCGTGAGCGCGGCCAGCGACTGCACCTCCTGGCGCAGATCCTTGATGCGGTCCTTCTCGTAATGGACGAAGTTCTTCCAGCCCTTGGCCGACAGCTTGGAGACGCGGTTCAGCCAGCGCGGATCGAGCTCCGAGCCCTGGTAGTTGCGCAGGAAGTCCTCGCGGGCGACGCCGTGGGAGTCGGCGAGACGCATCAGCCGGCTCTCGAACGAGACCAGCTTCTTGTTGATGTCGTAGAGCTGCTCGACGAGTGAGTCGATGCGGGCCTGGTTGAGGCGCAGCGACTTCACCTCGACGATGATCTCGTCCTTGAGCTTCTTGTACTTGCGCTCCTGCGATGGCGACAGCGACTCGCTCTGCAGCTGGTTGGCGATGTCCTGCTCCTGCAGGCGGCGCAGCTTCTTGTACTCGGACGCGATCTTGTCGAAGGTCTCGACCACCTTCGGCTTCAGCTCGGCCTCGATGGCGGCGAGCGACATCTGGTTCTCGAATTCGTCGTCGTCCATGTCGGCTTCGGCCGCCGCCTCGCCGGGATCCTTCTCCTCGGCCGGCGCGCCGCCGTTCGGCGCGGCCCGGAACGGCGTTGCCTGCTGTGGCGCCGCCGGCGGCGCGACCGCCGCCTGGATCTCGCCACCCTCGGCCGCCTCGCCGTCACCGGCCGCCGGTGCTGCGATCTGCGGGTTCATGCCGCCCTTGGACTCGGGGCCGGCATAGGTCGCTTCGAGATCGATGATGTCGCGAAGGAAGATCTTGCCTTCGTTGAGCTCGTCACGCCAGATGATGATGGCCTGGAAGGTCAGCGGGCTCTCGCAGAGGCCCGCGATCATCGCCTCGCGGCCGGCCTCGATGCGCTTGGCGATCGCGATTTCGCCCTCGCGCGACAGCAGCTCGACGGTGCCCATCTCGCGCAGATACATGCGCACGGGATCGTCGGTGCGCTCACCGGGCTCGGATTTCTTGACCTCGGTGACGGCCTTCTGCGTGATCTCGACAAGCTCGTTGTCGGTCTCGTCCTCGCCGTCGTCCTTCTCCTCGGACTCGTCGGCCTCCTCGGCCTCGGTCACGTTGATGCCCATGTCGGAGAGCATCGACATGATGTCTTCGATCTGTTCCGGCGAGGTGGTGTCGGAAGGCAGCACTTCGTTGAGCTGATCAAAGGTCACGAAGCCGCGCTTCTTGGCCTGCTTGATCATCTTCTTGACGGCGGCGTCCGACAGGTCGAGCAACGGCGAAGGGGCGTCGGCGGCGTCCTTTTCGGGAGCGTCGGCGGCCTTGTCGTCCTTTTCCTTGTCCTTCACCTGCAGCGTCTTTGCCTTCGTGGCCATTCATTGCTCCCGAAACGCGCCCGCTCTACCCGTGGCATCGTAGCCCTTGGCATCGCGGCGCCCGCCTGCTCTACTCAAACTGTTCTCGACGCGGAAAGGGCGGCGCACATCTGAAGTCGCCACCCCCAAAGGTCTGTCGCTGGTGTCGTCCAGTTTTGGACCGGCGCGCGTTTCTTGCAAAAGCGATACCGGTTTTGCAATCGAATCCGGCGCCCAATTACCGGCGTGGTATCCGACAGCGAAACCAACCCATCACTTGCAGAAAATGCCCCGGACCTCTTAAACTTCGATTAACCCTGTTTTTGCAGCCAAACCATGGATTTGGCGAGTCTTTTCGCGCGGACCTGATCCCGCTCGGCGGGACCGGGCCGAAATGTGCTCGTCCATGACAGGGCGCCGGGCCCGATTTTCACACGTTGCGATTGGTACGCCCGGACAGTTCCCCGAAGCCTTCGATCAGCGCTTCGGTGCCGTCCATCTCGGCCATCCTGGCCTTCACGTCCCTCAACCAGCCCATGTTCGGCTCGCTCGGCTCCTCGCCCAAGGCAAGCTCGGCATCCTTCAATTCCCTAAGTAAGGAGTGCCATTGCCGATGCAAGGCAACGAGCTGGTGCCAGGTCGCAAGAACGTCATCGCGCGCAGCACCGGGCTTGGCAGCCCACACCGCCGCGGTCGTGATCGCCCGCTCAACCCGTTGAAGAAGCTCGGAAAAGCCTCCCTTCTCCAGGTCGGCGCGCATCTTCTCGGCCTGCTCGTCCGGATCCGGCGAATGGTGGTGGTCGTGGGCGAAGGCGGCGATGATCGCGGCGCGCAGCTTGTGGGCCTCGGGGTGGGCGAGTTCCAGGGCCGCGACCTCCTCGAGATGGTCGTGCAGGATCCAGGGATGGTTGATCAGGCATTGCAGGATCAGCGCCTCGCGGCGCGAGATCGCCGAGCGCTGGCCGCGCATGATGGGGCTCATCGCGAGTTGCGGGCTCGCCGCCATGTAGGGTCCGCGAGCCATTGACGGGCCTGTGGACGGCGCGCCGCCACGGCGGCCGCCCCCTGTGGATAACCGCCCCTGTTGCCCGGAACCGGGACCACGAGGGGCAAACCGGCGTCCTGATTCGGCACCGAAGCCGCGGCCAAAGCCCCTGCCGCCGTCCGGCGCGAAGGCGCGGTAGAGCCGGTCGCTGAGGTCCTGCTTGTAGTATCTCCGCACCACCTCATCGGCGATGCCGCCGGTGAGCTGGCCGATGCGCGCCTCCAGCGCGGCGCGCCGTTCCGGGGTGGTGAAGCTGCCGCCCTCGATCTCGCGCGACCAGATCACCTCGGCAAGCGGTTTTGCGACCTTGAGCACCTCCTCGACAGCGCCGCGGCCGCCGGAGCGGACGAGGTCATCGGGGTCCTGGCCTTCGGGCAGCAGCGCGAAGCGCAGGCTCTTGCCGGGCTTGAGATGCGGCAGCGCCAGGTCGGCGGCCCGGTAGGCCGCTTTCTGGCCGGCACGGTCGCCGTCGAAGCAGAGGATCGGCTCGTCGACCATCTTCCAGATCAGCGCGAGCTGGCTCTCGGTCAGCGCGGTGCCGAGCGGCGCCACGGCGCCGGCGAAGCCGGCGGCGACCAGCGCGATGACGTCGACATAGCCCTCGACCACGATCATTGGCGCACCATTGTGCGTGGCCTGGCGGGCGGCTGGGAGATTGTAGAGGTTGTCGCCCTTGTGGAAGAGCGGTGTCTCCGGCGAGTTGAGATATTTTGCCGGCACGTCCTTCTGCATCGCGCGCCCGCCGAAGGCGATCACGCGGCCTCGCAGGTCGGTGATCGGGAACATCACCCGGTCGCGGAAGCGATCGTACGGCACCGGGATGTCGTCGCCGCCGACCAGCAAACCGGCCTCGACCATGTCGTTCACCGGCACCCCCTTCGCGCCGAGATATTCCTTCAGCGCGAAGCGGTCCGGCGGCGCGTAGCCGAGGCGGAACTGAAGCTGCGTCTGCGGCAGGATCGCGCGGTCGGCGAGATAGCCTCGCGCTCTTGCGCCATGGCGCGAGGCCAGCGTGTCGGCGAAGAATTTCGCCGCCAGCTCCATCACGTCATACAGCGTCTTGCGCTGGCGCTCCTGCCGCGCCGCATCCGGCGTCGCCACAGGGAGCGCGAGGCCGGCAATCCCCGCCAGCCGCTCCACGGCCTCCGGGAAGGAGCAGCCCTCGGTCTCCATCACGAAGTCGAAGATGTTGCCATGCTTGCCGGAGGAGAAATCGTGGTAAAAACCCTTCTGGTCGTTGACGTAGAAGGACGGCGTCTTCTCCTGCTGGAACGGCGACAGCCCCTTCCACTCCCGCCCCGCCTTCTTGAGCTTCACGCGCTTGCCGACGACATCCGAGACCGGAAGCCGGGCGCGCAGCTCATCGAGGAATTCGGGGGTGAAGCGGGCCATGGGCGGCGTTACGGTCCTGTGTGGGTGAACTTACGCATATAGGCAGCCGTGTACGAAATGTGAACTTCCTCGGCCTTATCAGGGCTATTCACAGCCCCCGCTCTCTCCGCCCGTCATTCCGGGGCGCCCGCAGGGCGAGCCCGGAATCCATAACCACGAGCGGCAGTGAGGGCGTGACGGCCACGTCACCTGCGTGCCCCGCGCGGTTCGTGGTTATGGATTCCGGGCCCATCGCTGCGCGATGTCCCGGAATGACGGCGGAGAGGCCTACGGCGCCAGGAAGCGCCCCGAGGCGATGCGGGCGGCCTCGTCGACGGGCCAGTTGTAGACGTAGGTCCAGGCCTCGCGGGCCGAGCCGTCGGGGAGCGTCACGCTGAGGCGCTGGCGGAGATATTCGGTGGGCTGCTCGAATCCCTCGCCGCAGGCCTCATACATGTCGAACTCGCGCAGCATCGGCGCGGGCTGGTGCAGCCGGAACAGCTCGCCATGGACTTGGTCGGCGACATCCTCGGACAATACGAGGCCCGGATAGTGCTGGATGCGGTAGAGCCGGCCGCGGCAGCTGGCCTCGGCGACGAAATCGGCATTGGCCGACAGCAGCCGCGCCATCGGATGGTCGAAGCCGCGCATCAAGGTGCCGTAGACGAACAGGAGATCGGAGGTCGTGTCGGAGCTCATGGCCCTGCATAGCCGCCCCGGCGCGGCAAGGCCAGCTTACGCCGCGCCGCGGGCGGGCAGGATCTCGTCGCTGACGACGTGGAATTTGGTCAGGGTCATCCGGCCGAACGAGGTCGACAGCGCGACGTCGGCGGCATCGCGGCCGGTGGCCATCAGGATGCGCCCCATGCGCGGCACGTTGTGGCGGGCATCGAAGGTGTACCACTGGCCGGAGAGATAGGCCTGAAACCAGCCGGAGAAATCCATCGGATAAGGCTCCGGCGGAATCCCGATGTCGCCCATGTAGCCGGTGCAGTAGCGCGCCGGGATGCCCATGCAGCGGCACAAGGTCAGCGCCAGATGCGCGAAGTCGCGGCAGACGCCGGTGCGCGACTGATAGACATCGTGCGCCGACTTCATGTGATGGGCGTGCTCATAGCCGAAGCTGACATGCTGATGGACGAAGTCGCAGATCGCCTGCACCCGCGCCCAGCCCGCCGACACCTGGGCGAACAGCGACCAGGCGACATCGGTCAGCTTGTCGGTCTCGCAATAGCGGCTCGGCATCAGATAGAGTAGGAGATCGTCCGGCAGCTGATCGATCGGCAGCTGCTGCGCCGCCGGATTGACCGCATCCGGCAGGCCGGAATCGCGCACGATCGCGCTGCCATGAAAGGTGACGCCGCCGCTCGGCGCCACCAGGCGGCCGCAGATGTTGCCGAAGCTGTCGTGATAGAAGCTGATCGGCACCGCCGGCTCGGCGACGATGGTCTCCGTGCCGATGATGTCCTGGCGGCGCGAGGGATGGATCGACAGCATGATCACCATCGGCGTCGCCGCTGGCGCCGCATAGGCGATCTCGAACCCGACCTTGATCTGCATCCGTCCCCTCCTCCGCCTGTGCACAGGCTCGGCGATATCAGGCCTTGTGATCGACCACTGGGACCGGCATCGTCAGCGAATCATCATCGCGGGTTTCGACGAACCAATCCAGGTTGACCTCTGCTCAATCGTCGTTCGTCATGCCGCCTGAATGAGCAACGAACGTGACCATGACTGAGCCTTGCACGTGACCGATCCAAAACGACTCCTTCAAAGCGATGAAGTTCCGCCGGTCTATGAGCAGAACGTCAACGGCGCATCGTCGCTCATGTTCACCTGCGATCACTACGGCCGGCTGCTGCCGCGCGCGCTCGGCGATCTCGGGCTCGATGAGAGCGAGCTGGAGCGGCACATCGCGTGGGACATCGGCATCGCCGCCGTCGCGGAGGCCGTCTCGCGCGCGCTCGATGCGCATCTGGTGGCGCAGCGCTATTCGCGACTGGTGATCGACTGCAACCGCTGGCCGACGGCGCCCAACGCGATCCCGATGATCAGCGAGCGCACCACCATCCCGGGCAATGAAGGCCTGACGCATCAGGATGCCGAGCTCAGGCGCCGGGCGATCTTCGATCCGTATCATGACCGGATCACCGCCGTGCTGGATGCGCGCAAGGCGGCGGGGCGGCCGACGATCCTGGTCTCGCTGCACAGCTTCACGCCGGTCTACGCGGGCATCTCGCGGCCATGGCACATCGGCACGCTGTATCAGCACGACAAGGTTCTGCCGCCATTGCTGCTGAAAGCGCTGCGGGCCGAGCCCGATCTCGTCGTCGGCGACAACCAGCCTTATGCCGTCGGCGACAACACCGACTACACCATTCCCGTGCATGGCGAGGGCCGTGGGCTCATCACATCCGGCATCGAGATCCGGCAGAACGAGATCGCCGAGCCCGAGGGGCAGAAGCTCTGGGCCGAGCGACTGATCCGCATCCTCGGTGAGATCGAGAGCGAGCTGCGCGGCCGGGGGCTCGCATAAAGAGCTTGGAGCATCGCAGGCGACATTTGCCTGGAGAAGCTCACCTGCCCTCCACCGTCCTTCGAGACGCCCGCCTCCGGCGGGCTCCTCAGGACGAGGGCGGAATGTGTGGCGTTGCTTTGTCGCAGCGCGATTCAACCCTCATGGTGAGGAGCGCGCCGCTTGGCGCGCGTCTCGAACCATGAGGCCCGGAGCCCTACTCCGTCATGTCGGATGCGTCGTGATGCGACAAGAGGCCGGCGAGCCGCCACAGCGCGGTGCGCAGATCGTCATGGCTCGGCAGTCCCAGCGCCAGCCGCACCGCGTTGGGTGAATGGCCATGCGCGATCGCGAAGGCGCTCGCCGGCGTGATCGCGATCCCGGCGCGGGCCGCCGCCGCGGTCAGGGCCTCGGCACGCCAGCCGTCCGGCAGATGCAGCCAGACGTGATAGGAGCGCGGATCGGCGTCGATGCGATGGCCGGCGAGGCACTCGGCGACGATCGCCTGGCGGACGACGGCATCGGCGCGCTTGCGCCGGGTGATCTCGGCGGCGGTGCCATCGGCGAGCAGGCCCATGCCCGCCGCCAACGCCAGCGAGGTCACCGACCACGCGCCGGTGCGCACCGTTGCGGCGAACTTTTCGCGCAACGCCGAGGGCACGTAGAGGAAGCCGACGGCGATGCCCGGCGCGAGCCGCTTGGCGAGGCTGTCGACGACGATGACGCGCTCCTCGGCCTGCGCCGCCAGCGACACCTGATCGCTGAGAAAGCCGTAGACGAGATCCTCGATGATCATCAGCTCGTGCTTGCGCACGAGCCGAACGATCTCCTCGCGCCGCGCCTCGCTCATGGTCAGCCCGAGCGGGTTCTGCATCACCGGCTGGATGTAGATCGCATTCAGCGCATGCGCGCGGTGCGCCTTGGTCAGCGCATCGCCGCGGACGCCTTCGCCGTCCATCGCGAGCGGCACCAGCGTGACGCCGAGCCGCGCCGCGATGCCCTTGATCATCGGATAGGTCACGGCCTCGACGCCGAGCCGGCCGCCGACCGGCACCAGCGCAGAGATCGCCGCCGCCAGCGATTGCCGGCCGCTGCCGGCAAACACGAAGTTCTCCGCGCGCGGCCGCCAGCGCTCCCCGGCGAAGAAGGCCGCGGCCGTGCGGCCGGCCTCGACGAGCCGGCGCTGGGTGATCGGCGCCAGCACCGGCGCTAGCTTCTCCGGCCGCTGCCAGGCGGCCAGCGATTTTGCGATCAGGGCCGCCTGATCGGACAGTGTCGGAAAATTGAACTCGAGATCGATGCGGCCGTCGAACGCCTCCAGCCGCAGCGACGGCGGGACCGGGACCGGCTCACCAGCGACGAAGGTGCCGCGACCGACTTCGCCGACCACGAGGCCCCTGCGCAATAATTCGGCATAGACGCGCGCTGCCGTGGATGCGGCAATTCCCCGCTCATAGGCGAACTGGCGCTGCGGCGGCAGCCGGTCACCGGCCTTCAGCCGGCCCTGCGCGATGTCCTCGGCGATGTCGTCCACCAGGGTCGTATACGAAGCATTCATGCTATATTGCACCGAGAGCAATGTTTCAATTGCACCGAGATATGTACTGCGCGATTGCTCTTCGAACAACGCAATCGAAGACCAATAGGTGACTCATGGCATATTCCCTGGCGCAGCGTTGGGCAACTCCGCAAGTTGCTCACGGAAAGAGCAATTTGCTCCAGGTCCCGCAACTGTGGCTGCAGCGCCTGTTCTGGCGCTCCGAACTCGCGCTGCTCGACGCCGAGCAGATGCGCGACTGCGGGCTTGACCCGACCTTGGTTCAGGAAGAGGCCAACAAGCCGTTCTGGCGCGACTGACACGGCATTCAGGGAGAACACAGCCATGCCGACGCTTCCGTTTCACCAAGTCGACGTGTTCTCCAAGGTTGCTTTCAAGGGCAACCCGCTTGCGGTGATCGCCGAGGCCGACGGCCTCGACGACGCAACGATGCAGGCGATCGCCAACTGGACCAATTTGTCGGAGACGACGTTTCTGTCGTCTGCCCAGGATCCAGGCGCTGACTATCGCGTGCGCATCTTCACGCCGCAGCGCGAGCTGCCTTTTGCAGGCCATCCGACGCTCGGCTCAGCGCATGTGTGGCTTGCGCTCGGCGGTCGGCCGAAGGGTGAGCACGTGGTGCAGGAATGCGGCGCGGGCCTCGTGCGCATCAAGCGTGACGGCGACCGGCTCGCCTTCGCGGCGCCACCGCTGCGCCGGACCGGCGCCGTCGATGCCGAGCTCACGGCCAGGATTGCCGCCGCGCTCGGCATCAAGGCTCAGTCCATGCGCGCGGTGCAGTGGGCCGACAACGGCCCGGGCTGGATCGGCGTGCTGATGGACTCGCGCCAGGATCTGCTCAACATCAAGTTCAACGTGCTGGCGCTGTCGCAGCAGCCGGTCGGCGTCGTCGCGCCATGGGATCCAGCGACGGACGGTCGCGATGCAGACTACGAAGTCCGCGCCTTCACCTGGAGCGGCGCCGAAGACCCGGTGACGGGCAGCCTCAATGCAAGTCTGGCGCAATGGCTGATCGGCGCCGGAATTGCTCCGAAGCAATATGTCGCGTCGCAGGGCACCGCGCTCGGCCGCGCCGGCCGCGTTCACGTCGCCCAGGAGGGCGAGACCATCTGGATCGGCGGCGACGTCGCGCCGGTGGTGAAGGGTTCGATCAGCCTATAGGCCCGTGAAGGGCAGGACCGGCACCACAGCCATGGCGCCGCTGCTTCCGCCCGCCGAAGGCGTCGCCTATACTTCGGCCAAACAGGCGAACGTGCATGAACATCAAGGTCGATCCGGCCGCGGTCACGCCCGAGCAATTCTTTTCCTGGGTGACGACACAGGACGAGCGCTACGAGCTCGTCGACGGCGAAGTGGTGATGATGGCCGTCGCCGGCCGTCGCCACGATGCCATCGTCGTCAACCTGACGGCGGCGCTTCACGCCCAGACCAGGGGCGGTCCGTGCCAGACCTTCACGGGCGACACCTATGTGATCACGTCGCCGTCGACCCGCCGCATGCCGGATCTGGGGGTGGATTGCGGCAAGCCGGATGAGGACTCGCTGGTGGCGGACCGGCCGGCGCTACTGGTCGAGGTGCTGTCGCCCACGACCGGCGGCTTCGACGTGACGGTCAAGCTGGCCGAATATCAGGCCCTGCCTTCCCTCGACTACATTCTGTTCGTCGATACCGACAGCCCCAACGTCCATCTCTATTCGCGCGCTGCAAACGGCGCCTGGACCGATGTCGTGCTCAAGGGGATCGAGGCGGTCATTCAGCTGAAGAAGCTGAACGTCTCGCTCGAGCTTCGCGACGTCTATGCCGGCCTGGACTTCCGGCCGAAGCCGCGCCTCGTCGAGTAAGCGCGGCATCGGCCCTCGATTGCATCCTCACCGCGCCCGCGTCAACGCGAGCCACAGGCCGCCGCCGATCATGAAGCCGCCGGAGATGCGCGAGACGAGGCGCGTCCGCTTCGCCGAGAACATCTTGCGGGCCCGGCCGGCGAGCAGCGCATAGACGGCGTCGGTGAGGCCCGCGACCACCATGAAGGTGACGCCGAGCAGCGCCACTTGCGGCACGTGATCCCGGCTCATGTCCATGAACTGCGGCAGGAAGGCGCCGAAGAACACCATCACCTTCGGGTTTGACAGCAGCACCAGCAGCCCCTGCAGGAAGAAGCCGCCGCGTGGCGGCGGAGGCGGCGCCTCGCCTTCGCCGATGCCTTCGACCGGCGAGCGGATCAATTGGATGCCGAGCCACACCAGATAGGCGGCGCCGATCAGGCGTACCCATTCGAACCAGTAGCCCATGGTGGCCATCAGCGTCGTCAGGCCCATCGCGACGACGCCGATTGCGATGGCAAGCCCGGTCTGCACGCCCGCAATATTGATCAGTGCGGCACGGGTTCCATGACGCAACCCATTGGCGATCAACAGCGTCACGACGGGTCCGGGCAGCAGCGCCAGCGCGACGCAGGCGGCGATGAAGGCGAGATAGACTTGCAATGACATGAAGCGCCCCGGTGCGAGTGAGGAGCACGACTAATGCATGACATGTCTGCCGATGGAAGCGGGGTCTGATCCGAGAGACGCGCAAAAGATGATTGACATGCAACCTTTTAGTTGCATATTTTCCTGTCCATGGACGAAGTCTTCAAGGCGCTGGCGGATGCATCGCGGCGGGCGCTGCTGGACAGGCTCCATGCCCGCAACGGGCAGACGCTGACCGAACTGTGCGATGGCCTCGCGATGACGCGGCAGGCCGTGACCAAGCACCTTGCGATCCTCGAAGCGGCCAATCTGGTGACTACGCGCCGGCACGGCCGCGAGAAGCTGCACTTTCTCAATCCGGTGCCGATTCACCAGATCGGCGAGCGCTGGATCAGGAAATTCGAGCGCGCCAGGCTCGTGGCGCTCGGCGAATTGAAAAAACGACTGGAGGACGGCGATGACTGAACCGGGACGCGCGCTCGACATCTCCAAGTTCAAGCCGGAGACCGTCTACACCATCTACATCGCCGCAAGTCCGGAGAAGGTCTGGCAGGCGCTGACCTCGGCCGAGTTCAGCCGTCACTATTTCTTCGGCTTCGCCGTCGAGGCCGAGTTGCGCGAGGGCGGCGCGTTCATCGTGCGCGCGCCGGACGGCTCGGAGCATATCAGCGGCAAGGTGATCGCCTGCGAGCCGCCGCAGCTTCTGACCATCACCTGGGACGTCAACTGGCCGGGCCTCGTCGAGGCGCTTGGACGAACGGTGGTGACCTATGAGATCGAAGCCGCCGGCGACGCGGTGCGGCTCACGATGACCGAAGCGCATGAGCGGCCGTTGTCGGACGACATCCTGTCCGGCGGACGCGCAGGCTGGCCGGCGATTCTGTCGAGCCTGAAAAGCCTGCTCGAGACCGGACAGCCGCTCGCCGTGAAGATGTCGCCGCCGGCGCGCATGCTGGCTGCACTCAAGGCGATGGGGATTCAGGTGCCCGGCTAGCTCGCCGCTAGGACACCGCAGCGATCTGCGGAATGCACGCCAGCACGCCACCGACCTGCACGGCGTTGCTCAGCATGCCGCCCCAATGCAGCCAGCGCAGACGGCGGACGGCCTTCGCATCGCCGGCGTCACGGTCACGGATGCGCGCATCCATCTGCTCCAGGAACCAGCGGCGCGACAGCAGCGCGAAGCCGGCGATCAGGCCGATGCCGAGCGCCAGGCCGGGACGCCCATCGGCCAGCACCGCAAGCGTGCCGATGCCGCCGGCGATCGCCAGCGCGACGAAGTAGGAATCGAACATGCCGCGCAGAAGCCGTGTCACCGGAACGATGTCGAGGCGCACCAGCAGGAACGCGGGTGCCGCCAGCAGCAGATAGAACATCGGCAGCAGCAGGATGATGGTGGCGAACAGGGCGATGTTGTCGGGCATCATCATTCTCGCTGCTCAGCTCGGCGCGACGATCCGCCGATAGAGATGCCACGTCGAATGGCCCAGCACCGGCACAGTGACGAGCAGGCCGAGGAAGTACGGCAAGGCCGAGACGATCAGCAGCACGGTGATGACGCATGCCCAGCCGATCATCGGCCCGGGACTGGCGACGACTGCGCGCACGCTGGTGATCATCGCAGTGACGAAGTCGACATCGCGATCCAGCAGCAGCGGGAACGACACCACGGTGAGCGAGAACAGCACCAGTGACAGCGCCGCACCGTCGAGATTGCCGATCGCGAGGAACAGCAGGCCCTCGTTGGTGGTCAGCACGACGGTCATGAATTCCCTGATGCTGGAGAACGAGGCATTGAGCCCAAGCAGCAGCGCGATCAGCAGCCGCACCTGGTACATCCAGATGACGAAGAAGAACAAGGTGACGAACGCCATCCAGCCGATCTCGCCGCGCGAGGTGACGGTACGCAGGATCGCGCCATAGGAGATCGGCTGTCCGAGTTCGCGGCGGCGGCTGACCTCGTAGAGACCGATGGCGACAAACGGGCCGATCAGCGCAAAACCCGCGGCCAGCGGATAGGCCAGATAGACCATGCCGAAGGCCGTCGCGCACAGCACGATGCTGATGCCGCCGAGCACGTAGATCAGGCCGAAGGCGAGCCCGAACAGCGGCTGCGCCTGGAAATCGCGCAAGCCTTGCGTCAAGGCCTCGGCAATATCGGCCGTGGTGATGCGGCGCACCACGGGGTCGGCACGTCCCGAGACGGATGCGGTCATCGGCGGTCCCTCCTGCATGTTCTTGTTGCAGGGATGCTAACAGCGGGAGGGCGGGGATTTCAATTTCAACTTGTGGGCAAAGGTGAAGGGAGTGATCTCATGCCCTGCCTGTCGCGAGATGAAGGCTCTCGCCGAACAGACGGTCGGCTCCCTCGCCCCGCACTTGCGGGGAGAGGGGTGGGGTGAGGGGCGGCCGCACGAGAAGTATCCGTGGTTAGACCTGTATCCCCTCACCCGGCTTGCATCTGGCGATGCAATCCGACCTCTCCCCGCTCTAGCGAAGCTTCGCTTCGCCCTGACGGGGGAGGTCGCAAGCCGCACGATCGTGCCTCAAACAAAAGCGTCCCTACCCGCGCGCCCTCAATTCTCGCCGCAGCACCTTGCCCGTGGCCGTCATCGGCAGGCTGTCGGTGAACTCCACATGCCGCGGATATTCATGCGCGGCGAGCTTCACCTTGACGAAGTCCTGGATCTCCCGCGACAGCGTGTCATTCGCAACGAAGCCGGGCCGCAGCACGATCCACGCCTTGACCGCCTCGGTGCGGACGGGATCGGGAATGCCAACCACGGCGGCCAACGCCACCGCGGGATGCTTGAGCAGCGTGTCCTCGATCTCCGCCGGGCCGATGCGGTAGCCGGCGGAGGTGATGACGTCGTCCTCGCGGCTCGCATACCAGAAATAGCCGTCCTCATCCTGGGTGCCGAGATCGCCGGTCAGCAGCACGTCGCCGGCGAACTTCTTCTGCGTCGCCTCGGGATTGCGCCAATATTCGATCATGGTGCAGGGATTGGGCTGGCGCACGCCGATGATGCCGCGCGTCCCCCGCGGCAGCTCTTCGCCCTTGTCGTTCACGATCAGCACCTCGAAGCCCGGTGTCGCCTTGCCCATCGAGCCCGGCCGGATCGGAAACAGCTTCGCATTGTTGCCGACGACGAGATTGCACTCGGTCTGGCCGTAGATCTCATGCGCGTCGATGCCGAAGGTCGCGCGCACCCAGTCGAGCAGCTCGGCGCCGAGCGACTCGCCGCCGGTCAGGATGCTGCGCAGCTTGACGCCGTCATGCTTGACGTTCGCCTGGCGCATCAGCTTCAGCGCAGTCGGCGGCAGGAACACGTTGCGGATTTGATAGTCCGCCATCAGTTGCATCGCCGCCTGCGGCACGAACTTTTTCGCACGATAGCCAACGACGGGCACCGCGTGATACCAGGCCGGAAACAGCGCATCGAACAGCCCGCCGATCCAGGCCCAGTCCGCCGGCGTCCACATCACGTCGCCGGGCTTCGGCAGAAAGCCGTGCACCATCTCGACATTCGGCAGATGGCCGAGCAGCACGCGATGCGCGTGCAGCGCGCCCTTGGGATTTCCTGTGGTGCCCGAGGTGTAGATGATGATCGCCGGATCGTCGCTCGACGTCGCGACGGTCGGAAACTGGGCGGAGGCGCGCTCCAGCGTCGGCCAGAACGGCCGGGCGCCGCTCGCCTCGCCGTCGACGACGTAGATCGTCTTGAGCTCCGGCAACTGGTCGCGAATGCGCACCAGCTTGGCAAGGCCCGTGGTGTCGGTTACCACGACCTTCGCGCCGGAGTTCTGCAGACGAAATTGCAGCGCGTCCTCGCCGAACAGCGTGAACAGCGGCACCGAGACGAGGCCGGCGCGGAACGCCGCGAGATGGACGATCGGCAGTTCGAGGGATTGCGACAGGAACACCGCGACGCGGTCGCCCTGCGCGAGGCCGTCGGCCTTGAGCACGTTGGCGAAACGGCAGGAGGCGTCACGCAGCTCGTCGAACGACACGCGGCGCGCAGCGCCGTCCTCCTCGACGACGATCAGCGCGAGGCGGCCTGAGCCGTCGGCGTGGCGATCACAGGTCGCGGCCGCGATGTTGAACTGCGCCGGGATGTCCCAGCGGAAGTCGCGATACAGCTGATCGTAGTCGGACGTTTCCTGGAGCATGGCGGAGGCGTTTCCCTCTCGGTTGTTGGTTCAAGCGTACCCACGAGGTGGCGAATGCCCGGACGGTTGCTCGGTCCTCAACCTCTCCCCGCGTGCGGGGAGAGGTCGGATTGCATCGTCAGATGCAATCCGGGTGAGGGGGGCTGTCCGCACGGTCGGTGCGCGTGGCTGCCCCTCACCCCAACCCTCTCAGCGCGAGCGAAGCTCGTCGCGGCCCCGTGAAGAACGGGGTGAGGGAGCGCACCGCCCGTGCGGGTCGCTTGTCGATTGGCAGCTGGCAACGGGCTCAGCCCGTCAGCGCGGCCTTCACCAGGCCGCTCGCCTTGGCAAAATCCATCTGGCCCGTGTACTTCGCCTTCAGCACCGCGATCACCTTGCCCATGTCCTTCATGCCGGCGGCACCCGTCTCGGCCACCGCGGCCGAGATGGCCGACTTCACCTCGTCGTCGCTCATCTGCTTCGGCAGATAGGCCGAGATGACCGCGATCTCCTCGCGCTCGCCGGCGGCGAGCTCGGCGCGGCCGCCCTTTTCGTACAGCTCGACCGATTCCTGGCGCTGCTTGATCATCTTCTGCAGCACCGCGAGCACGTCGGCGTCGGTGAGCGGCGGCTTCCCCTCGCCGCGCGCGGCGATGTCGGCGTTCTTCAGGGTCGAATTGATCATGCGAAGGGTGGAGAGCTTACGCTCGTCCTTGGCCTTCATCGCCTCCTTGACCGCGTTGTTGATGTCGTCGCGCAGCATGCTCTCACCCTCTCGAATTCGGTTGCCGGCTGGTCTAGGCGGTTCGTTCTCCCGAAACAACTCGGTTCCGCATCCGTTCTGGCCTGCGAGACGGAAACCGGGCCATTCTCCGCGCAAATTGACTGAATTCGCGTGTGAATCGGCCGCTTCCCGCTTTGACGCCGGGCCCGCACCCCACTATGTAGGGGCCTCATGACACACATCGATACTGACGCCGCCTGGCCGGACCATAAACCGACCGCGCTCCTCGTGCTCGCCGATGGAACGGTGCTGGAAGGCTACGGCCTCGGCGCCGAAGGCCACGCCGTGGGCGAAGTCTGCTTCAACACCGCAATGACCGGCTACGAGGAGATCCTGACGGACCCGTCCTACGCCGGCCAGCTCATCACCTTCACGTTCCCGCATATCGGCAATGTCGGCACCAACGACGAGGATATCGAGACGGTGAACATGGCGGCGACGCCAGGCGCGCGCGGCGTGATCCTGCGCACCGCCATTACCGATCCCTCGAACTACCGCGCGACACGCCATCTCGACCAGTGGCTGCGCGCCCGCGGCATCATCGGCCTGTCGGGCATCGACACCCGCGCCTTGACGGCGCTGATCCGCTCCAAGGGTATGCCGAATGCGGTCATCGCCCATGCGAAGGACGGCAAATTCGACCTCGACGCCCTGAAGAAGGAAGCGCGGGAGTGGCCAGGGCTCGAGGGCATGGACCTCGTGCCGATGGTCACCTCGGCGCAGCGCTTCAGTTGGGACGAGACGCCCTGGGTGTGGAACGAAGGCTTCGGCCAGCAGACCCAACCGGAGTTCAACGTCGTCGCGATCGACTACGGCATCAAGCGCAACATCCTGCGCCTGCTGGCCGGCGTCGGCTGCAAGGTGACGGTGGTGCCGGCGACGACCTCCGCCGAGGACATCATGGCGATGAAGCCGGACGGCGTGTTCCTGTCCAACGGCCCCGGCGACCCCGCGGCGACAGGCAAATATGCAGTGCCGGTCATCCAGCAGGTGATCGCCTCGGGCACGCCGACCTTCGGTATCTGCCTGGGTCATCAGATGCTCGGCCTCGCGGTCGGCGCCAAGACCAAGAAGATGCACCAGGGCCATCACGGCGCCAATCATCCGGTCAAGGACGAGACCACCGGCAAGGTCGAGATCACCTCGATGAACCATGGTTTCGCGGTCGACCAGGACACGCTGCCGGCCGGCGCGACGCAGACCCATATCTCGCTGTTCGACGGCTCGAACTGTGGCATCGCGCTGGACGGCAAGCCGGTGTTCTCGGTGCAGTACCACCCGGAGGCCTCGCCCGGCCCGCAGGACTCGCATTATCTGTTCCAGCGCTTCGCCGAGCTGATGCGCGAGAAGAAGCGCAGCGCGGCGTAAGGCCGAGCCTCGGACGACAATCGAATGCCCGGGTCGCTCCCGGGCATTTTTGCATCCGGTTTCGTGATGACGCCGCCGCAGCTTTGCGCTCGCGCCGTCGCCGCTTTCTTTATATGATGATCCTCATCCAATGGAGAGCAGCAGAGATGGGCGAGACGGTCGGACGTGATGATTACGGCGTGGTACCGGTGTCGGTGCTGGCCTCGATGCCTGGATTGGATTTCGTGCGCGGCATCTTCGGAGGCACCTTGCCGCAGCCGCCGATCATGCAGGGCGTCATGCCGTTCGACTGCACGGCGGAGCCCGGCCACGTCGTGATGCATAGCGTGCCGGGCTTGCGGCACTACAATCCGATCGGCTCCGTCCACGGCGGCTATGCCGCGATCCTCCTGGACTCGGCGATGGGACTTGCCGTCCATACGCGGTGTCCGCAGGGCAGCGGCTACACCACTCTCGAGTTCAAGATTTCCTTCGTCAAGGCGATGACCGAGGCGACGGGCGCCGTACGCACCGAAGGCACGACGCTGTCCTTCGGCCGCCGTGCCGCGACGGCCGAAGCGCGGATCACCGATTCACAGGGACGGCTGCTCGCGCATGCGACCACCACCTGCCTGGTGTTCGAGCTGCCCAAGGGCTAGCCCGCGCCGCCTCACTTGCGCGAGACGCTCCAGTACACCGGCGCCGGCGGATTGAGCAGACCCGTCAGCTCCGCGCGTGCGGCACGGAACTGATAGGCCACAGCGATCGGGATGTAGGGCACGGTCTGCACGGCGCGCAGCTGGATCTGTTCGGCCAGCGTCTTGCGCTCGGCCGTGTCGGCGGAGTCGCCGAACGCGGCGCGCAGCTTCTCGATCTCGGCATCGCACGGCCAGCCGAACCAGGCCTTGTCGCAGTTCGAGCGCAGGCCGAGATGGCTGATCGGCAGCATCATGTCGAGGCCGCCGGGGCCGGAGATGAAGATCGACCAGCCGCCCTGCCCGACCGGCTCCTTCTTGGTGCGGCGGCTCACGACCGTCGCCCAGTCCATCGCCTGCACGTCGACCTTGAAGCCGGCGGCCTTGAGCTGCTGCTCGGCGACCAGGCTCGCGGGATGGATCTGCGCATTCTCGGAGGCGTCGAGGATCACGACCGGCGAGCCGTCGTAGCCGCTCTCGCGCAGCAGCGTCTTGGCCTTCTCCAGGTCGAAGGACGGGAAGCCGGCCTCCGTGTAGTAGGGCGAGGCGCAGATGTAGAACGACTTGCAGGCCTTGATGGCGCCGCCCTCGCCGCCGCCCCAGGCCTCGATGTAGTCATTGGGATTCACAGCGAGCAGCGCGGCCCGGCGGATGGCGGGATTGTCGAAGGGCGGCTGGATCGCGTTCAGGCGGATCTGCTGCGCCACGCCGATCTCGTCCTGGTTGGAGACGACCACATTCTTGCCGGCCTTCGCCACCGGGACGAGATCGGCCGGAATGTCCTCGGCAATATCCAGTTCGCCCTTTTTCAGCGCGTCGAGCGCGGTCTGCTGGTCAGGAATGATCAACCATTCGACACGGTCGACCTTGACCACCTTGCCGCCCGCGAGGCCCGACGGCGGCTCGGCGCGCGGCACATAATGCGGGTTCTTGACGAAGACGAGCTTCGAGCCCGGCACCCATTCATCCTTCTTGAAGATGAAGGGGCCCGAGCCGGTCTGGTCCGCGAGCGGCTGTCCCGCAGCGGTGCTGGCGATGATCCTGGCGGGGACGATGAAGGGCACCGGCGCGCCCGGCTTGGCGAGCGCATCGAGCACGAAACCCCAGGGCTCCTTCAGCGTCAGCGTGAAGCTCCTGGCGTCGACAGCCTCCCACGCCGCGCCATGGGCATTGAGCATCTGGCCCATCGCATCGGCCTGGCTCCAGCGCTTCAGCGAGGCCACCACGTCCTCCGACGTCACGCTCGCGCCGTCGCCGAACTTCAAGCCGTCGCGCAGCTTGAAGGTCCATACCTTGCGGTCCGCAGAGGTCGTCCAACTGTCCACCATCTGCGGCTTGACCTGCAGCTTGTCGTCCACCGTGAACAGCGTGTCGTAGATCATGTAGCCGAAATTGCGCGCGATCGAATCCGCGGCGATGGTCGGGTCCAGAACCTTGAGATCTCCCGACGGCTTCACCTTCAGCACGGTCTCGGCGCGCGCGCCCGTCGCGGGCAGCGCGGCGGCGAGGCAGACCAGAACACCCGCCACGATTTGACGTAACTTCATCATTCCCTCCATGATCGTCGGACGTGAATGCCGACGTGTCAGCTCGAAATCAGTTGCTTGCCTTGCGCACGTCGCTCGCCGCTGCGCCGGATGAACGAGAAGGCGGCGAGCGCCAGTCCTGACCTCGGCTCGCGCCCGAGGCTCGCATCGGAGAAGGTGAGCGCGATGCCCTGCACGCCGCCGAGCCGTGACCGGCCGATGGCGTCCAGCACGGCGTTGCGCTCTTCCGCAGGCAGAGCGCTCGGCCATCCCGCGATGACGACGTTGCGCTGGCGGGTGAGATTGAGCGCGTTGCCGATGGCAAGGCCGAGCCGGTCCAAGCGCGTCTTGATATCCGCGCGGGCCGTTTTGGAGATGCGGAAGTCATCCGGCCAGCGGTCGCCGCGCCCCAGCAGGTCGCTTTCCTCGATATTGAGAATATCCGCCAGGGCAACCGTCGATACCAAGGTCTCCAGACAGCCCACATGCCCGCACCGGCATGGGCCACCGCCGGGGTCGACCACCACATGGCCGATCTCGCAAGTCTCGACATCGCCACTTTCGGCGAGCTCGTCGACAATCGCCGCGCCGACGCCATGGCCGACGAAGACGAAGAAATAGGATCCGCCGAGAACGCCCATCCCCATCTGCAGCCGGTGAGCGACGGCGCGGGCCACCATCGAATTGGTCATCCGCAGCGGCGTCTGCGGCATCTCCCGCTGACAGAGCACATCGAGCTTGTCGACATCGACAGCAACGATCGGGCTCGCCCGCAGATCGGGGTCATAGCCCGGGATCGACACGGCCAACTGCTCGAGCGTGATGCCGCGCCGCATGGCCCAGGCCGCGAGATCGCGGACCGCGCGGGTCACCGTCGCCTCGACCTGGGCGGCGCCGAGTCCGTCCGCCAGATCGTAGTGCTCCGAAGACAGCGTCTCGCCGGCCAGCGTTCCCACCGCGGAATAGAGCCGGTTGTTGGAGATCTCGATGGCTGCGACGGCGATCTCGCGGCTCAAGGTGATGAACTGACTCGGGCCGCCACGATACGGCGCCGCGCGCCGCGTCTCCTCGATGACGCCCTCGGCCTTCAGCTCGCTGATGATACGCGAGATGGAGGCCTCGGTGAGCGCCACGCCCTCGGCGAGGTCGGGACGGAACGAACCGCCCGAGCACCAGAGGTATCCAAGGATTGCAGATCTCGTATCGTGCCGACTGCGAATGAGCCGCACGTTCTCCTCCAGCCTCATTCTTACTTATTGTAAGAATGCTAGCCAGCCCGCCCGAGGGTGTCAATTGCCGCGCCCGGCCCGAGGCGGACATCGGCGCGCGGCAGCGATCCCGGCCCGATGACCAAACCTCAGGGCCTTGGATCAGGCGCAGTAAAGCCCGTAGAGCGTCTTCAGGATCGCGCGAACCTCGTGGCTCGCCAGCCGGTAATAAATGGTCTGGCCCTCGCGGCGCGTGGCGACCAGATCCAGCGCGCGCATTATCGCCAGGTGCTGCGACAGCGCGGCCTGCCGGAGGCCGACCTGCTCGGCCAGCTCACCGACCGCGCGCTCGCCGTCGATCAGGTTGCACAGCACCATGAGCCGCTTCGGGTTGGCCATGGCCGACAGCAGGCGCGCGGCCTCCTCCGCCTTGTCCTCGAGACCTGCGGCTACGGAGGCGGCCATCGAGGGAGCCTTGGCTTTCCGTGCGACCCGCGCTGTCATGATTGTTACTTCCTTATTTTCGCATATAGGAAATATTGCACATGATATTGGATTGCAACGCGTACTTCGCCGGAGACAACCAAGCAGCATGATCAGCGGGACGACAATCTTCACCGCACTCGCGGGCGGCGCGCTGATCGGGATCGCCGCCGTGATGATGATGGGCCTGACCGGCCGGATCGCCGGCGTCAGCGGCATTGCCGCCCGGCTGCTACCGCCATGGGACGGCGCGCTCGCCGGCCGGTTCGCATTCGTGGCCGGCCTCGTCGCCGCGACGCTGGCGGTCCGGCTCACCACGGGCAGCCTGCCGCCGCTGATCCTCTCGGTCGGCCCGTTGGCCCTGGCGGCAGCGGGACTGCTGGTCGGGTTCGGTGCGGTGTGGGGCAACGGCTGCACCTCGGGTCACGGCGTCTGCGGCATCGCCAGCCTCTCGCCGCGCTCGATGGTCGCGACGCTGGTGTTCATGGCGACGGCCGTCGCGACCACCTTTCTCGCACGCCACGTGATGTGAGGCGGTCATGGCCATTTTCGCTCAGTTCATCGTCGGCCTCGTCTTCGGGCTCGGACTGCTGCTCTCCGGCATGTCCAATCCGGAGAAGGTGCTGAGCTTCCTGGATCTCGCAGCGATCCGCTCCGGCGGTTGGGACCCCAGCCTGATGCTGGTGATGGCCGGCGCAGTCGGCGTCACCTTCGTCGGCTTCCGGCTGGTGCTGCGGCGTCAACGCCCCGTTCTCGACGACCGCTTTCATCTGCCGCCCTCGCAGACCCTGGACTGGCGGATCGCGACCGGGCCCGCCATCTTCGGCATCGGCTGGGGACTGGCCGGGATCTGTCCGGGTCCGGCCTTCGTCGCGCTCGGCTACGGCTCGCCCGCGATCGCGCTGTTCGTGGTCGCCATGTTCATCGGCATGGCAGCCGCACGCATGCTTGCGAACCGCCGGCCGCAGCTCTCCGCCGCTCTCGCAGAATGAGCCAGCTGCGCCCGACAGAGGCGCCGCTTGCACTCGTACCGCTCAACGCGCTCTGAGCACGCACTCCCGGCGCACCGGACATGCGCCGCTCTGCCTCTCCACTAGCTCGATGCCACAAAACATAAGGGACGCGCCACGTCATCGCGGCACGTCCCTCAAATCGCATCGCGCGATCGGCTTACGCCGCGTTGCTGCCTTCTTGGCGGCTGGCCTCGAACAGGAACCAGGTGCGGCGCTCGGTCTCGTCGATGAAGTTCTCCAGCAGACCCGCGGTCGCCGGATCGTCATTGTCGTCGCACACCTCGTGCGCTTTACGCATCGCGGCCGCGATGTGCTTGTTGTCTTCCATCAACTCCCGCAGCATCTCGCGCGGCGGCACATACTCTTCGTTGTTGTCCTTGATGGTCTGCAGCTTGCTGATCTGGCTGATCGATTTGATCGTGGTGCCGCCGATCTTGCGCACCCGCTCCGCCAGCTGGTCCGTGGTGGCAAAGATCGCATCCGACTGCTGGTCGAGCATCTCATGATAGTCATGAAAATGCCGTCCACTGACGTGCCAATGGAAGTTCTTGGTCTTCAGATAGAGCGCAAAGGCGTCTGCCAGGAGCGTGTTCAGAGCGGTCGAGATCTTGTTCACGGCGTCCGGCGACAGATCGGTCGGGGTATCGAGCTCGGGGGCGGTCTTATCGGTCTTTGCTTTACTCACGGCCTAACCTTCCTGTTAGAAGCAGCGATGGACACGGGTAATCGGACCCGTTAACGCTCGCTGACCCCTCCGGTTCCGATCAAGGAACTGTGTTTGCCGGAACCCGCCATGGACGATTGGATCGATTACTACGATTCCACGCACACGATCTATGCGAGCAAGCTGCACCGCGACCTGCACTTCGAGGGGATCGCGCGCGACATCGTCGGCTACATTCCGTCGCCCGATGCCGTCGTGCTCGACTATTCCTGCGGCGAAGCCCTGTCGGCGGCCAAGGTCGCCGACGCCTGCATGACCCTGATCCTGGCCGAGCCGGCACCAGGCGTACGCGGCCGACTGATCGCGCGCTTCGCGCCCAACACCAAGATCCGCGTCCGCTCGCTCGACGAGCTGCGCAACATGCAGGAAGCCTCGATCGACCTCGTCGTCATGAATTCGGTGGCGCAGTACATGAGCGAGACCGAATTCGCTGCCGCCTTGGCGGTAATCCGCCGGCTGCTGAAGCCGTCGGGACAATTCGTGCTCGGCGACATCCTGCGGCCCGAGGTCGGCATGGGGCGGGACGTGCTGGCCCTCTTACGCTTCGCCGCGCGCGATGGCTTCCTGAAGGATGCCATGGTGGGCCTGGTGGCGACCGCCCTGTCCGATTACCGGCAGCTGCGGACCAAGGTCGGCCTGCAGCGCTACAGCGAGGCCGATATGCTGGCCCGGCTCAAGACGGCCGGCTTCAGCGCGGTCCGGGCACCCAAGAACATTGGCCACAATCCCTGGCGCATGACCTTCGTCGCGAGACCCGCGCCCTGAACCGCAGGCTGATCTTCGGCCGCCTTCATCTCGCCACATCCTGCAACAGGGTTAGGGTTAACTGAAACACGGGCTGGCTCACGGCTCCGTGAAAGGTAAGATCGTTCTCGGCCCGGTGGCGGAAGCTACGACGCGAAGAGCGGTGCAACGCTCTTGAACCTGGTTCAAGTCCAGGCCGGGCCTCCAGCCTTCGCTGCTTTTGCAGCTTCGGCTCGGCAAGCAGCCAAGATCGGCCGTCCTAGCGCCCTGCCCTCGCCAATTTGGCCGTTGATTTCGGCCCAAAACCCTTTTCGCTCAGAGGAAACTGGTCTAAAGACCGCTCGCGCGCGAGCACCGGTCGCGCCTTGGCCTTCCCTGGGCCTGTGGGGGACGCGCGGCACGCGCGCCCTTTTTTTGTGCCCAGATCTCTGCCGTTTCTTGCCCGTGAGCTTGAATGCCGAAACGAACCGACATCTCGACCATCCTGATCATTGGCGCCGGTCCGATCGTGATCGGCCAGGCCTGCGAATTCGACTATTCTGGCACGCAGGCGGTGAAGGCGCTGAAGGAGGAGGGCTATCGCGTCGTCCTCGTCAATTCCAATCCGGCCACGATCATGACCGATCCGGAATTGGCGGACGCGACCTATATCGAGCCGATCACGCCCGAGATCGTCGCCAAGATCATCGAGAAGGAACGCCATGTCATCCCCGGCGGCTTCGCGCTGCTGCCGACCATGGGCGGCCAGACCGCGCTGAACTGCGCGCTGTCGCTGCGCCGGCAGGGCACGCTGGAGAAGTTCGACGTCGAGATGATCGGCGCCACGGCTGACGCTATCGACAAGGCCGAGGACCGCCAGCTGTTCCGCAACGCGATGGAGAAGATCGGGCTGCAGACGCCGAAGTCGCGGCTCGCCAACGCCTCCGCGCTGAAGAAGCAGTATCGCGACAAATACCTCGCCGAGCGCGAGAAGCTCACGGGCGCCGCGCGCGACGAACTCGACCGGCAGTGGACGCTCGGCGAAAACGACCGCCGCAAGCGCTACCAGGAATATGCGCTTGGCGAGGCGCTCATGGCGCTGTCCGAGATCGGCCTGCCCGCGATCATCCGTCCGTCCTTCACCATGGGCGGCACTGGCGGCGGCATTGCCTACAACAAGGAAGAATTCCTCGACATCATCGAGCGCGGTCTCGACGCCTCCCCCACCAACGAAGTGCTGATCGAAGAATCGGTGCTCGGGTGGAAGGAGTACGAGATGGAGGTCGTCCGCGACAAAAAGGACAACTGCATCATCGTCTGCTCGATCGAGAACCTCGATCCGATGGGCGTGCACACCGGCGACTCCATCACCGTCGCGCCGGCGCTGACGCTCACCGACAAGGAATACCAGATCATGCGCGACGCCTCGCTGGCGGTGCTGCGCGAGATCGGTGTGGAGACCGGCGGCTCCAACGTGCAGTTCGGCGTCAATCCCGCCGACGGCCGCATGGTCGTGATCGAGATGAATCCGCGCGTGTCCCGCTCCTCGGCGCTGGCCTCAAAGGCCACGGGCTTCCCGATCGCCAAGGTCGCGGCCAAGCTCGCGGTCGGCTACACGCTCGACGAGATCGCCAACGACATCACCGGCGGCGCGACGCCTGCGTCATTCGAGCCGACCATCGACTACGTCGTCACCAAGATTCCGCGCTTCGCCTTCGAGAAATTCCCGGGCGCCTCGACCACGCTGACCACCTCGATGAAGTCGGTCGGCGAGGTCATGGCGATCGGGCGCACCTTCCAGGAGAGCCTGCAGAAGGCGCTGCGCGGCCTGGAGACCGGGCTGACCGGTCTCGACGAGATCGACATCGAGGGCCTCGGCCGCGGCGACGACAAGAACGCAATCCGCGCCGCGCTGGGCACGCCGACGCCAAACCGTATCCTGCAAGTTGCGCAGGCGATGCGCCTCGGCTGGTCGGATGAAGAGATCTTCAACTCCTGCAAGATCGATCCGTGGTTCCTGGCGCAGATGCGCGGCATCGTCGAGATGGAGGACAAGGTCCGCCGTCACGGCCTGCCGCCGAACGCGAATGGCATGCGCAGCTTGAAGGCGATGGGCTTCTCGGACGCGCGGCTCGCGGTGCTCGCCAACACCACCGAAGCCGAGGTCGCCGCCAAGCGGCAGGCGCTCGGCGTCCGTCCGGCGTTCAAGCGCATCGACACTTGCGCGGCGGAGTTCGCCTCGCCGACCGCCTACATGTATTCGAGCTACGAGACGCCGTTCGCCGGCCAGCTCGGCGACGAGAGCGCGCCGTCGGACAGGAAGAAGGTCATCATCCTCGGCGGCGGTCCGAACCGGATCGGCCAGGGCATCGAGTTCGACTATTGCTGCTGTCATGCCTGTTTCGCGCTAGCGGATGCCGGCTACGAGACCATCATGGTCAACTGCAATCCGGAGACGGTGTCGACCGACTACGACACCGCCGACCGGCTGTACTTCGAGCCGCTGACGGCCGAGGACGTGCTCGAGATCATCGCGACCGAGCGGCAGAACGGCACCGTGCATGGCGTCATCGTGCAGTTCGGCGGCCAGACGCCGCTGAAGCTGGCCCGTGCGCTGGAAGCGGCCGACGTGCCGATCCTCGGCACCTCGCCGGAGGCGATCGATCTGGCCGAGGACCGCGACCGGTTCAAGCGCGTCCTCGACAAGCTGCATCTGAAGCAGCCGAAGAACGGCATCGCCTATTCGGTCGAGCAGGCGCGGCTCGTCGCAGCGGATCTCGGCCTGCCGTTGGTGGTGCGTCCGTCCTACGTGCTCGGCGGCCGCGCGATGCAGATCATCCGCGAGGACAATCAGCTCAGCGACTACCTGCTCGGCACCCTGCCCGAGCTGGTGCCGGCCGACGTCAAGGCGCGCTATCCGAACGACAAGACCGGCCAGATCAACACGGTGCTCGGCAAGAACCCGCTGCTGTTCGACCGCTATCTGTCTGACGCCACCGAGGTCGACGTCGACTGCCTCTCCGACGGCAAGGACACCTTCGTCGTCGGCATCATGGAGCACATCGAGGAAGCCGGCATCCATTCCGGCGACTCCGCCTGCTCGCTCCCGCCGCACTCCCTGGACGAAGCCACCATCGCCGAGCTGGAGCGGCAGACCCGCGAGCTGGCGCTCGGCCTCGACGTGGTCGGCCTGATGAACGTCCAGTATGCGATCAAGGACGGCACGATCTACGTGCTCGAAGTCAATCCGCGCGCATCGCGCACGGTGCCGTTCGTCGCCAAGGTGGTCGGCACACCCGTCGCCAAGATCGCGGCCCGAATCATGGCCGGCGAGAAGCTCGCCGATTTCGGCCTGAAGAAGCGCGCGCTGAAGCATGTCGGCGTCAAGGAATCGGTCTTCCCGTTCGCCCGCTTCCCCGGCGTCGACACGGTGCTGGGCCCGGAGATGCGCTCGACCGGCGAGGTGATGGGCATCGACCGCTCCTTCGCGGTGGCCTTTGCCAAGAGCCAGCTTGGCGGCGGCACGCGTGTGCCGCGCAAGGGCACGGTGTTCGTCTCGGTGCGCGAGAGTGACAAGAGCCGGATCACCGAGGTCGTGCGCATGTTGCACGAACATGGCTTCAAGGTCGTTGCCACCTCGGGCACCCAGCGCTTCCTGGTCGATCAGGGCGTGCCGACGGAGAAGATCAACAAGGTGCTGGAAGGCCGGCCACACATCGTGGACGCCATCACCAACGGCGACATCCAGCTGGTCTTCAACACCACCGAAGGTCCGCAGGCGCTCGCCGACAGCCGCTCGCTGCGGCGCGCTGCCCTCTTGCATAAAGTGCCGTATTACACCACTCTTTCGGGTGCCGTGGCGGCTGCGCAAGGCATCCGTGCCTATCTCGGGGGAGACCTTGAGGTCCGCACCTTGCAGAGTTACTTTTCCGAAAACTAATCGCGTGGCGCGGGCGAGAGCCCGCTAAGCGATTGGCAATCATTGGAAATGACGCCCTCCGGCAGGAACTCGCTGCCCGGTTCGATGTTGGTCCCGCCTTTGACGGGACCGGCGCGGCCGAGCTTTCAGGCTTTGCTTTGAGCCGCAATGGCCTATTCTGAAGATGCTGATCGTGCGCGCCTCTGCCCGCACGGCTGAAGGACGAGAAGAGATGGTGGAAAAGGTTCCGATGACCGCCGGCGGCTACGCCGCGTTGGAGACCGAGCTCAAGCAGCGCCAGTCGGTGGACCGCCCGCGCATCATCGAGCACATCGCCGAAGCGCGGTCCCATGGCGACCTGTCGGAGAACGCGGAATATCACGCCGCCAAGGAAGAGCAGTCGCACAATGAGGGCCGCATCGCCGAGCTCGAGGACAAGCTCGCGCGCGCCGACATCATCGATGTGACGAAGCTGTCGGGCGATACCATCAAGTTCGGTGCGACCGTCACCCTGATCGATGAGGACACCGAGAAGAAGACGGTCTGGCAGATCGTCGGCGAGGTCGAGGCCGATGCCAAGAAGGGCAAGATCTCGATCACCTCACCCCTGGCCCGTGCCCTGATCGGCAAGAAGATGGGGACCACCGTCGAGGTCATGGCCCCGGGCGGCGCCAAGTCCTATGAGATCGAGAAGGTCGAGTGGCGCTGAGGCGGTCTCGCCGCACGCATCGCCAGAAGAGTCTGGACTGACCAAGGGCTGCGCGAAGCGCGGCCCTTTTCGCGTTTTGGGACCTGCGCCCGATCCAGGCAGTTCGGCAGTACACGGTCAATTCATCGGGCCGGGAAGACAGACGCGGTGACGGGGTTACAGGAATGGGCTAGGTCAGGACCGGCGAGCCACGCCGGACTTGATATCTGGGGCCGCCTTACCGATTTCCTGGATGGGGGACGATCACACATGGAGCAGATGCTCTCGAAATGGCAACCGGCTGTGCTCAGCCTGTTTCGCTTCATCACCGGCCTGCTGCTGTTTCAATACGGCGTGGCGAAGATCTTCAAGTTTCCGGTGATTCCGTACTTCGCGAATATCCCGCCGCTCATCTACACGGCCGGCATGGTCGAACTCGTGCTCGGCGCGCTGCTAATGGTCGGCCTGCTGACGCGCCCGGTCGCCTTCATCCTCTCAGGCCAGATGGCGTTCGCCTATTTCCTCGGCCACATGTTCAAGACCGGTGAGCCGGTCTGGCTGCCGCTCCTGAACAACGGCACCGCGGCAATCGCCTTCTGCTTCTCGTGCCTGTATCTGGCGACGGCGGGCGGCGGCCCGATCAGCCTCGACGCGTTGCTGCGCAAGAAGAGCTGAGCGTTCGCTTCATCTCCGTGTCATTCCGGGGCGATGCGCAGCATCGAACCCGGAATCCAGAGACTACCGACGCCACCTCGAGATTCCGGGTTCAGCCCCTTCGGGGCTGCCCCGGAATGACGGCCACGTTCAATTGCGGCCCTTCACCTCGAGCGGCACCGCCGCGTCGTATTTCGAATTGTGCAGCACCAGCGACGTCCGCACGTTGCGCACATGCGGTGCCGCCGTGAGATGCGTCACGAACTCCTGGAAGGTCGCCATGTCAGGCGCCACGCATTTCAGGATGAAGTCGACCTCGCCGGACAGCATCCAGCACTCCCGCACCAGCGGCTCCGACCGCACGAACTCCTCGAACGCCTTCAGGTCGGCATCGGCCTGGCTCGAGAGATGAACCGCGGCGAACACGGTGACGTCGAAGCCGAGCTTGCGCGGATCGAGCAGGCCCCGGTAGCCGGTGATGTAACCTTCCTCCTCCAGCGTCCTGACGCGCCGCAGGCAGGGCGGCGGCGAGATCCCGACCCGCTTGGCCAGTTCCACATTCGTGATCCTGCCGTCGGCCTGAATTTCGCTCAGGATTTTGAGATCGATATCGTCGAGATTCTTGGTCACGGGGGATTGGGGGCTGGCGGGAACAAACGGGAGGCGGGCCCCCGGGTGGATCGCAATCTCTTAGCGCAAGCCGGTCAATTTGCGCAATTTTATTACTCTAGATTTCCCCTGTTGACCGGGTCGTGAAGGGAAAATTCGCCGAGATGCGTTGCAATTCTTGCATAGCTTGCCAGATGGCTTAGACTTGGATTTGACATTTTCGATGGGGCCTCGGGGCGTTTCGTCCACGCATTCCGCTCGCTGCGTCGTCAATCTCCCCCTTTCCAGCGAGTTCTCGTCGCCATGCAAGCTCCGATCCATGCCAAAGTCGTCATCATCGGTTCCGGCCCCGCCGGCTATACGGCGGCGATTTACGCGGCACGGGCCATGCTTGAGCCGGTGCTGATCCAGGGCATCCAGCCCGGCGGCCAGCTCACCATCACCACCGACGTCGAGAACTATCCGGGCTTCGCCGACGTGATCCAGGGCCCCTGGCTGATGGAGCAGATGGAGAAGCAGGCCACCCATGTCGGCGCCAAGATCCGGACCGATCTGGTGACCAAGCTCGAGCTTGGCCAGCGTCCGTTCCGCCTGACCTGTGATTCCGGTGACGTCTATCTCGCGGAGACCGTGATCCTGGCCACCGGCGCCCAGGCGCGCTGGCTGGGCCTGCCGTCCGAAGAAACGTTCAAGGGCTTCGGCGTCTCGGCCTGCGCCACCTGCGACGGCTTCTTCTATCGCGGCAAGGAGGTCGTCGTTGTCGGCGGTGGCAATACCGCGGTCGAGGAAGCGCTGTTCCTGACCAATTTTGCCTCCACCGTCACGGTCGTGCACCGGCGCGATCATTTCCGCGCCGAGCGCATCCTGCAGGAGCGGCTGTTCAAACACCCCAAGATCAAGGTGGTCTGGGACAGCGTGCTCGACGAGATCTGTGGCGCGAGTTCACCATCGAAAGTCACTCACGTTCGGCTGAAAAACGTCAAGACCGGCGCGCTCACCGAGCTGCCCGCTGATGGCGTTTTCGTCGCGATCGGCCATGCGCCGGCCACCGAGCTCGTCGCGGGACAGCTCAAGCTGAAGCCGTCCGGCTATGTCGAGGTGGTGCCCGGCTCGACCGCGACCTCCGTCCCCGGCGTGTTCGCCGCCGGCGACGTCGCCGACGAAACCTATCGGCAGGCGATCACCGCCGCCGGCATGGGCTGCATGGCAGCCCTCGAGGCCGAACGCTTCATCGCCCACGCGGCGAGCGAACGCGCCGCTGCGGAATGAACTGACGATGCCACGATCACGGGATGGATTTACGGATATGGATTGGGACAAGCTGAAGGTGTTTCACGCAGCGGCGGAAGCTGGCAGCTTCACGCATGCCGGGGAGCAACTCGGACTGTCGCAATCGGCAGTCTCGCGCCAGGTCAGCGCGCTCGAGCAGGAGCTGGCGGTCTCGCTGTTTCATCGCCATGCGCGCGGCCTGATCCTCACCGAGCAGGGCGATCTGCTGTTCCGGACCGCGCATGACGTCTTCATGCAGCTGCAGGCGGCACGGGCCAAGCTGACCGACAGCCGCGAGCGTCCGAGCGGCGACCTCAAGATCACGACCACGCCCGGCGTCGGCATCAACTGGCTGATCCCGCGGCTCGGCGAGTTCACCGCGATGTACCCGGAGATCCGGATCTCGCTGATCGTCACCGACGAAGAGCTCGACCTGTCGATGCGCGAGGCCGACGTCGCGATCCGCACCCGCAAGCCGACGCAGCCCGATCTGATCCAGCGCAAGCTGTTCGCGATCAGCTTCCATGCGTACTGCTCGCCGGAATATGTGAAGCGCTTCGGCACGCCGCGCACCCTCGACGAGCTCGACGACCACCGCATCATCATGCTCGCCGACGGCCAGGTCGCGCCGCATCTGCAGAACCGCAACTGGCTGGTCGATGCGGGCCGCAACGGCTCCGGTCCGCGCGAGGCCTATTTCAAGGTCAACAACATTCTCGGTCTCGTCCGCGCCTGCCAGCAGGGGCTCGGCATCGCCGCGCTGCCCGACTATCTCGTTGAAGAGAACAGCCGTCTCGTGCAGCTGTTCGGCGAGTCCGATTCGATCCAGCTCGACACCTACTTCGTCTATCCCGAGGAATTGAAGACGGTCGCACGCGTGCAAGTGTTCCGTGACTTTGTCGTGAGCAAAGCGCAGCGCTGGCCGGCTTGAGATTGTGCATGTCTGACATGCGGCCTGCCTAGTTGCTGCAGGGCCGCATGAAGGATCATACTGCTTGAGTACTGAGCGTTGGCGCTGCGCATTGTCCCCCTCCTCCAGTGGCGTGAGCGCTCGGGAATCCCTCTTGGAAGGTGATTGTGTCGGCCTCATTGGCCAAAACCTCCAGCCGGGCTCATTGGGCCCGGCTATTTTTTTGTGCCGTCGTCTGAGCTCACGTCGTTGACAGCGCGTCGTGCACGGCGCATCTAGATCTCATGTCCACGATTTCGCGCATTGCACTGTCGTCGAAAAAAGCTCCCCTTTCGGGGACATGTGGACGCGCGCGCTAGACTCTCGTTCGAGCAGACGCCGCATCACCAGGCCCCGCCGCAAGGACGGGGTTTTTTCATGTCCCGTCTCCGGCCATCCAGCATGAGAGACGATCATGACGACATCCAGCACACACCTCCACGGCCTCTGGCTTCCCCTGATCACGCCGTTCCGGGACGGCGGGCTCGACGAAGCCTCGCTGCGACAACTGGTCCGCCACTACGCGGCCAAGCCGATCGACGGCTTGGTACTCGGCGCGACCTCCGGCGAAGGATTGTCGCTGTCGTGGGACGAGCGCGCCCGCCTCGTCGAGGTGGTCCGCGCGGAATGCGACGGCATCGGACGTTCCCTCCCGATCTGTCTCGGCCTCGGCGGCGTCGCGACGTCTGATCTGATCGAGGCGCTCGATCGAACCGCATCATGGCCCATCGACTTCTATCTGATCTCCAGCCCGCCCTATGTCCGTCCCTCGCAGCGCGGGCTGCTGGCGCATTTCACGGCGCTGGCCGATCGGACCGCCCATCCGATCGTGCTCTACAACATTCCGTATCGATCCGCCGTCGGGCTCGACAACGAGACCTTGCTGCAGCTCGCGGCGCATCGCGCCATCGCGGGCCTCAAGGATTGCTGCGCCAACCGGATGCAGACGCGCGACCTGATCGCACGCCGGCCACCGGACTTCCGGATCCTCACGGGCGAGGACGCCCAGAGCTTCGACGCGCTGCAGGCCGGCGCAGACGGCGCGATCCTGCTGTCGGCGCATCTGGAGACCGCGACCTTCGCCGCCATCCTGCGCCACGTGAAGGCCGGTGAGACCGAGGCCGCCGCGACCTCTTGGGCTGAGGTCGAGGATCTCACGCGGCTGCTGTTCACCGAGCCGAGCCCCGCTCCGGCCAAGTATTGGCTCGCCCGGACCGGACTGATCGCCAGCCCCGAAGTGCGGCTGCCGATGGTCGAGGTCGGCGCCGCGCTCGCGGCCCGGCTCGACCAGGAGATCGAGCGGCGGCGCGGCGGTGGTTAATCGGAGCTAACAAAGGTCGGCAAATGCGGCGTAGTCCGAAACGCGATGTTTAAAGATGATCCGCTATCGATGTTGAAAACCTCAAAACGAGCGCGGGGGCGTCGTGGCTTTTCAGGATCATCCATTCCCTGAGCGTCAGGGATTCAGCACCGAAGACATTCTCTGGGCGATCGGGATCTGGTCGGTGATCCTGACGCTCACGCCGGCGATCGCGTTCTATCTGCTGATGGTCGCCTGATCTCGCTGCCAAAACGCGCGGTCCCCCGCGCGTTCAACTCCCATGTCCCGATCACGCCGCCTGCTTGTGCATCGCGCCGTTGGCCGACACCGTGCCGCGGATCGCCTTCACCGAGCGCTCGATCGCAGCCCACAGGCGGGCGATCTCGGCCGCCGCGCGGCCTTCCGCATAATATTCGCGCACGCCTTCGCCCTGCCCGAGCGCCATCAACAGGTCGGCGCGGTTGGTGATCTGGCCGCCCCACACCGGCGCCTTGAACTTGGCGAGCGCCTCGCGGGCGATCGTCACGATCGGGCTCTCGGCATCGTCGCGGCGCGCCGGCGCGCCGTTGAGCACGACCGCATAGGGCTTGCGCGCGGCGCGGCAGGTCTGGATCGTCTCCTGCACCGCGTTGACGTCGAACACGCCCGGACGCGCCGGGATGATCACCATGGTCGCGTTCTTGATCGCATCCTCGACCACGGCCGAGATGGTCGGCGGCGTATCGATCAGCACCCACTCGACACCGTCGCGGCGGGCGGCGGAGACGATCGCGCTCACCGAGTTCACGGCGGTCTTGATCGGCGGCTCGTTGGTCCCGCGCAGCTTGTGCCAGAGCGTCAGCGACCCCTGGGGGTCGGCATCGATGAGCAGACAGGACTTGCTCGCCTTGATCTGCGCAGCGAGATGAGCGGCCAGGGTGCTCTTGCCTGAACCGCCCTTACGCGATGCGAAAACAATAACGTTCATACCTTGGCCTCCAGATTGACCCCGGCGGCGAAAATGAATCAGCGGACTGATTCGCGGAAGATAAATTTAGCGTTTGATATGGCGTAACTCCTGATTGCTGAAACGGATTGGTTTTTGAGTCACACCGTCAGCAGAAAATGCAGCCGATGATGTCGCTTTCTCCGGCAACATCCGGTGTTCACCGCGTGTGCTTGCATGCTGAAGCTGCACGGCGTGGTGCGCATCGGCGCGTCAGGTTTCATCCGGCCGCGACTTCTTCGTCTTGCCCGCGCGCGCATTGACCGGCTTCCTGGTTGCCGCCGGGCGAATGCTCATCGGCTTGTCGGCGCGCGATGCCGCCTGCCGCGGCGGCGGACCGAACTGGGCGCGACACGGCGGCGACAGCTCGGCCTTGCGCCGGACCATGCAAGCGGTGACGCGATCGACATCCGGAATGTCGGAACTACACAGCCGGAAGGCGTCGCCCGTGCACGCCTGCTCCTGCTCGGCGGTATACGCATACGCGGAAACTGGAACCATTGTCAGGACCGGCAGCGCCGCTCCCAGCAGTGCCAACAGGACGCCCCTCATCGTGCCCTCCTCCGGTTCAGCGACACTAGTTGCAACACCCACGGATTCGCAAGCCGCGCGCGTGCGGCTTCACGCCCCTGACGCCGAACCGGCGACGCCCGGTTGGACCGCTGAAGGATTGATTCCAGCGCGTCCTCGATGCCGCTGCTCCTCCGGCCGATGTGTGACGGCAGGGCACGCAAACCGGCCGAGACACCATCAGTTCATCACACCTTCACCGGCAGCGCGGACACGCGCTCGCGGCCTCGCGGCGCCATCCGCCCGAGTTTTTCGTCGACGCCCCCCGCTCAACGCGAGGGCGCAGGGAATGCCGGGTGAAGGCCTCACCCATGGCCCGCCTGCAGAAGAATAAGCAGGCGGCAGTCACCACAGGTTCAGCCGAACATCCCTTGAGTTCAAACGGTCGTCGCAACACTGGATCGTTTTTGTTGTACCGATGACAGTAATTCGTCAAGCGCCTCGGCT